>NZ_CAHJWJ010000008.1 GCF_903642285.1 Sphingomonas bacterium
CCGAACCCGCCGCCGCCGCCGCGGTTCCCGCCGGCGGGTGCGTTCGCGCGTCCCCCGCCGCCATAGCCGCCCGCCGACCCGCCGCCCATGTCGTCCCCGCCGCTCGCCCAATCGTCGCCGCCGCCCCGACTTGCGCCACCACCACCGCCGCCGGGCGCGCCGTCGAGCATCGTGAGCATCGAGTTGAAGCCCTGCAGCACGATCTCGGTCGAATAGCGATCCGCGCCCGACTGGTCCTGCCATTTACGCGTCGTCAGCGCGCCCTCGATATAGACCTTGGACCCTTTGCGCAGATATTTCTCGGCAACCGTGGCCAGACCCTCGTTGAAGACCTTCACCGTGTGCCATTCGGTCTTTTCCTTGCGCTCGCCCGAATTGCGGTCCTTCCACGATTCGGACGTGGCGATCCGCATCTCGACGACCTTGCCGCCGTTCTGGAAGCTGCGGCTTTCGGGATCCTTGCCCAGATTGCCGACGAGAATGACCTTGTTGACGCTGCCTGCCATATTGCCTCGCTAGAGACCGGCGAGAACCGCCAGCCAGTAAGTGATTCCGGCGAACACATACGCCGCCACGAACAGGTACGTTACCATGAACGCGGGCCACTTCCACCCGTTCGTCTCACGCCGGGTCACCGCGATCGTCGAAATGCATTGCGGGGCGAAGACGAACCACATCAGGAAGGCCAGCGCGGTCGGCAGGTGCCAATGGCCGCGCAGATTGCTCGCCATCGCCTCGCCGCCCGACGCGCTTTCGGGATTGTCGATCGCATAGACCGTTCCGATCGCCGCGACCGCGACCTCGCGCGCGGCCATCGCCGGGATCAGCGCCAGGACGATGTCGCGGTTGAACCCGATCGGCGCGAACGCCGGCGCGATCCCGTTCGCGATCCGCCCGGCGATCGAATAATCGACCGCGGAAATGCGCGAATGTTCGGGCGGTTTGGGGAAACTGAGCAACGCCCACAGGATGATCGTCGAGGCCAGGATGATCGTGCCGGCGCGCTGCAGGAAGATCAGCGCGCGGCTCCATAGCCCGATCCCGAGATCGCGCAGCCGCGGCAGCTGGTATTTGGGCATCTCCATCATGAAGCCCGACGACGCGCCCTTGGTGACGGTCCGGCGCAGCACCAGCGCGGCGACGAACGCGCCGACGATGCCGAGGACGTACAGCGCCAGCATCACCAGCCCCTGCAGGCCGACGAACGGCAGCACGCGGATATTGGGGATGAACGCGCCGATGACCAATGTGTAGACGGGCAGCCGCGCGGAGCAGGTCATCAGCGGCGCGATCAGGATGGTCGTCAGCCGGTCCTTCTCGTCGTCGATCGTCCGCGTCGCCATGATGCCGGGGATCGCGCAGGCGAAGCTCGACAGCAGCGGGATGAACGCGCGCCCCGACAACCCCACGCCCGCCATCAGCCGGTCCATCAGGAACGCCGCACGGACCATGTAGCCGGTCGCCTCCAGCGCCAGGATGAACAGGAACAGGATCAGGATCTGCGGCAGGAACTTCACCACCGCCCCGACCCCCGCGATCCCGCCGTCGGTGATCAGCGACCGCAGCACCGAATCGGGCAGGACGCCCTTCACCAGCCCGGCGATCCGGTCGAACCCGGCGGCGATGGCGTCGGCCGGGGCGGCCCCTGCAAAGAACACCGCCTGGAACATGACGAACAGGATCGCCAGCAGCAGGATCGGCCCGGCGACCGGATGCAGCGCCACCGCATCGAACGCATGCGTCCAGCGGCGGACGGGCGATTCGGAAATCGTCGCCTTCGCGGCGATCGCGCGCGCGCGGCGTTGGAGCGTGACGATATCGGCCTGTATCGCGCTCGCGTCCGACGTGCGCGGCCGCGTGGCGCTATTCCCGATAACATCGGCCAGCACCGCGCGCAGCCGGTCGATCCCGCGCCTGCGCACAGCGACGGTCGCGACGACGGGCACCCCAAGCTCGCCTTCCAGAACTACGGGATCGAGCGTCAGCCCGTCGCGCTCGGCCAGGTCGACCATGTTGAGCGCGACGACGACCGGCAGACCCAGCGCGATCAGCTGCAACGTGAAGCGAAGATGATTGTCGAGATTGGCGGCATCGACCACGACGACCAGCGCATCGGGCAATCGCTCGCCGGATTGCGCACCCGTCAGGACATCGCGGGTGACTCGTTCGTCCGGCGACGACGGTTCCAGACTATAGGCACCGGGCAAGTCGACCAGTTCGACCGGACGGCCGTCGTCGAGCACCAGTCGCCCCGAATGCCGCTCGACCGTAACCCCGGGATAATTGCCGACCTTCTGCCGCGCCCCCGTCAGCGCGTTGAACAGCGCGCTCTTGCCGGCATTGGGGTTGCCGACCATCGCGACCAGCGGTGCGGCGTTCATCTAGCGTGCGGACCTAGGCCGGACGGACATGGATCGCGGCGGCGACCGCGCGGCGCAATGCCACGGTCATCCGCCCGATCCGGCACGCGATCGGCCCGCGGCCGAGCGTCGCGCGGTGCAGCACCTCGACCGCGACGCCTTCGTCGAACCCCAGTTCGCGCAACCGCCGCGCCTCGGGCACCGCTAGCCGCGCCCAGTCGATATCCGCGACCACCGCGCTTTGGCGGCGGGGCAGGGCTTCGAGGCTCAGGGAATCGAAACGGATCGCGGTCGCCATGGGATGGCATGTAGGTCAATTGCGATTGATTATCAATTACCATTCGCGTCATGTTCTCGACGGCATCACGCCACCGGATAGCGCAATCGTCCGATGAAGCGCGACAGGCTCGGCCGGAATTCGGCGCGCTTGACGATGCCGGCCTTCGCCTTCTCGAACCGCATGATCCCGGCGATCCGGCGCGCCAGGAACGCGCGTGTGTCGGCGAAATCCTCGCTGTCGTCGTCGAGGAACACCGTGATCGTCGCGCCGTAGACGCCGAGCAGGATCGCGCGCTTCGTGTAATGGTTGTAATCCGTCGCGATATCACCCGCGGTCCGCCAGATCAGGTCGACCGTCCGCCATCCCAGCCGCGCCCCGCGCGCAAGGTTCTGCGGCAGCGCGAGGACCGCCAGCGCACGGCGCAGCGCCTCCCGATCGGATGCCATCGCGCTCAACCGCGCCTCCACCAGCGCGGCGATCCGCTCCCGCACCTTCAGCGCGGCGATATCGGACGATGCGGCGACCATCGTCCGGTCGATATCGGCGAACCATGAATCGATCATGTCGACCGCGCCGCGCGGGAAAGCGAGCGCCGCGACCTCGCGGTCGACCCCCGCACTCTGCGCCGCGATGTCGCGCGCGGCATCGCCCCAGCCGTCGAACGCGGCATTGGCGGCGATCGAGGGCACGAGCAGTTCGCGGATTTCGTCGAGCGTCGGGTCGTCGGTCATATATCGTCCTTCGCCGCAAGATGCGCCGCACCGACGGCCGGCGCAACCCGTATGGGTCGTCGTACGAGAACCAAGGCCGCCGCGACCATTGCAGCGCCGATCAGGTCGGCGGCACCCGGCCGCTCGGCATATATGATCCAGCCGACCGTCCCCGCCACGATCGGCTGGATCAGCAGCGCGATCCCGATCACCAGCGGCGGCAGTTTGCCCAGCGCATAGACCATCGCGCCCTGCCCGAGCACCTGGCTGGCCAGCGCCAGCGCGACGAGCGGGCCCCAATGCGTCGGCACGATCCGCTCCCCCATCAGCAGCGCTAAGATCAGCAGCGGGACGATGCTGGCAACGGTCGAGATCGTCAGCACCGGGATCGGTGCCATCGCCGTCCGCGCGCGCGCCACCATCACCAGATACACCGTGTAGAGCGCACCCGCGAGCACGCACAGCAGGTCGCCCGTCAGATGCCGCGGGTCGAGCGCATAGGATCGCCCCATCAGCAACGCCGCACCCGCAAAGGCCAGCAGCAGCGCCCAACGCTGCATCCGCGTCGGCAGGCTGCGCGTCGCGACGAAGCCGTAGAGCGGGAACAGCAACGTCGCCGAATTGCCGAACAGCGTGGCGTTGGCGAGCGTCGTGCGAAGGATGCCGAGATGCCAGCTGGCGAGATCGGCCGCGAACGCGATCCCGCTCGCCGCCAGCAGCAGCCACATGACCGGCGTCAACCGCACCGGTCGCGCGCCGCTCGCCAGCGCGCCGACGATCAGCAGCGGCGCGGCGAGCGCGATCCGCCAGAACGCCGCCGCGACCGGACCGGTATCCGCCATGCGGACGAACCACGGCCCGAAGGCGAGCGCGACGTTGGCGACCACGACGGCGGCGAAAGCGCGCGCCGGAACGCGGGCGGTCGCGGGGATGACAGGATCGCTCGTCGGGGCAGCAGAAATTCTTTGCGGGCGGGCGGCGTGCATGCCGCCCTTTAGCGACCTATGTTCCGCGCGTCAGGCACTGAAACGGGAAGCCCAGCGACGATGCCCAATCTGTTCGACCCAATCCGGCTCGGTGCGATTGATGCGCCCAGCCGTATCCTCATGGCACCGCTGACCCGCGGCCGTGCGCAGAAATCCGGCGTGCCCACTGCGATCATGGCGGACTATTATACGCAGCGCGCGACCGCCGGGCTGATCATCAGCGAGGCGACGGGGATGAGCCGCGAAGGGCTCGGTTGGCCGTTCGCGCCCGGTCTGTGGACCGACGAACAGGTCGAAGGCTGGAAGCCGGTGACGGCTGCGGTGCATGGTGCAGGCGGCCGCATCGTCGCCCAGCTATGGCACATGGGCCGGCAGGTGCATTCGTCGGTGATCGGCGGCCAGCCGGTCTCGTCCTCCGCGACTCGCACGCCGGGGCAAGCGCACACGTTCGAAGGCAAGCAGGATTTCGAGACCGCGCGACCGCTCGACATCGCGGAAATCCCGCGATTGCTCGACGATTATGCGCTGGCCACGACGAACGCGATCGCCGCCGGGTTCGACGGCGTGCAGATTCATGCCGCCAATGGCTATCTGATCGACCAGTTCCTGCGCGACAACGCGAATTTCCGCGACGATCGCTACGGGGGCAGCGCGGAGAATCGAATCCGTCTTCTCCGCGAAGTGACGGAGCGCGTCGCCTCCGTCGCCGGCGCGGATCGCACCGCGGTGCGCCTGTCGCCCAACGGCGAGTCGCAGGGCGTGGACGACAGCAATCCGGAAAGCGTGTTCCTGCCCGCCGCCAAGGCGCTCGACGAGATCGGCATCGCCTTCCTCGAACTGCGCGAGCCCGGGCCCGAGGGGACGTTCGGCCGTACCGACGTACCGCGGCTCTCGCCGAAAATCCGCCAGGTCTTCGACGGCCCGCTGATCACGAACTCGGATTATTTCACGCGCGAACAGGCGCAGGCCGCACTCGACACGGGCGATGTCGACGCGATCAGCTTCGGCCGCGCGTTCATCGGGAACCCCGACCTGCCCGAACGCCTGCGCACCGGCGCGGCGCTGGCGAAGGACGATCCCAGGACGTGGTACAGCCGGGGGGCCGAGGGGTATATCGACTATCCGGCGCTTGAGACGGTAGAGGCGTAAGCCGCTTCCATCCTGGCGATCCGGACTAATCCTAATGTCCGCCGCCGGTAAACTGCCACCCCGGCGAAGGCCGGAGCCCAGTTGCAATCCGGTCATGAGGGCGGTTGCGCTTCGTTACAGATGCTTACCCAACTGGGCCCCGGCCTCCGCCGGGGTGGGGCGTAGCGGCCTGCATCTAGAGGAGGATGACCTTACATCGAACCGTCGTTGCGAGAAACGAAGCGACGCGGCAACCCGAGTCTTATGCAGCGCGCGGTGGCAATAAGGCCAACGGCGATGCGCATGCGTTCAACTTCCGTTCAAGACCCGGGGCCCGCCCCCCGCCTCTTCGCGCCGACGCAGCGTGATCCACCAACGCTCGCGCTCCGACCTGACCGCCGCGTCACACGTTTCCAATACGGTAACGACGACGCATATCTCGGCGTCATAGGCCTTGCGGAGTTGGTGATGGATGGCGCGGTAATCTTTCGTCGGGTCGCCGTGCCAGAAACGTCCTTCGATCATGCTTCGGACGTTCTGGGGATAATCGCGCAATCGCTTCCGAAGCACCTTGGCCTTTCCGACATAGAGTCCTTCGCCTTCGATGGACCACTGATAGACGCCGGCTCCATCCATATTGACGGACGCATCGACGATCAGATGAAACCAGTCTCGCCGAAGTTCTGGCCGCGGTGAGGAGGCTTCGGTGAAAAGCACCGGCTCGGCCACCGGCGTCACCGCGCGAACCGGTCCTTCAGCGCCAGCATCGCCAACGCCGCGGTCGCCGCGCCGCCGCCCTTGTCGAGCTGCGTAGGCTCGGCACGGACGATCGCCTGCGCCTCGTCCTCGGTCGTCAGGATGCCGTTGCCGATCGCGAGCCCGTCCATCGACAATGCCATCAGCCCGCGCGCGCTTTCGCCGGCGACGATCTCAAAATGATAGGTCTCCCCGCGGATGACGACGCCGAGTGCGACATAGGCGTCGTAGCGCCCGCTTTCGGACGCCAGTGCGATCGCGCCCGGCACCTCCAGCGCGCCGGGGACGGTGATCGTTTCGTGACTGTGCCCCGCCGTCTCGATCGCCGCGCGCGCGCCCGCCAGCAGCAGGTCGTTCAAATGGTCGTAGAAGCGCGCCTCGACGATCAGGACAAGTGCCATCAATCTCCCCCCGTGCCGGGAATCGGGCGTTCGCCGACGATCGACAGGCCATAGCCTTCCAGACCGACCAGCGTGTGGTGCGTGTTGGTCAGCAGGATCATTTCCTCGACCCCCAATTCGGCGAGGATCTGCGCACCGACGCCGTAATCGCGCAGCTCCTCGACCTCGGGCGCGCCAGCACCCTTGCCCTCGCCGCGCAGCTTGATGAAGCGCGACAGCGAATCCTTCATCGGCCGGTTGATGACGACGATGACCCCGGTTCCGTCCTCGGCGATCGTCTCCATCGATCGCGACAACAGCCCCGACCGCTCCGACGCTTCGCCGAACATGTCGACGAAGAAGGATGCGGTATGCATCCGGACCAGCGTCGGCTTCTCCGGATCGATCCGGCCCTTCACCAGCGTGATCGTCTCGTCGCCCGTCGCCTTGTTGTGGAACGTCATCGCCTTCCACGTGCCGCCCCAGCGCGATTCGAAATTCATCTCCGCGCGCTTCTCGACCAGATGGTCGTGGCGGCGGCGATAGGCGATCAGGTCGCGGATCGTGCCGATCTTGAGGTTATGCAGTTGCGCGAAAGAGACGAGGTCGTCGAGCCGGCTCATCGTGCCGTCGTCGTTCATGATCTCGCAGATCACGCCCGACGGATTGAGTCCGGCGAGCCGCGCGACGTCGACCGCCGCTTCGGTATGGCCCGCGCGTACCAATACCCCGCCGTCGCGCGCGACCAGCGGGAAGACATGGCCGGGCGTCACGATCTCGTCGCGGCCCTTGCCTGCGTCGATCGCGACCGCGACCGTGCGCGCGCGGTCGGCGGCGGAGATCCCCGTCGTCACCCCGTCGCGCGCCTCGATCGAAGTGGTGAACGCGGTCTCGTGCCGAGTGCCGTTATTGCGGCTCATCAGCCCGAGGCCGAGCGCGTCGACGCGTTTCTTCGTCAGCGCGAGGCAGATGAGCCCGCGGCCATGGCGCGCCATGAAGTTGATCTTCTCCGGCGTCGCCATCTGCGCCGGGATGACCAGATCGCCCTCGTTCTCGCGGTCCTCGTCGTCGACCAGGATGAACATCCGCCCGTTGCGCGCCTCGTCGACGATCTCCTCGGGGCTGGAGAGATATCCATGGCGCAGGCGTGCGAGTTCAGCCGGCTTTTGCACGATAATGATCCATCCGCTGGAGGTAACGGGCGAGTACGTCGATCTCGATATTGACCGCCTGGCCCGGCACGAGCGCACCGAGCGTGGTCATCGCCTGGGTATGGGGAATGACGTTGATGCTGAAGAGCGACGCGTCTGCCGCATCCTCGACGGTGTTGACGGTCAGCGAGACGCCGTCGACCGTCACCGATCCCTTGGCGGCGATGAAGGGCGCGATATCGGCCGGTACGCGGATCGCGATTCGTTTCGAGTCGCCTTCCGGGTCGACGTCGACGATCGTCGCCAAACCATCGACATGCCCGGTGACGATATGCCCGCCCAGTTCGTCGCCCAATTTCATCGCGCGTTCGAGATTGAGGCGACGGCCCTGCATCCACTGGTCCGCCGCGGTACGCGCGATCGTCTCCCCCGAGACGTCGACCGCGAACCAGCCGGGCGCCCCGGCAGGGGATTTGTCGACGACGGTCAGGCACACCCCCGAACAGGCGATCGACGCACCGAGGTCGATCCCTGCGGTGTCGTAGGTGGTCGAGACCACGACGCGCGTATCGCCCCGCGTCTCGACTCGGTCGATCCTGCCGATATCGGTGATGATGCCCGTAAACATGTCAGTTCCGTTCGTAGACCTCGACCCGGTCGCTGCCAAGCATGCGGGTATCGTGCAACCGCCACCGGCCATGCGCATCGGCCAGATCGGCCAGCCCGATATCGCCGACCGACGCGCGCCCCCCACCGATCAGGATCGGCGCGCGGTAAAGCAGCAGCCGATCGACCAGATCTTCGTACAGAAACGCCGCCGCGGTCCGCGCGCCGCCTTCGACCAGCACATGATCGCCGGTAAGCGTCGCGATGGCCGCCGGCGCGTCGATCACGGTCCAGCCGGGGATCGGACCGCCGCGCGACAGCAGGATCCGCGCCGGCGACCGATCCGCCAATCCCGCCAGCCGCACGTCGAGCGACGGCGAATCGGCGTCATATGTCCCGCGTCCGATCAGGATCGCCTCGTGCCGGCTTCGCTCCAGATGCACGTGCGCGCGCGCCTCCGGCCCGGTGATCCAGCGGCTGCGCCCGTCCGCCAGCGCGATGCAGCCGTCGAGCGACGTGGCGAGCTTCAGCGTCACCTGTGGGCGACCGAGCGCGCGGCGTGCGAGGAACCCCGCCATCACCCGCCGCGCCTCGACGGCGAGCACCCCCGTTTCGACCGCGATTCCCGCCGCGCGCAGGCGGGCGCTGCCCGCCCCGAGGGTGCGCGGATCGGGGTCCTCGATCGCGACGACGACGCGCGCGATACCGGCCGCGACCAGCAGGTCCGAACAGGCCGGCCCGCGGGGCGATACATGCGCGCACGGTTCCAGCGTGACATAGGCGGTCGCGCCCCGTGCGGCCTCACCCGCCGCCGCCAGCGCCATCGCCTCGGCATGCGGCCGGCCGCCTACCTGCGTCCAGCCGCGCCCGACCACCACGCCGCGTGCGACGATCACGCAACCGACATTGGGGTTCGGTGCGGTTCGGCCCCGCGGCCGCTCGCCGATCGCGAGCGCAGCGGCCATCCAGCGCCGGTCCTCCACGGACGATTGCCGGGTCAGATCCCCATCGCCTTCAGACGATCGTCGATCTTCTTGTACTGCGCCTGCAGTTTCGCCTGTTCCGCCTTTTGTTCGGCGATGCGTTTTTCCTTGTCGAACTGGTCGATCTTCTGCTGCGCGCGGATCTGCGCGTCGGTGCGCGACAGCGGCCATTGCTCGACATAAATGATCGTCGGCTGGTATGCTGGCCGGATGTCGTTCGCGTCGCGGAGGAACGCGAACAGCACGACCCCCGTGATCGCCATCGCGGTGGCGAAGAACATCAGCTCGTATTTCCCGCGCTGCGCGAGGAAGACGCGAAGATCGCGCACCGCGCGCAGCGGCGAGAAGCGGGTGAGAAAGCTCATGAGCCCGAAATAGGCGCGAGGCGGGCGCTAGACCAGCCCTGCGCCGTCCGATCACTATTCCTGCAGGACGAAGCTGATCGCCATCGTCCGCCACGCCTCCTCGGGCACGCCGCCGCGTGTCGCGGGCGTGAAGCGCCAATGCGACAAGGCCTGGCGCTGGGTCGCGCGCCAGAAGGCATCGCTGGTCGCGCTTGTCTTCTCGACCTGGCGGACGCGGCCATCCACCCCGACCAACACGCGAACGATCACGCGCCCCTGACGGCTCGCCCGGGTTTCCTCGGGCGGGTAGTCGGGTTGCAGGTCACGGACATAGCGCGGATCGAACTGCGGGCCGACGAGCGGCGGCATCGGTGTGGGCGTGGGCGTCGCAGTCGCGGTGCCGGTCGCCATGCCGGTGCCGTCCGACGTCGGCCCGGGCGTGGGCGGGAACGGGGTTGGGGTGAGATCGGCTCTCGGTATCGACGGTACGATCGGGATCGGCGCGGGGACCGGGTGCGGCGCTTGGCGAGCGCGAGTCACGGGCTTTGGTGGCGGCAGCGGTTCGGGCGGCGGATCGATCGGGACAGGATAGGTCCTCAGCGGCGGATCGCGGCGGATAGTGACCATGTCGGGTGCCGCGAAGATCAGCGCGGTGATCGCCGCGCCGTTGACGACGAGCGCGATCCCCGCGCTCCGTGGGTCGAGTCCTTGTCGTGGCGATCGCCTGTCCGCGTACATCCTTCGGTCTCCTCATTCTCCTCGAGGGGCAGCGACTCTCCGGCCGCCGACGACATGATACATCATTACGTGGTCAAGCCAATAGCCGTTGCAGTCGATCGTTTCAGGTCCGGCGGAGTCGTTCGACCGCGCGATCGCGACCGATCAGCGGCAGCAACGCCGCCATATCGGGGCCGTGATCGAGGCCGGTCAGGGCGCGGCGGAGCGGCAGGAACAGCGGCTTGCCCTTGCGCCCGGTCGCGTCCTTCAACGCGGCGGTGAGCGCGTGCCAGGGATCGCCCGCCCAGTCGATCGTCACGACAATATCCGCAGCGGCGTCGAGATACGCGCGATCCTCGCCGGCGTCGGGCGCGTCGATCGGGCCTTCGATGACCCGCCACCAATCGGCGGCATCGGAGAGGGTCGACAGATTGGGCCGCACCGCATCCCATTCGGCGGCGCGCATCCCGACGGGCAGCCGTGCGGCGACGACGTCATAAGGCAGCTGATGGACGATCCGCGCGTTCAGCTGCGTCAGTTCGGCGTCGTCGAACCGCGCCGGCGCACGGCCGAACCGCGCGAAGTCGAACGAGCCGGTGAGGATGTCGGTATCCAGAATCGGCTCGACCGGATCGCTGGTTCCGATCCGTGCGAGAAACGCCCGCACCGCGACAGGCTCGATCCCGGCCTCACGGAAATGATCGACGCCGAGCGAACCGAGCCGCTTCGACAATTTGCCCTCCGACCCGGTCAGCAGCGCGGCGTGCGCGAAGGCGGGTGCCGCGGCATCCATCGCCGCGAACATCTGCAATTGGAGCGCGGTGTTCGACACATGATCCTCGCCGCGCACGACATCGGTGATCCCCATGTCGACATCGTCGATCGCGGACGGCAGCATGTAGAGCCACGATCCGTCCGCGCGGCGGATCACCGGGTCGCTCATCGTGGCGGGATCGAACCGCTGCACCCCTCGCACCCGGTCGTCCCATGCGATCGGCCGATCGTGATCGAGCTTGAACCGCCAATGCGGCTTCACGCCATCCGCTGCGAACGCCGCGCGTGCCGCGTCCGTCAGGCCGAGCGCGGCGCGGTCGTAGACCGGGGGCAGGCCGCGCCCGAGTTGCACCTTGCGCTTCAGATCCAGTTCCTGCGCGGTCTCGTAAGCCGGATAGATCCGTCCCGCCGCGACCAGTTCGGCAAAGCGCCGTTCGTAGAGCGCGAACCGTTCGGATTGGCGCACCTCGCCATCGGGCGTCAGTTCCAGCCAGCCGAGATCGGCGCGGATCGAATCGACGAAGCGCTCCTCGCTGCGCGCCGCATCGGTGTCGTCGATCCGAAGCAGGAACCGGCCGCCGGTCTTTTTCGCCCAGAGCCAGTTGTGAAGCGCGCTGCGGATATTGCCCACGTGCAGCCGACCGGTCGGCGACGGGGCAAAGCGGGTGACGGTCGTCATGGTGCCGCCCTAGATGCAAAGCGTGGCGGCCTCAAATCGCCAGCACCGGATTTCGACGGAATGTTTGCGTCCTTCGGGCACGAGACTATGAAGCGCGGCAGTCGGGACGGGACACGCGCGATGAAATTGATGACCGGCAATTCGAACCTGCCGCTGGCACGCGCCATCGCCGGCTACCTGGAAATCCCGTTGACCGACGCGCTGGTCCGCCGCTTCGCGGACGAAGAGATCTTCGTCGAGATCAACGAGAATGTCCGCGGCGAGGACGTGTTCGTGCTCCAGTCGACCGGCTATCCCGCCAACGACAATCTGATGGAATTGCTGATCTGCATCGACGCGCTGAAACGCGCGTCGGCGAAGCGGATCACTGCGGTCATCCCCTATTTCGGCTATGCGCGGCAGGACCGCAAACCCGGACCGCGCACGCCGATTTCGGCGAAGCTGGTCGCGAACCTGATCACCGTCGCCGGCGCGGACCGGGTGCTGTCGATCGATCTGCACGCGGGCCAGATCCAGGGCTTCTTCGATATCCCGACCGACAATCTCTATGCTGCGCCGGTCATGTCCGCGGACATCGTCGCGCGGTTCAAGGGACGCAACATGATGGTCGTCTCGCCCGATGTCGGCGGCGTGGTGCGCGCGCGCCAACTGGCGAAACGGCTCGACAACGCCCCGCTCGCGATCGTCGACAAACGCCGCGAACGTGCGGGCGAATCCGAGGTGATGAACATCATCGGCGAGGTCGAAGGGCGGTTCTGCATCCTGATCGACGACATCGTCGATTCTGCGGGTACGCTGTGCAATGCCGCAGCGGCGCTGCGCGAGGCCGGGGCGGAGGATGTCGTCGCTTATGTGACGCACGGCGTCCTGTCGGGCGGCGCGGTGGCGCGGGTCGAGGGATCGGTGCTGAGCGAACTGGTCATCACCGATTCGATCGGCAATCACGAGACGATCGGATCGACGAAGAAGATCCGGCATCTGCCGATCGCGCCGCTGCTGGGCGAGGCGATCAAGCGCATCGCGGACGAGACCAGCGTGTCGAGCTTGTTCGACTGATCGACGAACGCGCTCGGTGGTGGCGGCTAAACCCCCGCCCCCTCCTGCAATGCCCCGATCAGCCAATCGTGGAACAGCCGCACCGGTTTCTGCCGAAGCGCGCGCGGGCGGCATACGAACCAATAGCTGTACGGGCTTTCGACATCGATATCGAACAGCCGCACCAGCCGTGGATCGGCGGCGTCGGCGAAATGGCTTTCATGCATGAACGCAACGCCGAGCCCCTGCGCCGCCGCCTCGAGCATCAGCGGCCCCGAATCGAAATGATCGATCGCGAGCGGCTCCATATCGCCGAGCCCGGCTGCCTGCCGCCAGGCGGTGAAGGTATCCGCCATGTCGCGGTGGACGAGCGCTGTCAGCGTCGCCAATTGTTGCGGGCGCACGACCGGGTCCGGCCCCTCGGTCAGGCGGCGCGCGCCGATGACATAGATCGAGTTGCGATCAAGCCGGTGCCCGTAAAGCAAGGGATCGATCTCGCGCGCCAGGGCGATCACCGCATCCAGCCCCTCGCCGAGCCGCGCGATGCCGTGCCCCGCGGTATCGATATCGAGATGCAGTTCCGGGTGCGCCGCGCGTAATTCGCCGAGCCGGGGGAACAGCCGCTGCGACGCGAACAGCGGCAGGACACCGAGGCGCAACCGCAACACCTCGGTTCCGCTCGTCATCGCCTCGACCGCGTCGGACAACTGGTCGAGCACCGGCGCGATCTGCGCGAGCAGCCGTTCGCCATCGGCATTGATCACGATCGTTTGATGGCGGCGATCGAACAGCGACCGGCCGATAAAGCGTTCCAGGTTCTGGACGCGCCGGCTGAGCGCGGGCGCAGACAGGGCAAGCTCGTTCGCCGCGGCCTTCACCGAGCCAAGCCGGGCAACCTGGACAAAGGCCTCGATCGCGCCGAGCGGCGGCAGCCTGCGCATCGCTCTTCTCCTCCCGCCTTGGCCGACGAAATGCCGACAGACCCGATCGACCCCGATTTCATACGCTGACGATCGCGGCCACTGAGTGCGTTTTTTGCAATCATGCACACGCCCTTCGCACTTGCAACATATTTTGATGGCGGCCAGAAGGATCGGGCCTTTCAGGCATCCTCTCCTAAAAACTTTCACGGGTCGATCCTCACGGATCGACCCTTTTTTTGCGCCCTGCCGTGCGCGCTGGGCCATCGGTCGGAACCCGGGCCCCCTGTCGCCCGCTACTGTCGGCACATGCCGAACCAACGGGGCGAATGACGATGGCGGATACGGAAGCGGGCGTCCGCAAGGTTCAAGTGGCGAACAGCCGGCCCGAAGACAGCGGCCGCGGTCTGGCGCATCTACCGCGCGCGATGATGACCGCGCTCGGGGTCGGCGAGGGCGACGTGATCGAGATCCTCGGCAAGCAATCGACCCCCGCGCGCGCGGTAGGTCCTTATGCGGAGGACGAAGGCCTCGACATCATCCGCATCGACGGGCTTCAGCGGGCCAATGCAGGCGTCGGATCAGGCGATTTCGTCGAAGTGCGCAAAGCCGAGTCGAAACCCGCGACGCGCGTCGTCTTTGCGCCCGCGCAGCAGAACCTCCGTCTGCAGGGATCGAGCAACGCGCTGAAACGCACCTTTCTCGGCCGCCCCTTCTGCCAGGGCGACATCGTCGCGACTGCGGGGCACCAGCGTGTCGCCGACATGCCGCCGCAGGTCCAGCGCTTCATGAACGCGCCGGCCTATGCATTGCAGGAAGTCCGGCTGCTGGTCGTCGCGGCGAGCCCCAAGGGCATCGTCCATATCGACGAGCATACCGAAATCGAGCTGCGTCCGGAGTACGAAGAACCCGCCGCCGCCCGACGCGCGGACGTGACGTACGACGATATCGGCGGCATGGCGGCGACGATCGATCAGCTGCGCGAGATGGTCGAGCTGCCGCTGCGCTATCCCGAGCTGTTCCAGCGGCTCGGCGTCGATCCGCCCAAGGGGCTGCTGCTCTATGGCCCGCCCGGTACCGGCAAGACGCGCCTCGCGCGTGCGGTCGCGAACGAGAGCGACGCGCAGTTCTTCCTCATCAACGGTCCCGAGATCATGGGGTCGGCGTACGGCGAGTCGGAAGGCCGGCTGCGCCAGGTGTTCGAGGAAGCGACCAAGGCCGCGCCGTCGATCGTCTTCATCGACGAGATCGATTCGATCGCGCCCAAACGCGGACAAGTGTCGGGCGAGGCGGAGAAGCGCCTGGTCGCGCAATTGCTGACGTTGATGGACGGGCTGGAGTCCCGGGCGAACCTGGTCGTGATCGCCGCGACCAACCGTCCCGAGGCGATCGACGAGGCGCTGCGTCGCCCGGGCCGGTTCGACCGCGAGATCGTCGTCGGCGTCCCCGACGAGCGCGGGCGGCGCGAGATCCTGGGCATCCACACGCGCGGTATGCCGATCGGCGAGCGGGTCGATCTGGACGAATTGGCGCGCACGACCTTCGGCTTCGTCGGCGCGGACCTGGCCGCGCTGACCCGCGAGGCGGCGATCGAGGCGGTGCGGCGGATCATGCCGAAGCTGAATCTGGAAGAGCGCACGATCCCGGCCGAGGTGCTGGAAACGCTGTCGGTGACGCGCGAGGATTTCCTCGGCGCGCTGAAGCGCGTGCAGCCGAGCGCGATGCGCGAGGTGATGGTCGAGGCACCGCGCGTCCGCTGGGAGGATGTCGGCGGGCTCGACGATGCGCAGATGCGGCTGAAGGAGGGCGTCGAACTCCCCTTGAAGGACCCGGAGGCGTTTCGCCGCCTCGGCATCCGGCCGGCCAAGGGATTTCTCCTGTACGGCCCGCCCGGCACCGGGAAGACGCTGCTGGCCAAGGCGGTCGCGCGCGAGGCGCAGGCCAATTTCATCGCGACCAAATCGTCCGACCTGCTGAGCAAATGGTATGGCGAGAGCGAACAACAGATCGCCCGCCTGTTCGCCCGCGCGCGACAGGTAAGCCCGTGCATCATCTTCCTCGACGAACTCGATTCGCTGGTGCCCGCGCGCGGTAGTGGCGGCGGTGAGCCGCAGGTGACCGAACGCGTCGTAAACACGATTCTCGCCGAGATGGACGGGCTGGAGGAACTGCAATCGGTCGTCGTGATCGGCGCGACCAACCGGCCCAACCTCGTCGATCCGGCGCTGCTTCGGCCGGGACGGTTCGACGAGCTGGTCTATGTCGGGGTGCCCGACGAACCCGGGCGGCGGCGGATCCTGTCGATCCAGACGGAGAAGATGCCGCTGGCGGACGATGTCGACTTGGACGTGGTCGCGCACCGCACCGACCGGTTCACCGGTGCCGATCTGGGTGACGTGGTCCGCCGCGCCGGGCTGGTCGCGCTGCGCCGTTCGATCGCGACCGACCGCGTGGCAATGGCGGATTTCGAAACCGCTCTCGGCGAATCGCGTGCGTCGGTGACGCCCGAGATGGAACGCGACTACGAGCAGATGGCGGCACGGTTGAAACAGGACGCCTCGGCGATCCAGCCGCTGGGGTTCGCGTTTCCTCGACCAACGTAGATCCTCCCCGGCACGGGGAGGATTTATTCGCGCAACGCCGCCCAGGCGTAGACGATCATCACCGCGCAGGCCGCCCCCGCGGCCAGGTACGGCAGCGAATGCTGGAGTTCGTACAGGCCCACGCCGATCGACGGGCCGAGCACAAAGCTCGCGCCGTTGACGCTCGTCACCTTGCCCGCGACCGAGCCCTGCGCGTCCGCCCCGACCGCGAGCGAAGCCCCCGCGGTGAAGCCTGGCCGGGTGAAGCCGAACCCGAGGCTCGCCAACGCATAGGCGGTCGCGATGGTGTAGAGCGAGGTGCCGAGCCCGGTCAGCGCGGTACCAGCCGCCGCCAGTATCAGCCCGACCAGCACCAGCGCCCGCGGCGCGAGGTTCAGCCGGGGGATCACCCCCCATTGTGCCAACAGCGCCGCGCCCGCCCCCATCATCAGCACGATCCCGGTCGGCTCCAGCGCCTTGTCGGGGGCGACGTGCAGCCGGTCGATGACCAGGAACCCGATCGCCTGGCTCGTCATCGCCTGCGCGTGCCCCATCACCAGGCCCGCGATCATCCAGGCGCGGATGCGCGGGTCGGTATAGGCCACCTGCTCGCCGACCGGCGCAGTCGCGGCGGTGACGCTGGCGCCGGTGGGCGCACCGCCGATCGAGGGATAGGCGCTCGTCGCGCCGTACGTCGGGCTGGTCCGGCTGGCGTGGTCGTCGGGCAGCATCCGCCGGACGGTCACCCATACGCCGACCCCGAACAGCGCGAAGACGAAAGCCGGCCCCGCCAGCCCGACGGTGACGAAGCCGATCTTGCCGAGCAGCAGATAGGGCGCGAGCGCAGGGCCGAGAATCGTGCCGAGCCCGAAGGCCGAGGCGAGCAGCGTCAGCGCCTTGGTCCGTTCGTCGCGCGTCGTCTCCCCGGCGACGATCGCCTGCACCGCGGGCGGCGCCGCCGATCCGAACGTGCCGTAGATCAGCCGTCCGCCTATGAAGAGGACGAACGCCAGCGTTCCGCCGATCCAGTGATTGATCCCCGCTGCCAGGAACAGGCCGCACAAGGTCAGCGACACGGAAAAACCGCCGACCCCGAGCAGGATCATCGCGCGTTTGCCGTGATGGTCCGACCGATCCGCCCAGAACGGCGCGGCGACGACCCATAACAGCGCCGATACCGAAAACGCGGCTGCGACCGCGCTGTCCTTCACGCCAAGCGACCGACCGAGCGCGGGCAGCACCGATTGCAGCGCGGTATTCCCCGCAGCGATCGTCAGCATCACCAGGAACATCAGCGTGAAGCGGCGATCGACCGAAGATGCCGTCATTCGCCGGACCAGTCATAATCGCGTTCGACGCGTGCGACGGTGACCGAATAATCCGAATACCAGCGCGCACGACCTTCGTCGCGCGTCGCGCGATGACAGGGATGGTCGCGCCACGCGATCGCGGCGGCATCGTCGATCCAATAGCTGACCGTGATCCCGCGTCCGTCCGGGTCGCGAACGCTGTCGATGCCGCAGTAGCCGGGTTGCGCGGCGGCCAGCACATCCATCGCTTCGGCTGCCGCGGCATAGCCGGCGTCGTCGGTCCGGTTGCGGGTCGAGGCAAAGATGACGGCGATCCGGCCGGTGCGATGGTGGCGCATCCGCAACCGGTTAGGCGCTTGCGCTCGACACGCCAAGTCGCACGAAAACCATGGGCAGCAACCCGAACCCTTGAACATCGTTCTGGAAACGTGCGACGGAACGGGGCTATCGTTTCGGCCACGCTTATTCTCCGTCATGATCGTCAGGAATTCGATGCCAAGCTCGACCACCGCCGCCAGGCGATCGCGTTCACGCCCGGCGGGGGTGTCGTCCCCCTGGCAGATGTTCCTGAAGGGGTTCGTCAAGCATCCGGTAATGGTGGGGTCGATCGTTCCGTCGTCGGATCGGCTGATCCGCAAGATGCTGGCACCGGTCGACTGGGAAAACTGCAAGCTGTTCGTCGAATATGGCCCTGGTGTCGGTACCTTTTGCCGCCCGATCCTGGAGCGGATGGCCCCCGACGCCATGCTGGTCGCGATCGACACCAATCCCGATTTCATCCGCTATCTGCGCCACACCATCACCGATCCGCGCTTTGCCGCGGTGTCCGGATCGGCGGCGGACGTGGCCGCGATCGTCGCGGATCACGGGTTCGCGGCGGCGGACTATGTGCTCTCGGGCCTGCCTTTCTCGACGCTCCCCCCCGGCGTCGGCCCCGCGATCGCCGCCGCGACGCACGAAGTGCTGCGGCCCGGTGGCGCGTTCCTGGTCTATCAATTCTCGCCCAAGGTGAAGGATTTCCTGACCCCGCATTTCACGTCGATCGATCATGATATGGAATGGTGGAACGTACCTCCGGCACAGCTTTACTGGGGGTGGAGGGACTGAGCGCAGGTACGTCGGCGTCCGGCTAGACGGCGCGCGATCGGCGCGCCGACACCTCGTAGAGCGGCAGGCGCGGCCGGCCTTTCTTGACTCACGCGACCCGCTCGCATAGGCGAGATCGCTTATCCGCATAAAGCTGATCCCTGAGGAAGCGTACATATGGCACGCGTGACCGTCGAAGATTGCGTCGACAAGATCCCCAACCGTTTCGACCTGGTCTTGCTGGCCGCTCAGCGTGCGCGCCAGATTTCGGGTGGTGCCGATCTCACGATCGACCGTGATCGCGACAAGAACCCCGTCGTCGCGCTGCGCGAGATCGCCGAGCAGACGGTGCGACCCGATCACCTCGAGGAATCGGTCGTATCCGGTCTGCAGCGCGTGCAGATCGACGACGAGGACGAGGCCGATGCGATCGGCAGTCTGGCCGCCTCCGCCGAGGCGCTCCGTCTCACCGCCGCCGCGCCGCCGCGCAACCAGAATCTGGGCGGCGATTACGACGGCTGATCGGTTCGCTTCGAGCGAAGCATAGCAATCAGTGAAAATCGCGCGATTTCGGTAATAGCCGTACGTCGCGCGGGTGGTGCGGCCGCGGATCGCGGCTGCGGGTATGGACGGGGCGCACCACCTCGTCGGGCGGCATCGGCGCGGGGTCGACCCTATGGTCGCTCGACAACCGCGCGAGATCGGCGGTGCGGTCCTGGACGCGCACCGTCATCAGATGCGTCACCCCTTCCTCGCTGCGCTGGATCGTGCCCTCCAGCACCATCAGCCGCGACGCCATCACCGCACGCCGGTTCGCCTCGAAATCGCGTGCCCATAACAGACCGTTGGTAATCCCGGTCTCGTCCTCGATCGTCACGAAGATCGCATTGCCCTTGCCCGGGCGCTGACGGACCAGGACGATGCCGGCGACCTTCGCACGGCGACCGTCCTTCGTCTTCGCCGCCTGCGCCGAGGACAGCACGCCTTCGGCGGCGAAGATCGGCCGAAGGAAGGTCATCGGATGCTCCTTCAGCGACAGCCGCGTCATCTGGTAATCCGCCGCGACCTGTTCGCTCAGCGGCATGTCGGGCAGGCGGGCATCGGGTTCGACGCCGAGTTCGGGCACAGCGGCGGCGGCGAACAGCGGTAGCTGGACAGGCGGGGTCCGCCGCACGTCCCAGGCCGCGGCGCGGCGGTCCTGCCCGATCGATCCGAACGCGTCAGCATCCGCAAGCAAGGTCAGCGCACGCTGGGGGAGGCCGGCGCGACGGGCGAGGTCTTCGATCGAGACGAAGATCCCGGCGGTGCGGGCGATCGCGAGAGTATCGGCCCAGTCCTTGCGGAACCCGTCGATCTGGCGAAAGCCCAGGCGCACCGCCGATCCACCGGCCTCCAACCCATTGTCCCATGCGCTCTCATTCACATCGATCGGTAGCATATCTACATCATGGGCACGCGCATCCGCGACGATCTGCGCCGGCGCGTAGAACCCCATCGGCTGCGCGTTCAACAATGCTGCGCAAAAAGGCGCGGGATGCGCGCATTTGAGCCACGACGAGACATAGACCAACCGCGCGAACGACAGCGCATGGCTTTCGGGGAAACCATAGCTGCCGAACCCTTCGATCTGCTTGAAACACCGTTCGGCGAATTCGCGTTCGTAGCCGCGGCCGATCATGCCCTCGACCATCTTGACCTGGAAATTCTCCATCTTGCCGACGTTGCGGAACGTCGCCATCGCGCGCCGCAGTCGGTTGGCATCGTCGGGTGTAAAACCCGCCGCCACGATCGCGAGCTTCATCGCCTGTTCCTGAAACAGCGGCACACCGAGCGTCTTTTTAAGCACGCCGCGCAGTTCGTCCGGATCGTGCGGCGCGGCCGGGGACGGATAGTCGGGTATCTCCTTCTCTGCGCGCCGCCGCAGATAGGGATGCACCATATCGCCTTCGATCGGCCCCGGCCGGACGATCGCGACCTGGATGACGAGATCGTAGAGTTCGATCGGCCTGAGGCGTGGCAGCATGTTGATCTGCGCGCGGCTTTCGACCTGGAACACGCCGATACTGTCGCCTCGGCAGAGCATCTCGTAGACTTTCGGGTCCTCGTGCGGAATGCGATCCAGATCGTGATCGCCCAGGCCGTGCAGCCGTAACAGGTCGAAGCTTTTACGGATGCACGTCAGCATGCCGAGTGCCAGGATATCGACCTTCATCAGGCCGAGCGCGTCGATATCGTCCTTGTCCCATTCGATGAAGGTGCGCTCGTCCATCGCGCCGTTGTGAATCGGCACCGTCTCGTCGAGCCGCCCCTCGGTCAGCACGAATCCGCCGACATGCTGCGACAGATGACGCGGAAATTCGAGCAAACGGTCGACCATCATGCGCAGCCGCGCGATATCGGAATTTTCGGGGTCGAACCCGGTCTCGCGGAATCGTTTCTCCTCGAACCGGTTGGCGAAGCTGCCCCAGACCGTGCTGGTCAGCGCGCTCGTCACATCCTCGGTCAGTCCCAGTGCCTTGCCGACCTCGCGCACCGTCGATCTGGGGCGGTAGTGGATGACCGTCGCCGCGATCGCCGCACGGTCGCGGCCATAACGACGATAGATATACTGCATCACCTCCTCGCGCCGTTCATGCTCGAAATCGACATCGATATCGGGCGGCTCGTCGCGTTCGGCGGATACGAAGCGGGAAAATAGCAGATCGTGCTTCATCGGATCGACCGAGGTGATGCCGAGCAGCCAGCATACCGCCGAATTCGCCGCCGATCCGCGCCCCTGGCACAGGATCGGCGGGACTTGTTCGCGCGCGAATTTCACGATGTCGTGCACGGTAAGGAAATAATAGGCATAGTTACGTGCGCGGATCAGCGGCAGCTCCTCGTCCAGCAGCCCCTGCAATTTGGCGGGAATACCGCTTGGAAAGCGCGTCCGCGCCGCTTCCATCGCCAGATGCTCCAGCCAGTCCTGCGGGTCCCAACCCTCAGGCACCGGCTCGTGCGGATATTCATAGGACAGATCGTCGAGGGTGAAGGCGATGCGAGCGAGCAACGCCAGGCTTTCCGCCACCGCCTGCGGCCGGTCGCGGAACAGCCGCGCCATCTCGACCGCGTCCTTCAAGTGCCGCTCGCCATTCGCCGCGAGCCGGAGCCCCGCCTGCTGGATGGGAACCCCGTGACGAATGCAGCTAACGATATCGTGGAGCGGCCCGTCGCCCGCCTCGGCGTAAAGCGCGTCGCAGGTCGCGAGCACGGGAACCCCAGCGGCATCGGCAATCTGTCCGAGCGTAGCCAACCGCCGGCGGTCGCGCCCGCCGCGCGGCATCGTCACTCCTAGCCACACACGGCGCGGCGCGGCGCGGGCCAGCAATGCCAATGTTTCCGCCAGCAGCGCTTCCCCGATGCGCGGCGGCGGATCGGCATCGCCGGTGCCGCCACGTACGACCGGCAGGGGGTCGGCCGCATCCTCCATGCTGGTGTCGGGCAGGACGATCAGCAACAGGTCCTCGGCATGCGTCAGCAGATCGTCGATCCCGAGGATGCACCCACCCTTCACCGCGCGCCGGTTGCCGATCGTCAGCAGCCGCGTCAGCCGCCCCCAGCCGAACCGGGTCGTGGGATAGGCGACGATATCGGGGGTCCCGTCGCCGAGGACCAGCCGCGCGCCGACCACCAGCCGAAAATCGATCGGCGGCAACCCCGCGCTTCGCGCCTGTGCCACCGCATCGCGAAGCGCGACATGCGCGCGCACGACGCCTGCCACGCTGTTGCGATCCACGATGCCGATCGCTTTCAGCCCCAGCGCCAGTGCCTGGCCGACCATGTCCGACGGATGCGACGCGCCGCGCAGGAAGGAATAGTTCGTCGCCGCGACCAGTTCGGCGAAAGCCGGATCGGTCATTCGACCACAGGGCGAAAGCGCGTCGACGCCTTCGGCGAGCGAAAGCGCGTCATGCAAACAACCCGTGCACATACCAGCGCGGCGTCTCCGTCTCGCTGTACAGGCCATGACGGAAGATCCAGAAGCGCCGCCCGCGCCGGTCTTCGACTCGGTAATAATCGCGCGTCGGCACCGCCTTATCGTGCCGTCGCCACCATTCGCCCGCGATCCGTTCGGGACCTTCGGCGCGTGACACTTCGTGCAGATTGCGCCGCCAGCGGAATCGCTTTGGCGGGCCGTCGGGCACTTCGCCCATCAGCAGGTCGATCGGCTGGGGCGGGTCGAACAGGTAGATCGGGCGAAGCGGCGGTTCGCCGGGTTCGAGCGCGGGCCAGTCGGTGGCAGCGGCGGGCGCGTCGGTCGCGGGCAGCAGCAGCTCGGCCTGTTCGGGGATATGGCTCTCGCGCGGCGCGAAGCGCCGGATCGCGCCGCGGCCCAACCGCGTGGACAACCGGTCGATCAATGCTGCGACCGCATCCTCGCCGGTCGCCTGATGATGGCCGCCCTCCAGCTTCAACTGGCTGGCATCCAGCCCTTCGGCCAGCGCGACGTCGAGCCGGATCAGGTCGTAGCCGAACCCCGGGTCGAGCGGGTCCGCCAGCCCGTCGATCCGTTCGCGGAACAACCGCATCAGCAGCGCCACGTCGCGCGTCGGTCGCCCCGTCTCGATCCGCAGCCGTCGTACCTGCCCGTCGGCGCGGAACAGCCGCGCCTCCCACCGGCGACCGCCCTGATGACGCTGCTCCAGCGCTTCCCCGGCCTCCGCGATCAGCGCAGCGATCGTCGCCAGCACCATATCGGTCCGCGCGATCGGTTCGGCGAAGCGACGTTCCGCGGCGATCGGTACGATGGTTCGCCTGGCCATGACGGGTGTGCGCGCCTCGCCCGACAGCCGCCGGATCGCGGTCGCCGCCTCTTCGCCGAACCGTGCGGCGATGGTCGCCAGCGGCCGCGTCATCACGTCGCCCACCGTCTTCAGCCCGGCCCGCGACAGCGCGGTCGTCGAATCCTCGTCGAGCCCGAGCGCCGCCACGGGCAGGCGGCGCACCGCGCGCTTCTCGTCGGGGGCGGGGGCACCGGCGAAGCGCGCCAGCGCCTGCGCCGCCTCGGGCGTATCGCCGAACGCATGCCGGACCAGCACCCCGCGCCTTGCGAGCCGCGTCTCGACATCCGCCGCCAGCCAGCGTTCGTTGCCGTCGAACGCGTGCACGCACCCGGCGATGTCGAGCAGCAGCGCATCGGGCGGCACCACCGCGACGATCGGCGTGTAACGCTGGCACCCGTCGGCCAGCCGTTCGATCCAGTCGAGATCGGCATGCGCGTCATGTTCGAACACTTCCAGCGTCGGCACGCGGGCGCGCGCATCCGCCAGCGTCAGTCCGGGGCCAAGCCCCGCCTGCGTCGCCACAAGGTCGACCGCGACCAGCCGCACCGCATTGCCGCGCGTTTCGACGAACGCGACCGGCACTTCATCCCGTCCGGCGAACAAATGCGGGCGAGTCGAGCGCAGACGTTCGATCGGCAACCAGGGGAAGATCAGCGCCAGGTAACGGCGCGTTTCGGAAACATGTCGCATCTCGGTCCCATTCCACACGCCATTGTCGCCCCGCCGGTCCCCCGCGACGGCGCAGGCATTCGACCGCGAAGGCGGGGACGCCGGGTGCATCGGCATCAAGCGCGGTCGACGGTGCCGCCGCCACCGACCAGCGCGTCGCCGTCGCGCTCGGTCGCGGTTCGGCACCGATACGGACCATCAGCACGGTCGCGCCCGACGCCTCCGCCGCGAGCATCAGACGCCTGGTCGCGGTAAGATCGATACCGGGCGCAGGGCCCCAGGCCTCGACGATCAGCGTGCCGAGCCCCGGACAGCGCGCCGCATCCGCCGCCGCACGGAGCAGCGCCGCCTCGTCCGCGACGACGCCGAGCACCACCGCGCGCGAGTCCAGTCCGAGCTCACCAAGTCCCCCCGCCCGCAACCGGCCGCCGCGGCGTTCGGCGGTCATCGTACGCAACCACAGCACCGGCAGCGCCTTGCCAGCGATCGCCACTGCGACCGCGAATCCTGCGGCCGCTGCAGCTTCATCGGCATCGATCGCGAACAGTTCGTGCAATTGTGCGCGGCCCAACCCGTCCGTCAGCCATGCG
Source organism: Sphingomonas bacterium (assembly GCF_903642285.1). Taxonomy (GTDB): domain Bacteria; phylum Pseudomonadota; class Alphaproteobacteria; order Sphingomonadales; family Sphingomonadaceae; genus Sphingomonas. The sequence goes on from NZ_CAHJWJ010000008.1 coordinate 24,870, forward strand.
GCCTCGTCGACGATCATCGCCGTCGAAAGCCTGGCTGACGAAAGCGTGGCCGTGACGGCTAGGCTCCGCAATCGGGCGATCGGGGTTGGCGACTCGGACATCTATGTTCTTGTAATGTTCTAAGTCCGAGGCCGCTACCATGAATCGTTCGTGTCGATCGGTCGATCCCGACGGGGCTTGCGAACCCCCCGAGCCGCTGCTAGTGGCCGCGGCTCACCCGCCCGGACCCGTCCGGGCCACGGCGCCAGAGCGGGCGTAGCTCAGGGGTAGAGCACAACCTTGCCAAGGTTGGGGTCGAGGGTTCGAATCCCTTCGCCCGCTCCAGTTTTCAATTTCAAATCCGATATTTACCACGCGTTCGAAAGGACGCTCTCCTCACAAGTTGTGGCTGGACACCCTAGCCACCACGAAACGCAAATGAGTGCCCTCCTTTCCACGCCTGATTGGAGCGACTTGCGGGCAAGCTATGGTGCTGCCGGTAGGCTGAGGGATCGTCCGCCAGGGAATTGCGTACGTCAGTAAGCCACGGGTCACCTCGGGAGAAATCAGATGCGTGCGATCGTGGGGCCTGCAATAAGTTAGAGAAAGATCGAACAGATTAAACGATTTCCGCTACCTGTACGCATAGTGTCGGGCGAACGGATATCAGCGGTGCCACATCACATGACGACGAGCACCTCCCCACCAGCGATAACCCGCTCAGTGGGTGAGCGCTAAACCGCGATCTCCGGTGGAACGGGTGGGCCCGCTCAATGTGCTCAGGCCAAGGCTCGTCTTACATCCCTTGGCGGGCCGGCGGGACCAGCCAAAAACGTCATGTGTCGCTTGCTGAATAGGCTTTCAGCAGATCGCAGGTTTGCTCAAACGTGTGCCGGAAAGGGGGTAGCGCATGGGGCACGGTCTGCCAGTCACGATTGGAGCAGTCTTTAGAAGCACAACGTATCCGAATGGAGTCGACAACAATCGCGTGCCTATCCTCGGCATCTTTGCCCCGTGCCAATCTCACGAGCGCCACCTCGTGGCAGGTTTTGTTGCGCAAACATATGCGATTGTTTTTCGTGCGGGCTTTCACCTCGATTGTCCGTGATCCCATTTGAAGATCAAAAAGGTCTTCGGTTTGGCTGACTATCGGCACTCCGAGGACGCTAGAGGCTATAAGCTCCCCGAGTGCCCCGATCGCCGGTGTGGGAGTGTCGTTGACCTTCCCGTCACGCCAATCCTCAAGCTTCGCGAAGCCAGCCGCAAGCAGCGTATGAGGAGTCTGAGACATCGCATCCTTCCCCAAAAGGAAATTGACTGCTGATACTAGCTTCGTGGATCTGATCGAAACGTTAATAAATTAGAGCCCCCGCTCGGCAACGTGTCCGGACGAATCGGAGTGCCTGCTCCACCTGGCCGGCCGTGAAGAATTGCAACTACGCAAAAAAACGTTGCGATACCCTTACGACTGATCGGCCTCGCCAGCAGGTAGCCGCCGTGACGAGATGAACAAGCAACCCGAGTTAGGGAACGAAAAGGGCGACCCGAACGGCCTGAAAAGATCCTTGGTAAGGCTGAGGTCAAGGGTTCGATCCCCTTCGGCAGCACCATTCGCACCAGCGGAAATCTGCGAAAAAGATCCCCTTCGGGGGCGCCACAGCTGGATACGAATGAACATGCAGCATCTCTCGTCTCCAATTCGTATCCACCTGAAAGCGTAGTGTCGGTTAGTTTCGGCCAATGTGGAGGGAGTCTTGTCGGGCCTACATCTCGTCGATGATGGCGCGGTGGGGCTTATGAACGGTGGGTGGGCGCGCCGGGAGCGGAGCGTCCATTGTGCGGAAGAGCGCTTTCTTCTGGCTACATGATCATCTGCTCCAGTAAGCACGCCGTAGGAGAACGGATCGATTGTGACTGCGGAAACCGACACCCTCGTAAAACCTGACATGAAGGCTGTGCTGGAGCGCACCCATGTCAGCAAGGATCTCCAAGGCTTCCTGCTTCCGACGCTTGAGGCGGTGTCGAACGCCATGCACGGGATCGAGACACGCTTCGGCGAGGAAGCTCGAAAGCACGGGACGATCGAGATCGCCATATCGGGTATCAACGATCCAAGGCACCTCATGATCTCCATCACCGACAACGGCATCGGCCTCGATGATAGCAATTACACGTCTTTCAAGACGCCGTTCTCGGGTCACAAGCTTCGCCAGAACGGCCGTGGCTTTGGCCGCTTCATCGCCTTCAAAGTCTTCAATCGCATCCTCTACTCAAGCCGCTTTGAAGCGCTGCCGGCGCCGGATAAGCGCACCTTCCGGTTCGATATTCACCAGAAAAACGAGCTGATCTACCATGATGGCGAACCGGACTTCGCCCATCTCGGCCTCCGCGTCGACTACGACGAGCCCCGCCCGGAATGGCAAGAACTGATCGCGACCCTCGACCAGAGCGACATTGCTGATCACATCGGCAGCCACTTCCTGCCGCACTTCCTTTACCGCTGGCTCCCTGAGATCACCATCCGGTTCGATGATGCCGAGCCGAGCAGCATCACAGCGCATTTCAAGAACGTGTTCGTGCAGTCAGACGCTGGATCGTTCGACGTCCAGATCGACGGCAAGGTGGAGCGCATCGATTATTCGCTGACCAAGGTGCCCCGAACCCGGTCGTTCAAGAATCACAGCCTGCTGTTCGCCGCTGGCGATCGTATCGTCGGCAACCCGCGCGACCTCACGAACCTGCTCGGCCAGCCGGCTTTCTATGACGACAACGACCAGGCCTACATCGTGATCGCGGTCGTTCGATCGAGCGCTTTCGAGACCCGGCTCAATGACGCACGGACCGGCATCAACATTACCCCTACGGCGGTTGAGGAGATCGTTGGCGCGATCGGCGATATCATTCAGAAGACCGAGAACACCCAAATTGCTAAGATCAAGGCGACGCAATCGCGCGATCTGGAAGGCGCGCTTCAGGAGAATCCGATCTTACGCATCGGCCTCAAGGGCCAGTCCATCTCGTCCTACGTGGCAGGGAAGCCTAACAACTGGAAGGCCCAGGACTTCGTCTCAAACCTCGCTATCGAGCGCTATCGGGTCTCGCGCGACCTATCCAAGGCGATCACGAGCGCGGCCAACAATCCTGATGATTATATGGCCAATATCAAGGACATCGTCGACAAGATCGATGCATCCAATAAAGAAGCGCTCGCAGAATATGTCGTGCATCGCAAAAAGGTGATCGAACTGATCGAAGCCGCTCGCAAATATGGCACCACCGGTGCGCACGCGCCCGAGGACACGATCCACGACCTCGTCTTCCATCGGTTCTCTGACAGCGTTGATACCGACTATTTCGAGCACAACCTTTGGCTGATCGACGATGCCCTTGCGTTCCTCCCATACATCTCGAGCGACCGGGCGATGCACGGCAAGGGTCGCAAGAAGGGAGACAAGATCGCTGATCTCGCCTTCTTCGACGATAGCCTTGTCCTCGGAGACAACGACGGAACCACGATCACGATCGTCGAGTTCAAGCGGCCGAGCCGCGACGATTATCGGTTTGGCGACGTGAAGCACGATCCGGTCATGCAGGTTATTGAGACCCTTAAAGGCGCCACCGCGGCGGGTGGCATCGCAAAGACGGATGGTTCGCACTTCGCCTTTCGGGGCGTCGTTCGTCGCTTTGGCTACATCGTCGCAGACCTAAAGCCATCGCTTGAGACCGTTCTGCGGAACCACGATTTCAAGAACGATTGGAATCCAGACATCTACGTCCGTTACCGCGACAACGAACAGATCTTCATCCAGGCAATGGGGTACGACACGCTTATCGCGCACGCTAAAAAGCGCAATCAGGCGTTTTTCAGCGTCCTATTTGGCGAGTAGCGCGCTTTGGAACGTAGTCGCTCTCAACCGCGGCAGGCATGTTCTCGTCGCACCCCATCACAGGAGCCAGCGGTCGATCTGGTTGTCGAGCCGACCCCGCTCGCCTAGGTTGACACCGCAAACAGGCGCGGACGGACCATCTCTCCCTGCCTTGCGGGAAAGTTGGGATTTTTGAAGAAACGCGTACTCGTCACCGACGTCGACAACACCCTGCTGGATTGGCAGGAGCTCTGGTATCAGACCTTTTCGGCAATGATCGGCAAGGTTCTCGAGATTTCTGGCGTTGATCCCGAGGAGTTCTACGTCCAGTGCAGCGTGATCCACCAAAAATACGGCACGAGCGAATATTCGCGCCTTCTCGAGGAACTGCCGTGTCTTCGCGCGCTCTATGGTGATGATACCGTCGCCATCATGGCGCCGGCAATCGACGCATTCCGCGAGGCCCGCCGCAGCGCCTTGCGGCTCTACCCGACTGTGGAGCAGACGTTGAAGTCGCTTAAAGCGGCCGGCGTTCTTATCGCCGCTTTTACCGAGTCCAAGGCATTTTACACCAACTACCGATTTCGCAAGCTCGGCCTCGACGGCCTGATCGACTACCTTTACTCACCCGAAGATCACAGCATGCCCGACGAGACGCCGGGCACCCGGTTCTATGCTCCCGAAACCTACAGCTTCAAACATACGGTCCATCATTACACCCCCGAAGGTGAGATGAAACCCAACCCCGACATCCTCATCCAGATCATCGCGGATCTCGGCGCCTCAATTCCGGAGGTGGTCTATGTCGGCGACAATATCCTCAAGGACGTCTTCATGGCCCAGCAGGCCGGTGTTACCGATGTCCACGCGCTATATGGCGCCAGTCAGCACAAACCCGAATATGAGCTGCTGCGGAACGGTTGCAGGCGCAAGACGAGCTCGGTCGCGACGTGACTGTGCAGACCGAGCGCGGTGAGCGACAGTTCGCCGAGAACGACCGAATCCTGTTCCTCAGGAATGAGCGTGAGCTCGGCGTGAAGAACGGCTCGCTCGGCACCGTCGAGAAAGCGAGCCGCGACACGCTCGCTGTCCGCCTCGATGACGGTCGCAGGGTCGAGGTCGATCTCAAGAGCTACTCAGCTGTCGATCATGGCTATGCCGCCACCGTCCACAAGACGCAGGGCATGACCGTCGACCGCACCCATGTCCTCGCCACGCCCGGGATGGACGCGCACTCCAGCTATGTCGCGCTGTCGCGGCACCGGACGGGCACTGCGCTACACTACGGCCGCGACGACTTCGCCGACGAGCAGCAGCTGCGTCGCGTGCTCGCCCGCGAGCGGCCTAAGGACATGGCGCTCGACTATGACCGCGAACCGGGAGCGCAGTCACGCGGCGACCGCGCGCCGACCAGGAGCGCGCGTGATGCCCCGGACGCGACCGCCTTGCGACAACCGGCCCAAGCAGCTGGCGCTGCCGCGACGCGCGGCGCCGCCGGGAAGGAAAGGGAAGCCGCTGCGGGTGCAGTCACTCCCGCCCCGGATCGCGCAAAGCGCCTGCGCGAGACCTTCGCGGCGCTGGCCGATGCGCCGCAGCGCTCGCCGGAGCAGACGCGGGCGGCGTTCGCGGCCGCTGCCAAGGCGTTGCCGACGCCGAGCCGCGATCGCGATTATGGCGCCGAGCTGTGAGCGGCGGTGCCACCAGCGGCGGCGGTCAGGGATCCGGTTCGGGTCCGATCGTCCATCAGATCAGCTTCCTGCTGTCGCTGGTGGCGATCGCTCTTGGCTGGCAGTTCGTGGCGCGCCTGATCCCCGCCGATGCGCGCTTCGCCTGGCGCGACCTCGTGCTAGAGCATTGGCGGCACCGAGCGGCGCTCCAGCCTTATCTCGACCAGCGCTGGCTCTGGCTCGCACTCCATCGCTACCATGTCTGGTTTGCGCTTGCCGCGCTCCCCGGCACCCTTGCGATCGGCACGGTCCAGGCGGTCGATCGCCGTACACCTTGGGCGTTGCTCGCGGCGCCGCTCGGCTGGGGCGGCGGGTGCCTGGTCGGTCTGTGGCTCTACACGAGCTTCCTGGCCGGCAGCCCGATGCTCGCCGTGCTGCTGCCGGCGATCTTCGGCTATCTGGGCGGTGCGGTCGCCCCGCGGCTCGGCGCCTGGCCGCCCAGATACACCTCTGCGCGGCACGCGGATGCGCGGAACCGCGAACCTGCTTCGCGGTAGGCTGATCACTGGCCTTACCGGGCGCGTCGCGCTTGCCGGTGTGCCGCTGACGCCCGAGGATGAAACGATGCACGTCGCCGCGATCGGCGCGACCGGCTCGGGTAAGTCGACCGCCCTCCGCGCGCTGATCGCCGACGCATCCCGCCGCGGGGACCGGCAGGTGGTCGCCGATCCCGACGGCTCGGCGCTTAGCGTCTTCCATCAGCCCGGCGACATCATCCTCAACCCCTATGACGCGCGCTGCGCGCGCTGGGATCTGCTGAGCGAGATCGAGCAGGTCGGCGACTTCGCGATGGTGGCGCAGTCGCTGCTGCCGCATCTGGGCCATGGCGATCACGACCAGTGGATCAGCTACGGCCAGCAGTTCCTCGCCAGCGCCATGGAAAGCTGGGTCGTCAATGCCATGGGCAGCTCGGCCGAGTTCGTGATGGCGCTCGGCTCGGCCAACAAGGCGCAGCTGAAGGCGCTTTGCCAGGGCACGCCGGCGGCGCGCTATTTCGAGGAGGGCGGCGAGCGCATGCTCGCCAGCATCCTCGGGACGGTCACACCCGCCGTCGCCAGCCTGCGCAGCTTCGCCGTGCAGACGGGACCGGCCTTCTCCGTCCGGCGCTGGGTGCGTAATGGTAGCGGCTCGCTGTGGATGCCCTATGCCGCGAACCAGATCGCGGCGCTGCGCGGGCTCATCTCCTGCTGGATGAATCTAGCGATCATGGAAACGCTGTCGCTAGCGCCCTCGACCGAACGCCGCATTTGGTTCCATGTCGACGAACTCGACGCGCTGGGGCGCATCGAGGGGCTCAAGGACGCACAGGCTCGACTGCGCAAGTTCGGCGGACGCGTCGCAATCGGGTTTCAGAGCTTCGCCCAGGTCAAGCAGATCTATGGCGAGGGTGCGCATACTATCATTGAGAATTGCGGAAATCTTCTGCTGCTCCGCTGCGGTCTTAGCGAAGGGGGCGGTACTGCCGAACTCGCCTCCGACCTAATCGGCAGTCGTGAAGTCGATCGTGATGACGTAAGTCAGTCACGCACGCGCGGGCGGTTCATCTCACGGTCGATGTCGATGCAAAGCAAGCGAAGCATTGAGGATGTCGCGCTCGCCAGCGAGATAATGCAGCTTCACAATCGAGAGGGCTTCGTAAAAAGAGCGACCGAGTCGGACTGGTGGCGTGTCCGCTTCCCTTACGTGAACTATCCATTACGTGTCCAAGGCTTCGAGCTCGGTCATGATAGTTGAGTTCGGTGACTGGGTCATCTCGTTCCAGGTCATTCTGCAAAAGTGTTTCTTTGATCGTTTCAACGATCCTGCCAGGGCGCCCTTACTGAGTTCGGACACGTAAGCGAGTCGCCGGATAGAGCGGGTTACGAAATGTAGCTGATCCCTGAGCACTTCGCGAGCGTCTATTTGTCGGAGAAGCGGTCTTTGACCGGGTCGGCGCGCAGTACGCGCTGCGAGCACTTCGATGTCGCAGTCAAGCTACACAACATGGCCACGTTCCAGGACGAGTGAGGTGGTGCTGGCAATCTGGACAAGAGGCGAGCTATCCCAGACGTGGGGCATGAACGGGAGTGAAGACGGCCCGGAAACGGTACAAAAACGGACCCGGCGTCAAACTGTACCAGCGGTTCACACGAAAGACTTGGCCGGTACGCGTAGGACCGCGCTTTCACGACGAAGAGCAGTGTGTTGTGCGTCACTACTTGAACCGAAACGTCACCTCCCCACCGAAAGTCCTAGGAAGTTGATACTGAGCCTGATGCGTCTGTGTAAGGTCGCTGGTAAACACTCCCGCAAGGATCGTCTTGTCGGCGATGTTCCGAACGAAAGCGCGCAGCTGAACTCCACTCCCCGCCAGTTCGTAGGTCAGGAACGCGTTGCCGGTCATGTATCCATCTTGCCGATCGAGCCCTTCATTGAAGGGACGGAAAAAATAGTCGGAAGTGTAAGTCAGCTCGCCGCGCGCAGTCAGGTGATTTCTACCGATAGCCGTGCCATATTGCAGTCCCAGCGTCCCGCTGAACCGCGGTGCACGGTTGAGCCGCTTTCCACTTAGGTCCTGCTCGCCAGCGGCAAGGTTGATGGGGTCGAAATTGAAATAGCGGCCATAACGAGCATTTAGGTAGGTACCGTGACCATCGATCTGCAGGCCGGATGCGGGGCGGGCGGTCAGCTCGATTTCAGCGCCATCGACCTTAGCGGTTGCGGCGTTCGTGATCGAATAGCTGACGCCGACGATCTGCGCGGTCTGCAGATCATTATAGTCGTAGTGAAACGCCGACAGCGCGGTGTCCATCAGGCCGTCGAACAGTCTCGCTTTGTAGCCGACCTCATACGCGTTGATGTGCTCGGGCCGGAAGGTCGATCCGCACGAGCCCGTATTGAAGCCGCCGGCCTTGAAGCCCTGCTGCCACTGACCATAGAACTGGCTAGTCGTATTCGGGTGAAACTGAATGCCGGCCTTTCCTGAGACGTTGGAATAGCTGACCTGATCTGGTTGCGCCGTGCAGCCGAGCAGGATGGCATCATTGAAGGTTAGGCCAAGGCCGCTGGTAAGGACGATCGTGCGGGAATCGTGCGTGTAGCGGGCGCCGCCGTAAAGGCTAACCCAAGGCGCCAGTTTAAGCTCGCCATCGCCGAACACCGCGACAGAGTCGGTCCGTTGGCGGCTGATCTGCTCGATCTGGGCGCCGTTCGGAACCGGTGAGCCGTCGATAACTACGAAGCCCTGCGTCGGGTTATTAAATGGAAAGGTCTGCCTTCCCGTGAGCCGGTCGTGATCATAGAAGCCGCCGAGAACGCCGCTCAACGGCCCCGCCTTAATGCCGAGATCGAGTTCCTGCTGAAAGGATCGAGAGCGATCAGCGCGGCTAGAGTTGCAGGTCGGTGTTGCGGTGCCGTCACAATCGGCGTGACGACGCTGATAATCCAGATCCGTGTAAGACGTAAGCGAAGTCAGGCTCACCGAACGCGACAAATCCCATTTTGCGGAAAGGCTCCCGCCCTGATCGGTTTGGACGTCCTCTGGCGAGAAATCGAACGTCGGTCGTCGCGGGTCGAGAGACGCCGGGTGATTCGCGAAATCTGGGTTGTTCGCTGTCTGAAACGCAGACACCGACTCGCGGTTCGTCCAGAAATCGGTTGTGTTGCGCCCTGCGAAGTAGAATCCATCCAGTCGCAAATCGACATTGCCGGCAGGAAAAGCCTCAAGCGTCCCGCGCACGCCGTCTTCGTAATTGGTGCCCAGCTTATCGCCAGTCAAGTCATTTACCGCGTAGCCGTCCCGACGCTGGCTGGACAGTCCAGCAACACGGATCAATAACTTGTCAGCAATGATCGGACCGGAGAGCGCCGCCTCCTCGCGGAACGAACCGAGGTTGCCGGCGCTGAGCGTGATGAAGCCGGAGAGTTCCTGTGTTGGGCGAGCGGGCGTGATGTTGATTGCGCCACCGGTTGCGTTGCGGCCATACAGCGTTCCCTGTGGCCCGCGGAGCACTTCCACCCTGCCCACGTCCATCAATAGAAAATCAAGTGGCGTGGCCTGAGACAGATATACACCGTCGCGGTAGAGCGCGATCGAGCTCTCAATGCCGCCGATCAGCGCGTCGAGGCTGATACCGCGGATCGTCACAAGCGACACACCGCCCGCCTCCCCTATTTGCAGACCGGGTACCGTGGTGCTCAAATCCGTAAGCGACGTGACGTGCTGTTCGCGAAGTGCATCACCGCCGATCGACGTGATCGCGGCGGGTGTGTCCCGGAGCGTCGTGTCGCGTCGCAAAGCCGTGACGACGATGTCGCGATTATCGATGGCACGATTGTCAGCAACTGGCGCGGACGTTCCAGAGGTTTGGGTTGGAGCCGCCTGCGCTAGCGCTTCTGCAGGCAAACAGGAGGCAGTGGCCATCGCCACTGACAGCAGTACCGTTTGCGAACGCGGACGAGCCTTCATATCTTGCCTCTCCTGGCGTGGCTTCGTGCGAGCCTTATTAACTTGAAACTACATGGAGGGACTGCGGTGTCAAGGCGAAAAGCGGATTCTATTTGCCGGATGGCGCTCCCAGTGTTCTGGGTTGTGCTCGCATGAGCAACCCAGCCAAGACCCCTAGCCGCCTAACGGAGCTGCTGAACAATGCTGTTGTCGTTCTCAATGAACGCGGGATTTCCCAGACCTCACTTGCAGATATCGCTGACGATCTCGGCATCTCGCGCGCAGCGCTATATTATTATATCGAGGATCTGCCCGACCTTGTTTTCCAGTGTTATCGCCTCTCGTGCGAACGCATGTCGGCCTCGTTGGCGCATGAGGTTCGCAGCGGCGGGACAGAGTTGTCGATCATCGCGCAGTTCATCGCCGTTGTGCTGGCGCCCGATGCCGATAAATTCGCCAGCCTGAGTGAAATCGGATATTTGAGGGAGCCGCAACGCGAAGTTATCCTGGGCCTTTATGATGGCATGCTTGCGCAGCTAGCGGGGCTCATCTCCAAGGGTGTTTCGTCGGGAAGGCTGCGGTCCTGCGATCCCTGGATCGCAGCTAACACGATCGTCAGCCTGCTATTCTGGACCCCCCTGACGTTGCCCTGGTCTGCCGGTAAACGGTTTTCGGACGTAACGCTGCCGACTGCACTGAGCGACTTTGTCCTCCATGGCGTGCTTACCGGGCCACGGATTGCAGACGAACTGGTGCCGGTCCCTTTTGACGAGCTGATGCCGTCATCTAAAGGTCTGTTTGACAAAGAATATCTCACAAACGCACGACGTGAAGCACTGCTAAGGGCCGCCTCCCGACTGTTCAACGGTAAGGGTATCGACGCGACCTCGCTGGATGAAATCGCGGAAAGCGTCGGGGCGACGAAGCGGGCCATTCTGCACTACTTTGGCGACAAGCAGGGTTTGGTCGAGCAGGCGTATAAGCGCTCTTTCGCGATTGCTTCACTCATCCCGGTTAGCCTCGTTAATAAGTCCGTCCCGCCAGCCACACGGTTGGCCAGCGCCTGCGCAGCAGACGCCGAAGCCTATCTGGATGTGCTTGTGTCGCCCCTCACGGCACGTGCTGGTTTCCGTTCGCTGAGACAAGCGGTGCAAAGTGATTTGGAGGCGCTTTCGCTCGACCTGCGTGAACAATATCGAGCGCTGGTCTCGCAAGCCCAGGATGCGGGCGTGCTACGCGCGATTGATGGTGAGGCCTTTTTGCTGCTCCTCCCCGGCGCTTTTGCTTGGCTCAGTCGCGGCACGCTCGACGTGGATCGCTCCGACCGGCACCGCATCGCTCGAGAGATCAGTGACCTTCTGATGCACGGTATAGGCCGATCCGATTTAGGAACGTAAAAAGTAGAATGTTGACACCGGAGTCCTTTGGGGTAATTAGATGTAGGAACAAGCGGTGTAGGAGAAGACGATCGTGCGCGATCAAAATGGCAAAGGGGTGGTCACGATTGCTCCACCCTCGCCGCGCAGAACGGCTTCTGGTGAGGAGCAGTTATCCAGGAAGGGCAAGGTAAAGCAGCATCTCTGGGACCTCGCGTCTAGGAACGGAAATGCTGCCGACCCGATCGGCATGATCCGTGCCTTCATGGCCGACTACAGTGAGACCGGCGTATCTCGGCCGTCTCTAAACTGCCAAGTTCGGCCATGGGCCCTAGGCTCGCTAGGTGGCGAATGGTTCATCCCCGCCGATGCTGATAATTCGAAGCGGATACTCTATGTTCACGGCGGCGCATGGATCGCCGGCTCGATCGACACGCATCGTCATCTCATCGATGCGATTGCACAGGCGGCCGGGCGGCCGACACTTGCAATTGATTACCGCCTTGCACCGGAGGATTCATTCCCGGCTGGGCTCGAGGACTGCGCGGCAGCGTTGGCTTGGGTGATTGCGCACGACCCTTACGGTCGCGCTTCGAATGGTGAGGTCGCGCTCATCGGCGACTCCGCGGGCGGGAACCTCGCCGCGGCGGCCACCCTCGATGCCCTGGAACGGAACGCGCCGGTGCCATCGTCGGTCGTGCTGCTTTCGCCGGTACTTGATGCGCGGCCGTCCAGTAGTCCGGCGCTGGGAATCGACGACCCGGTCGGGCGCGAGGGCGGGAGCAACAGCCTGCTGCCGCTGTACCGTCCTGATGGCGGCGGCGCAGATGATTTCCGAATATCCCCGATCACCGCACCGGACGAACTGCTAGCTCGGTTCCCCCGAACCCTCATCCAGGCAAGCTCCGACGAATACCTTCGCGACGAAGCGGTCGCGTTTGCGCGAGCGCTCTGGGATCAAGGCCGGCCAGTCGGGCTGCATATTATCGCCAACATGCCGCACGTCTTCCAGCTGTTCACCGACGAGCTTCCCGAGGCTCGGATGGCAATCCACGAAATCGCGAGCTTTCTGGCCGACTGAGCGAACTCCACCTTTCTGCTGTCAATCGAAAGACACCATGGTCACCACCGCTCCCGTCCTGTTCGCTCCCCTGACCCTACCGAATGGTCAGGTAATCCCAAACCGCATCGCGAAAGCCGCGATGGAGGAGAGTCTGGCGGACCGCAACCAGTTGCCGGGCGAAGCCCTGCGCCGGCTTTATGCACGGTGGGCCGAGGGCGGTGCGGGGCTGATCATCTCTGGCAACGTCATGGTCGACCCGACCGCCTTGACCGGTCCTGGCGGCGTGGTTCTGGACGAACATCAGCCGCTCGCCCCGTTCGTCGCCTGGGCGCAGGCAGCACATAGCGGGGTCGGCCAGGCTTGGCTTCAGATCAACCATCCGGGCCGCCAAGTGCCGTCTGATTTGGGTCAGCCGACCGTCGCGCCCTCCGCCGTAGCGCTGGAGATGGGGGGCTTTTCGAAGATGTTCGCGACCCCCCGCGCGCTCGGGCCGGAGGAGATCGAGACGATCATTGCACGCTTTACGACCACGGCCGCCCTTGCGGAAAAGGCAGGATTCGATGGAGTCGAGGTGCATGCAGCGCACGGGTACCTGCTTAGCCAATTTCTGTCACCGCTCACCAACTTCCGAACAGATCAGTGGGGCGGTTCGCTCGAGAACCGGGCGCGGCTTTTGCTCGAGGTGGTGCGCGCGATCCGGGCGCGCGTGAAGCCATCCTTCTGCATCGGCGTAAAGCTGAACTCGGCGGATTTCCAGAAGGGTGGGTTCGAGCCTGCCGACGCGGCCGCCGTCGTCTCGTGGCTTGGCGATCTCGGGGTCGATCTCGTGGAGCTCTCCGGCGGCAGCTACGAACGCCCGGCGATGCAAGGATCGGAAAAGCCGGCCAGCACCAAACGGCGGGAGGCTTATTTCATAGACTTCGCGCGCGAGATCGGCGCGGTTGCGCCGATGCCGATCATGGTCACGGGAGGAATTTCCGACCTGGAGACGGCCTGCCGGGCACTGGCGTCGGAGAACGGCCGCGCTGGCGTGGCGATGGTCGGCATCGCGACGGCGATGGCCTATGTCCCGGATCTGCCGTTGCACTGGCGGGAGGGGCGATCGTCTGCGGTCGCGCTGCCTGCGCTCGCATGGAAAAACCGTCTTCTGGCGAGCTTTGCCGGCATGGCGATGACTGGCGGCCAACTCGCGCGATTGGCGAGCGGTCGCAAGCCGCGACGGCGGCCATCCGCCGTGCTCGCCCTGCTGTGCGGCACGATCAAATCCAAACCGCAAACCAGGCGATACCGCGCCTGGATCACCGCTCGCGGCGTGCCAGAGAGCCAATTTACGGACGCACAACAGGATCTTAGGAGTCCTCGATGACGCTCGCCCCCTCTTCGCACGCCGCCGACCTTCACCAGCGCGTGCAGGCGTTTCTAAACGAACGCGTGTTCCCGAGCGATGCTCAACACAACGAACAACTCGCTGCGAATGCCGCAGCCGGGCGTCCTTATGCGACTTTGCCTATCGTCGACGAACTGAAGGCTGAGGCGCGGTCTCAGGGCCTTTGGAACCTATTCCTGCCGGGCGACCATGGCGCGGGGCTCAGCAACTACGACTATGCGCCGATCGCCGAAACGCTTGGTCGGCTATATTGGGCCTCGGAGGTCTTCAACTGCTCGGCACCCGACACCGGCAACATGGAGGTGCTGGCGAACTACAGCTCTCTCGAGCAGCAGGCGGAATGGCTGGAGCCGCTGCTGAACGGTGAAATCCGGTCGGCGTTTGCCATGACCGAGCCCGGCGTGGCCTCATCCGATGCGACCAACATCGAGACCAGCATCCGCTCCGAAGGCGACGACTACGTCATCAACGGTCGTAAATGGTGGATCACGGGCGCGATGGCGGAGCGCTGCCGGGTCTTAATCGTAATGGGCAAGACTGACCCGGACGGAGCCGACCGTCACCGTCGCCAATCGATGGTTCTCGTGCCGATCGATACGCCGGGCGTCTCCCGGGTCCGTGATATGCAGTTCTTCGGGAATCTCGATCCGCCGGCCGGCCATCCCGAGATCCTGTTCGACAACGTGCGCGTGCCCAAGGCCAACATCATCCTTGGCGAGGGCCGCGGGTTCGAGATCGCGCAAGGCCGGCTCGGGCCGGGGCGGATCCACCACTGCATGCGCGCGATCGGCATGGCGGAGGCGGCGCTCGAGCTGATGTGTCGCCGCTTGAACGATCGCGTTGCGTTCCACCGGACCTTGGCCGAGCAGGGCGTCTGGCGCGAGCGCGTCGCGGAAAGCCGCATGCTGATCGACCAGGCCCGGCTGATGGTCCTCCACGCCGCCCACCGCATGGACACTGTCGGCAACAAGGTAGCGGCAAAGGAGATCGCGATGATCAAAGTGATCGCGCCCAACAACTGCCTGCGCGTCATCGACTGGGCGATGCAGGCGTTCGGTGCCGCCGGATTCGGCCAGGATACGCCGTTGCCGGGCTACTTCGCCTACGCGCGCCACCTTCGCGTCGCCGACGGTCCAGACGAGGTGCACCGCAACGCGATCGCCAAGCTGGAACTCGCGCGCTGGGGGAGGACGGATGAAGCTGGCCATGCCGTCTGACCTTGACGAGGACGCCGTGCGCCGCTGGATCGCACGAGCTGTTCCAGACGTTGGTGAGCCGGCCGTGTTCGCCAGGTTTGCAGGGGGTCAGTCCAACCCGACTTATCGTGTCGCCACGCCCGACGGCGACTATGTGCTGCGCCGCAAACCGTTCGGCGCCCTGCTTGCCTCCGCCCACGCGGTAGATCGCGAGTATCGGCTGCTGAGCGCTCTGTATCCCACAGGGTTCGCGGTGCCTCGCCCGGTCGCGCTGTGCACGGACGACGGCGTCATCGGCACCATGTTCTACCTGATGGAGATGGTCGACGGACGCGTGTTCTGGGACGGCGGCCTGCCGGACCTAGCGCCCGCCGAGCGTGGCATCGCCTATCGGTCGATGGTCGACACGCTGGCGGCGCTGCATGCGATCGACCCGGTCGCGGTCGGACTTGCCGATTTCGGCCGATCGGGCAATCCGTTCGCCCGCCAGATCGATCGCTGGACTAGGCAATACCGCGCGTCCCAAACCGAGCATTCGCCCGAGATGGAGGCGCTGATCGCTTGGCTGCCTAGCTCCATTCCTGCTTCGACGCGGACGACCATCGTCCACGGCGATTACCGGCTCGACAATTTGGTGTACGCGAATAGTTCACCGACGGTCGCGGCGGTGCTCGATTGGGAGCTGGCGACGACCGGTGACCCGCTAGCGGATTTTGCTTATCTGGCGCTCAACTGGGTGCTGCCGCATACGCCCGGGCGCTCGGGTCTGGGGGGGCTGGAGCTCGACGCGCTCGCAATTCCGACGCTGGAGCAGGTCACCGCGCAATACTGCGGGGCAGCAGGCCTCGCCTCCATACCGCCGCTGCAGTGGTACTTCGCGTTCAATCTCTTTCGGGGTGCCGGGATTCTACAGGGGATCGCCAAACGCATGGCGGACGGCAACGCTGCGGGGGTGGACGCTGCGGCGGCGGTGGACACGCTGCCCGGACTCATCCGGGCCGCCTGGTCATTTGCGCGTCAGGCGGGCGCCCCAGACCTCCTCCACTAAGGGATTAGCCATGACGCAATTCGACATGTCCGGCAGGGTCGCTCTTATTACCGGCTCCTCGCGCGGCATCGGCAAGGCAATAGCCGAGGAAATGGCGGCCAACGGCGCCAAGGTTGTGATCTCTAGCCGCAAGCTCGACGCGTGTCGATCGGTCGCTGACGCAATCAACGAGCGTCACGGCGAAGGGACCGCCATCGCCGTCGCGGCCTCGCTGTCCGACAAAGCGGCTCTCCAGGCACTGGTCGACGAGACCCGCCGGGCGTTCCGACATATCGACGCCCTGGTCTGCAACGCGGCTACCAATCCCTACTACGGGCCGATGTCCGGCATCTCCGACGAGCAGTTCGCTAAGGTGCTGACCAACAACATCGTGGCGAACAACTGGTTGATCCAGATGGTCGCGCCGGAAATGGCCGAGCGGCGCGACGGTGCGATCATCGTCGTTTCGTCGATCGGCGGCCTTATCGGGTCGAGCGTGATCGGCGCCTATAACATCTCAAAAGCTGCCGACCTCCAGCTGGTCCGCAACCTTGCCGTCGAGTTCGGTCAGTCCGGCGTCCGGGTCAACGCGATCGCGCCCGGCGTAATCCGGACTGACTTTGCCAAGGCGATCTGGAGCGACCCTGCCGCCGAGGACGCTATCAGGCAGGCGACGCCCCTGTGTCGCATCGGCGAGCCGGACGAGATCGCGGGTGCGGCGGTCTTCCTCGCGTCACAGGCCAGCAGGTACATGACCGGCCAAACGTTGGTCGTCGACGGAGGCGTGACGATTGGCGGCCGGGCGTGATGACCGCGCCTGATGCATCTCCCGCCTCGGACAGCAGGCTTGGCCAGGCCTGGGCGGAGCTGACCGCGCCGGGTGCCGCCTTCGAGGTCGGGACCATCTCGGTGCAGGGCCGCCCGACACGCTGTTTTATACATGCGCCTGCGACGCTGGGCGATGTCTGGGCGACGACGCGGGATCTGGGCGAACGCGATTATCTCGTATTCGGCACAGAGCGCGTCACCTATCGCCAGGCACACGCGATCACCAACGCCGTCGGCGCGTGGCTGACGGCGCGGGGCGTGTCGTCTGGCGACCGGGTTGCGATCGCGATGCGCAACTATCCCGAATGGATGCTGATCTATTGGGCCTGCATGTCGATCGGTGCCGTCGTGGTCGGACTGAACGCCTGGTGGGTGTCGGGCGAGCTCGCCGGAGCGCTCGACGACGCCGGCCCTAAGGCGATATTCTGCGATGCCGAGCGCCTTGCCCGCATCGCCGACTGGCGCACCGCGCATCGGGATTGCATCGTCGTCGTGCGCGCCGATGCGCCGCCCGACACGACCCCTTGGAGCCACGTCATCGCGACGAATGACATGCCGGTCCCGGTCGCTATCGATGGTGATGCGGACGCCTGCATTTTCTATACGTCGGGCACGACTGGCCAGTCGAAGGGCGCGCGGCTGTCGCACCGTGGCTGCACCAACAACCTGATGGGAATCGGCTTTGGCGTCGAGGTGCATCGGCTGGCGGCCGGCCGCGGGCTCCAGGCCAGTGCGGAGACGCTGCCGGTTGCACTGGTCACCACGCCGCTGTTTCACGTCACGGCCAACAACTGCCTCGCTCATCCCGTCACCGCGGCTGGCGGTACGCTGGTCCTCATGTACAAGTGGGATGCCGGCGAGGCGCTTCGCCTGATCGAGGCCGAACGGGTGACCACCATGAGCGGGGTGCCGATCATGGTGCGCGAGCTGATCGGGCATCCCGACGCTCGAGCCCGCGACCTGTCGAGCCTGGCGTCGCTGGCCGGTGGCGGCGCGCCGATTCCGCCCGACCTCGTCGCTAAGGTGGATGATTGGGACCGGGCTGTCGGGCTCGGCACCGGCTTTGGGATGACCGAGGCGAGCGGCAGCATCACCTTGATCGCCGGCAATGTGTTCGCGGCGCGGCCCGAGAGCTGCGGGCGGCCGCTGCCGACCTTCGACGTCAAGATCATCAATGACGCAGGTCAGAAACTTGCGTCCGGACGGACCGGCGAACTGTGTGTCAGGGGTGCGGGGGTGATTGCCGGCTACCTCAACAGACCCGTTGAGACTGCTGCGGCAATCGTCGATGGTTGGCTGCGCACCGGCGACATCGCGCGCCTCGACGAGCAGGGCTTCGTGTTCATTGTCGACCGCAAGAAGGACATGATCCTGCGGGGTGGCGAGAACGTCTATTGCGCCGAGGTGGAGGCGGCGCTTTTCCGTCATCCCGATGTTATCGAAGTCTGCGCCTTTTCAGTTCCCGACACACGGCTCGGGGAGGAAGTCGGCGTCGCTGTCGTGCTGCGGCCCGGATCGTTGACAACCGCCGACGCGCTGCGTGCGCATGCAGTCGAGTTCCTCGCTCGCTACAAGACGCCGCGGTATCTCTGGCGTATGGACGGACCGTTGCCGCGAAACGCCGGCGGCAAGCTGTTGCGGCCGGCGTTGCGAGCATCCCTGCGCCTCGCGGACGCATCGTGAGCACAGACACCTTTGTCCTCCTTCGGGGCGTGCCCAACTTCAGGGATGCGGGCGGATGTCCGACATCGGACGGTCGTCGGGTTCGTGCCGGACGGCTGTACCGCGCCAACGCGCTCTCCGGGGCCACACCAGAAGACGCTAGGGTACTGTCCGCACTCGGAATTGCACGGGTTTTCGATCTTCGTTCTTCGTCCGAGCGCGCGGCTGATCCGACCCTTTGGGCGCATTCCACTCTCGTTACGCGAGTTTTTGCACCCCGCAATCGCGAACGGCGGCTAGCCGAACGGGCGCTCGACTATTCGCCGGATGTTGCGGGTGCGCGGGCGCTGATGATCGACGCCTATACCGCTCTGCCGAGAGCGCTCGCGCCGGCGCTGGAGCTTATTTTTCATGAGATCGCCGAGGGCGCACTACCGTGCATCGTTCATTGCGCCATCGGCAAGGACCGTACCGGCGTCGCCATTGCCTTAATCCTGGCTGCACTTGGGGCGAAGCGTGAAGCGATCCGTGCTGACTACGAACTGACCAACCGGTTCTTTATCTCGCCGGTCAACATGGCGCGCGCGATGGCGACGGGGCCCACGATCAGCGTACAGGAGCGGTTTCCGCCGGAGGCAACCTCCCTCATGCTCGCCGCCGACCCGGCGTACCTTGATGCCGCCTTCGCCGCCGTCGCCGAGGAGCACGGCGGCATTCGCGGATACGTGCGCGACATGCTGCGCGTGACCGACGCTACCCTCACGCGGATGAAGGAGCGCCTGCTCGAACCACTTCCTCTTTCCACCGAACCAAAGGAACCATGATGCCCATCGAGCTGATCGAGACCGGAAGCCCTGAACTGCAGGCATCGCGCGAGGACGGCATTCTGACGCTTACGCTGAACCGCCCCGAGGCGCGTAATGCCATGACGGCGGCGATGATCGTGGCGCTAAGCCAGGCCCTGGCGGCCGCCGAAATCGACACTGAGGTCCGGTGCGTCATCCTAACCGGTGCCGGCGCCGGGTTCTGCGCGGGCGGAGACGTCAAAGGCATGGCCGAGCACGGCGACGGGTCCGGCGCGTCAAATACCGTCGACGCGATCATCCATCGTCAGCGTTTGGCGCAGCATGCCACCGCAGGCCGCTTGTTCAAGATGCCCAAGCCGACGATCGCCGCGATAAACGGGGCAGCCGCGGGCGCTGGCTTGGCGCTGGCGATGGCGTGTGACATCCGGCTGATGTCGAGCGCGGCCGTGCTGACCACCGCTTTTGCCAAGATCGGCCTTTCGGGCGATTTCGGCGGTGCCTATTTCCTGACGCGACTGGTTGGCACGGCAAAAGCGCGGGAGTTGCTCTTCCTCTCTGACCGGATCGATGCGGCCGAGGCTGTCGGAATCGGTTTGGTCAACCGGGCCGTTGCACCCGAAGATCTCGCGACGGAAACCGCGCGCTGGGCCGTCCGGCTGGCTGCGGGTCCGAGCGTCGCGTTCCGCTACATGAAGGAAAACCTCAATCGCGCGCTCGGCGGCGAGATCGATGATTGCCTTGATGTCGAAGTCACGCACCACATCCATTGTTTCGCGACCAGCGATCACCGCGAAGCGGCGCGGGCCTTTGTCGAGCGGCGCGACCCGGTGTTCGTCGGCGCCTGAGGCGACGCGCGCAGCTCGCATCAACGAACATAGATGATGGAGAACTAAGTGAAGCTCGAAGGAAAGGTCGCGATCGTCACGGGCGCAGGCACAGGCCTTGGCCGGGCCCACGCCCTGTTGCTCGCGCGGAGCGGGGCGAAGGTAGTCGTCAACGACGTCGGCGAGGGTGCCGCCGCGGTCGCCGCCGAAATCGGCGCCGCAGGCGGGGACGCGATGGCGGTCAGGTGCTCGGTGACCGATGAGGCGGCCGTCGCGGCAATGGTGGAAGAGGCGCGTCGGCGGTTCGGCGCAGTCCACATTCTAGTCAACAACGCCGGCATCCTGCGGGACGTGACGTTCGCGAAAATGAGCCTCGACGACTTTCGCCTAGTGGTCGAGGTGCACCTCATGGGCTCGGTCGTCTGCACCCAGGCGGTCTGGGGCATCATGCGCGAGCAGAACCACGGCCGCATCGTCATGACCACGTCCTCGACCGGCCTCTACGGCAACTTCGGCCAGTCGAACTACGGCGCGGCCAAGATGGCGCTGGTCGGCCTCATGCAAACGCTCGCGCTTGAGGGCGCCAGGAACGGGATCAAGGTCAACTGCCTGGCGCCCACCGCAGCGACCGCGATGACCGAGAACCTCATCCCGCCGACCATGAAGGCGCTGCTTGTGCCCGAGCTCGTCAGCCCCGGCCTGCTAGCGCTCGTCTGCGACGAGGCGCCGACGCGCGCGATCCTCTGCGCGGGAGCCGGTCACTTCGAGCGCGCCTACGTCACGCTGACCGCTGGCGCGTACGCGGGTGACGACCCTGACGCCGGGGAGCGGGTGATCGCGGCCTGGGAAGCCATTGGCGACCCGGCGGGTCAGACTGTCCCCGAGAGCGGCGGCGCGCAGATCCAGCAGGAGTTGGCGAGCGCCGCCCGCGCCAGGAATATCGCTTGAAGGGGGGCCCGGACCATGCGTGAAGCCATGATCGTCTCGTCCGCCCGCACCCCGGATTGGGCGGGCCTACAAGGGCACCTTCAACGTCAACCCCGCTCCGACGCTGGCGGGGCATGCCGTGCGGCACGCAGTGGATCTCGCGCCGCTCTCGAGAGCGGCGAGGTGCTGGACGTGCTGATCGGCGCGTCACTGCAGCAAGGCATGCAGGCGCCCGACATCGGCCGTCTCGGCGCCCTGCGCGCCAGCCTCCTGACCAGCATCGCGGGCATGTCGTTCGACCGCCAGTGCGGCTCGGGCCTGATGACGATCGCCACCGCAGCCAAGCAGATCATAGTGGACGGCACGGCGATCACGGGCGGCGTCGATCCCGACGAGATGGGGATCGGCCCGGTCGCGCTCGTGCTACGGCCGCTCGAATGGACTGGCAAGCGCGTCGAAGATGTCGGCCTGTGGGAGCTGAACAAGGTTTTCGCCCGTCAGGTGATCTACTGCTGCGACAAGCTCGGCGTCCCAGAAAAACAGCTGAACGTGGACGGCGGCGCGATCGCGATCGGCCATTCTGAGGCGCGTCCGGCGCGCGCATGACGGCGCACGCCCTCCGTCGAAGGCAGGCGTCGCGGCGCGAAGCACGTCGTCGTGACGATGTGCATCGGCGGCGGGATGGGCGCGGCCGCCCTGTTCGGGGTCCCCTGAACATTGCCTACTGTCGAGACTGGAACAGCGAATCATGCCGGAGAGTGGAATGATCAAGAAGACGATAGCTGCGGAAAAGTACCGGCAATTGGTCGGTCAGCAAGTCGGCGTGTCCGACTGGTTCCTCATCGACCAGGAACGGATCGACATCTTCGCAAAGGTGACTGAGGACGAACAGTTCATCCATGTGGACCCGGAAGCGGCGGCAAGGACGCCATTCGGCGGCACCATCGCCCACGGCTTCCTCACGCTTTCGCTGCTAAGCGCAATGGCGGAGTCCGCGACCCCGAGGCTCGCCGACGCAGTGATGGGCATGAACTACGGATTCAACAAGGTCCGTTTCCTGGCCCCGGTCAGGTCCGGCAAGCGTGTCCGGGTGGTGGTCAAGCTGGAGAGCATGGAGGAGCGCGCTCCTCAACAGTGGCAGATCATCACCGCTAACACAATCGAGATCGAGGGCGAGGACAAGCCGGCACTGATCGCGGAGTGGCTCACGCTTGCCTTTACGTCGGCGCCATCAAACTAAGGCCTGTGGACATTAGGAGATGCCCTTTTTCGCGCAAATCGGATTCAAGACTGGCGAAGAGGGCGTGATCTTGGATGGAAGCTACCGCGCCATGATTAACGTGTCTGCCCTCGTTATAGCGAGGCGCTGAATGTCCATAGGCGCAAAAGGGAAGAATCGTCTCCAGCGGACGCGCCCCGACTTTGCGCACCTAGAGGCCTTTTTGAAAGTCGCTGAGACACGCAGCTTCGCTGAGGCAGCGCGCCAACTCGGCGTCAGCCAGCCGGCGGTGAGCCAGACAATCGCGAAGCTCGAAGAGAGCTACGGCGGCGACCTGTTCGAGCGACGCCGCGGGGCACCCGTCGCGCTGACCTTGATGGGCCGCGCGATCCTTCCAAAAGCCAAGCTGCTCCTTTTCATGGTCGATACGCAGATCGACCGCGCCGTCATGATCGCGCAGAGCATGGCCGGCTCGCTCACGATCGGCTTTACTTCCGGGCTGGCCTCCGGGCCGCTGCGTGCGGGCATTGCCGAGTTTCACGGGTCGCGTCCCGACGTCGAGCTTCGCTTCGTCGAAGGATCTCCGAACGAGCTGTACCGGCAGCTGAACGAGCGGACCCTCGATATCATGTTTTCCGGACTTCTTCCCAGTCTTGGCGGCGGCCCAAACGTACAAGAGCGACTCTGGGACGATCGCCTCTTTGTGGCTCTCAGGGAAGATCACCCCCTTGCCGCCAATGACAGCCTGCGCTGGGCCGATGTATCGACCCTACCGATCATCCTGCCCGCGCATCATGGCGACCTGTCCTACTACCGGACGATAGCCGCCCGCATGGGCGATTTGCCCTTCGAGTGTGTCTCACACGACGTGTCTGCCGGGGCGATTATGGACCTGGTCAATCTTGGCCTCGGCGCCACGATCGTCTGCACGTCGGCTACTGTCCCTCATGCCGGCATCGGCTATCGCCCCATCGTCGACAGCAATGCGCTGATCGCCGCCGAGGCGATCTGGCCAAAGGACGACCGCAATCCGCTTCGCCACCGCTTCCTCGTCTGCATCCGCAAGCACGCCAGCAGCGAGTGGACGACGCGCAGTCCGAGCTAGCGCGACTCCCCAAGCGGAGTGATAAGGTCGCAAGGACTGACGTCGAGCGCCGTCGCGAACGCGCCAAGCAGCGTCACGCTCGGCGACACTTTGCCGCGCTCGATCGAGCCCAGATAGCGAAGACTGATACCCAGCACGTGCGCCATCTCTTCCTGGGTGCGCCCGCTATCGTTCCGTATCCGGCGGAGATTCGGTAGAGTCGAGGACGGGCGCGGTCGCTGTGCGCCGTTTCCCGTCCCCGCTCATCAAACCGGACGTGCCGATTTCCGGCATCCGGCTTTCCGACTGGCTTCACCGCCCAGCTTTCGGTGGTGGCCCGATGTGAGCATTCCGAAGCCGCATTACGCCGCCATCCCCGTAGACATAGTCATAGGAGAAGCGGCGGTTGCCGCGCCCCGGCACATGGTGCCGCCGCACAAGGAAATGCCGAACGCTTTCATAGACGTGGTGATCGACCGCCCGATACGCCTGCAAGCGGGTGCCGTAGCTGAAGTAGGCCGACCAGCCGCGCAGAAGGCGGTTGAGCCGGTTCCTCACATCAGGCCAGGTGCCCATATCGCCGGGCACCAGAAGATCGCCCACCTTGTCCTTGAGACGCTGGACACTTTTCCGAGATGGGCTTGCGCCCAGATACCAGTGACCGTCCTTGCGAAAATACTCGGGGCCAAAGGTATATCCAAGGAAGTCGAAATGCTCCTGACGGGCGTTCCTCACCGAGGTATTGGCCTCGTTGAGGGTGAGCCCGAGCTTGGTCATCACCGCTTTCGTCCACGCCAGCGCCTCCTCCGCGCAACCGCGGCTGAGGATGACGAAGTCGTCGGCATAGGCGACAACATGGGCACGGAACGCTTCGCTCCGATCGGTCTGACGCCAGTGTTTCAGGAACCGGTTCATGTAGATGTTGGCCAGCAATGGGCTCGCGACGCCGTCTTGCGGCGTACCCCGCGTTGCTTTGCGACCACCATGCATACGCCGCTTCCCGTTGCCATCCCTCTCCTCGATAGGCGACTTGAGCCACATCTTGATGAGATGCAGCACATGCCTGTCGACGACCCTGCGGGCCACGGACCTCAGAAGGTCCGAGTGCGGAATGCTGTCGAAATAGCCCGACAGATCGGCGTCTACCACGTCGGTGTAGCCCCGGCAGATAAGCCGGTGCACTTCCTTGATCGCCTGACCACCGCCCCGATTGGGTCGATAGCCATAGGCGCTGTCCTCGAAATCCGCCTCGAAGATCGGTTCAAGCACCAGCTTGGCAGCGGTCTGGACAACACGGTCCCGAATGGTCGGAATACCGAGCGGTCGTTCACCACCTCCAGGCTTGGGAAGCATGACCCGACGCACCGGCTGTGGCCGATACGTTTCCGCGACGAGTTCCTCGCGCACGCCCTCCAACCACTCCTGCGCGCCCGCCGCCTCAATCCGTTCGAACGTCACCCCGTCCACACCCGGCGAACCTGCATTGGCGCGGGCGAGCCGGTAGGCATGGTGCAGAATGTCGTCGCGACAGATCTTGTCGTAGAGGACGTAGAAGCGGAAGGCAGGCTCCGCCTTCGCTTTACAATACAGCTTTCTCTGAAGAGTCCGGATCTTATCAGGCGTTTGCAGGCTCATCGCCAATCACCTCCACCTCATCATCGTCAAAAGCACACCAGAAGTCAGGGTCCTTCCCTCCACCGGCATTACCCGGCCTCAGCAGTACTATGACCCTGTCCGACCCCCGCTCCGAACCGACGCGCCAAGCACGCCGTTGAGGCCGCTACCCCCGCCCGGGACGGGTCTCCCCCGATTACCCGCATCACCATTCCAGCGTGCCGTGCCCACTACCCCGGCGGATCGAGCGGGTGCGCTCGTCGATTTCTTCCCCGCTCGTTCTGCCTTCCCCGTTATTCAGGCGGGTCGGCATCCGCATCATCACTTTCGAGGCCTGCTCAGGCTTCACACGTTACGGCCCGCTGGATTGCTCAACCGCCCAAAGCGGCCTTTGTCACGAGGCTTCGGCCCGACCGGTCACCCGGCAAAGCCGCTCGTCAGCTACCAGACCTATCGACAACTATCTGGGTGGAACCTCCCTCCACTGGTGTTACGCGCCGTCGGGGCGCACTGGATAGAACGAGCTTGAGATCCATCCACCACGTGATCACAGCGCCGGCACGATCGTTCTAGGAACGATCGTGCCGATTCGTTATGGACGGCCAAGCGCGCTATCTGGTGGAAAGAACATGGCGGAGCGGTCAAGAATGGGTGATCAACGTCGCGAAGAGGCGGAGCGTCTGATCATGCTTGCGAGGGGATTGCTCAACCGACCCCAAAGGAGCTCGCAGTCATCCATCTCGATCAAGCTGTCGAAGTCCTCCACCTCGTGATCGAAGAAGAGCGCGCGCAGTCGCGCTAGCGCGATTGATTTGTGCGAGTCTCCGACCAGGGCGCGAGCACCAGGTCACGGCTCACCAGCACACGTACCCGCGCGCCAGGCCGCACCGTGATCGTCGGTTGCACATCGAGCTGACGCGACACGATCTTGTCACCGGCAGTCTCGACGGAACGGCCTGCGCTTTCGCGGATTGCAAAAGCTATGTCGGCGTTGTTGCCGCCCGCCGTGGCCGCGTTCGCGCCCACACCGAAGAGCGTCGAGAGCAGTCCCGCGGTCAGCAGCTTGCCGGTATGGTTGTTGACGCGATCCGCGAACCCCGACTGGCCAGCGCCATCGGTCCCAATCATCCGATCGAGATCGATCGAGCGTCCGTCGGGCAGGATCATGCGCGTCCACACGACCAGAGCGCGCGATTGGCCGTAGCTCACCCGCGCATCATATTCGCCCATCAGGCGCGTCCCCTGCGGGATGAGACGCGCCTTGCCGGTCGCGCTATCGAACACGTCTTCCGTCACTTGAGCGACCACCTGGCCGGGCAGGTCGGAGGCCAAGCCCCTCATCAGCGCCGCCGCGATCGTGGAGCCCGCCAGCACGACGTACCGGCCAGCAGGTTCCTCCAGCCGACCGCCGTTAACGGCCGGCGCCACTCGCCCGCTCCCGGCCAGAAACGCAGCCTTCCGATCCTGAACATCGGCGGCGCTTGTCGAACCAGCGTTTCCGTTTGCGACTGCCGTCGGCGTCGCGGCAGCATCCGCCGTTTCCGGTGACTGACGAACACCATCGCTGGCGAACAGCTTGCTCCCTCGGGCACTCTCCTGCCGCTGACGCCTTTGCTGAAGCGTAGCCTTCCGCTCGCCATCGGCTGGTGTATCCGCCTGCGGCTCGGACGCGGACGATGATGGGAGCGTTGCCGATCCAGGCATTTCGGTGCCGGGCGGCGGCATCTTGCTCGCCGCTGCGCGTTCAGGAATGGCTTCATCCGCCGCTATGCGATCGAGGAGTGGTATGACGCGACATGCGCCCGTTGCTGCTGTAATGCCGAACTCGGCGCCATGTCCCCGTATGGCATTGACGAGCTGGGTGCGTTTCTGGATGAGCCTTTCGCGCACACTCATCAACATAAGAGCGGCTTGTTGGTCAGCAGTCTTGGCAGGGACGAAGCGCATCGTAGGGCGGCTCATAGCTTCGCAAAGGGCTTCTGCATCCGCCGCGTCGTTCTTACCGCGCTTGACGTAGGGCTTCGCCAATTGCGGGGCGATCAGCTTGACCTCGTGCCCGAGCGAAGCGAGAAGGCGCGCCCAATGGTGCGAACTGCCGCATGCTTCGATAGCGACGACGGTGGGTGGCAGCTTCTCGAAAAAGCGCACCATTTCCCGACGCGTCAATTTCTTGCGAAGCACCGGCTTCTCCGATGCATCTACGCCATGCAGCTGAAAAACGTTCTTTGACGTGTCCATGCCTATGCGGGTAATTTGCTCCACGGGCGGCTCCCTCGATTGAGTCTTGCAACGACCTCACTCTGGCACATTGCGATGCCGTTGGGAGCCGTCCACCCCAACACGGCAGGAGCTCGTCGAGCCGGGTCGCGGGGTGGTCGGCGATGCGATTGAGCAGGTCGGTGATGTAGGCCTGGGGATCGAGGCCATTCATCTTGGCGCTTTCGATCAGCGTCATGGCGCGCGCAAGGGTTTCGGCGCCGGTCTCGGAGCCGGCGAATAACCAGTTCTTCTTGCCCAGGCATATGGGCCTAACAGCGCGCTCGGCGGCGTTGTTATCGATGGCGACGCGCCCATCATCGAGAAACAGGCTGAACGCGTGCCAGCGACCCAGGGCGTAGCGAAAGGCCTTCGCCAGGTCTCCCTTGGTCGAGATACGAGTGAGTTGCTTCTCGGCCCAGCTATGCAAAGCCTCGAGCTTCGGTTTGCTCAGTTCCTGGCGCACGGCGCGGCGGACGTCGGCAGGCTTGCCCGCGATCTCGCGTTCGATGTCGTAGAGTTGCCCGATACGCTCAAGCGCCTCGTGTGCGATCTCGGACTTTTGCGACGTCCAGATGTCATGAAAATCGCGTCGCCAATGCGCAAAGCAGGCCGCTTCCCGGAAGCGCGGGTTCCCATCCGCGCCGGGTTCATAGAGCTTCGCGTAGCCTTTGTAGGCGTCGGCCTGAAGAATGCCGCTCGCGTTGCCCAGATGGGCCAATACATGCTCGGCTTTCCAGTTGGGAGCATAGCGGTAGACGACCCCGGGCGGCGCGGTGCCGGCCCAGGGGCGCTGATCACAGACATAACCCCAGATCCGGCCTTGCATCACACCCTTGCCGATACCTTTGGCGCGCCGTTCCGGAGCGAGTACGCGGAAACCCTCGCAGCGCCCGCGAACGTCCGCGCTTCGACGACCTGCAAGAATGCTTCTAACTGGTAAAATTCCGGGCGTACCGCGACCCTCGACGGACCGATCATAGTCGACTCCAGATTTTCACTGTCGGACGTCGTCCAACCAGCACGGTCCAAGCGAACGAAAAGGACCGTTACTATCTGTCATGTGCTGAAAAGGCCCAGGCCGTGCCGGTCCGTTTGCCAAGTCACACCGATGAGCCAAAAATTGTCGCGGATATCCTAATGGAGCACCGAGCGGTGGCCGGCTTCAAAGCTCGACTTTCGAGCGGTTGCCGGCTGCGAGGACCGCCAGCTCTTCTCGAAGCCGTTTCTTATCGACCTTGCCGATGGAGGTAAGTGGAAGAGAATCGAGGAAAAAGAGATGCTTCGGCGTGTGAATCGCACCTTTGGACGCACGAACGTGCGCGGCGAGCTCGCGAGGGCTCGCGTGAAAGCCAGGTCGCCTCACAACAGCAGCCGTGACAGCCTCACCCCAGACTTCATCCGGCAAGCCAACGACAGCTGTGCTCCCGACACTCGGGTGCGTCGCAAGCGCATCTTCGACTTCCCGGGTGAACACGTTGAAGCCGCCGGTGATTACCATGTCTTTCAATCTGTCGACGACAAAGAAAAAGCCTTGCTCGTCAACCCTGGCTAGATCGCCCGTATGCAGCCAGTCATCTGCAAGCGTTTCCTCTGTCAACTCCGGCCGGTTAAGGTAGCCATCCATGATGGATGATCCGCGCGCGCAGATCTCACCAACTCTACCCGGCGCAACCTCCCTCCCTTCGTCGTCGCGTAAACTGATCTCGCAGTTGGCGACAGGCATGCCGCACGAGGCGAGACGGGTGAGATCAGTCGGATCGTGATCGCCTTTCCGCATTACCATGAGCGGGTATCCTTCGCTCTGGCCGTATAGTTGCGAAAAGACTGGACCGACCCGGTTGATCGCTTCGGCCAATCGACCAGGTAAGATCGTTGAAGCTCCATACATAACAAGCTGAAGCGAACTCAAGTCATGCCTTGCCAGCGATGGGTCATCCAGCATGCGATAGATCATCGTAGGGACTAAGAGAGTGCTCGTAATCGCCTCGCGAGCTATCACTTTCATCAAGTTCTCCGTATCAGCAGAGTTATCCATGAAGACTGTTCCGCCGAGCAATAGTACGGGGAGTATCTTGAAGCCGCTGACGTGGGAAACAGGGGTGATCGCTAAGTGTCGAGGACGCGCCGGGAATTCGAAAGACGCGAGGTTCGACACTGTCGTAGCCGCCAGCGTGGCATGGGAGCGTATTACTCCCTTCGACTTACCGGTTGTTCCTCCGGTGTACATGACCGACGCGATGTCGCTGGATATCGCGAGATCGCGCGCGGTGTCGGTGCCGACCTGTTCGACCGCTGCCGCGATGTCGATTCCGAGTCCAGGCCGCCCCCGCGAGAAAAGCTTCATCTCGGGATAGATACCGGCAAGGGCCTCGCCGCGTTCATGGTGCCGCAACCCATCGATGACGATCGCGTCGGCTGACGAGTCATCAAGCTGATGACAGTGATCACTTAAGGAGCCTGCCGGATGCAACCATGTTGTCGCGATCCCACTCGCCTGTGCGGCGGCCCCCAGGCACCAGATTAGCGGATCATTGCCACTCAAGATTGCGAGGCGCCGGCCAGAGATCAAGCCACTTGAGGCGAGCAGGCGCTGGAACCGGCCTACCAAGTCGAGCGTGGCGCGAAAACTAATCTCCTCCCGATCCGCACTGAATGCTATGCGGCTCGGCCAGCGGCGTAGCGCCCCCAGCAACTGGCTACTGACCGTGACAGCTTGAAGAATTGGCCGCTCAACCATTCTGGCGTCCGAGCATCGAGGACGTCGCAGCTCGCGCTGCACGATATTCGCCGAGGGTTTGCTCAATGAGTTCCGCCGCCGGCTGAATTCGGTCAACGCCGGACACGGAGTGGCCGGCGCTCCAGATATCGCGCCATCGCTTAATCAGTGACGGGCCCGCCTCCTGTCCCCACCGCCCGTCCGCGTCCGCCATGCTCACCTTCTCGTCCAAATTCGCCGGATCGAGACCGGCGGCGACGATCGAGGAGCGCAGCATGTTAGTTGGTAAGCCCGTGAAGGCGGACGTGAGCTGGACGTCGTCCATCGACGCTGCTAGGAGCATGTCTCGATATTCGGAAGCAGCACGGCTCTCGGCAGTAGCGATGAATTTGGTACCCATGTAGGCCAAGTCGCATCCTAATACTTGGGCCGCCCAGAGCGCAGCTCCATCGGCAATGCCGCCCGCGAGGATCAGCGGACCCGAGAAGAAGCTGCGGATCGATCGCGCGAAAGCAAGCGGGTTCATCCAACCGGTTTGGCCGCCCGCACCAGCAGATAGCAGGACCAAGCCATCCGCCCCCGCTTCGATCGCCCGCTCGGCGTGATGAAGCGTCGCAACGTCCGCAAGCACGAGACATCCGACATCGTGCAGCGGAGCAATAGCGGGGGATGGTGACCCCACGCTCGTGATGACGAGCTCGACCCGATGCCTCACCAGCGTTCCGAGGTCCTGATTAAGCCGCCCTTCCCGCATAATGAGATTCGGGCAGATCGGGGCTGTTGCTCGGCCCGTACGATCTTCGGCCGCAGCCGCCTGATCGTGCAGCCGCGCCAGCCAACCATCAAGTTCGTCCTCACTGCGGGCGTTGGCGGTGGGGAAGGCGCCGATGATGCCGCTTTCGCAGGCCACCCCTACCAGTTCCGGTCCTGAAATCCGGAGCATCGGTGCCGCAATGAGCGGAAGCCGCAACCGTGATGCGATCCGATGAGGTAGACCTTGCATCGCGATAGGTCCTGGCTGAGACTTGGCAAAATCGGCATCCACGGCCCAATCATTCGCACGGGGTTTCTGCCCGATTTGCGAGCTGCCTCCGGGAAGATCAGGCACAATGAAAGTTCGCAGCGTCGTTGAGATCGCCCTGGCCGGAGTAGGTCGCCTTTTTTGGATAAGCGCAGATCGGGCGCGACCGTATGATAGTCGATCCGCTCCGCTGTTCAGCACGGATCGCGTCCGGGGCGTGACCACTCTCGACCCACTTATCGAGCGCGCCGAGTGCATCGAAATGAGTAAAGCCATGCCCGAAATAGTCTCCGAACGGGCCGCAGTGCTGCACGCCGGGCATAAGAAAGAACCGAAATGAACCGTCAGTAGAGCGGTCCCACACCGTACCGTGCGTTTCCTGGGTTATACGTTGCGCTAAATCGACCGACATCTGCCACGGAATGATCGGGTCGGAGAGTCCCGCCCAGAGCAGAAGTTTGCCACCGCCTCGAAAAAAACGGCTGAGGTCGGTCTGATCGGCGTCAATCAACTCGCCGTAGCTTTGCTTCCAGCGCACGCCATCGCTGTCCGCACGAAAACTTGCCGGATCAACGGGTAAACCATCACGATCGAAATAGCGGTAGAACTGATAGCCGAGTACGAATCCGTGCGCGGCTCCCGGCCATGATGCCTTGTCCTCCTCGGGACCGACCGCCTGCCAGCGGCCGCCTGGGGCGGTACCGAAGATGTAGGCCGGCCAACCCAGCCCGTAGTCATCGCGGTCGCCGCCCGATAGTCGCGTCGCGTAGAGGCCCCGGCTGGCGTTAGCGAACGCTGGGTTCTGAAGCTCCTCAAGCGCCTCAATCTGGTGCGAGTTCAAGCAAGGCTTAGACTTTTTGGCGCCGCGGCATGAAAGCTCAGCAAGTCGCGGGTGGCAGCGCAGCGGATCACCGACAAGGCCATCCTGAATCCCGTCTAGCGTATCACACTGCCGAACCACCAGATCGTCAACAGCACGAAACTCCTCGTTCGATATCCAGGAGTCGGCGTGTCGTCGCACGATCCTGGTGTTCTCCAGCATCTGTGAGAACAGAGCGCTCCAATTCCAGGCTGGTGACTCCGAAATGATGCCATCGAACGTCGAGGGAAAGCGCTCAGCTTCGACCATTCCTTGGCGACCGCCGCCGGAGCAGCCCTGAAAATAGGCAAATTTTACAGCCCGCTCGTAGAGCATGGACGTGAGAAGCTTGAGGCGGCTCGCCGCCTCATGCATTGCAAGTTCGAAGAAGTCGATCTTCCGCGCGGGATCGTTGGCCGCCCAAGTGCCGTTGTTTGACCAAGGCGACGAGTGCCCAGTATCAGCAGAGGCAGTCGCATACCCGCGAGCGACGCCATATTCGAGGTCAGCCGGCTCGCCTGCGAATCCACCCACACCGAGAAATAGAAACTTCCCGTTCCAACGGGAAGGAAGGGCAAGCCGGAAGCCAACTTCTCCCCTGCCGGTGAAAGTCCCGGCCACCTCACAATAGCCCGATCCGCCTGTTTTTGGCTCAACCTGCTTGGTGCTAAGCCGCCCGATGTCAGGTCCGAGCGCCTTAAGAACTGTATCACGGTCGCACGAAATTGCGGGCGTCGTCGTCTGTGCCAAGGACGGACCGCTCGCCGTAGCGAGTGCGAGCGGGAGGCACACATACAACGCCAATATTTGCAGCTTAGCAGACATTGATCGGTCCTGTATTTCAATATTTAATTGAGAGGCGAACACCGTAAAGGCGCGGAGGTTGATAATCACTGTACAAGTGATTGGTCACGTTAATCATGCCGTTACGGACGATTTTATCTTCAAGGTTGTAGACAAAGCCCTGAACCGTCCATTTCGAAGATGGACTTGCGTATGTGAGCAAAAGGTCGGTACGAGTATAACCATTCACTCTATCTACCGGCAGGTTGAACTCGCGCAAAAAGACGAACGACTGGGCGTAGATCGCGGCCGATGGGGAAAGCGTGCCGCCATTGCCGAAGTGGAAGTCGTGGGTATATTGCACGCGACCGGAGAACCGGGGTGAGTTGATGAGCCGGTTGCCCGCCAAGCTCGGGAAGACGGCACCGGTCTGCTGGTCAACGGCGTTAGGGTAGCTCTCGAACGTAGCGTGTAGGTAGCTGAAGAAGCCCGATAGGCGGTCGGCAGAGGTCAGCCGCCAATCGGCTTCGGCCTCTACACCGTATATCTTGGCCTTCGCGGCGTTATCGATAATCTGCTGTACGCCTTTGATCTGCGTGACCTGCAGGTCCTTGTAGGGTGTATAAAAGCCAGCAAGATTGAGCCGGAGGTTGTTGTCCAGCAAGCGAGTCTTCAGCCCGATTTCGTAGTTTGTGTTCTTTTCAGGCCGGTAAGTGCGATTTCCTACGCCGACGATCTCGTTGACACCGCCGGCCTTGAAGCCCGACGTGGCGGTAGCATATGCAGTTGTTGTCGCGCTAAAATCATACTGCAGTCCAGCGCGATAGGTGACATCCGAGAAGCGGCCGGTCGCCGGATCGGACGGGGCGATCGCGCAGCCCATCGGCACGGGCTGCAGCAGAACCGGCAGCGGCGTTCCGCCCGGACAGAAAGCTTGGCGGGTGCCGTTAAGTGGTAGCTGTCGGCGTTCACTGCTGTACCGCAGTCCCGCAATCACCTGTAGCTTACTTGTGGCCGAGAAGGTCGCTTGGTCAAACACTCCCCACGCGGACCCATGCAGAAATGGTCCGGTGGGATTACCGCTCGCGAAGCCAAGATTCAGGTCGAAGATGTCATAGGCTTCGTTAGCGAACTCGGTCTGATGAAAATAGGTCGCACCGGCAACGTTTTGTAGACGACTGTCTTTATAGCTCAGATTCACTTCATGATAGGTGCTGTCGCTCGATCCGTGGCGATCTCCGTCTAGCGCCGGGGTCAATGAGCCCGCATTCGTGAAGTCGAACTTTACATCTAGATGCTGGTAACCAGCGACGTAGGATAGCGTGAACGGATCGAACGAGAAGCTCATCGTCGAGCGAAGGAGCAAGTTCGACAAGTGTTGGTCGGGGCTGATCGTCTCGGTAATCACCGGATGGTAGTATGGGTTGCGGTGATCAATCGGCTGGCCGTCGGGGCCGGTGTCGAAGAGAGCGCCGGGCGTGCCGTTCTGCTCTGAGCCGTCGACGGCCACGCGCCAGGAAAAGCGGCTGCTAGGGGTCCAAAGCGCGACTATTCGACCGTTGCGAT
Organism: Sphingomonas bacterium; assembly: GCF_903642285.1. Taxonomy (GTDB): domain Bacteria; phylum Pseudomonadota; class Alphaproteobacteria; order Sphingomonadales; family Sphingomonadaceae; genus Sphingomonas. The sequence continues at coordinate 59,085 of NZ_CAHJWJ010000008.1, forward strand.
CATCGGCTCGGCCGTAACGGTCTGAAACCGACGAACTGTTATTGAACAACCCATCGTTGCGATGGAATGCGCCGGCAAACCGCACCGCGAGAGAGTCGGTGACTGGAACGTTAAGTACAACCTCGGTGCGGAGGTCATTGAACCGACCATAGGAAACCTCGGCTGACCCGCCAAACTCGTGTACCGGGTCGTTGGTGATCACATTCACGTTGCCGCCGGTAGCGTTGCGACCGTAAAGCGTACCTTGCGGGCCGCGCAACACTTCCACACGGGAGACATCGAGAAGATCGCCGCTCAGTCCCTGGGTTCGGGCGATGTACATCCCGTCGATGTAGGTGGCGATTGCCGGGTTGCCGCTCGAGTTGAAATCGGTGTTGGTGATCCCGCGGATGGTGACCTGGACCGATCCGACGAATGATGCAGTCTTGATTTGGAGCCCGGGAGTGGTCGAGGTCAGGTCACGGAGCCCGACCACGCCCTCAGTTTTCAGCGTAGCGCCTGTGAGTGCCGTCACTGCGATAGGAGTACGGCTCACAGACTCCGACCGCTTATTTGCGGTGACCACGATGTCGCCTTGTGCCGGATCAGCCGTTGGCGCGACCACGGGTGCGGCAGACGCTTGCCCCTCCGGAAGAGCTCGAGACGGCGATGAAGGGGATGACGCGGCTGATAACGTTTGTGCGGCAACGGGTCCAGCGGAAATGCTACTCGCCGCCAACAGAGCAAACGCCGATCGCTTCATAACCCCTCCTCCTCATGGCCGCTATGCTGCGGCTCGCTGTTGAGGCTCCCGAACGGGAACCGGTGTCAATGTAACGCAACATTCACATTGAGTCAATAGGGGCTTTTCTATCCCTGCCGTCCTAGGCACAATCTTCAGATGCCACCTCGCGCAAGACTTCGCGAACTCCGTACGTGTTCAACCGTTTGAACCACTGGTTTGTCGCTCCTACCAAGCGTACGTTCCGGCCGACGTCGCCAAAGGCTGGATAGAAGCCCAAAACAGCATCAAGGTTGTCATGCGCTGCCGCGGCGCGGCGCATCAGCTCAACGGAGCCGGCAATGTCCTTTTTCTCTGCGGCGAGCCGAGCGTCCAGCCGGACCCGGCTGCACCAGGCCGCAAGGGCAAGTGCCAGCAGCTCAATCGGAGCGCCAAGGGTTAGCCGGTCGCGCAGCGGATCCAGGAGCAGGTTGAGTGGCGCATCGCGATTGATCCGCTCGAGTGTGTCGCGAACGGCCGGGTTCCCGAACCGAGCAACCAGCGTTCGCTTGTATACGGTAAGATCGATCCCCGGCACCGGTGGGACGGTTGGCCCGGTTTCCTCATCCATAAGGCGCATCATGTAGCTACGGATCGATTTGTCCCCGATGGCGTCAAGCACAGTGACATGCCCGTCTAGCGCTCCAAGGCTGGCGATCGCCAAGTGGCTGGCATTCAGCAATCGAAGCTTCATGGTCTCATAGGGCGTCACATCGGAGACGATCTGCACGCCGACCCGCTCCCACGCGGGCTGCTCGGCGACGCTCGCGTCCTCCAGCACCCACTGACGGAAACGCTCCGCCACCAGCGCCGCCTCGTCCGCGATACCGGTTGCCATGTTGACTGCTTGGATGTCGGCCGGCGTCGGAACGGGTGTAATGCGGTCCACCATAGCGTTTGGGAAAGCGCCGTAAGTTTCGATCCACGCCCCCAGCCGCGCGTCGGTCGCAGCTGCTAGCGTCATTACGGCCTCTCGCAGTACGCGGCCATTATGCTGAATATTGTCGCAACACAGTGCCGTGAAAGGAGAGAGCCCCGCTGCGCGTCGCCGTCGCAGCGCCTCCGCGAGCAAGCCGGGCACTGATCGAGGCGCTTGTGGGGTTTCTAAGTCCTGCCTGATTTCCGGGAGGTCAGCATCTATTTTCTTTGTTGCCGGATTAAGACCGTAGCCGCGTTCCGAAACGGTGACACTGACGATCTTGGTGGCTCGGGCGGTCAAGGCATCGAGCAGTTTGGAGGCGGAGGTCGATGCATCGATCACGCCACAAAGCGAGCCGATGATAGTGCTCGCCTCGCCGGCAGCATCGCGCTCGATCAAAGTATATAGGTGATCTTGCGCGGCCAAGCGCTCGAGCAATCGGCTGTCGCTCTGCCGTAAGCCGCTGCCGACAATCCCCCAGCGGGTCGCGTCGGGATCGACTGTCATCAGGTCATGGACGTAGCGGGCCATATGCGCGCGGTGGAACCCGCCCAAACCAATATGAACGATGCCGGCCGAAACAGCACGCGGATCATAGGCCGGTTGGCAGATCGAGTTTGGAATCTCAGTCAAGCTTGACCGATTCAGCCGGATCATAGTTCTAAGCTTCTGAAAGCGTTGCTATTGCTGATCGTCAGGACGTGCAAAGCGACTGGCCCTGCTGGTCGAACCGATGCACTTGGCCCGCGTTGGAGGCCAGATTGACAGCGTTGCCGGCGGCCGGAGCGATACCGTCCAGCAACCGGACGCACACCGTTCCGCCTTGGCGGAGCTCCACATGGACAAGGATTTCGTGGCCGAGGTCTTCGACCGATATCACGGTTCCGGGCCAGCCCTTGCCTTCTACAATTCTGAGATGCTCGGGACGCACCCCGATCGACGCCGCTCCATGGTCGGCCGCCACTGCCCCTCGGATCAGGTTCATCTTAGGCGAGCCGAGAAAGGTTGCCACGAACTGATTGACCGGTCGCTCATAGAGCGCACGCGGGGGCCCTGACTGCACCACTACACCTTCGTGAAGCAGCACGATGCGATCAGCCATGGTCATAGCCTCGACTTGATCGTGAGTCACATAGACGGCTGTAGATCCAAGAGCGGTCTGGAGGCGGCGGATCTCGATCCGCATGCTCGCGCGCATTGCCGCGTCAAGGTTTGACAATGGCTCGTCGAACAAACAAGCTCGAGGATTTCGCGCGAGAGCGCGCCCGATGCCGACACGCTGACGCTGTCCGCCGGACAAGGCTGCTGGTTTACGCGCGAGCAGATCGGACAGGCCGAGCAGTTCTGCCATATCGGCCACCCGCCGTTGGATCTCCGCGCGCGCCACGCCGGCCATCATAAGCGGAAAGCCTATGTTCGCCGCCACCGTCATGTGCGGATAGAGAGCGTAAGATTGGAACACCATTGCCAGACCGCGATCGGCGGGAGAGATATGAGTGACATCGGCGCCATCGATTAGAACGCGGCCCTGATCGACATGCTCTAGCCCAGCTATGAGGCGCAGCAGCGTTGATTTGCCGGAACCGGACGACCCCAGGAGGACGACAAATTCCCCTTCATGCACAACAAGATCAATCGACTTTATGACAGGCAGGTCGGTAAACGCCTTGCTGACATTGGCGAGTTCTATGCTGCTCATTTTACGGCTCCAAAGGTAAGGCCTCTTACGAGCTGGCGCTGGCACAGCCAGCCGACGACCACGACTGGCGCGATAGTGAGAACAGATGCTGCGGAGAGCTTGGCCCAGAACAGCCCATGCGGAGCGGAGAAGGAGGCGATGAAAGCGCTGAGCGGCGCAGCATCAACGCTGGTGATATTCAGCGACCAGAAACTCTCGTTCCAACCGAGAACGAAATTGAGCAGGAACGTCGAGGCGATGCCCGGGACGGTCATTGGAATTAGCACGAAGAACAGCTCGGCCATCGGGCTCGCGCCGTCGAGCCGGGCTGCCTCCAGTACTTCGCCCGGTACGTCTTGAAAAAAGCTGAAAAGCATACAGACTACCAGTGGCAACGCTGCAGTGCACAGCATCACCGTCAAGCCAAGGCGAGTATCGAGCAGGTGTGCATCGCGCAGCAGGAAATAAATTGGCGCCAGCACGCCCGCCGGCGGCAACATCCTGGTGCTCAGCATCCAAAGCAATGTGCTCCGCGTTCGCCGTCCCGGCAGAAACGTCATGGCATATGCGGCGGGCAATCCGATTATGATCGCAATGATTGAGGAGGCTGTCGCAGTGATCAGCGAATTGATCGCCGCTGGGCCGTAATCGCCTCCGGCCAGAATGGATCGGTAGTTTTCGAGCGTGAGATGAAAGCCGAACAGCCGGGGTGGCGTATGAAACGCCTCTATCTCCGTCTTGAAACTTGTTAACAACATCCAGAGGATCGGGAAAGAAATAGCGAAGGCGCACAGCCACGCTACCGCGGTGATCAAGATCTCTCGCCGAGTGGATTTGCGGATCATTGTCGTTGCTCCAGCCTTCGCCCAGCCAGCCGGGCGAAGGCTGCGAACAACAGGTTGGCAAACAAAACTACTACGATGCCGGCCGCGGCCGCTGCGCCGATGTCGAATCGAAGCAGCGCCTCAGCGAACACTAAGAACGACAACGTCGTAGTGGCGTTCCCGGGACCACCGGCGGTGGTCACGAAGATCTCGGCGAATACCGCGATCAGCGCGATTGTCTCGATCAGGACTACGAACGCGATCGGTCGAAAGAGGTAGGGAAGCAGGACATGCCGGAAACGCGCCAGCGCTCCAGCGCGATCAAGCGTCGCCGCTTCGAACTGATCCTGACCAATCGATTGCAAGGTCGTCAGGAAGACAAGCGTACCGAGCGGCAGCCACGACCAAGACAGCATGATTACAATTGTGCCCAAGGGTAAGCGGCCGACAAAGTCTATCGGTGGCAGGCCTACGCCGTGCAGCAGTGCGGCGACGACGCCCGAAACGGGATTCAGAAGCAAGTTCTTCCATAGCAGCGCGGTGACCGTAGGCATCACGAAGAAAGGCGAGATTACGAGTAACCGGAGGACGCTCACTCCGCGGATATCGCTGGCGAGCAGCAGGGCAAGCGCGATGCCGAGCACAATGTCGATCGCGAGCACTCCCACGATGAGCATGACCGTATTGACGATTGCCCGAACGAAGTCCGGGTCCTGTAGAAAGGTCACGTAATTGCGCGCTCCAACGAACCCCGCGCTTGGCTCGAGAAGGTGGACATCGTGCACTGAATACCAGAGCGTCATGACGAGCGGCACCAACGAGGCGACCGTGAGCCAGCCGACTGCCGGCGCCGTCATCCAAAAAGCAAGGCGGCGAGCGTGGTGTGCCGAGGTTGCCCCCCTGCTCACCGCCGGCGACCTGCCATCAGGCGTTCGGCTCCGGCCTGCGCCGTTTTTGCTGCGTCGAGAGGTGATGTTACACCGGCAGCTGCGGCGGAGAACGCTTGGCCCGCCTGCGTTCCCAAGGCTTGGTACTCAGGTATGGCGGCGTACTGCACGCCTTGGTAAGGTACCGGCAAGACGCTCGGCCGACTGGGATCGGCGCTGTTGATCGACCGCAACACGATGGGGGAGTAGGGCTGCGCTGCAACGGCGCGATTGGCGTAGAAGCTGGTGCGTGTGCCGGGTGGAACATGCTCCCAGCCTCGATCTCGCGCGAGCAGCTCCTGATATTCCGGACCCGTGGCCCATTCCACAAAGCGCTCGGCCTCCTGCGGGTGTCGCGCACCGGATGGCACGCCGAGCGCCCACACAAACAGCCAGTTGGACTTCTTGCTATAGCCATGGTCCGGCGCGAAAGCGAAGCCGACAGTCCCTGCCACTGCGGAGGTACGGGGGTCGCTGAGCGAAGCGGCGGCGACCGTCGCGTCGAACCAAATGGCGCACTTGCCTGATGCGAAAAGCGCCAGCATCTCGTTAAAGCCGTCACTTGATGCGCCGGGCGGGCCTGTTGTACGAACCGCCGCGACGTAATCGGTTAGTGTGCTGATCCAGGCTGGCGACGTGAACTGTGGTTGCCAACGCATGTCGAAAAGGCGCGCGCCATAGGCGTTTGCCATTGCCGTGAGTACCGCCGTATTCTCGCCCCAGCCAGCTTTGCCGCGTAGGCACAGGCCATAGATCCCGTTTCCGGGATCATGCAGCCGGGCGGCGGCTTTGTAGATGAAGGGCCAGCTCGGCTGTTGCGGCATGGAAAGGCCGGCGCGGTGGAACAGGTCCTTCCGATAGTAGATCATGCTACTCTCGCCATAAAACGGTCCCGCATACAGGTGGCCGCCGCGCGACACGGCCGCGCGGATCGGTGGCAATAGGTCGTTGATCGCGTAACTTGCCGGCGGGCGAATAGGACGGATCAGGCCGAGCCGCGACCAGATTGGCACTTCAAATGAGCTCGTAGTAACAACATCGAAGATGCCGGAACGGGTCGCGACGTCGATGGTCTGCCGTTGCCGAAGGACATTTTCCTCTTGCACAATCCAACGCAGCTTGATGTCTGGATTGGCATGCTCGAAAATGGGAGACAATGCCCGCAGTGTGAGCATATCCTCGTTGTTCACCGTAGCAACTGTTAGGGTGACCAACTTGGGCTGATGGCGATTGCAAGCGCCCGTCGCTACGGCCACGACGCACGTCATGAACCTGAGCGAGCGGCGGAGCCGCGGCCATTGTGTAGTTTCCGCGTTCAAGACGCGCTGTCCACGTCAAGCGGCCAACTTAAAAGGCGAGTCGCACGTTCGCGCGTCGCTTCGATCAGGCTTGCGTTTGGCATGTCCGTTGCGTCAATCCAGGCGTCGGCTGCGCCGACGCCCCGCCCGAAGCGCATATGACGCTCTCGAAGCCACGTCCTTCGGAGTAGTTCCGGTGTATCAAGGTACCAACTCTCGTCGAGCAAACCGCTCACTCCTGCCCAGACGTCGCCGAGCAGGAGATAATTGCCTTCGACGATGACGAGGGGTACGCCCGGCGGCACAGCGATCGTTCCGGCGATCGACTCCTCAATTTCGCGGTTGAATGCGGGTGCATAGACCGTTTCGCCCGCCGTTGGGCGCCGGAGTCTTACCAAGAGCGCGATGAAACCCGCAGGGTCGAAAGTGTCGGGCGCGCCTTTCCGATCAGCGCGCCCGAGCCGCTCCAGTTCTGGTTGAGCCAAGTGGAAACCGTCCATCGGCACGACCACCGCTTGGTCTGGCATGGTCGCCGCTAAGCGCACCGCCAGCGTCGATTTGCCGCTGCCGGGGGCCCCGACGATGCCTAGCAGTCGACGGCCGCCACGGGCGCACAGCTGGCTGATCCACTCCTCGAGCGTACCAGAAGTCACGGCCAGACCTGAACTGCGAACCTCTCGACGATGCGACCTGTCGGCCGGTGTGCGCAGCGCCATACCTCTCCCCATTCGCGGCAATTCGTGCCTATCATTTATCATTAAATCAATGTGGCGTAACATTCACATCCGATATGTCAAGTGCGAACTCCGACGCCGTGTCGCGCCAAGCTTCGAGTCGTGTGCCATCTCCTCCGCCGGCCTTCTCAGCCGACCGGAAGCGCCGTATTGTCGGTGGCGGCGGAGATGCGTTAGCGACTTGCCCTTCCAGGCACCGGCCACTCGGGCCAGGTGCCTGTCTCTAGAAGATGAGGATCGGAGTCCTAGTGCAGAAACCGTTAGACCATACGAGCCGTGAAGTGAGATCAGAGGCCGAGCCCGGATCGGTTAAGAGCGCGAGGGGCGACCGTAAACGAGGGCGCACGTATCACCACGGCAATCTGCGTGAAGCGCTGCTTGCGGGGGCGACGCGCTTGGTTGCGTCGGGCACCGCGATACGCTTGACCGTCAAGGAGCTCACCGACGAGATGGGCGTCACGCCTGCGGCGTTCTATAGGCACTTCACGAGCGTCGAGCAGTTGCTCGAGTCCTTGTATTTTGAGGGGCTAGACCTCCTTGAGCAGGTCGAGCGTGACGCGACGACTGCCAGCAAAGAGCACGACGCGGGCGACTACCTAAAGCTCTTGGTCGCCTTGGTGCAGGCCTATGCGCGCTTCGCGCTGGAATATCCGGGCCACTTTCGGCTCGTTGCAAACTCCGACTTTGGCGCGCGTCCAGCGGCGGAGCAGAAGTATCGCCCCGCAATCAAGATGATGGTCGATGCAGTAAAGGACGGGCAAGCGGCAGGGCAGATCATCGAAGGAAACCCTCGTGATTTGGCGATCGCAGCATGGGCTACGCTGCACGGCCTGACTACGCTTTTCACCGGCGGACCAATCAAGGCCGTGTTACAGACTCGTCCGGCCCGAGCACATCAACTTGAGGAGGCAGCTGCCAACATGATCCGTCGAGGTCTTGCTCGATCGCAGGTCTGACAACCGGTGGGCCTCAAAGCTGAAGTGCGCGCTACCTGCAGCAGGGATAGGTTAGCGCATGGGGCGACAAGATACATGACCTTACCATCGGCGAGTCCAACGTGATCCGTTGGAGTTGGAGCTGCTTGAGCGCCATCGCCCGTGCCATCATCGCACTCGTTGGTCCGTCCAGCGTTCTTCGGGCTGAAACGGAATTTACCTGACGAAGGTATTGCTTCCGTGCGGGTCCACACGTTACTCGGAATCGCCCGAGTCCAGCCGAGCAGACGGCTCTGCTCCTTCGGACGGTGCGAAGCGAGAGATCGATGGCCTAGAATTGCCTACCGCTCTACCCGACCAAGTCGTCGCCGTCGCAGCGATGGTCGATCACTCTGCCCGACCGATCTCGGCCTCCGAAATTGCACGGCTCTTCAAGAACAATCGCGCTTCATCAGTCCTCCCTGTTCTGGATGCACTCGCTGGAATGGGTCGTGTCCGCAAACTCGAAGACGGCCGTTACGCGGCGTAGCGATTAGGCGCCGAGCGGCTGTTCGACGTTGGCTTCTTGTCATCGCGAACGTTGCTGGCGCGGCCGTCCAGCAAATCGGCGATCTTCGCGGCGACCCTGTCAGCGGCTTCGCGCAAACCCTCTTCGATGTGAATGTACCCTTGGGTCACGCCGCGCTTCCCATGACCGAGCAGCGCCGCGATCGTCAGTTCCGAATAGCCCATATCGCCGGCGACGCTGCTGAACGTGTGGCGAAGCGTATGTGCTGTGACGCCCTCTATACGGGCGGCGATGCAGAGGCGCTGCAGCACTTCGGGCACTTGCTTGTAGTGGCTGTCGCCATAGTCAGAGGGAAACACGAACGGGCACCCGGCCATCTCGGGCTGCGCTCCGAGCACTGCCAGTGCCGCCTTTCCCACCGGGCGATCCTGCGCGCCCGACTTCGTATCCGGGAAGTGAACGGCACTACCTTCGGAATCGACCCAGGTGCGTTCGACCTCTTGGGCTTCGGATAACCGGAAGCAGGTGAGCGCGATCAGCCGCACGGCAGCTAGCCCCGTCGGATTCTCGTCGCGCGTGGCCGCGAGTTGCATCACGGTGCCGAGCTTGCCAAGTTCAATCGCGCTCAAACGTCGCGTTCGGCAGCTGCTGGCCATCCGGCGGGCGCCCTTTGCGGGATTGCTGCCGATGATGCCTAGGCGGACCGCGTGCTCGCACATCGAGTGCAGCGTCGAAATCACGCGGGAGGCCGCGCCATTACCGCCCGTCGTCGACCGGCCACGCCCCTTGCCCTTGTCGGCGGCGCTCTTTCCGGCCGCAATATCAGCTTGCATCGACTCGATGTCGGCCGGCTTCAGGCAGGTCACCTTTCGATGCCCGATCAGGGGACGGATATGCCGATTGATCCGGCTGCGCTCCATCCGGACGGTAGACGCCTTGATAGGCAGGCGTCGGCGTCCGAGCAGACGACCGGCCTCGGCCTCCTCAAGGTACCAATCGCAGACGTCGCCGATAGTCGGCGCCGCGCGCTTCGCCTCTTTCTCGTCCGCCGGATCAATGCCACGCGTGATATCCGCGAGCATTCTAATCGCCTCTTTGCGGCCTTGATCGACATTGAAGACGGGAAATCGCGCATAAGCGCTGCGGCGCAGCCGGCCGTCCGGGTTCCGATATTGGAGGACGTACGATTTCACGCCGGTGGAACCGACCCGCACCCCGAACCCCTTGAGTTCGCCGTCCCACAGAAAGGTCTGTCCCTCGCTGGGCACCTTTGCACTTTCGATAATGTGAGTGGTCAATTTACCAGGCATAGCGCTTTACCTCTGAAGGCGATATTACGTCACTCAGGGCGTCATGAAAAGTAATAAAGGCGTAGGCGTATTAGGGGATAGCGCCGGATATACATGAGTAGGTCGTCCTTAGCTTAACCATTGATATTACATGAAAAGCGGAGAGAAGCGCACGATCGGCGAGAGACGGATAGAGGAGCTACGATCCTTGGTAAGGCTGAGGTCGTGAGTTCAATCCTCACCAGCAGCACCAGCATTCCTGCCGGCGAGCCATTCTCGCCGGACCCTTTCTGTGGGAGGCCCCGTAATGCCTCAAGAGGAAGAGGAGATCGGCTCTTCGCCGTGACGGGTTGAGGTTGAGAGAGGCTCTCGGCGCCCGTCGTGGGGATCTCTCATAGCGACTGTCCTTTCCGATTCTCGCGCCTCCGGCGTTTCGCGTCCTGCACCCTCGGGAGCCTACAAGGTCGACATCAGCCGCGGCGAGCGGATCGGCCGCGTCTCCTCTGAGTGGTTCTCGCGCCCCGACGACGAGCGATTCCTGTCGCTAGGCGCGCTGCACGCAGCCGTCCGCGCCCGCTCCGAGCGGTCGACCGCCCGCACCGTCGAGACCAAGGCGCTCCGCGTCGAGGCGAGCCGCGACGATGCGGAGCGGCTGTCGCTGATCCTGCCCGGCCAGGATATGCCGGTGGCACCCACCCACTGGTCGTACGGCCAGCTCTGCAGCCTGGTTGGCGCACCAGCCAGCTACATGCGCCAGTTGCCCGCACCGCTCGCCGGCATCAACCTCCAGCACGGCCTGCTCTCGCACCGCGCCGAGCTGGTGAAGACCTTGGAAGCCGACGACGGGCGTATCGAACTGCGCGCCGTGACCGGTCCCGACTACGGCCGCATCTGGGATTACGAGCTGGTCGAAGCGGTGATGCATATCGCCGGCGACGGCACTGGCGACACGCGCTGGAAGGTGCCGGGGCTGCTCGACTGGTCGGATCGAGGTCCGGCGCGACGCCAGCGAAGAACCAGACGGACGCCTCCCGCTCCGTGAGCCCCTTTCGCCGGCGGGTATGTCCTGCGGCGCGAGAACATCATCGCACTGGGCAACAGCGGCACGGGCAAGACGCATGTCGCGCTCGGCCTCGGTCTGGCCGCCTGCCAGAAGGGCTTTACGGTCGCGTTCACGACCGCGGCTGCGCTGGTCAGCCAACTTCTGGAAGCGCGAGACGAACGCCGCCTGCTGAAGATGCAGCGCGACCTTGCAGCGGTGAAGCTGCTGATCATCGACGAGCTTGGCTATGTGCCGCTGTCGCCCACGGTGCCGAGCTGCTGTTCGAGGTGTTCTCGCAAAGGTACGAGCGCGGCTCCACGATCGTCACTTCCAACCTGCCGTTCGAGGACCGGACCCAGGTGCTGGGCAGCGAACGGCTCACCCGCGCGCTGCTCGACCGTCTCACCCACCACGTCAGTATCCTGACGATGAACGGCGACAGCTATCGACTGAAGCAGTCCGCTGGGCGTCGCCGCTCCGCTGCCAGGGCGGAGCAAAACCAGGCCGCCGAGATCATCGACCCCGAAACCGGCGAGATCACCACGTATGATCGACGATGACGACGATAGGAAGAGGGCCCCGCTCGGGGCCCTTCATATCGTCAGGCCCGCATCAACAATGGCCTCTCCGCCCCGCTGGCCTGGCATCCGACCGGCGTTGACACCCGCTCGCGTACCGAGTCTGTCACTATGTCGGGGAACGTCAGCGCTTAGGTCGACAAGTCGCCCACTTTCATGGTTTTGACCAAGTGAAGAAGCGATCGCACGGCTAACGTCTTGATCTCGGGCATCTTCGGTTCCCAGGGCTTCGAATAGCCCGCGAAGATCGTGGTCCCCTCGATGGTGGCGCTGATGAACAAGGCAATTGTGCGGCAATCCTCTTCGGACAAGGCGCGGTTCACCTCTTTGACCAATCGGGCAAAGCCCTGCTGCGCCTTGGCGTAGAATTCCTGCACGAGCTGATCGACCTTGGGATTGTGGTTCGCCAGCGCCCAGAGTTCGGGAAAGAGGTTGGTCGTCCGCTTCGATCGGATGTCGTCCAGCGTGAACGCGATGGCGCGCTCGAGTCGCTCGTCCGGATCATCGGACACGTCGCTCATGATCTCGGCGGTAAGGTCGGCATAGCCTAGCAGGATGGCTTCGAGCAGTTCCTGCACAAGATCTTCCTTGCGCGGAAAATAATAACTGACGTTGCCGACCTTCGTGCCACATGCGGCCGCTATTCGCCTTAGCGTAAAGGCCCTTGAACCTTCCTCGACCAGGACGTTCAGCGCGGCACGGAGAATTTGCTCGATCGTTTCCACGCTGCAGGCATACGCACCTTGCCGCGTCCGGATCTTCATCACCGGAACATCTTTCTGATCCTGTCCCATCGGCTCCGCTCTTATCAGTTGCGGACCCATGCCAGTTTTCCTGCAATCCGCAAGTTCCCCGCGCTCGAGGATGCACGGCTCGCTACCATAGGATACCGGTTAACCTGCCTTGCCGCCGGGTGACGCCGGGTACAGCAGCCGCAGCGATGCCGGTGCCTTGCACGCGCGGATGACCCGCTCGACCAGTTTCACGCGAAGCGCCTTCAACGATACCTCGGACAGTGCGTGCGGTCGTTCCCGGCTTACCTCCGCTTCGGTGAACGGCGGACTGGACGGCGGCGTGCTGGGTCCGCCGAGCGTGAAGACAACATAGTTCAGCAGATCGGCGAGTTCGGCATTGTCCGTGATGCGGGAATGCGCGACGTTCGGCAGCTGGATCAGATAGGCGCGTGCGGCGGGATCGCACAGGAAATAGCCCACTCGGTCGCGTAGCACCGGGAGGAGCGCAGGTGCCGAATCGCCGGAGATGCCGTGGCACCCCCCGCAATTCTCGACATAATCGGACCGCGCCTGCACCGGATCGGCGATCTTGCCGGCGGCGACCTCCGCCACCGCTGCGCCGGCCGCGCCTGTGCACGACAACAGGGCCAGCAGCATCCAACGACGAACGCTACCGGCGGTCATGCGCGAGCTTTTATTGTGCCGCACCGACCAGCACCGCGGTGGAGCAGTGATACTCCATGCTGCGCGTGCCGAAGCACCAGATGACGTTGTTGTTGAGCTGCGGCACGTAAAGCTGCGTCGCGCGATCGGTATTGTCGCAATTGCACTGGCCGCAGGCCGGCTTGCCGCAACAATCGCGGTACGCGATCAGATACGCCTTGCCCTGGTCGGGATTGATGCAGGTGCCGACCCAAGACACCGGCGACGGCTGCGCACCCGCCGGGCACGCATTGACCGCACCGCCGCAGCAGCTGCAGAGCGATCCGTCGATCGCGCAATAGCGCCAATAATCGCACTTGGTGTCGTCCTTGGTCTGGGCCGACCGCGCGAAGCTGGTCTTTCCTTCCAGCGACCGATCGGGCTTCTGCGCCTGGGCGCGACTGACCGGCAGCAAGGGGAAGACAGGCGCGGCGACCAAGGCGACGCCCAGTTTCGACAACATGCTCCGTCGTGACGTAGCGCCGGCAAATCGCCGCAGCAGCCGCTCACCGATCGCATCGACCTTCGTGTTCATTGGAAATGCCCCTTTTGGTAGATGGTCACGGTCACGCGGTCTTGACCTTGAGGCCGTTGATATAATCCTGGACCGAGCGCAGCCCGAGTTCATGCGCTACGATCAGGCTTTCCAGATGCTCGCGGCTGTTGACGAGGCCCTTGGACAGGACGGTGCCGGCGGCATCCATCAGCACCGCATAGGGCAGCTTGTCGACGTGGAAGGCGAGCCCCGCCTCGGCACCGTTGACGAACGGGTAGCGCTCGATCGACTGTTGCGCGATCATCTTGCGCTGCACCGCTGCATCGTCGTCACCGATGAAGACGAGTTCGACGCGTTCCGCCCGGGCGAACGACTTTGCGGCCGGGATCAGGTTCTTGCAGAGCGGACATTCCGCCGAGACGAACATCAGGAGCCGCATCGATTGATGGGTCAGCGCGCCGCCGATTTCCAGCGCCTCGCCGTCCATCGTCTTCAGGTGCATCTGCGGTGCCGCATCGCCCACCGCCGGTCCGCGGTCCCCGGTCAGGGCCCCCGCCGGCGCGACGCGCATGTGCAACACCCCGACCTGGCGGGCGAGCGCGATCAACGCCACGGACAGGCAGGCGATCACCACCCAGGACAGACCTTGCGAGACGAGAAGAGCAGTCAGCATCGGCGATATCCTATCGGTCAGGCAGGCTGCGGGCGGAAACCCGGCAGCGCCAGGAGGGCGTTGAGGAGGAGGATCAACAGGAAGAGCGTCAGGCCCGTCGCCATCGCGGCGATCCGCTCCATGACGGGCAGCGTGCCAGCGAGAAGGTTGAACGAGAGCGCGATCGCCATCATCAGGTTGCGCACCACCAGCGCGCCGTGCAGCGACTGGCGCAGACCGCCGACGCCGCATCCGCAATCGATATGGCTGCGACCGCGCCGGATGTTGATGCCGATCGCCGCGGCGAAGGCCAGCAGTAGGACCGCCGCGACGATCGGCACCCATCGGCGCTCGCCGAGCAGCAGAGCGAGCCCCACCGCCCCTTCCAGCCAGGGCAGGATGGCCGCGACGGGCGCAACCGCGATCGGCGGGAGCAGACGGTAGTTGGCGACCACGCCGGACAGCGTCGCGCGGTGGCGAAGCTTTGCCCACGCGCCCACCAGGAAGACGAGCCCCGCGCAGAACGCGGCAGCGTCACCGATCGTCAAGGCGGCCTCGTGCAGCATTCGTCAGTTGCCCATCCCGTTGCTCTTTGCCGGCGTGGGCATGGCCATCGGCGCTGTAGCCGGTGTTCCGACATCGGCCGTGATGATGAGCCCCGGCCCCGTCTTCTCGATCTTGCGCTTCTCTTCCATCGTGCGCGCGTCGAGCACGTAGGTGGTGCCCTCCTTGTCGCTGACGAAGAGGAGCGGCGTCGCATCCTGCGTCACCTCGATGGTCGACGACGGCTGCTTGAGCGGGCGCCGCTTCACGACCTTCCTAGTGGCCAAATCGAGGTCCCAGATCTCTTCGCCCGCCTCGTTCTGCGACCAATATTCGCCCTTGTGCATCAGCACGTACAGATGGCCGCTCGGCCGGTGCAGCGCCATCAATTGCCGCCCGCCGGGCAGCCAGTTGACGTCGAGCGGCTTGGCCTCGCCGGGCCTGACCCCCGCCGCCGCCTGGATCGAGAAGGGTGCCCCCACCGCAGGCGCGGCACCCATCATCGCCTGGTACACCAGGCCCGAATAGCTGATGAACGTCACCTGCTTCTTGGTCTTGTCATAGGTGAAATTACTGAAGATCGGATCGCCCGTCGCGGAGAAGAACGAGGCGGTGTGCGTGATCTTCGGCTTGCCGGTCATGGTGTCGACCGTGACCATCGAGCCGTCCGAACATAGTGCGGAGAAGCCGATCCCAGGATTGGGGATCAGGCTGGCGCAACCGGGCAGCTCGATCGCCTGCACGAACTTGCGCTTCTCCAGGTCGATCATGTTGACCGACGAGGCGGGATTGTAATTATAGGCATAGGCTGTCTTGCCATCGTCGTTGACGATAAAATTCTGCTTCTCGCCACCGATAATGATCCGGCCGGGAATCGGGATCTCGGTCTGCAACTTCAACGTCGTGCTGTCGTACACCGCGATGAAGTCCTGGCGTGTTCCGCGATCGGCCTTGGTCCAGATCGTATCCGCGACGTAGTAATATTTGCCCGCGGGATCGATCGCCATGTCCGCCCGGTTCGACGTATCGACCTCGCCGCGCATCTTGCCCGTCGCGCCGTCGAAGATACGGACGCCGCCCATGCCGAACCCGCCGCGGATATAGGCCCATTGCGGCTGCGGCGGCAGGATCGTCGCGACCGATGCCTCTTCGGCCTTCAGTTCGACGTTCGACGGCGGCGCGGCCGGCATCGGCGGCGTTTCCGTCGTCTGCGCCATGGCGGCGGTCAACGGCAGCGCGACGCTGGCCAACGCCGCAACTCTCATCCAATTCTGCCACGTGCAACCCGGGAAAGTCATGCTCTCAACCCCCTGAACGGTGCGCCTGCACCATGACCGAGCGACCATTGTCGGCACCGCCCGCATCATGCCGCCACCAAAGGCTGGACGATCGTCAAGACTTCGTCAAGCGATATTCCGGCGGTTCGTTGACGATACATTTTCATCGGTTCGGCTTGACGAAACCTTGAAGACCGACCTAACTTGAACGAGGTTCGCGGGGCCCTTGGGTGCCGGATGGTTTCGGGAGAATCACGATGCGGCTCGCTTACGCTCTAGCCATCTCGCTTGCCGGCGCGATCGCGGTTCCATCGCTCGCGGCACCCGCCCCACAGCTGTTCGCCGAACGATGCGCGATGTGTCATCAGGCGAGCGGCACCGGCCTACCGGGCCAGTTCCCGCGCCTGGCGGGGCGGGTCAACGGTATGGCGCAGACCGACCCGGGCCGCCGCTATCTGATCCTGGTCATGCTGAACGGCATGGTCGGGCAGATCGACGTCGACGGGCAGCGGATCATCGGGCTGATGCCGTCGATGGCGGCGCTGAAGGATCAGGATCTGGCTGATCTTCTGAATCACGCGATCCAGCTCGGGGCCATCGCGAAGGGCAAGAAACCCGCAGCCTTTACCGCCGGAGAAATCGCCGCGATCCGCAAGAACGGGTCGATCGGGCCGTCGGCGGTCCATGCGGAGCGGGCGAAGCTCGTCGCCAGCGGCACGGTGCACTAAGCGGCCAGGCTTAGCCGGCCAACGCGCCGTCCATCGGCGCTTGCGCAGGCGACCCGTTCTTGAACATCGCGGGCAGCAGCACCGTCGCCGCAGTACCGGCCAGCGCGATGGCACCCAGCGCGGCGAGGCCGTCCAACCGCATGGCGATGGCACCGAGCGCGGGGCCGCCCGCCATGGCACCGCATTGCACCATCGCGACGAACCGCCGGTCCCGTTCCGTCGCGCATCGCTCCATCGCCCAGGCGGAAAAGCGGATGGTCCCGAACGTCGACCCTGCATTGAACAGCGCGAGCGCGACGATATAGCCGGCCAGCCCCGTCCCCGCCGTCAGGAACAGCGGCGACACCATGGCCGCGCCGCAAACGAGCGCGGTCAGCCACGGCTCGAGTCGCGGACCCGAAAACGCCGCGACCAACGCGAGCGGCGCACTCGCGAGCGAACCCATCGCGATCGCAAAGCCGATATCGGTGTCCCGCACGTCGAGCGCCGAGCCGATCGTCGCGATATAACTCCAGAGCATCATCGTGATCGCGATCGTCAGCGCCATCGGCACGATCTCGCGGCCGAACGATCGCCCCGTCACCACGCGCCCGAATCGCTCCCCCGCTGAGTCGCGTGATCCCGCCGGCCAGAGATCATGATCGACATCCTCCTTCCGGGAAAACAGCGCGATGATCAGCGGTACCCCTGCCAGCGTCCCCAACGCGACCCCCGGGCTCCACATTACCGCGATCCAAGGCAGTCCAGCCAGGACGAGCGTCGAGAGAAGTTGCTGCGCCAGCATGATGATACCGATCGCGCGGTGGGGCCGCGCGCGCGCCGCGATCGCGACCGCATGGGCGAGCAACAGTCCCATGACCGCGCCCAGGACGAGCCGAAGGACCATGATCGCGAACAGCCCGTGGGCGACCGAAAGCGCCAAGCTCGCGCCCATCCCGAGCGCTGGCCCCGCCCTGATCAAGCGCCGGGTGGCGTTGCCCGGCAACCAGCTCAGCAAGGCACCCGCCGTCATGCCGATCTGTCCGATGCTGACGATCCAGCCGAAATCCTGCGGGTCGATCGCGTGATGATCGACGAGCAAGGCGAGCGCGACGGGTTCTATGCCGGACTGCAGCGACGCCAATGTCGCGATCACCCTTGCACGCGTGCCGGCAGCTTCGAGGCCCATCGGATTTCTCCACGTCGAACAACGCGCGAGATGCGCGGCGACCTGCAGGTTCCTCTCGACCGGCCCTCTCCGCTGGGGCCACTGTGCTATCGATTATTCGACTCGACGCCCCGCTTGGCAAGCCTTTTGTGAATGCCTTGTCGTGGTATGCCGGAACAGCGGCTGCCGCCCTGCCACCGATCGATCACGGCCGATCGGCTACGCCGCATAACGATCGACCGCGTCGCCCAACGTATCGATCAGCGGCGACAGATACTCTTCGAAATGATGCCAGTGATCGACGGCATCGGTGAAGATCGGCTGGCGGACCTGCTCCGAACTGGCCGTGCGCACCGCCCGCTTGTTCTGCCAGAAGGTGACACAGCCCTCCTCGAACGGCAGCCCCAGATAGGCCAGCATCCGCGTGATCTCGCCGCGTGTGTTCTTCACCATCTTTTCGTAGATCACGCGGTGCACCGCACCGGGTGCGGCCAGATCGAACGTCGCCATGAGCGCCATGTAATCGCGGTAGTAGCGACCGATATCGACCATGTCGTAGGAGTAGGCCTGCCCGCGCGCGAAATGTTGTTTCCAAGCCGAAAAGCAGCACGATATCGGATGACGGCGGGCATCGATGACCTTGGCGTTCGGCAGGATCAGCCGGATCAGGCCGACATGCTGCCAATTGTTCGGCATCTTGTCCACGAACAACGGTTTGGCGGTCTGCCGGTGCGCGCGCGTGCGCTCGATATATTCCTCGCCCAGCCTCCGACAGTCGGCGGCCGAGAGCGAGTCGATCATCGCCTGGAAATCGGGGAATTCCCGCTCGTCGACTCGCGATTGCAGGCGTCCGGCGATGATCATCATCTCCGACAATTCCATCGTCCCTTCCACCTGGCTGTGGCTGGCGAGGATCTGTTCGACGAGCGTCGAGCCCGATCGCGGCAAGCCGACGATGAAGATCGGATCCGGCGCCTGGCAGCCGCCCCGATCCCGTTCGGAGATGAACCCCGCGGTGAACACCGCTGCGGTCGCCGCCACCTCGGCGGCGAACTCGTCGGCGTCGTGACGCACCATGGCGCGACGCAGCCGATTGCCCTGCGCGTAATGACGGAATGACGCGGCATAATCGGCACGGTCCTCCAACGCCTTGCCCAGCGAGAAATGGATGTGGAAGATATCCTCGCCATCAGGCTTCCCGGCCCGTTCCAGTACGGCGAGCGCCTGTTCCATCGCCGCGATATCGGCGTCGTCCAATCGCACGGTCTTCAGGTTGGCGAGGCTCCACCATGCCTCGCCCATGGTCGGCTGATACGTGACCGCCTGGCGATAGGAATGGATCGCGTCGGCCTGGTCGCCCAGCGTTTTCTGCACATGGCCGAGATTTTGCCAGAGCTGGGGCTCGTCGGCCTTTTGCGCCAGCAGGTCCTCATAGATCGCCTTTGCCTGTTCCTGGTGACCCAGCCGCACCATGACCGACGCCATCAGCAGCCGATGACCCGGATGCCTGATCGGCGAGGCGGTCAGCACGGTCGCCTGCTCCAGCGCTTCGGGGAGGCGATTATTCTGGAGGAGCAGGCGGATGAGAAAATCGCGCGCCATATCGAAGCCCGGTGCCAGCGCCACCGCCCGTTCGACCAAGACCATCGCGGCGGACATGTCGCCACGACGCCAGTTGATTTCGCCCAGCAGCCGGGTGGCCACCGGATCGTCGCGCGATCGGGACAGCCGCGCCTCCAGGATCGCCTCGCCATCGGCGAACCGCGCCTCGTTCATCGCGACCGCGGCGTTCAGCAACGCCGGATCGCGCGAAGAAGCGCGGACGCCCGACAGATCGGCGCGCCACGCCTGGTCGTCGCGACCGGCCTTGCGGCATTCCCGCGCGAGCAAGAACCATCCGCGGGCGACCATCGGCTGCAATCTGGTCAGGCGTTCCAGCGCGGCGATCGCCTGTCCGTGCTCGCCTGCCTCGCTCGCGGCCTGCGCCAGTTCCCATACGGCTTCCGGCATGCCCGGCTGGGACCGGACCAGATCGGCCATCCGCCGGAGCGCAACACCCGGATCGCCGGCGCGGCGAAGCGCCTGCCCTTCCACCAGCCTGGCAACCGGGTGGCCGGGATCCTTGCGCAGAATCTCCTGCGCCTGCGTTAGCGCGCGCTGCGGATTCGTTTCGAGTTGGTCGATTGCCTGCGCCAGCGACTCGCTGATGGTGCTCCGTTCGCTGGTCATTCCGGCCGTGCCTACCCCTTTTGTCCGCACTCACCCACCGCTTCTGGTACCCTTTTTACAACACATCCCTGGTTTTCGTTCCGAGCGGCCTTAGTGGATTGATCCTGCTTGACAGCATCGCGAAAGTAAATGTTAATCTAAAAACTTGACGGTCGGCCGAGATTGAAGGCTCGCCGTCGACGGGGATGAAATGGATCGCGTGCTGATGCTCGCGAGGTGCGCCGGAACTCGGCCCGACTAAAGTCGGGCGAACCGTACGTGCCGGGAGAGGAGATCATATCGAAAAAAGGGGGAAACGCATGATCAACTCCACTCGCCGGCAACTATCGTCCACGGCTCTGCTGCTGAGCGCGACAATCCTCACACCGGTCGCGGCCGCCACCGCGCAAGCGCAAGTCGCCGCGCCGCCGACGATGACAACCGTCGCCGCGCAAACGCAAACGTCCGACCCCATCCCGACCGATCAATCGATCGGCGATATTGTCGTTACCGCGACTCGCCGATCGGAAAGCATCCAGAAGGTGCCGATCTCCATGGAGGCGCTAGGCGCGGATACGCTGGAGGAGCGACAGGTCAAGGGGCTGACCGACGTCGCCGCCTTGCTACCATCCGTGTCGTTCGCCGGGATCGGGCCGGGCCGCAACACCGTCTATTTTCGCGGCATCGTTCCGGCGGGCGGCAATTACGCATCCGTCGGCTATTATCTCGACGATATCCCGATCTTCGGCACCGGGGTGCCGGATATCCATGTCTACGACATCGAACGCGTGGAAGCATTGTCCGGCCCGCAGGGCACGCTGTTCGGTGCCGGTTCGCTGGCAGGCACCATCCGCTTCATCACCAACAAGCCCAAGATCGGCGTCTTCGAATTCGGTTACGACACCGAAGGCAGTAAATATGGCGATGGCAATTTCGGTGGCCAAATCGAATCGTACGTCAATATCCCCGTGAACGACAAGATAGCGATCCGCGCGATGGGTTTTTATCGCCATGACGGCGGCTATATCGACAACAAACCGAATAATGGGAAATTCAACGACGGCAGCTCGTCCGTGCTGAACCTGGGCGATAACAATCCCGCCACGTCGTACAAGCTGGACAACTCCTCGATCGCGAAGGACAATTACAATCCGATTTATGAATATGGCGGCCGCATCCAGCTCTTGTGGCAGATGGCACCCGGCTGGGATATAACGCCGGAGATCACCGCGCAGCGGCAGATCTCGTACGGCTATTTCGGCTATGATCCCCGGGTCGGCGATCTGGATGTCCATGATTACGATCTGACCCGGCAGGACGACAAATGGTACCAGGCCGAACTGGCGATCCATGGTCATATCGGCGATTGGGATGTCGTCTCCTCGACCGGCTATTTCCAGCGCAAGACGAACCTGCGTAACGATTACACCTATTACACGGTGACGTACGACCGCTTCGGGCCAAACTATGAAAATTACCTGCAGTTCTTCAACAAGAGCGGCTGTACCGGATCAGGCGTCACCCTGAAATGCAACACGCTCATCAACCCGACGCAATATTATCATGCGACCACCACGAAGAATACCTTCACCCAGGAAGCCCGTGTGACTACGCCGAAGAGCTGGCCGTTCGACGTGACCGCGGGCGGTTTCTTCCAGTATCAAAAACAGGAGAACAACAATTATTACGCCATCCATGGCTTAGACCAGATTGCGGGCTATACCGAAGCGGGTGGAGGCGATAGCAATCCGGCGGGGTTCGGCATTCCCGTCTCGCAGGGTGGTACGCTGGTCCCCGGATCACCGGCGGTGAAGCAGGACGGCTTCTACATCAACGAGAGCAACCAATATTATCACGACGAAGCGATCTTCGCCGAGGGTCATTATAATATCACGCCCAAGTTGAAGTTCACTGGCGGGATCCGGTATTTCTGGACCAGCTACAAAGTGTTGGGCTTCAGCGGGGTAGCGGGTTCCGCGGGAAATACGGTCACGTCGCTCTATGTCCCCACCGGCACCTATGGCTGCCCGCTCCCGCTGCCCGCCGCGCGACTGCAATGCCTGAACTCGAATTTTGCAGCACCAGACGAAGTGGGCCGTTATAGCGAGCATGGCGAAACGCACAAAGTCGCGCTGGCCTGGCAATTCGATCCGTCGAAGATGGTGTACGCTAATTACTCGACCGGCTTCCGCCCGGGCGGGTTCAATCGACCACTCCGCATCAGGAACATCGGCGTCGCGACCGTTCCGCCTTATAAGTCGGAGACACTCACCAATTATGAAGTGGGCGTAAAGACGACGTGGCATAATATCTTCAGGTTCAATGCCGCGGCCTATTTGGAGCGATGGGACAACATCCAGTATAGCGTCGTCGTCTCTGGCACCCAGGGCGCGGGGATCACCGGCAACGCCGGTAAGGCACAGGTGAAAGGTGTCGAATACGATGCCGACCTCAAGCTCGGCAAGTTCACGATCTCGACATCGGGGGCCTATAATGATGCCCGGCTGAAAGGAAACTTCTGCAACTTCGCCTTCAACCCGACGACCTTGTCGATCTCGCAATTGCCCAGTTGCACGCTCGGCCAGACGGTAGCCGGCTCCAGCCCGCCCACGCCGCAGGTCGCGGCCGCCGACGGCACTCGCCTGCCCCGTCAGCCGCAGTTCAAGGGCACGTCGTCGATCCGCTACGACACGATGCTCGGCAGCTACCGCGCCTATCTTCAGGGCGCGGCCTTGTATCAGACCGGCGCGACGCAGGATTTGAACGTGTATGACGATGCGTTGCTGGGCGATACGCCAGGTTTCATGTCCTTCGATTTTTCGGGTGGACTGAAGAAAGGCAACACGACCATCGAGCTGTTCATTGATAACGCCTTCGACAAACGGGGCCAGCTGACGAAGAACACGTTCTGCACGATCACGTTCTGCTCTAATTCCTCCCGGACCTTTATCATCAAGCCACAATATTTCGGCTTGCGGTTCGGTCAGCATTTCAAATGAGGAACAGGCATCGATACGGCTGGAGACTCATTTCTTGAGCCGTTGAGAGACCAGGCGGTCGTTCCACCTGATCCAGCGCGGCCCTCCAGCCGGCTAGGTCAGGTGGATGAACGAACATGAGGTAATTGCGGAAGCGAGCTACCCCGATCAGGGATGAGGTGGAGAAGGTGGCTGTTCCCCGATAGAGGAGGTGCGGGCTCACGACTGACAGCCGGGCCCATACATCGGACGGAGAACAGCCATGGGTGAGTATATCGGGCTCGACGTATCGTTGAAAGAGACAGCCGTTTCGATCCGGCGCGGTGCCAAGCGGGTGTGGCGTGGCAAGTGCCTTTCAGACCCAGCGGCTATTGCCGCTCTGATCCGCAAGCATGCCGTCTGCCGAGCGGGTGGTGTTCGAGACGGGCCGCTCTCGGTGTGGTTCTACCATGCCCTGAGCGCGCAAGGACTGCCGGCGATCTGCATCGACGCACGCCACGCGAAGGCGGCGCTCGACATGGCCCAACGAGACGGACGCCAACGACGCGGATGACCTGGCGCACCTGGCCGAGGTCGGCTTCTACCGCGAGGTGCGGGTGAAGGGCTTCGACAGCATGCTTTCACGCACGCTGATTGCGGCGCGCACGAAGCTCGTCCGGGCGACGCTGGACATAGCAAGCCAGATCCGCGGGCTGATGCAGACGTTCGGGCTGATCGTGCCGCGTGGCATCGGCGGCAAGTTCGAGGCGAACGCTCGCTGGGCCTGTCAGGATTTCCGTGTGGGCGGGCATAATGGGTACGAGGAGTTCCCCTATGTCACGACGCAAAGAACCGACGATACCGAACGCGCTACTCGACCAGCTGCTGGCGGGCGGCACGGCCAGCGCTGCCTTTGAACAAGGTGGCTTGCTGGAGTCTCTGAAGAAGGCGCTGACCGAGCGCGCGTTGAATGCCGAGATGGACCATCACCTCGCCGGCGATGACGGCGCAGGCAACACGCGCAACGGCTACGGTCGGAAGACCGTGATGACCGATACCGGCAAGCTGGCGATCGACGTACCGCGCGATTGCCAGGCGAGCTTCGACCCGCAGCTGATTGCCAAGTACCAGCGCCGCTTCCCCGGCTTCGATGAGAAGATCGTGTCGATGTACGCACGGGGCATGAGCACCTGCGAGATCACGGGGCACCTGCACGATCTGTACGGCATCGATGTCTCGCCCGACCTGATCAGCACGGTGACGGACGCGGTGCTCGACGAGAGATCGTCACCTGGCAGCAGCGGCCGCTGGATCCGGTCTATGGCGGCGGAACGCCACCACCACGGCCTCTTCCTCGATCGTCAGCGTCGTGGACCTGGGTTCCTTGGGGCCGGTCCGCAGATCGGCCGTAGACGTCCGCTTGCGCCACTTGATGGATCGTCTTCTGGTTGACGCCATGCCTCCGGGCCAGCGCTCTCAGGCTCTCTTGACTATACTGTATCGCTCGACGGACGATCTCTGTCGTCGTGGCGCTCCCATGTAGAACCTGGCCCATAGTGCATCCTTCCACTCGCTCGCGGATAATGCACCATCAATCACCGGGACCAAACATCTATACGTTCGCTGATGCGTTCAGCGACCTGTCTTGCCGGCTCATGTTGAACATGAGCGTAGATCGCCGTGGAACGCGGATTGGAGTGAGCTAATTGCCCCGGCGAAGGCCATCGCTTCCCCGGAGGATATCGTCGTTGAACCCATCGTATGGCGAAGCGTATGAGGCGAAACACCCGGCAAATTGGCCTTCGCTATCGCGTGCTTCCAAGGCGTCTTGTATCCCTGGAAAAACCCCTCGCCCAACTCCGTCGGGAAGACATAGTCCGATCCGTCGACCCGGGTAACGCCGCGCAGAACCGCGATTGCCGCGATACCAAGCGGGCGCACCGATTTTTCCGGTTTTCGAATCGGCAAGCCGCAGGCAGCCATGCTCGAAATCGATCTCGTCCCGCTTGAGCCCCGCGATTTCATCCCGTCGACACTCCGTCAGTGCCACAGTCGCATGATATCTAGGGCCTTGGTGTTCGTGCCTTTTGCGGCAAGCCCGTCGATCGCCTCTCGGAGCCGCTGGACTTCCAGCAGCGTCAGGTATCGTTCCTTGCGATTGTCGGTCTTGCGAACTGCCGCCTTCTCGCATGGGTTACGATCGACGACTTCGTGCCGGATCGCGAAGCTGAAAACGGCGGACAGATCACGAAAGACCTTTCGAGCCGCGCGGTCGCCACCCTTCGCTGTGACGATCCGCCGTGGCCCCAGCTTTTCCTGTTTGGCCGTCTTACCTTCGGTAACATCCTTGAAGAAGCGCTCGATCTCACCTGCAGTGACCTCGCCAGCCACACGGCACCCCAAAAGCGGCACTACGTGGTGCCGCAAGCGCGCGATCGTGTAGGCCTTCGTACGCTCCTTCATGGGAAAGCCCTGACGCTTTCCCCGTTGAATGTAGCAGCCCTCCCTCTCGTAGAGGTCGACCAGCGCTGCCATCTTCATCCGACGCCGCTGCTCCTTCACGTTGGACGCAGGTGTCCTCGCCGACCGCGACGCCGCCGAGAATGACTTTTGCCTTCCGGCGAGCAAGCTCTGGGGTGAGCGGACCATGGCGGCCAATCGTCACCACCTTCTGCTCAGCCTGGCCACCGCCGCCATTCCCACGGTACTTCGCTATGAAGGTCTTGGTCCCGCTCGGCTCGACCCGCAGGCCGAAGCCGGGCAGATCACTGTCCCAGAGATGATAGCGGCGGGGCTGCTTCCCCGCGTCGTTGCAGAGTCGATTCGTCAATGCTGTGCTGCTACGTCTTACCATGGGTTGCATCCAAGGTTGCGACCGTCAGACACCACGTAGCCACCACGCCGACCGGAAAGTTGGATATGGGTATGCTATTGTCGGCGACTGAAATCAACCAACTACATGATTAAGCGTAGAAAATCGTAGAGTCGGATATGTACGAATTGGCCCTAAGCAATTTTGCCAAGGTTGGGGTCGAGGGTTCGAATCCCTTCGCCCGCTCCAGCCGCCGCCGAGATTTAGCGAAGCTGAAGCGCGATCAACGGCGGCCCGGTCGGCAGCGCCCGGCGCTGACCGACGACGCGGCTTCGCCGCGGCGCTCCACACCCATCGAACACCAAGCTATACCCACCCGATGAGCAACGCAGCGATTCGCGTCGGTATCGGCGGCTGGACCTACGAACCCTGGCGCGGGACATTCTATCCCGACAAATGGCCGCAGAAGCGCGAACTCGATTACGCCGCGAACCATGTCACCGCGATCGAGATCAACGGCACCTATTATGGCAGCCAGAAACCGGCGACCTTCGCAGCCTGGGCGAAGGCGGTGCCCGACGGGTTCGTCTTTTCGCTGAAAGCGTCGCGCTATTGCACCAACCGCAAGATATTGTCCGAGGCGGGCGAGTCGATCGCGCGCTTCGCCGGGCAGGGGATCGTCGAACTAGGTGACAAGCTCGGCCCGATCCTGTGGCAGTTCATGGCGACCAAGACATTCGATGCGGACGATTTCGCGGCGTTCCTGAAGCTGTTGCCCGCCAAGCAGGACGGCCTGTCGCTCCGCCACGCGGTGCAGGTCCGGCATGACAGTTTCGCGGTCCCCGAATTCGTCGCGATGTGCCGCGAAGCCGGCGTCGCCGTCGTCTTCGCCGATTCCGCGGACTATCCGGCCATCGCCGATGTGACCGCGGATTTCGTCTATGCGCGGCTCGAACAGGCCGAGGAACGGTTCGTCGCCGGCTATGCCCCGCAGGCGCTGGACGGCTGGGCGACCGCCGCGACGATCTGGGCGGCGGGCGGGCGACCCGACGGGCTGGCTTATGTCGAGGACAAGGCCCCGGTCCGGCAACCCCGCGATACCTTCCTGTTCTTCATCAACGGTGCAAAGGTCCGCGCGCCGCAAGGAGCGATGGCGCTGATCGAGCGGATCGGTACCTAGCGGGTCGCCATCGGCGGCACCGCCGCGTTCGCCCCCTGGGGTCCGGTGGCAGGACCGGGCTTCACCGCCGGCTGGGACGTCCCCGCCGGCTGGGGCGGTGCCGCGACCGGCTGGCCGAGGATGGCGGCGTTGTCGATCGCATCGAGCGCCTGGCGGACCAATATATAGCGCCGCGCCGCGGTCATCCAGTTGGCGGCGGTTCCCGCCCCCGGCAGGCCCGCCACTTCGCCGCGTGCCGCATCGACCTGCCCGCCGTCGAGCAACCGCCGTGCGCGCGCCAGCCGATCGACCGGCAGCGGCGACGGCGTCCCGGCCCGGCGCAGGACCACCAGGTTCGCCAACAACCGGTCGAGACTGTCGCTCCAATGCGCGTCGCTGCGTCCGGTCGCCAGATCGGCCCCGATCCCGTCCAGCCCCTGGCGAAGATCGTCCAGCGTCACCGGCGCGCGCGACGCCTGCAGCACGATCGCGACCGCGCGCGGTTGCGACTGGCCGAAGCGCACGCGCAACTGTTCCTCGAGATAGCCGAGCGCGGTGCCGCGATCGATCGCGCGCCGGGCCGCCGCCGCCACGAGCACCGATTCGGCGCGCGCCGCCTCGCCGCCTGCCGCCACCGCATCCTCCGAGACCGTCGCGGTGCGCACTTCCAGTCCGGTCAGTTGCGCGGCGAGCGTCGCCTCCCGCGTCGCCAGCAGCGCCGGGTCTGCCGGCACCGGCGTCGCGGCGGTATCGCCGGGGCCAAGCGGTTGGGCCGGCTGGAAATCCGAATTGCCCGTCCGCACCGCCGCCGCCGCATTGGTCGCAACCGGCGCGCCGAACCAGCGGACGCGCTGCACCGCGACGATGGTCAGCGCGATCCCGGCGAGCAGACCAAGCGCGACCATCGCGATCGGCAGCCCGATCCGGGGTCGGCGGGCACGCGAAGTCTCGGTCGATCGGTAGCCGTCCATAGCCGCTTATCCCCGTCCCGGTGGCAACGGTCAATCGGCGAGCCGCCGCGCCGCCGCGACGATCGCCGCGTCGGTCGGCCGGTCCGCCACCGCGACCGCCCCCCAGCCCGTCCCGGCCGCCGTCGCCACCGCCGCGCTGAGCGCCGCCAGCCGCGTATCGGCACGGCCGAGCGCATACGCCGCCATCACCGTCCGCAATCGGCACGCGGCCCGCGGCGAATGCGCCAGGACCACGCCACCGTCCAGCACCGCGAGCGCCGCTGCCGTCACGCCGAGCGGATCGGCGACATAGACGGTCACCGCGGTCAGCCGCGGGTCGGCGGCTCGGTCGCGCCCCGCAAGATGGAGCAGCCGCGGATAGCGTCGGCCGTGCGAATCCAGCAGCGCGGCGACATCGCCCTCCCCCGTCGCCGCGACGGCGAGACCGGCCTCCGCCGCCGCGGCCGCGGTCGCTTGTCCCACCGCAAGCACGGGCAGGCCCAGTGCGGTGAGCTCGGGTCCGGCGTGGCGCACCGCATTCGCGCTCGTCAGCACCACCGCGTCATAGCCCCCGGCGGGCACCGTCCAGGCGACCGGCCGCACCGCGAACAGCGGCAACGCCGTCGCCACCAGCCCCGCCGCCGCCAGCGCGGCGATCGTCCGGTCCGCCCCCGGCGCGGGCCGAAGCACGATCGCATGCCTCACCCCGCGAACAACGCCCGAAGCGCGCGCGGCGCGCGCGCGAGCAGGTCGGCCGCCAGCGCCCCGCCCAGATCCTCGTCGGGGGTTCCCTCGACCCGGCCCTCGACCGACACCTCGCCGTCGACCGCGATCAGTTCGCCGCGGATCGACAGCGTTTCCCCGGCAAGGCTCGCCAGCGCGGCGACCGGCGAATGACAATCCGCGCCGATCGCGGCCAGGAACGCGCGTTCGGCATGGATGCAGACGCTCGTTTCGGCATGGTCGATCGCACCGATGATGGCCGTCGCGGTCGCATCGTCCTGCCGTACCTCGATCCCGACCGCGCCTTGTGCGGGTGCGGGCAGCATGACGTCGGTCCCGATCGCATGGCCGATATCCGCCTGCCCAAGCCGGTCCAGCCCAGCCGCCGCCAGCAACGTCGCGTCGACCGCCCCCGCCTCCAGCTTCGCCAACCGCGTACCGACGTTGCCGCGGAACACGACGATCTCCAGGTCGGGTCGAAGCCGAAGCAGCTGCGCGCGCCGCCGCGGGCTGCTGGTGCCGACGACCGCCCCCTGCCGGAGCGCCGGAACGCTCTCCGCGCCGATCAGCCGGTCGCGCACATCGGCGCGCGGCAACATCGCGGCGATGCGGATCGCAGTCGGACGGATCGTCTCGACGTCCTTCATCGAATGCACGCAGGCATCGACCGCGCCGGCCAGCAGCGCGCGGTCGAGTTCCTCCGTCCACAACGCCTTGCCGCCGATCTCCGCGAGTGCGCGGTCCTGCACCCGGTCGCCGGTGGTCTTGATGGTGACGATTTCGATATCGTCCAGCGCCCAGCCTTGGCGATCCGCGATCGCGGCCTGCACCATATGCGCCTGCACCAGCGCAAGCGCCGAGCCGCGCGTGCCGATCCTGAAGCGAATCATGCCGCTTTCCCGGCGTTTCGGCGCGATACCGACGAGCGAGTCGGCATCATCCGATTCTCAGGCGATTGCAGGAAACGCATTCGGAAGTGGACGAAGTGGACACTACGTCCGCGCCGGAATCCCTCCCGCGCGGTCGATTGCAAATTGGACAAGCAACGCATCGGGCATGGCGTCATCGGCATGCGGCGTGAGGTGGCACGGAAAATCCAACATTGCGAGGGGGCGTTCCGACGGGAAGCGGGCTGGCCTGCCATCGCGCCCGACGATCATCCGGGCACGGCGCGCGGCGATGTCCACCAGCCGGTTTGCGGCGGCCTTCGTTCCTGAAGCGAAGTGCGCGCCGGCAGGAGATCGACCGCAGCCGTGAAACTCATCGCGCCGCCGTCCTGCACGCGATCCAGGGATCCGCCGCACCCCGAAATAGGTATCGATCGCGTAGGTCCAGGGAATGACGAAGGGGAAGATCACGACCCCGAGACATTCGTACATCGTCTCGGTCGTTGCCGCGTCGAGCCGATCGGCGGACCATAGAGGCAGGGCGACACGACAGAGCCAAAGCGTCTTCCATGCCATTTCGAAGAACAGGATCGGCAGCATCCGGAGCGGATGGCGCAGTCCCAGCACGGCGAGCGCCGACATGGCACCGAGCATGCAGACGACGACCCCTTGTCGCAGCGCCCAGGCGTGTCCGATATCGAGGATCGAGGGCCAGATCGTCAGGCCGAGCCCGACGACGAGCAAGAGATAGCCTGCGCGCAGCAGGTTCAGGCGGAAGACGGAAACGGCGGTCATGGTTCACCTCGTTGGTGGGGGTCGATTTCAGCGCGCAGCCGCGGCGTCGGAGCGTTCGAACGCGAGGATATCCGCGGGCTGGCAGTCGAGAACGGCGCAGATCGCCTCCAGCGTCGAGAAACGAATCGCCTTGGCCTTGCCGGTCTTCAGGATCGAAAGATTGGCAAGCGTGATGTCGACCGCTTCGGAAAGCTGGGTCAGCGTCATGCCTCGCCGGGCAAGCATGTCGTCCAACGTAACCATAATCGGCACGGCTCACACCGTCCCTTCGAGTTCGTCGTGCATGACCGTCCCGGCCGCGAACACGCGGGCGAGGACGAACACCATCAGCACGGCCATCCAGCCGCCCAGCGACACGCCGCCGGCCGGCGCTGCATCGCCCAGGCTCGGATAGCCGCGCGCGATCAGGGCGCAGGGCAGATCGAGCAGCTGAAGCGCGAGCAGCGCCCAGCCGACTCGGTGCAGTCGACCAGCATTCGCGGCGACGAACGGCGTACCCGACCGCACGCTCGCGACGATGTCGCGCAGCGCGCGGAGCAGGACGAAGGTCGCCAGCGCCATCACGAGACCGACCAGGAGGAGCAAACGCATGCCCGCGGTCCGCTCGGCAAGGTCGATGCCGGCCCCGAGCAGCAGGATGGTGAATCGCTGGCCCATAAGGGCGGATGCCGTCAGGCCGATTACGACTGCGGCCAGGAACAGCGCGTTCAAGGCGATGCCAATTCGGATCACCAATAATGTTGCCGTCGTCAGTCGTCGGGTCTGATCCATGTGATCGGCTCCTCTTATCGATAATCAATAAGACAACCGCCAAAGCAGGTCAAGACGTTTATTGTTTATCGATGCGACGGGAAGCTTGCCCTACCGTCCCCTTCCCTAGCGTTCGCCACGCCCGGCTTGTCCGCCATCGCCGATCGGGCCTAGGGCTGGTCCCATGCCCGCCCCCATCATCCTCGGCATCGAATCCTCGTGCGACGAGACCGCCGCCGCGATCGTCACGGGGGATCGGCGTATCCTGGCGCACCGGCTGGCGGGGCAGGAGGCAGCGCATGCGCCGTTCGGCGGCGTCGTGCCCGAGATCGCGGCACGCGCGCATGTCGAGATGATCCAGCCGCTGGTCGCGGGGGCGCTTTCCGACGCGGGGCTGACGCTCGACGATGTCGATGCGGTGGCGGCGACGGCGGGGCCGGGGCTGATCGGCGGCGTCATGGTCGGGCTGGTGATGGCGAAGGCGCTGGCGCATGCGGGTGCCAGGCCGCTGATCGCGGTCAATCACCTCGAAGGACATGCGCTGTCCGCTCGGCTGTCCGATCCCGATCTCGGCTTTCCCTATCTGCTGCTGCTGGTGTCGGGCGGGCATTGCCAGTTGCTGTTCGTCGAGGGCGTCGGGCGATACCGGCGGCTGGCGACGACGATCGACGATGCCGCGGGCGAGGCGTTCGACAAGACCGCGAAGATATTGGGGCTGGGCTTTCCCGGTGGGCCGGCGGTCGAGCGCGCCGCGGCGCTGGGCGATGCGGCGGCAGTGCCGCTGCCGCGGCCGCTCAAGGGATCGGCCGAGCCGCATTTCTCCTTCGCCGGGCTGAAGAGCGCGGTCCTGCGCGCCGCGCCGAACCACCGCGCCGAGGATGTCGCCGCGTCGTTCCAGGCGGCGGTGGTGGATTGCCTGGTCGACCGGACGGCCCGCGCGATCGGGCGGGCAAACGGGGCGACCGCCCTCGTCGTCGCGGGGGGGGTCGCGGCGAACGGCGCGGTGCGGACGGCTTTGCAGTCGCTCGCGACCGTGCACGGGCTTCGCTTCGTCGCGCCACCCTCGTGGCTGTGCACCGACAATGCCGCGATGATCGCCTGGGCGGGGGCGGAGCGGTTCGCGGCCGGGCTGACCGATCCGCTCGACGTGCCAGCGCGTCCGCGCTGGCCGCTCGACCCCGCCGCCGAAGCGGTACGCGGGGCGGGGGTGAAGGCGTGAAGGTCGGCGTCATCGGCGGTGGCGCATGGGGCACCGCGCTGGCGCAGGTCGCGGCGGGGGACGCGGCGGACGTGCTGTTGTGGGCGCGCGAGCCGGCGGTGGTCGCGGGGATCAACGACGGCCACGAAAATGCGCTCTACCTTCCCGGCGTCTTGCTGTCGTCGCGGGTGCGCGCGACGGGGGACCTGGCCGCGATGGCGGGACACGACGCGCTGCTCGTCGTGGCACCGGCGCAGCATGTCGGCGCGGTGCTGGCGGATACGCCGGTCGGTGGCGCGGCCTTGATCCTGTGCGCCAAGGGGATCGAAGCGGGGACGCAGCGGCTGGTCGGCGAAGTCGCCGCCGCAATATGCCCCGACAGCCCGATCGCCGTGCTGTCCGGACCGACCTTCGCGCACGAGGTCGCCGCCGGACTGCCGACCGCGGTGACGCTGGCATGTGCGGATGACGGCTTGCGCGACCGGATCGCGCAACGGATCGCGGTGCCGCATTTCCGGCTCTATGCGTCGTCCGACGTGACCGGCGCGGAGATCGGCGGTGCGGTCAAGAACGTGCTGGCGATCGCGTGCGGCGTGGTCGAGGGTGGCGGGCTCGGCCAGAACGCGCGCGCCGCGCTGATCGCGCGCGGCTTTGCCGAGATGACGCGGTTCGGGCTCGCGCGCGGGGCGCGGGCCGAGACGCTCGCGGGGCTGTCGGGGCTCGGCGATCTGGTGCTGACCTGTTCGTCGAACAGCTCGCGCAATTTTTCGCTCGGCGTCGGGCTCGGGCGCGGCGCTGCGGCGGCGGACCTGCTCGCGGATCGGCGGACGGTGGCGGAGGGCGCGTTCACCGCCCCCGTGCTGCGCGAAGCCGCTGCGGCGGCGGGCGTCGACATGCCGGTGTGCGACGCGGTGTGCCGGTTGCTGGAGGGGGCGGACGTGCACGACGTCATCGGCGACCTGCTCGCGCGGCCGTTGCGGTCGGAGACGGCCTGACCCCTTCCCCCCACGCCCGCGCCGTTCTACCCTCGCCGCCATGCGCAGACACATCCTGATCGTCTTCGGACTCTTCGTCCTCGTCGTCATCGCCGCTGCGGTCTATGTCGGCTGGCCCGACACGGCGCGGCTGCCGATCGCGGCGGTCGAGGGCAAGACGCCGACGATCTCCACGCCGCGGGTGCAGACGATCCCGACGATCGACGTCGCCGATGCGGTCGGCTGGCCCGCCGGCGCGACGCCGACCCCGGCACCCGGCCTGTCGGTAAAGGCGTACGCGACCGGGCTGGACCATCCGCGCTGGCTCTACCGATTGCCCGATGGCGACGTGCTGGTCGCCGAAACCAATTCCCCGCCGCGGGGGGGCGGCGGTATCCAGAATTGGGTGATGAAGCACCTGATGGGCAAGGCCGGGGCGGGTGCGCCGTCCGCGAACCGGATCACGCTGCTGCGATCGACGAAGGGCGACGGCGTGGCGGACGTGAAGACCGTGTTCATGACCGGGCTCGATTCGCCCTTCGGGATGACGTTGTTCGAGGGGCAGCTGTACATTGCCGATACCGATGCGCTGGTCCGCGTGCCCTATACCGACGGCGCGACCGCGATTACCGCGAAGCCCGAACTGGTCGTGAAGCTGCCCGGCGGCGGCAATCACTGGGCGCGCAACGTCATCCCCGCGCCCGATGGGCGGACGTTGCTGGTCAGCGTCGGCTCGTCGACCAACATCGCGGACGACGGCATCGACGCCGAGCAGAACCGCGCCGCGATCCTGCAGGTCTGGCCGAAGGAGAAGACGTTCCGCATCTACGCCGCGGGACTTCGCAACCCCAACGGCATGGCGCTGACCAAGGCGGGGCAGCTGTGGACCGTCGTCAACGAACGCGACATGCTCGGGTCCGATCTTGCGCCCGATTACCTGACGCAGGTCGAGTTCGGGGATCATTTCGGCTGGCCCTGGTATTATTGGGGCGGCTATCCCGATGCCCGCGTCCAGCCCGACAACCCGCAGCTGCAGCAATATTCGAAGCGGCCCGATTACGCGCTCGGCCCGCATGTCGCGGCGCTCGGCCTGGCGTTCGCGGACGGGACGAAGCTGGGCGCGGCATGGTCGAACGGCGCATTCGTCGGCGAACACGGATCGTGGAACCGCAAACCCGTGTCGGGCTACAAGGTCGTGTACATCCCCTTCGCCGCGAACGGATTCCCGACCGCCGGTGCGAAGCCGATCGATGTGCTGACCGGGTTCCTCGACAAGGACGGCAAGGCGCGCGGGCGGCCGGTCGGGGTGATCGTCGACAAGGACGGCGGCCTCCTGGTCGCGGACGATGTCGGGAACCGGGTATGGCGGGTGAGCGCGCGGTGATGAAGGTCGCCGCGATCGCCTTGGCCGGCTTGCTCGCGGCGTCCGCGGCTTGGTCGTCGATCCCGCCGCCGCCACCCGACGATGCGCCCTTCATCGCCGCCTCTTGCGGCGTCGCGCCGATGGGATCGCCCGCACCGGTCGCCGCGACGGTCACCCCGCTGGCTATCGCACCGACGAAGGACGCAGGGACACTGGCGATGCGATGGGGCGTCCGCATCGCCACGCACGATCGGCGCGTCGCCGACGTAACCGCACTCGCTTTTTCCGGCCCTTACGGGTTGATCGCGACCACCGGCAGCGGCGACTGGCTGACGTTCGATCTTCAGGCGGGAACGCTGGCCGGTATCAAGGCGGTGGGCATCGCCCCGATGCGCGGCGCGGTCGGTCGCCCGACATCGATGGCCGATCTGTACGGCAGCCTGTCCTTCGTCGCGTTTGCCGGCGGCACCGGCAAGATCGCGCGCTATGCATTGTCCGCCTGCGGGACCGACGCGACCGCGGTGCCATGGCTGACGACCGACGCAACGCCTTCGCCGTTCATCGTCCAGGCCGCCTATACCTATCTCGGCATCGCCGCCCCCGACAGCGCGCACGGTGATGCGGTGCTGCTGCCCTACGACAAGAGGGATGTCGTGCCGTCCGGCACGGCGAACCCCTTCGTTCCGGTCGGCGAGCGTCTCGTGGCGCTCGCCAATCCGACCCACATCGTGCCGTATATCCTGGCGCTCACGCGTCCGGCGAATGGCGATCGGAGCGCGACGCTGCGTCTCGTGTACCGGGAGCGCTGGGGCGATATATGGGGCGGTCCCCCGATTCCGCCCCGCATGATCCTGACCTTCACGCGGTCGCCATCGGCGATGGCCGCTTTCCAGGCCAAATCCGGACTGACGACGGTGATCCTCGCCTTCCCGACCGAAACACCCGGCACGATCGACGTCTACCGGTTCGACGGCAAACTCTGACTCACCGCAGCAATTTGGGTCCTTCGCGCTCGATCGATGCGCGGACCATGCCGGCGAACAATGCCATGAACGGCGGCAGGTTCACGACCGCATGGACATGGGTTTCGAACACCGTCAGCCGGCTGGCGATGTTCTGCCCCATCGCGCCGACGGTGAAGTGCATCGTGTCGCCCTCCCACCGGTGATCGACCACGGCACCGCCGGGAATCTTCTCGCCGATCCGGGCGATGTTGCCGTCCAGCCTGGCGCGGGCCCCCGCCTTGCCCAGCTGGTGCGTGATGTCGAGTTCGATCGGCTGGCTCATATCGTCACCTCTTCCTCGTCGGTCGCGAACAGCATGGCGTCGTCCCCGAACGCCTTGAACTCCAGCGCGTTGCCGCTCGGATCGCAAAAGAACATCGTCGCCTGTTCGCCGGCCCGGCCCCTGAAACGGACATGCGGTTCGATCCCGAACCTGACCCCGGCCGCCGCCACCCGCGCCGCCATCGCCTCCCAGCCGGGCATCGTCAGCACGACGCCGAAATGCGGGACCGGCACCGAATGACCATCGACCGCATTCTCGACCGCCACCGCGCGCGCGGCGGGATCGAGATGCGCGACGATCTGATGGCCTTGCAGATCGAAATCGATCCACCGATCGCTCGACCGCCCCTCGGCGCAGCCGAGCACGCCGCCGTAGAAGGCGCGCGCCGCGGCGAGGTCGTGGACGGGAAAGGCGAGGTGGAAGGGGCGTAGCGTCATGCGACGCTCCTAACACATTCCTCCCCGGGACGGGGAGGGGGACCGCGACGCGCAGCGGCGGGGTGGAGGGGGGCTCACCACGAGCGATCCGCTAGCGGCCCACCCCCGCCACCAGCTTCGCTGGTCCCCCTCCCCGTCCCGGGGAGGAATGGATATAGGCGCGACCGTGACACGCTTCCCTGCCCTCGCCTGCGTCCTCCTCGGCGCTGCCGCCGCGTGCGGGTTCGCGCCGTTCGATCTATGGCCGCTGACGCTCGCCTGCTTCGCCGCGTGGCTCTGGCTGGTGCACGACGCGCCGACGATCCGTTCGGCGCTTTGGCGCGGCTGGCTGTTCGGGCTCGGGCACTTCACGATCAACGACAACTGGATCCAGCACGCGTTCGATTTCCAGCAGGCGATGCCGCCGACGCTCGGCTATGCCGCGCCCGTCCTGCTCGCGCTGTATCTCGCGGTGTATCCGATGATGGCGGCGGGCGTCGCATGGCGGCTGGGGAGCCCGCGCGCGACCGGCGATCGGACGACGCCGCCCGGCTGGCCGTTCGTGCTGGTATTCGGCGCGGCGTGGATCGCGACCGAATGGCTGCGCGCGACGATGTTCACCGGCTATGCCTGGGACCCGCTGGGCGTCGTGTGGGTACCGGTGATCGCGATCGCGCGGGTCGCGCGGGTCGTCGGCACCTATGCGCTGTCGGGGCTGACGATCGTGGTCGCAGGCGCGTTGATATCGGTCGTACAGCGACGCTGGCGCGGGGTGACGGTCGTGGCGGCGTCGATCGGCGCGGCGTTTCTCATCAGCCACGACGACACCGTGCCGCCGGCGGCCGAAACCGCCAGCCTGCGAGTCGTCCAGCCGAACATCGGCCAGGACCAGCGCGGCGAGACCGATAGCACGGTGATGATCCACACGCTCGGCGGCCTGTCGGGCCGATCGGACGCGACCCCGCGATTGCTGCTGTGGCCCGAGGGGGTGGTGCGCGACTATCTCGAAGGCGGCTATCCGAATTACATCTACGACGTCGATCCGGCGGCGGCACGCGCGCGGCTGGCGCGGTTGCTCGGGCCGCGCGACATATTGCTGGCGGGCGGGACCGCGTTGCAGTTCGAACGCGGCGCGGTGACGAGCGCGAGCAACGCGATCTACGCGCTCGACGCACGCGGCCGAATCCTCGCGCGTTACGACAAGGCGCATCTCGTGCCCTATGGCGAATATCTGCCGATGCGACCCGTCCTGTCGGCGATCGGGCTGTCGCGGCTGGTGCCCGGCGATGTCGATTTCAAGGAAGGGCCGGGCCCGCGGACGTTCGCGCTGCCCGGGTTCGGCATGATCGGTATGCAGATCTGCTACGAGATCGTCTTCTCCGGTCAGATCGTCGACGAAGCGCATCGGCCGCGACTGTTGTTCAATCCGTCGAACGACGCCTGGTTCGGGCGCTGGGGGCCGCCGCAGCATCTGGCGCAGGCACGGATGCGCGCGATCGAGGAAGGACTGCCGATCGTCCGCTCCACCCCCACCGGTATTTCCGCGATCGTCGCCGCGGACGGTCGCCTGGTCGCGAGCATCCCGGCGGGCCGGGCGGGCGCGGTCGAGGCACCCATACCGGACGCGCTGCCCCCCACCCCGTTTTCGCGGATCGGCAACGCGGCGGCGGCGATCGTCGCAGCGGCGATGCTGCTGCTCGGCGTTGCCATCCGCCGCCGCGCGCGCTAGGCGGTCATATAAAGCTTTCTTTATATGGTGTGAGAACGATCGATGCGTAGCTCTTTTCTCTTCACGTCCGAGTCGGTTTCCGAAGGTCATCCGGACAAGGTCGCCGACCAGATCAGCGACTCGATCGTCGATCTTTTCCTTGGCAAGGACCCGCAGGCGCGGATCGCGTGCGAGACGCTGACGACGACCAACATGGTCGTGATCGCGGGCGAGATCCGCGGCACCGGCATCATGGATACCGAGGGTAACTGGGCACCCGGCGTCGAGCAGGAGATCGAGGACACCGTCCGCGCGACGGTGAAGCGGATCGGCTATGAACAGACCGGCTTCCACTGGCAGACCTTCGCCTTCTCGAACAATCTCCATCCGCAGTCCGCCGACATCGCGATGGGCGTCGACGAGAGCGGTAACAAGGACGAGGGCGCGGGCGACCAGGGCATCATGTTCGGCTACGCGACCGACGAGACCCCGGGCCTGATGCCGGCGACGCTGTATTACAGCCACAAGATCCTCGAGCGGCTGGCGGCGGACCGGCATTCGGGCGCGGCCCCGTTCCTCGAACCCGACGCGAAAAGCCAGGTGACGCTGGAATATGAGAACGAGAAGCCGGTGCGCGCGACCGCGCTGGTCGTCTCCACCCAGCATGCGCCGGGCTATTGCGAGAAGGGCGAGAATGCCGATCCCGCGAAGTACAAGGTGCTGCGCGATTACGTGATGGGCGCGTTCCGCGACATCCTGCCCGACGGCTTCATCACCGACGCGACCAGCATCTACATCAATCCGACCGGCCAGTTCGAGATCGGCGGCCCCGACGGCGACGCAGGCCTGACCGGTCGCAAGATCATCGTCGACACCTATGGCGGCGCGGCCCCGCATGGCGGCGGCGCGTTCAGCGGCAAGGACCCGACCAAGGTCGATCGCTCCGCCGCCTATGTCGCGCGCTATCTGGCGAAGAACGTCGTCGCCGCCGGACTTGCGCGCCGGGTGACGATCCAGCTGAGCTACGCGATCGGCGTCGCCGAGCCGCTGAGCGTCTATGTCGATACGCATGGCACCGGCACCGTGGACGAGGCGGTGCTCGAAGCGGTGCTCCCCAAGCTGGTCCGCCTGACGCCCAAGGGTATCCGCGAACATCTGAAGCTGAACGCGCCGATCTACCAGAAGACCGCCGCCTACGGCCATTTCGGCCGCGAGCCCGAAGGTGACCTGTTCACCTGGGAAAAGACCGACCTGATCGACGCGTTGAAGGCGGCGGTCGCCAACTGATCTCGACGTCCGGGCGACCGCCACTAGCCTGCGATCCGATTCGACTGGCACGATCTTTTCGTTCTCCTGCGAACGCAGGAGCCGAGGAATACGAGCGGTACGTTCGTGGCCCCTGGGCCCCCGCTTTCGCGGGGGAACCGGAAGAGATATGACGGGGCGGAACAGGGGCTTTTCATGCGCGTCGCGATCGTCGTTCTGGCTCTTCTTGCCCTTGCCGCGCCGGCCGCCGCGCAGCGCCGCGACCTGCCGGTACCGCTCGGCAAGGGATGGCAGCATGCCGATAGCGGGGTGATCCTGACCGCGACGCTGGCGGGCCTGCCGCGCACCACGCTGACCGACAACGGCACCGCGGAACGCGACATCGCGGCCGAATTCGCCAGCCCCGACCGGGCGACGGTCGCCACCATCCATATCTTCCGACCCGCGTTGATGAGCGTCCCCATCTGGTTCGACCGTGCGCAGACCGCGATCGCGCTGCGCGACATCTATGGCGGCGCGACCCCGGTCGCCCCGCTGCCGACGCCGTTCGCGCACCCCGGAGCAGCGGTCGCCTCCGGCCTGCGGCAGGTCTATGTGCCCGGGCGCGGCAAGTACAAGTCGACCACGCTGGCCGTAAGTCCGGTCGGCGCGTGGCTGGTCGCGGTCCGACTCAGCGCGACGACGCTCGACCCGGCCGCGGCGGACGCGAAACTTTCCGCGCTGATCGCGGCGATCCGCTGGCCGACGACCGGCGACAGCGTGCCTGTCGCGAAGCCGGTCGGGGAATGCGCCGACGGACTGACATACCACAAGGCGGCGGCGCGCAAACCCGACATGATGCAGGCGCTGCTGGGCGGCGCGGTCGCGGCAGGTATGGAGAAGGACCATCCCGCGGATGCGACGCCCGTCGAATATTGCCGCGATCCGGTACCGCCGACGGTCGACTACGCCGTCTACCGCGCGATGGGGACCAGCGACGGCTACACGCTCGCGATCGCCGATTCGGGCCGGATCGCCAGCGTGTACAAGGGACTGACGCTACCCGGCCAGCCGAGCACGGGGGGCTATGCGGTGACCTATGCCGATCTCGACGGCAGCATCGCGACATTCCCCTCGTTCGATCAATTGCCGCAGCCGCAGCAGGTGCTCGACCTGGTGCTGGGCGGTCACCAGCCGATTGCGCGAACCGCGACGGGTGCCGGGGGCAAGACCGGCATGACGATCGGGCTCCGCAGATAACGCACGGGTCCGCGCGGCTTTGCCCGGTGCGCGCGCTGCTCTAAGGGCGGCGGCGATGAACGATCCCTCCACCATCCGCCGCCTTTATGGCCGTCGCCAGGGGCACAAGCTACGCGTCGGACAGGCGGCACTCGTCGAGGATGCGCTCGCCAGGGTCAGCGTTCCGGTGACGGGTGCGTTGTCGGCGGCGACGCTGTTCGGCGAGGATCGCCCGCTGCAGCTGGAGATCGGGTTCGGGGCCGGCGAGCATCTCGCGGGGCAGGCGGGGGCGGCACCGGATACCGGGTTCATCGGTTGCGAACCGTTCCTGAACGGTGTGGTCGGCGCGCTGGCGCATATCCGCGACAACGGCCTGACCAATGTCCGGCTGCACATGGGCGATGCGCTGGACGTCCTGGAACGGCTGCCCGATGCCGGCCTGGAGCGCGTTTACCTGCTCCATCCCGATCCCTGGCGCAAAGCGCGGCACGCCAAGCGGCGGATGGTCAATCACGGCCCGCTCGACGCGATCGCCGCCAAGCTGAAACCGGGCGGCGAGTTCCGGCTGGGCACCGACGATCCGACCTATTGCCGCTGGGCGCTGATGGTGCTGGGTGGACGCCGCGATTTCCGCTGGCTGGCGACGGGCCCCAGCGATTTCCTCGACCGCCCCGCCGACTGGCCGGAGACGCGCTACGAACGCAAGGCGCGGCGGCAGGGGCGCGAGGTGTGGTACTTCCGCTATATCCGCGATTGACGCGAACCTGTTTGCGCCTTGCCGCCCCCGCGCCGCTCGGTAGACTGGGACGATGCCGACGCTTCCCGCCGTTTCCACGATCGCGCAGACGATCCAGCTTTCGCTGTCCCCCGTCTTCATGCTCGCGGGCATCGGCGCGCTGCTGAACGTGCTGGCCGGGCGGCTGTCGCGGGTCGTCGATCGCGGACGCGTGCTGGAGGCGCTGCATCCCGGCTCGACGGGCCCCGAACATGATCGCCACATCTGGGAACTGCGCCTGCTCGATCGCCGCATCTCGATCATCAATGCCGCCCTGTTTCTCGCGGTATCGAGCGCGGTGATGACATGCGCCGTCGTCGCGCTGCTCTTCATCGGCGGGCTCGCCAAACTGCACTTGGGAACCGTCGTCGCGCTGAGCTTCATCATCGCCATGGCGTTGCTGATCGCCGCGCTTGTCGGTTTCATGGTCGAGGTCCGGGTGTCGCTGGAGGCGATCCGGATCCGCAAGGACCTGCTCGGCTAGCGGACACCCTCCAGCCCCGGCCCGACCGCCGCCACGGGCAAGTAGCGCGGCGCGACTCTGGCATGCGCGCGTTGCTCGAACGCATAGCCCGCACCCAGCACCGTCGCCTCGCCGAACTTCGTCGCGATGAAGGACAATCCGACGGGCAATCCACCGACCAGCCCCATCGGCACCGTCAGGTTGGGATACCCCGCGATTGCCGGCAGTTCGCTGGAGCTGGGGCCGTTATACTGGTCGCCATAGACCGGATCCGACAGCCATGCCGCGCCGTAGCTGGGCGCGACCAGGATCGTCGCGTTCGCCGTCTTCAGCATCGCGTCGATCCCCTCCGCCCCGGCCAGCCGCAGCGATTTGGCGCGCGCGGCCTTGTAGGCGGGGTCGTCGAGGCCCTTCGTCGTGGCGGCCTTGTCGAACGTCTCCTGCCCGAAATACGGCATTTCGGTCGCCGCGTTGGCACGGTCGAACGCGATCACGTCGTCCAGCGTGCGCGTCTTCACCGCGGGCGGCGTGGTGGCGAGATAGAGGTCGAGGTCCGCCTTCAGTTCCGTCGCCAGCACCGCGAACTCGGCCTCGCCGATCCCCTCCAGCTTGGGCCGTTCGACCGGCACCAGCACCGCCCCCGCCGCCTTCAGCACCGACAGCGCGCGGTCATAGGCGAGCGCGAGATCGGGGGTCATCGTATCGGGCTTCAGCACCGCGATCCGCATGCCCGTCAGCGCACTGGTCGACAGGCCGGCGGCATAGTCGATCGCGTGAGCGCCGGCGGTGGCCGGATCGAGCGGATCGGAGCCGACCATCGCGGTGAACATCTCGGCCACATCGCGCACGCTTCGCGCCATCGGCCCGGGCGTGTCCTGGCTGTGGCTGATCGGCACGACATGGCCGCGGCTGACCAGCCCGATCGACGGCTTCAGTCCGACCAGCCCGTTCAGCGACGACGGGCATACCACCGATCCGTCGGTCTCCGTCCCGACCGCCGCCGCCGCGAAGCTCGCCGCCGCCGCCGCGCCCGATCCGCTCGACGATCCGCACGCGGTCCGGTCGAGCGCATAGGGGTTGCGGACCAGCCCGCCGATCGCGCTCCACCCGCTCATCGACCGGGTCGAACGGATATTGGCCCATTCGCTGAGGTTGGTCTTGCCCAGGATCACCGCGCCCGCTGCGCGCAGCCGCGCTACCACCCCGGCATCGCGCCGGGTGACATTGTCCTTCAGCGCCAGGCTGCCCGCGGTCGTGGCGATTGGGTCCAGCGTCTCGATATTGTCCTTGATGAGGATCGGCACGCCGTGCAGCGGACCGCGGACATGGCCGTTCTTCCGTTCGGCATCGAGCGCCCTGGCCTGGGCGAGCGCGTCGGGATTGAGCGCGATGACCGCACGCAGCGCCGGCCCCTTGCGGTCCATCGCCGCGATCCGCGCGAGATAGGCGCGAACGAGATCGACGCTCGTCGCTTGCCCGCCGGCCATCATCCGCTGGAGATCGTCGATCGACCGTTCCTCGACCGTCACCGTCCGCGCCATGACTGGCACGGGAGCCAGTGCCAGAACCGCCATTGCGGTCGCCATTCCGTACATCATGTCCTCCCTCGTTCTACGGGCGATGCTAGCATCGCCGGCGACCGCGGGAACCCCCGATCGACTTCGATCGCTGGACATCCAGATCATCAGAACGAAAGAATTTCATGCGCTTGGACGGCCGGCATATCCTCTTCACCGGCTGCG
Organism: Sphingomonas bacterium; assembly: GCF_903642285.1. Taxonomy (GTDB): domain Bacteria; phylum Pseudomonadota; class Alphaproteobacteria; order Sphingomonadales; family Sphingomonadaceae; genus Sphingomonas. The sequence continues at coordinate 102,506 of NZ_CAHJWJ010000008.1, forward strand.
CATCGAGCGTCGGTCAGGCCATCGACCCGGCATGATGGTGGTCGTCAAGGTCGTTGCCGCGGCGATCCTGGTCGTCGTCGTGATACTGGCGCTGGCGATCACGATCGTTCCCCGCTTCCTCGACCGGATCTATTATCGCGGGCCCGCAAGCGACCATTTCGACGGCCAGCGCTTCTTCAATCCCGATGGCGATGCGGAAACCTTCGCGCCGCCGACCGGCAACAGCCGCGCCGGGTTCCTATGGCGCTATCTGACGAAGCGCGACGGCCGGCCACCCTGGCCCGACCATGTCGCGATCGCGCCGATCGCGCCGCCACCCCGCGTCGAGGGCGATCGCATGGTCGTGACCTGGGTCGGGCATGCGACCGTGCTGATCCAGACGCAGGGGCTCAATATCCTGACGGACCCGCTATGGTCGGACCGCGCCGGCCCGTTCGGCCTGCTCGGGCCGACCCGGACGACCGAACCGGGGATCGCGTTCGACGCGCTGCCGCGGATCGATATCGTGCTGGTCAGCCACAATCACTACGACCATCTCGATCTGGCGACGCTCAAGCGGCTCTGGACGCGCGACCGGCCGCGGATCGTCACCAGCCTGGGCAACGACAGCATCGTCGCACAGACGGGGGCAACGGCGACCGCGATCGACTGGGGCGGCTCGGTCGTCGTGAAGCCGGGCGTGACGATCATCGCGACCCGCGCGCATCACTGGACCAGCCGCTGGTTCACCGACCGCAACCGCGCGCTCTGGTCCGGGTTCGTCGTGCAATTTCCGAGCGGCGGCAATCTGTATTTCGCGGGCGATACCGGCTTCGGCGACGGCCGATGGGCACGCGAGGCCGCAGCGCACGGTCCGATCCGGCTGGCGTTGCTGCCGATCGGCGCGTTCCGCTTCACCCCCGGCCAGATGGCGATCGCCGCGCATATGGGGCCGATCGACGCGGTCGACGCGTATCGCCTGACCGGCGCGGCGCGCGCGATTCCGGTCCATTGGGGCACCTTCCGCCTGTCGTACGAGGCGTACGACACGCCGCCGAAATTGCTGGCGGCGGCGATGACCTGCACCGGGCAGCGCGGGTTCGACCCCGTCGCGATCGGCTGGCCGGTCGATATCGCGCCTTATGCGCCGCCCGCCCCGGTGGCGGCGATGTCGCGGGCGCGGTTGCTCGCTTGCCTCGATACGCCGGCGGTACGCGCGCTCGAATAGGCGCGCTTACCGCCCATCGTCAGCGGCAGCGACGCCGGGCGGTGATCGTCCGGTCGATCGCACGACCGGCGAATGCGCCGCCGACACCGCCGGCGACCGTGCCGAGCGCACCGTGCCCAAACAGGGAATTGCCGACCAGCGCACCACCGACGCCGCCCGCGACCAGCCCGGTCGTACCGCTCGAATGGCGGCAGCCGTGATAATAATGCCGGTTGTAATGCCGGAAATGGTGGCGCGCATCCGCCGCCGCGGTCGGCACGACCATGGCGGCCGGCAGGAGAAACGACGCGGCGGAAAGCGCGATGGTGAAACGACGCATATTGATGACCCCTTCGTCGATAGACCGTCTTGAGAGACGGCGGCGTAACGGGATTGCCACTCGGACGTTGCGCCCGGTTAGACCTAGTTTCTATCTCACGGGAAGCGGAAACGCGTCGGGGTCGATGCCGGCGATCACCCGCCGCGCCGCTCGTCTGGCGAAGGCCAGCGTCGCCCGGCGGCGGACGTGCGCGGCCAGGGGGATCGTCGCGGCTTCGCGGACGATCGCGGCACCGTACCGGTCCGCGACGATGATCCCGCACCGATCGGGCAGGAAGCCGGGCTTCTCCAGCGGCGCAAGGTCGAACCCTGCCGGCACCGCCCAGAAAAATCGGTCGCAGCAACCGAGATAATCGGGCCATTTGCCGTCGCCCAGCAGATCGGCGCGCGATACCTTCACCTCGACGATGACGATCCCGCCCCGCGGATCGACCGCCATCAGGTCGGCGCGACGACCCCCCTCCAGCGGCACCTCGCCGATCGCCAGCAGATCGTGCGCGACCAGCAACCGGGTGGCGCCGCGTACCACGTCGGCGGCGCACATCGGCGATCCGGGATGCGTGACACAGGCATCGTCCGGCCGATCGGGGCGCGTACACGGCATGCCGCCGGACTAGAACATCAGGCGAACATCGCCAAGCGGTCAGCGATAGAAAATGTGGTTGCCGATCGCGGCGACCTTTATCATTCCCCAGCCGGGCGCGACTTGCCGGGCGTGGAAGAACAACGCGTCCGTCGCGGGATTTTCCCAGGCGGCGCGAAGCGCGACCTTGGCGACCGCAATGGCGGTCCGGTATCCGGCGCGGTTGCTGTCGATCGACGGGATCGATCCGCCATGCACGAACGAGAATTGCCCGTGCTGTTTGACGACGCCGCAGACGTCTTCGGGGAAACGGCCCGATTTGGTGCGGTTGATGATGACATCCGCGACCGCGAGCTGCCCCGACAGCGGTTCGCCCTTCGCCTCGAAATAGATCGCCCCGGCAAGGCAGCGGAGCGCATCGTCGGCAATGGCCGCATCCTGCGCGGCGACCGCGGCATCCAGGCTGTCGAATGCGGTGCCGGCGGCCTCGACGGGCGCGGCGGCGGTCGGGATCGGCTGGACGACGGGACGGGCGGGACCGAAGGTCGGGGCCAGCGGCGTTACCGGGGTCACGATCGGTGAGGCGATCACGGTGCCACGGTCGATTTCCGTCGCGAGACCCGGGCTGCTGGTGCCGATCAGGCCGGCCAGGGCAAAAGACATCGCCGCGATGGTCGCGGCACGCTGCAGAACGGTCATTCAATCAATTTGCTGTGCGGTTGGACCGCGGACCCGATCGGCAAAGCGATCGTCCGAGCATCCCCCCGACTGCGTAACCACACCGGATCGCACCCGCTGCGGCACAACGCCGATTACGATGCGCGGCGCGTGGTTTCGTTTCGCCGTCGCGTCAATCGTCGAGCAATATTTCCGCGGCGAAGCGTTGCGCCGACGGGATGTCCAGTTCGATCACCCATAAATCCGGATCGCGCGCCCGGCGTCGTCGCCAATAGCCCGACGGATCTTCGGCCGGCGTCGACTCGATCAGCGCGGTGCGCCCGTCGCTGCCGAGCCCGCGTTCGTACAGCCGCTCCGCATCGCCGCGGTCGGTCGCGACGACCAATATGCCGCCGCCCCCTGCGTCGCCCTTCGCCAGCACCGTCGCGAACCCGCCCGCCTCCGCCACGCGCCGGATCAGCGCGGACACCAGCACGCCGCTCGGCAATCTCGTGGTCATGGCGCGAGATAGCCGGGCAGTCCGGCCAATGCGATCCGCGAACGCATGAACGTGCCCGTCCCGCGCGCCGCCTCCTCGCCGCTCGCGTCGATCAGCCGGGCATCGGCGACGAACACCCGCCGCCGCCCGCTGATCCACCGCCCCTCCGCCACCACCGGGCCACGTTTCAACGGCCGGGTCAGCAACAGGCTGAACTGCGTCGTCAGCAGGAAGCGGTCGGTGACGAGGCTGTTCGCGGCGTAGAAAGCCGCATCGTCGAGCATCTTGAAATAGCTGGTGCCGTGCGCCGCGCCGGCGGCATGATAATAGCGGTCGTCGATCGTAAAATAGATTCGCGCCAGCCCGGGTTCGACGATCTCGAGCGTCGAATCGAACAACCGGTTGATCGGTGCCTCGGCGTAGAGCCGCTCCAGCGCACGGAAATGCGACGCCTGGCCGGGAAGGGACGGCTCAGGCAGCGCCGCGCACCCCGTCATCGGTGAACAGCGCGTACAGCGCGTCGCGCGACGCCGCCCCGCGCAGCTTTTCCAGGAAGGCCGCATCGCGCAACCGACGCGACACGCGGGCCAGCGCCTTCAGATGATCCGCCCCCGGCTCGACCGGCGACAGCAGCATGAAGACCAGGTCGACTGGCAGGTCGTCCACCGCCTGAAACCCGATCGGCTGGACCAGTCGCGCGAACACGCCCGTCACCTGGTCGAGTCCCGGCATCTTGGCATGCGGGATCGCGACGCCGCCACCGAAGCCGGTCGATCCCAGTTTCTCGCGCGCCGCCAGCCGGTCTGCGGCATCGCGCGCGTCGACCGTCACGATCCCCGCCGCGACGGTGGCGAGCTGCACGAACAGCGCCTTCTTCGTCGCCACCGGCAGCCCGGCCAGAACGGCCTCGGGCCGCAGGATGTCGCTCAAGTCGTTCATGATCCCGTCGCGGCGCGACGCGTCAGCCGACGCGCTGCGGTTCGACCCAGCCGATCGTGCCGTCGCCGCGGCGATAGACCATGTTGTAGGCCCCGGTCCCCGCATTCTTGAACAGGAGCGCGGCGGTATTGCGCAGGTCGAGCATCATGACCGCATCGGATACGCTGGCGTCGGGCACATCGACCCGCGTTTCCGCCACGATCAGCGGTGCGTCGCCTGCTTCTTCGGCGTCGGGCTGCTCCTGGAACAGCGTATAGCCCGCATTTTCGAATTCGGACTGTTCCGCGGCCGCGATCGCCTCCGGCGCATGATGCGCCTTCAGCCGGCGCATATAACGGCGGAGCTGCTTCTCGATCTTGCCCGCCGCGCCGTCGAACGACTGGTGCGCGTCATGCGCGTCGTGCTTCCCCTTCAGCACCACGCCCTTCATGACGCCGACCGTCACGTCGCAGGTGAAGCCCGCATCGTGCGGTCCCTTGCCGAAGGTGACGTCGGACCAGATGGCGCGTGAGAAATATTTGTCGACGATACCCTGAAGCCGGTCCTCCACATGAGCCTTGAGCGCGTCGCCGGTGGCGACCTGATGACCGGAAATCTGGATATCCATTCTATTCTCCATGTGTCGGGACGCGGGCCCGTTGACCTCGCGAAGGGCGTCAGCCGGACGCCGCGGCCCCCCAGATCGGACGATCGATCGTTTTCAGAAAGGCTGCGTGCGCGACAAGTTCCGCCGCGCTCGGTCGAAACAGCCGCGGTTCGCGGATCGTGCTGGGCGCGCGCACCCGAGTCGGGGCGGCTGCGGCAGCCGCCACGTCGCTGACCAGGCCGAGCCCGATCTGGCGTCCGCCCATCAGTTCGACATAGACCTGCGCGAGCAATTGCGCGTCGAGCAGCGCGCCGTGCAGCACGCGGTGGCTGCGGTCGATCCCGTAGCGCGAACATAGCGCATCGAGGCTGTGCTTCGCGCCGGGATGCCGCGAGCGTGCGACCTGCAGCGTGTCGATCATGCGGGTCAGGCAGATCACTTCGCGCCCGCATTTCTTCAGCTCGCCGTTGAGGAAGCCGAAATCGAACGACGCGTTGTGCGCGATCAGTGGCGCGTCGCCAATGAATTCCAGCAGCGTCAAATGCCCGTCGGCGAAGCGCGGCTTGTCGGACAGGAACGCCTCGGACAGCCCGTGGATCGCCTGCGCCTCGGCGGGCATGCCGCGTTCGGGGTGGTAATAGGCGTGAAAGACGCGGCCGGTCTCGACCCGGTTGACCAGTTCGACGCAGCCGATCTCGACCAGCCGGTCGCCACCCGAGAAATTGAGGCCGGTCGTTTCGGTATCGAAGACGATCTCGCGCATCGCGGCCTTATCCGCCTTCGCGCCGGTGGAGGCAAGCGCCCGAAAGATGCCGGATCGCATCGCGCACCGCCGCGCGGGTTACGTCAAGCGAGACGTCCGTCGGGATGACGATATCGGCACCCGCCCGCTTCTCCGCATCGGGGGTCTGGCGGGCGAGGATCGCAGCGAGTTTCTCGGGCGCCATGCCCGGGCGGGCGAGGACCCGCGCGCGCTGAACAGCAGGATCGGCGGAGACCACGATGACGGCATCGACGGCGCGGTCGCCCCCGGTTTCGAACAGCAGGGGGATGTCGAACAAGACGATCGGCGCGGCGGCGTGTTCGGCCAGGAAGGCGGCACGCGCCGCCGCAACCGCCGGGTGGACGATCGCTTCCAGTCGCTTCAGCGCGGCGGCGTCGCCGAACACCGCAGAGCCGAGCGCGGCGCGGTCGACCCCCGCCAGGCCCGTCATCCCGGGAAACGCCGCCTCGATTGGGGCGAGCAAACCGCCACCGGGACCTTGCAACCGGCGTACCGTCGCATCGGCATCGAAGACGGGCACGCCCTCGTCCGCGAACATCGCCGCGACGGTGGATTTGCCCATCCCGATCGAGCCGGTGAGTGCGACGGTTCTCACGCCGTCAGCAACCCGCGCAATTCCTCGTCGCGCTCGTGTGGCGGCGCTCGGCCGAACAGGATCTCGAACGCCACCGCCGCTTGTCCGACGAGCATCTCGAGCCCATCGACCGTATCGAGGTCGCGCGCGCGCGCCGCGGCGAGCAGCGGCGTTTCGAGCGGCGCATAGACGATGTCGTACACCACCGCGTCGTCCGGCAACGCCGACAGGTCGGGCACGAACGGCGGCTGCCCCGCCATGCCGAGCGTGCTGGCATTGACCAGCAGCGCGCAAGGCGGGATCGGGGCGTCGAGCGGCAGCACCCTGCCCTTCAACCCGAAGGTCGACAACAGCCCTGCGCCCTTCAGCGGGCTGCGGTTCAGGATCGTGACCGGCCCGACCCCGACCCGGGACAGCGCGAACAGGATCGCGCGCGCCGCGCCGCCCGCGCCGACGACCGTCACCGGCGCAGCAGCGAGCGGCAGGTCCGCGATCGGTGCGTAGAATCCGGCACCATCGGTGTTGGTCCCGATCACCGCGCCGTCCTCCGCCCGGAACGCCAGATTGATCGCGCCGATCGTGTGGCGGACATCGCCGCGGTCCTCGATATGGTCGAGCGCCAGGAGCTTGTGCGGGACGGTGATGTTGCATCCGCGCCAGGCCGGATCGGCGCGGCGATCGGCGAAATAAGCGGGCAGCCCCTCCGGCGTAACGTGAGTCGCGCGGTAGTCGGCGTCGATGCCGAGCGCCTTCAGCCAGAATCCGTGGATCAGCGGCGATTTTGAGTGCGCGATCGGATCGCCGATAACCTCCGCATAAGGCCTATTCATCGCTGGAAGTGGACGAACCACACGCCACGTCCGCGTCGGAATCGCTCCCTCACGACGCGATCACCGACCGCACGCGCAGATAATCGAGCACGGGCAGCAACGGCATCCCGAGGACGGTGAAATGGCTGCCGTCGATCCTGCTGAAGAGTTGCACGCCCGGTCCCTCGATCCTGAAACAGCCGACGCATCCCGATATCGCGGGCCATTCGGCGTCGAGATACGCCTCGACGAAGCTGTAGGACAGGGGGCGGACATGGAGTTTCGCGCGTTCGACGTGCCGCCAGACCGCGCGACCGTCCTCCGCCATCACCACCCCGCTCCACAGGTCATGGACGCCGCCGCTCATCCGCCGAAGATGATCCGCGGCATCGTCGCGCGACACCGGCTTGTCGAGGATGCGGCCGTCCGCCAGCGCGACGAGCGAATCGCTGCCGAGCACCAGCCGGCCGGGCATTCGCGCGGAAACCCTCAACGCCTTCAGTTCGGCAAGCGCATCCGCGAGATCGCGCGGCGACAGATGTGCGAGCGATGCCTTGGCGGCATCCTCGTCCACGCCCGCTGCGATCGCCTCGAACGGGACACTCGCATCGGTCAGCATCGCGCGGCGCGACGCGCTTTGCGAAGCGAGGACGAGGGTGCGACCGTCCGTCATGCCGGGCTCGACCCGGCATCCATCGAGCCGCATATCCACCGGCGTTTGGCTTCGCGGGACGATGGGCCCCGGATCAAGTCCGGGGTGACGGAAAGCGGGACACCCTTACTCCCCATCGATCACCCGCTCCCCACGCCGTTCGTTCACCAGCGCGATGATCGCCGCGGCGGTCTCCTCGATCGAGCGGCGGGTGACGTCGATGACGGGCCAGCCATTGTCCGCGAACATCCGCCGTGCGAACGCGAGTTCCTTGGTCACCGCATCCTCGTCGACATAGGGCGTCTGCGGTGCCTGGCCCAGCGACAACAGCCGGTTGCGGCGGACCTGGATCAGCCGATCCGCGCTCGTCGTCAGTCCGACGACCAGCGGGTTCTTCAGCGAAAACAGCGCGGGCGGCGGCGGGCTTTCGACGACGATCGGGATGTTGGCGGTCTTGTAGCTGCGATTGGCGAGGTAGATCGATGTCGGCGTCTTGGACGACCGGCTGACCCCGGCGAGGACGATGTCGGCCTCCTCCCATTCCTCCCATGCGATGCCGTCGTCGTGCGCGATGGTGAACTGGATCGCATCGACCCGCGCGAAATAGGCGGCGTCGAGGACGTGCTGACGCCCCGGCCGCGCCTTCGCCTGCTGCCCGAGCAAGCCCGACAGCGCATCGTTGACCGGATCGAGCGGCGCGACTGCGGGCAGGCCGAGCGCGCGGCAGCGTTGTTCCAGGTTGCGCCGCGTCGCGGGGTTCACGAGCGTGAAGATCACCAGCCCCGGATTCTGCGCGATCTCCTGCAGGATGCGTTCCAGATGCGCCTCGGTCCGGACCATCGGCCAGAAATGACGGACCGTCTCGACGTCGTCATATTGCGCCAAAGCCGCCTTCGCGATGTTCTCCAGCGTCTCGCCTGTCGAATCCGACAAGAGATGCAGATGCAGCCGCTTCATCGTGCGGACCGGGGGGAAACCGTGGATAACATGGGGACGATCGCTAGCGTAACCGGGCCGGGCCGCCAAGGCGCGCGGGACCGGTGGAAAAGCCCGACGATATCCACATCCGCGTCCACACCCCCGGGTTCCGCGCACAGCCTGTGGATAACGGGGATATCATCGGCCCGGCGATGCGCTGGCGCTGTTGGCAAGTCGGGGACGAACGCATAAGCCCCGCTTTGCGCGGTGCAACAACTGCTACATCCTCTTTGAATCTCTATTCTATAGAAAGAAGGGCCGGGACGCTGACCGACGAACGCGCCAAACCGTTGCTCGCCGTACTGAAGGGGCACGTCGCGACGGTGCCGCCGATATGGTTCATGCGGCAGGCGGGGCGGTATCTCCCGGAATACCGTGCGCTCCGCGGCGAGAAGGGCGGCTTCCTCTCGCTCGCGACCGATCCGGATGCGGCGGCCGAGGTGACGCTGCAGCCGATCCGCCGGTTCGGCTTCGACGGCGCGATCCTGTTCTCCGATATCCTGATGGTCCCCTGGTCGCTCGGCCAGGATCTGCGCTTCGGCGTCGGCGAGGGGCCGCGGTTGACCCCGGCGCTCGTCGACAGCCTCCTTGTCGACCTGAGCGATGCCGTGGAGCGGCTCGACCCGGTCTATGCGACCGTCCGCGCGGTCGCCGCGATACTGCCGCCTCGGACCACGTTTCTGGGGTTCGCCGGATCGCCGTGGACCGTCGCGACGTACATGGTCGCCGGGCAGGGGAGCCGCGACCAGCAGGAGACGCGGCGCTTCGCCTATGGCGACGAGGCCGGGTTCGCGGCGATCATCGACGCGATCGCGGCGCGGACGATCGATTATCTGTCCGGGCAGATCGCGGCGGGGGTGGAGGCGGTGCAATTGTTCGACAGCTGGTCGGGGAGTCTGAGCCCGCAGCAGTTCGAACGCTGGGTCATCGCGCCGACCGCCACGATCGTCGATGCGCTGCATGCGCGGCATCCGGATACGCCGATCATCGGCTTCCCCAAGGGTGCCGGCGGCAAGCTGCCGGCCTATGCGCGCGAGACGGGTGTCGATGCGATCGGCGTGGACGAGACGGTCGATCCCGGATGGGCGCATGCGTCGTTACCCGGCGGCATGCCGGTGCAGGGCAATCTCGACCCGCTGGCGTTGATCGCGGGCGGCGCGACGCTCGATCATGCGATCGACCGGGTGGTTGCGGCGTTCGAGGGGCGGCCGCATGTGTTCAACCTCGGCCACGGCATCCTGCAGGATACGCCGATCGAACATGTCGAACGGGCGCTGGCGCGCGTGAGGAGCAGACGATGACAGGCTTTCTGGGCGCGGCATATGACTGGGTGAAGGCGGCGCATCTGATCTTCGTGATCTTCTGGATGGCGGGGCTGTTCATGCTGCCGCGCTACCTCGTCTATCACCAGGAGGCGCTGGCCGCCGGGCGCGATGCCGAGGCGGCCGAATGGGCGTCGCGCGAGGCCAAAATTCGCCACATCATCCTGACGCCGGCGCTCGTGGTCGTATGGGTGCTGGGTATCGCCCTGGCGCTCAACCTGGGGATCGCGAGCGGACAGCCGGGACTTGGGTGGCTCCACGCCAAGTTGCTGCTGGTCCTCATCCTGAGCGGCTATCACGGCTGGGCGGTCGGCTATGCGCGAAAGCTCGCCGCGGGGAAGCCGACGCTGACCGGCAAGACGCTGCGGATGCTCAACGAGATACCGGCGTTGATGGTGACGCTGATCGTGATCCTGGTGATCGTGAAGCCGTTCTGATCCGAACGCGGCCCGAGTTAGCGCAGCTCGCCCGGAACTCGCATCCGGATCGGTCGACGGCGGGCTTTGCCCGCGGTGTCCGGCGCTTGACTTGAGCGACGGCGCATCTTAACCCGTCCGTGATACCAGCGCGGCGTCCTGCCGCGCCGTTGCCCGAGCCTTACCCGCTTTGCTGCGATAGCGCTTCCCACACGCTGCAGCCTTCTTTCACCGATACGCCCAAGCGCCCGGAAACTATCCATGCATCTCAGAGACCTGAAGAAGAAAACCCCCGCCGAGCTGGTCAGCATGGCGGAAGAACTGGGCGTCGAAAGCGCCTCCACGCTGCGCAAGCAGGACCTGTTGTTCGCGATCCTGAAGGTCCAGGCGGAGAATGGCGACCAGATCATGGGCCTCGGCACGATCGAGGTGATGCAGGACGGCTTCGGCTTCCTGCGTTCGCCCGAGGCGAACTATCTCGCCGGCCCCGACGATATCTACATCTCGCCCAACCAGGTGCGAAAGCATGGGCTTCGTACCGGCGATACGGTCGAGGGCGAGATCCGCGGGCCGAAGGACGGCGAACGCTATTTCGCGCTGATCCGGCTGACGGCGGTCAATTTCGACGATCCCGATGCGGTGCGCCACCGGGTGAATTTCGACAATCTCACTCCGCTCTACCCCGAATCGAAGCTGACGCTCGACTGCGTCGACCCGACGCAGAAGGACAAGTCGGCGCGGGTCATCGACATCGTGTCGCCGCAGGGCAAGGGTCAGCGCACGCTGATCGTCGCGCCGCCGCGCGTCGGCAAGACGGTGATGCTGCAGAATATCGCGAAGGCGATCACCGACAACCACCCCGAGGTGTTCCTGATCGTCCTGCTGATCGACGAGCGGCCCGAGGAAGTCACCGACATGCAGCGGAGCGTGAAGGGCGAGGTGGTCAGCTCGACCTTCGACGAACCCGCGCAGCGCCACGTCCAGGTCGCCGAGATGGTGATCGAGAAAGCCAAGCGGCTGGTCGAGCACAAGAAGGACGTCGTGATCCTGCTCGACTCGATCACGCGTCTCGGCCGCGCCTACAACACCGTCGTGCCGTCGTCGGGTAAGGTCCTGACCGGCGGCGTCGATGCGAACGCGTTGCAGCGTCCCAAGCGGTTCTTCGGTGCCGCGCGCAACATCGAGGAGGGCGGCTCGCTGTCGATCATCGCGACCGCGCTGATCGATACCGGCAGCCGGATGGACGAGGTGATCTTCGAAGAGTTCAAGGGTACCGGCAATTCGGAGATCGTGCTTGACCGCAAGGTGGCGGACAAGCGCATCTTCCCCGCGCTCGACGTCGGCAAGTCGGGGACGCGCAAGGAGGAGCTGCTGGTCGACAAGGCCAAGCTGTCCAAGATGTGGGTGCTGCGCCGGATCCTCATGCAGATGGGCACCATCGACGCGATGGAGTTCCTGCTCGACAAGATGAAGGATTCGAAGACCAACGAGAATTTCTTCGACAGCATGAATCAATAGCCGAGCACGGCCTGCCGCGTCACGCGGCAGGCCGTGCTCGGCTCGGCCGGCGGGTCGTACGACCCGGCCGACGACACGGGCTTTGCCCGTGTCCTTTCCGGCAGCCTCCCTTCCCGAGGCGGGAGGGGGGGAGCAGAAGAATTCCGCTTCCCGGCAAACCCCGCTACCATCGCCCGATGATCCTCCCCCTCCTCGCCGCCGCCGCCACCACCCCGGCCATCATCTGGCACCATATGTTCGCGGATTACGCCGACCTCGGCAGCCCGGCGACGATCGCCGCGCTGGTGCAGGTCCTGATGATCGACGTCGTGCTTGCGGGCGACAATGCGATCGTCGTCGGTGCGCTGGCGGCGGGTCTGCCGCCCGCGCAGCGCCGGCGCGTCATCCTGATCGGCATCCTCGCCGCCCTGGTTCTGCGGATCGTGTTCGCGCTGGGGGTCAGCTGGTTGCTGCAGTTGATCGGGCTGATCTTCGCCGGGGGTATCCTGCTGTTATGGGTCGCATGGAAGATGTGGCGTGAACTCCGCCGCGGCGGTGCGCTCGGGAGCCATGCGGCGACGGGTGTGCGGCCGGCGAAGAGCTTCCTGGCGGCAGCGGTCTCGGTCGCGCTCGCCGACGTGTCGATGAGCCTCGACAATGTGCTGGCGGTCGCAGGGGCCGCGCGCGCGCATCCCGGCATCCTCGTGCTCGGCCTGTTGCTGTCGGTCGCGCTGATGGGCATCGCCGCCAACCTGATCGCGCGGTACATCGAACGCTATCGCTGGATCGCCTATGTCGGCCTGACCGTCATCCTGGTCGTGGCGGTGCGGATGATCCATGACGGGTTGACCGATCCGACCGTCGGCGTGCTGACGATGTTCTGATCCGGAACGCCGCTTGCGATCAGGTCGCCCGGACGCGCATAGCGTGGCGGTATGAAGGCGGAGGGGCCGAGCCGATGAAACTGAATGTCGAGATCGAATGCACACCCGAAGAAGCGCGCGCCGCGATCGGGTTGCCCGACCTGACCGTCGTCCATGAACGCTATACCGCGATGCTGCTCGATACGATGGCGGGCGGGGTGAAGCCGGAGATGGTCGAATCGATGATGCGCAACTGGTCGCCGATGGGCGAGGCGGGAATGCAGTTCTGGAAGCGGCTGATGGACGGCACGGCCGCACGGACCGGCGGCTGATCCGCACGGCCGATGGAGGACACGATCTTCGCGCTGTCGAGCGGGCGTCCGCCCGCCGCGATCGCGATCGTCCGGATCAGCGGACCGCGCGCGGTCGAGGCCGCGACCGCGCTGGCGGGGCCCTTGCCGCCGCCGCGGCGTGCGGGAATGCGGCGG
>NZ_CAHJWJ010000009.1 GCF_903642285.1 Sphingomonas bacterium
TCGTGCGAGCCAGGCGGCGCGGGTCATGGCGACCGCGGTCGTCGCCGCGGCGAACAGGGGCACCCCGCTTGCGAAGGCCGTCGCCGACAGCGGTGCGAAACTGCCCGCGCCGCGCCCGATCACCGCCACGCGCGCGCAGATCGCGGCCAACCCGCGCGCCGTCCCCGCGCCGCTCGCGCTGATGTTCTCGATGCCGGCGAACAGCACCAGGATGCTCGAAGCACCGGCCGGTGCCGGCTATTTCCTGGTGCGGGTGGATCGGGTCGTACCCGGCAATGCGACCGGCAACGCTGCCGTCATCGCCGCGACCCAGCGCGACATGGGCCACGGCGTCGGCGGCGAATATGTCGAGCAATTCATCAAGGCGGTCCGTGCGCAGGTCGGCGTGAAGACCGACCCGGGTGCCGTCGCGAAAGTGCGCGCCGACCTGCTGGGGCAGACCAATTCCGGCAACTGACCGGGCGGCGATCGGCGGCGGCAGTCGTACCGCGGAGGCCGTCGCGGCGGTCGCCGGCGGGCAGCCCACGCTCGTGTGGCGGCGGACGATCGCGGACACCGAAACGCCCGTCGCCGCCGCGCTGAAGCTGATCGAGCCGGGGCGCGGCGATTTCCTGCTCGAATCGGTCGAAGGCGGAACGACGCGCGGGCGGCATAGCCTGATCGGGCTCGCGCCGGACCTGGTGTTCCGTGCGGCCGGACAGCAGGCGGCGATCAACCGACGCTGGGCGATCGACCGCGCGGCGTTCGAACCCTGTGCGCAGCCGACGCTCGCCGCGCTTCGGGCGTTGGTCGCGGAGATCGCCGCCGACGTCCCAGCCGAGTTGCCACGTGCGCTGGCGTGTCTGGTCGGGTATTTCGGGTACGAGACGATCGGACTCGTGGAGACGTTGGCACAGCCGGATGCCAATCCGCTGGGCCTGCCCGACATGATGTTCGTGCGACCGTCGGTCATATTGGTGTTCGACCGGTTGACCGATGCGCTGTTCCTGGTCGCGCCGGCCTGGCCCGATCCTGCGCGCGACCCTGCCGCCATTGTCGCAGCGGCGGCGGAGCGTCTCGATGCCGTCGCCGCGCGGTTGGCGAGCGCAACGTTGCCTCCGCCGGCCCGGACCGATGCGCCATTGCCCGAATATACGCCCGCAATGACACCCGATCGCTACGCAGCGATGGTATCTCGTGCGCAGGACTATATCATAGCGGGGGATATTTTCCAGGTCGTGCTGGCGCAGCGGTTTTCGACGCCCTTTCCGCTTCCCGCGTTCGAACTCTATCGTTCGCTTCGGCGGATCAATCCATCGCCGTTCCTCTACCATCTCGACCTGCCTGGCTTCGCGCTGGTCGGCTCCAGCCCCGAAATCCTGGTTCGGGTGCGCGATGGAGAGGTCACGATCCGGCCGATCGCCGGCACCCGCCCGCGCGGCAGGACCGAAGCCGAAGACGAGGCCAACCGCGCGAGCCTGCTCGCCGACGCGAAGGAACGCGCCGAACATCTGATGCTGCTCGATCTGGGGCGCAACGATGTCGGGCGTTCAGCGTCACCCGGCAGCGTCCGGGTGACGGACAGCTACACGGTCGAACGCTATAGTCATGTCATGCACATCGTCTCGAACGTCGTCGGGCGGCTGGCAGACGGCAGGGACGCGCTAGACGCGCTGTTCGCCGGGTTCCCGGCGGGCACCGTCAGCGGCGCGCCGAAGCTGCGAGCGTGCCAGATCATCGCCGAACTCGAACCCGAACGCCGCGGTGCGTATGCCGGCGGCGTCGGCTATTTCTCGCCGGACGGATCGATGGATTCGTGCATCGTCCTCCGCACCGCAGTGGTGAAGGACGGCACGATCCATGCGCAGGCCGGCGCGGGCATCGTCGCCGAGAGTGTGCCCGAAAACGAGCAGCGCGAATGCGAAGCGAAGGCCGGCGCGATCCTGGCCGCCGCACGCGAGGCGCTCACCCGTGCGGGCAATGCCGGGTTCGGTCAATAGACCGGTCGGATCAGGGGACCTGGCTGGCCTCCGCCGCCCTGGCACGACGATCCGCAGCCCATTGCTGATTGGCTTGGAGCGCACAACCGCTCTGCCCGCCCGTCCCGACCGGCGAACAGGTATCGGGCAAACCACCCGCCTCGCGCCCGATATGGTCGAGTTCCGCAGCGGTATTTGCCCAGCTTTGGCGCGAAGCCGGGATCGGGCCGGAATCACGAAGCGTCTTGGGAATGCGATAGGGTTCCGGGATCGTCGAGCAGACGACGATATCCGTCGCCGTCGATTCTGGGCATTTCTGCCCATTGGCCAAGGTAACGCTGCGAATGCGCTCCGGTGGCTTCCCGGTCTCCGCCTGCTTGTCCGGCGTCGCCGCCGTCGTGGCGGCGGGAACGGTCTGGGCCGATGCCATGGCGGGCAATGCCGTCAGCGCAATGGCGAATGATATACGGAACATTTGCAATCTCCTGACAGCCACAACGTCTCGCACGTCGCATTGCTCCCTCCTGAATACGTCTGCATCGATTTCACGAAACGGCGACATTGCGCCCGCGCCGCCTTCGTCTATGGCGGCGCGCATGATCCTGGTGATCGACAACTACGACAGCTTCACCTGGAACCTGGTCCATTACCTGATGGAGCTGGGCGCGCCGGTCGAGGTCGTGCGCAACGACGCGATGTCGGCGGGCCAGGCGCTGTCCAGCGGGGCGGATGCGTTCCTGATCTCGCCGGGGCCGGGCACGCCGACCGAGGCCGGTATCTCGCTCGATCTGGTCGCCGCCTGTGTCGATGCCGGACGGCCCTTGCTCGGCGTGTGCCTGGGCCATCAGGCGATCGGCCGGTATTTCGGCGGGCAGGTGGTGCGCGGCGGTCTGATGCACGGCAAGACATCGCCGATCGTCCATGACGGCACGGGCCTGTTCGCCGGGTTGCCCTCACCCTTCGTCGCGACGCGCTATCATTCGCTGATCGTCGAAGACGTGCCTGCGGACCTGATCGCCAATGCGCGAACGGAGGATGGCATCGTCATGGGATTGCGCCACCGCACGCTGCCGATCCACGGGGTCCAATTCCATCCCGAAAGCGTCGCGACGGAACATGGCCACGCGATGCTGGCCAATTTCCTGGCGATCGCGGGCATGTCCGCGAAGGCGATCGCATGACGACGATCGCGCTGCTGCCCGACCCGTCGTCGCCGCTTTCGCACGAAACCGCGCGGGCGGCCTTTGCCGACATGCTCGACGGGCACGCGAGCGAGGATGCGATCGCGAAATTTCTGATCGGACTGACCGACCGCGGCGAGACCGCGATCGAAATCGCCGAGGCCGCGCGCGCGCTGCGCCGACGGATGATCCCGATCGACGCGCCGGCCGGTGCGATCGACGTCTGCGGAACGGGCGGCGACGGCCATCACACCCTCAACGTATCGACCGCCGTCGCGCTGGTCGTCGCCGCTTGCGGCGTACCGGTCGCCAAGCACGGCAACCGCGCCGCTTCGTCCAAGGCGGGTGCAGCGGACACGCTGGAGGCTCTGGGGCTCGACCTGGAGATTGCGGGCGCGACCGCCGAGGCGAGTTTGTGCGACATCGGCATCGCCTTCCTCTTCGCCGCCAATCACCACCCGGTCATGCGGCGGATCACCCCGATCCGGCAGCGGATCGGCCGGCGGACGATCTTCAACCTGATGGGGCCGCTGGCGAACCCCGCCGGCGTGACGCGCCAGTTGATCGGCATCGCCCGCCCCGATTATGCGCCGCTCTATGCCGAGGCTCTGGCGCAACTGGGTAGCGAGGCCGCATTGGTCGTGTCGGGCGAGGAGGGGCTGGACGAACTGTCGGGCACGGGGCCGAGCGTTGCGGTGTCGGTCGGCACGGTCGATCTTTCGACGCTCATCACGCCGGAAGATGCCGGATTGTCCCGCCACCCCGTGACCGCGATCCGCGGCGGGGACCCGGCGCACAATGCGGCGGCACTCCGGCGATTGCTGGGCCGCGAGGGCGGCGCGTATCGCGACTCGGTCCTGCTGAACGCCGCCGCCGCCCTCGTCGTCGCGGGTCGTACCGACGCATTGATCGATGGCGCCGCCATGGCCGCGGAGGCGATCGACGACGGCCGCGCCGCCGCGCTGCTCGACCGGTGGATCGCCTACCGATGAACATGCTCGACCGCATCATCGAGACCAAACGCGCGGAGGTCGCTGCGCGCAAGGCCACGACCTCGCTCGCCGGTCTGGAAGCGGGCATAGCCGCGATGTCCGCGCCGCGTGGGTTTCGTGCCGCGCTCGATGCCGCACCGGGCCATGCGCTGATCGCCGAGATCAAGAAGGCGAGCCCGTCGAAGGGTCTGATCCGCGCCGATTTCGATCCGCCAGCGCATGCGCGCGCCTATCAGGCCGGCGGGGCGGCGTGCCTGTCGGTGCTGACCGACGAGGCGTGGTTCCAAGGCGCGGACAGCTATCTGGTCGCGGCGCGCGAGGCGGTCGCGATCCCGGTGCTGCGCAAGGATTTCATGATCGATCCCTGGCAAGTGACCGAAGCGCGCGCGATCGGCGCGGATGCGATCCTGATCATCGTCGCCGCTTTGGACGACGTGCGGATGGCGGAGATCGAGGCGTGTGCGATCGATTGCGGCATGGACGTGCTGGTCGAGGTGCATGACGAGCGCGAACTGGGGCGGGCGCTGAAGCTGAAATCGCGATTGATCGGGGTGAACAATCGCGATCTCCGCGACTTCTCGATCGACTTTCAGCGGACCTACGAACTGGTCGGCAAGGCACCCGCCGGCTGTACCTTCGTCGCCGAAAGCGGACTGGCGACTCGCGCCGATCTCGATTCGATGGCTGCGCATGGCGTGCGCTGTTTCCTGATCGGCGAGGCGCTGATGCGGGCAGAGGATATCGAAGCGGCGACCCGGGGATTGTTGGGATGAACGGCCTCACGCATCTGGACGCCGACGGTGCCGCGCGCATGGTCGATGTCGGCGGGAAGCCGGCGACGCGGCGCGAGGCCGTCGCGACCGGCCGTATCACGATGTCCCCCGACGCGCTGCACGCCATCGCGGACGGCGCGACGAAGAAGGGCGACGTGCTCGCCGTCGCGCGCGTCGCCGGCATCATGGCGGCGAAGCGGACCAGCGAGCTGATCCCGCTATGTCATCCGCTGCCATTGTCCCGCGTGGACATCGCGCTGGCGATCGGTGAGGATTCGATCATCGTGACCGCGACCGCAGCGACCGAGGGACCCACCGGGGTCGAGATGGAAGCGCTGACCGCCGCAACCGTCGCGTTGCTCACGATCTACGATATGGCGAAGGCGATCGACCGGGCCATGACGATCGAGGGCATTCGCCTCTTGCGCAAGAGCGGCGGACGATCGGGCGACTGGACGACGCCTTAGCGTCGGAACCTATCCGCCGTTCAGATGAAACCCAGCGCCGTTGCCAGAAACAGAGACGCGCAGATGGCGACGCCCGATCCGAACATCGTCGCGCCGTCGCTCATTCCGCGGTTGAGACACGTGCATACGACCTGGCTGAAATGTTCCATCATCCGCACTCCTGACCGACGGCACTCTATTGGCATCTCCGATCCGACCGCGATGGTGCGACTCGTCCCCGGCCGCGTCAAGACAGCGACGCTGCCCCATCATAGAGAAACCTTGCGCCATGCCCCGCCGCCCGCTTACGCCGCGCCAGGATGACCGCCGCTCCTCCCCTTCGCCCCGTGGCCGACGCGCAGGCGCGTCTGTTCGCGATGGCGTCGCGCGTTTCGCGCGAGGACCTGCCGATCGCCCGCGCGGCGGGGCGCTGGACGCGTGCGCCGGTCGTGGCCCGGCGGACTCAGCCTGCCGCCGATCTGTCGGCGATGGACGGTTATGCGATCCGCTTCGCCGATCGACCAGGGCCCTGGCATGTCGTCGGGGAAAGCGCGGCGGGTCGACCGTTCGCGGGCGCGATGCTGCCCGGTCAGGCGGTACGCATCTTCACCGGTGCCGCGATGCCCGATGGCGGCGACAGCGTCCTGATCCAGGAAGAGGCCGGCCGCGACGGCATCATGCTCCATCTGGCAGGCGAAGGGCCGGTTCGGAAGGGCGGCAATGTCCGTCCGCGCGGGCTGGATTTCCACGAGGGCACCGTCCTGATCGAGAGGGGCGAGCGGATGACCCCGGCGCGGATCGCGGTCGCGGCCACCGGCGGCGCATCCACCATCGGCGTCGGCCGACGGATCCGCGTGGCGATTGCCGCGACGGGCGACGAACTGGTGCCGGCGGGACATGCAACGGACGGCATGGCGCTTCCCGAATCGAACGGCATCATGCTCGCGGCGATGCTGGCGAACGATGCCGTCGACGTCGTCGATCTCGGCATCCTGCCCGATCGGCTGGACGTGATGACCGACGCCTTTGCGGCGGTCGATGCGGATATGCTCGTGACGACGGGCGGAGCGTCGGTCGGGGATCACGATCTCGTCCGTCCCGCGTTGCTGGCGGCGGGCGGCACGATCGATTTCTGGCGGATCGCGCTGCGGCCCGGCAAGCCGATGATCGCCGGGCGGCTGAAGGATGCGATCGTGCTGGGACTGCCAGGCAATCCGGTTTCCGCCTTCGTCACCGCGACGTTGTTCGTCCGTCCGCTCGTCGCGTATATGGCGGGTGCCCGCGATCCGTTGCCGCGAACCCTATGCGTGACGCTCGGGGAGGCCCTGCCCCCGAACGGCCCGCGCACCGATTATCTGCGCGGCGAAATCCGCGACGGGCTGGCTTACGCCTCCACCTTCCAGGACAGTTCGATGCTCCTGACGCTCGCACGGTCGAATTGCCTGATCGTGCGGCCCGGAGGCGCTCCGGCCGCGCTACGCGGCGACTTGGCGGACATCCTGGTCATCGCTTGACGACGCTGTTTATGTTCCATATAGGTTCCGCGTCTGTTCTGGACGGAGGAACGCCATGCTCACGCGCAAACAGCACGAACTCGTCTGCTTCATCAACGATCGTCTCAACGATACCGGCGTTTCGCCCTCGTTTGAGGAGATGAAGGACGCGCTGGACCTGAAATCGAAATCGGGCGTCCACCGCCTCATCTCGGCGCTGGAAGAACGCCACTTTATCCGCCGCCTGCCCAACCGCGCGCGCGCGCTGGAGATCTTGCGCATGCCCGAGCGGCCGGAACGCAAGGTCGCGCCGTCCCGCCCGACGAATATCCGCCCCGCCCCCGAACCTGCCAATGACGTGGTCGAGATCCCGCTGCACGGGCGGATCGCGGCGGGTGTGCCGATCGAGGCGTTCGAGGGCAGTGCGATGCTCGCCGTGCCCGCGGCGCTCCTCGGATCGGGCGAGCATTACGCGCTCGAAGTCGCGGGCGACTCGATGGTGGAGGCCGGCATACTCGACGGCGACTATGCGCTGATCCGCCGGACGGAGACGGCGCGCGACGGCGAGATCGTGGTCGCGCTGATCGACGACAGCGAGGCGACGCTCAAATATTTCCGGCGCGAGGGGGCGATGGTCCGGCTCGATCCGGCGAACCGCGCCTATGATCCGCAGCGTTATTCCCCGGCACAGATCCGCGTACAGGGTAAGCTTTCCGGCCTGTTGCGCCGGTACGATTGAGCCTGACGGGGTCGCGCCAGGGGTGACGGTCGCCGGGCTGTTCCACCGTCGTGACCGTAGCGCGCGATAGTAAGATCGCGATCCCTCCGGTCTTCGCGAGCATCGGCTTGTCCAGCTTGAGCCAGCGCGGGGTGCAGGTCCGCGGCAGGCGACGATCGCTGATCACGATATCGGCGTCACCGCATGCGGCGACGAAGGGTGCGATCGGCATCGGATAGGCGCTGCGCGTAGCGGCGATCCGCCAGCGACGGCCAGCGACGATCCGGTCCGCGACGCACATGTCGCGACTGCACCGCGTGCCGGGATCGTCGGACATCAGTCCCGCTTCGGCCAGCACGCCGCTATTCTCGCCGAGCGTCGCGCGGGCGTAATCGCCGGTCCGGTCCCGCAGCAGCGCCAGCCCGCCTCCGGCGGTGCGCAGCGCCACATGGCGGCCGTCCCCCGTCACCAGGAGGTCGGGCGCGCGCGTCGTCAACGACCAGCACGCGCCGACGATGATCGCCGCCGACCCCCACCACCGCACCCGCGTCCGCCACAGCGCGAGCCACGTCATGCCCGCCATCATCAGCGCGAAGGTGCCGGTCGACATGGCGGGCAATGCGGTCACCGATCCCGGCGCCGCGGCGGTGATGTGCGCAATCCACAACAACAGCGCGAGCGACTTGGCGGTCAGCCACCAGAAGGGCGCGCCGAGCCCGGCCGTGTTGAACAATAGCGCCAGCGCCTCCACCGGCATGACGACGAAGGTCGTCAGCGGGATCGCGACGATGTTGGCGACCGCGCCGTAGACGCCCGCCTTGTGGAAATGGAACACCGCGATCGGCATCAGTGCCAGTTCGACGACGATTCCCGTCAGCAGCAACGATCCGCCTTCGCGCAGGATGCGCCGCGCCCTCCGCTCCTCATGCGCGCCGAACAGCGCCGCGATCCGCGGATGTTCGTGAAGCGCCATGATCGACGTGACCGCGGCGAAGGACAGCTGGAAACTGGGCCCCGAGATCGACTCGGGCCAGAACAGCATGACGACGACCGCCCCCGCCGCCACGAGCCGCAGCGTCATCGCCTGCCGCCCCAGCGCCAGCGCCACCAGCACACCGAGCGCCGCCACGCACGACCGGATCGTCGGCACCTCCGCCCCGGTCAGCAACGTATAGCCGATCGCCGCCACCGCCCCGGCCAGCGCGGCGATCAATGGCAGTCGCGTGTTGAGCGCCAGCCACGGCGAGAGCGCGAGCAGCCGCAACACCACCAGCATCGTCGCCGCGACCGCCGCGGTGATGTGCAGCCCGCTGACCGACAATAGATGCGCAAGCCCCGCCTTGCGCAGCGCATCCGAGTCGGCCTGCGTGATCGACCCGACGTCGCCGGTGGCGAGCGACGCCGCGATGCCGCCCGCGCTGCCCGCGATATGATCGGTTATGATTCGCGTCAGCCCGGCGCGAAGCCCGGAACTCGCACCGCCCGGCGTCACGATCGTCACCGGCGCGAAGCCGCGTCCGGTCGCGCCGATCTGCGCGAACCACGCGGTCTGCGCGAAATCATAGGCACCGGGTACTGCGGGTCCGGGCGGGGGCAGCAACCGCGCTCGCAGCTTCAATACCGCCCCGGGGGTCAACCCGATCGGGGCATCGGCCGTCGCGAGATTGACCCGTATCCGCGGCGGCAATCTGGTCGGCTTGCCGCCAGCATTGGTAGCACCCGGCAGCGGCAGCAACGTCAGGCGCACGAGATCGCGCGCGGTCAGCGGCTCGATCCGCTCCACCCGCGCGGTCATCGATGCCACCACGGGTCCGCCCAGCACCGGTGCCGCGACGCGTTCCGAACGCGACCAGACCAGCCCGAGCCCAAGCGAGGCCGACAGTGCGGCGATCGCCACCGCTCGGGACGTCCGGTCGCCCCGCCCCGCGGCAGCCGCACCGGCCGCGATCGCCGCGAAGCACAGCGCCGCGATCGTCCAGTCGTGCGCGTCCGGCAGCAGGAACCAGGCGGCGACCCCCGCCCCCATCGCCACCGGCACCCACAAGGCAAGCTGGTCGCGCTCGGCCTCGAGCCAGGTTTCGAGGACCGCATACGCGCGCGACATTCTCGCCCGCGCGCCGAATTGTCGGCGCGCGGGACGCATGCTAGGGGCTGCCACGGCTGAACTGGCCATCGATCCTCAGTCTGGGAGCACGCGCGTTTGGGCGCAACCGTCGATACCGGCACGGGGGCACCCGCCGCCGAACCTGCCGCCAGTCCAAACGTCACCGGCGGCAAGGTCGTCACGCGTTTCGCGCCTTCGCCGACGGGATATCTGCATTTGGGCGGCGCGCGTACCGCGTTGTTCAACTGGCTCTATGCGCGTCATCATGGCGGCACTTTCCTGTTGCGGATCGAGGACACCGATCGCGCGCGGTCGACGCAGCAGGCGATCGACGCGATCCTTCAGGGGATGCACTGGCTCGGGCTCGATACCGACGCGGCACCCACCTATCAGTTCGCGCGGGCCGAACGCCATGCAGCGGTCGCGCATGCGATGGTCGCGCACGGTCACGCCTATCGCTGCTATCTGACACCCGACGAACTTGCTGCGATGAGGGCAGACGCACAGGCGGCGAAGAAACCGCTTCGCGTCCGCAGCCCCTGGCGCGACGCCGGCACCCAGGCCGCAGACCGCCCCTTCGTCGTCCGGCTGAAAGCCCCGCAGGACGGCGAGACGACGATCGACGACCGGGTGCAGGGCACGGTTACCGTCCGGAATGCCGAACTCGACGATCTCGTCCTGCTGCGATCGGACGGTACGCCGACCTATATGCTCGCGGTCGTGGTCGACGATCACGACATGGGCGTGACGCACGTCATCCGCGGCGACGATCACCTGAACAACGCGTTCCGCCAGTTGCCGATCATCCGTGCGATGGACGCGATCGAGACGCGAGAGGGCTCGGGCGGCTGGCCCGATCCTGTCTACGCGCACATTCCGCTGATCCATGGATCGGACGGCGCGAAACTGTCCAAACGGCACGGCGCGGTCGGGATCGAGGCGTACCGCGACGAGATGGGTATCTTGCCGGAAGCGCTCGACAATTACCTGTTGAGGCTCGGTTGGGGACATGGCGACGACGAGATCATTTCGCGCGACGATGCCGTCCGCTGGTTCGATCTGGCGGGCGTCGGAAAATCGCCATCGCGTTTCGACCTGAAGAAGCTGGAGAATCTGAACGGCCACTATATTCGCGAGGCCGACGACGCGCGGCTCGCGGCGCTGGTGGCGGGGATGGGCGGGTATCCCGATGCTACGCTGCTCGAACGCGCGATGCCGTCGTTGAAACCCCGCGCCGCCAATCTGAACGAATTGTCCGATAGCGCGATCTTCCTGTTCGCGACCCGCCCGCTCGTTCCCGACGAAGGCGCAGCAGCACTGCTGACCGCCGATGCGCGTATCATTCTCGTCGCCGCCCACGCCGCGCTTGACGCGGTGCACAACTGGGATACGGAAGCGCTCGAAGCCGCAGTGCGGCGGGTGGCGGAGGACCGGGCGGTGAAGCTCGGTCAGGTCGCGCAACCGCTTCGTGCCGCGCTCACCGGACGCAAGACCTCGCCCGGTATCTTCGATGTCCTTGCGCTGCTCGGGCGCGAGGAAAGCCTGGGTCGGATCGACGACGCCATGCGCGCCATTTAGGGAAGGACGAACGCCATGACCGACGCTGCAAAGATTGCCCTGGGCGACGCCAGTTTCGAATATCCCGTGCTGTCGGGCACCGTCGGTCCGGATGTCGTGGATATCCGCAAATTCTACGGCCAGACCGACGCTTTCACCTATGATCCAGGCTTCACCTCGACCGCGAGCTGCCAGTCGAAGATCACGTACATCGATGGTGATGAGGGCGTACTGCTCCACCGCGGCTATGCGATCGGCGAATTGGCCGAGCAATCCAGCTTCATGGAAGTCTGCTATCTGCTGCTCAACGGCGAACTGCCGTCGGCGGACGAATTGAAGGTCTTCAGCCGGACGATCACCCGTCACACGATGGTGCACGAACAGCTTGCCACCTTCTTCCGCGGATTTCGCCGCGATGCGCATCCGATGGCGATCATGTGCGGCGTTGTCGGTGCGCTCAGCGCCTTCTACCACGATTCGACCGACGTCCATGATCCCGAACAGCGCGTGATCGCCAGCCACCGGCTGATCGCGAAAATGCCGACGCTTGCTGCGATGGCGTATAAATACAGCCTGGGGCAGCCCTTCCTCTATCCCGACAATTCGCTGAGCTACACCGGCAATTTCCTGCGCATGACGTTCGGCGTGCCTGCCGAGCCCTACGAGGTGAACCCGGTGATCGAGCGGGCGATGGACCGCATCTTCATCCTACACGCCGATCACGAACAGAACGCCTCGACCTCGACCGTTCGCCTTGCGGGGTCGTCGGGGGCCAATCCGTTCGCATGCATCGCGGCGGGGATCGCCTGCCTGTGGGGGCCGGCGCATGGCGGGGCAAACGAGGCGGCGCTGAATATGCTGCACCAGATCGGCACGCCGGACCGCATTCCCGAATTCATCGCGCGGGCAAAGGACAAGAACGATCCTTTCCGGCTGATGGGTTTCGGCCACCGCGTGTACAAGAACTACGATCCACGCGCGACCGTGATGCAGCAGACGGTGCGCGAAGTGTTCGAGGAACTGAACGTCAGCAACCCGGTGTTCGACGTTGCGCTGCAGCTCGAGGAAATGGCGCTCAACGATCCCTATTTCGTCGAGAAGAAGCTGTTTCCGAACGTCGATTTCTATTCGGGCGTCATCCTGTCGGCGATCGGGTTCCCGACATCGATGTTCACCGTGCTGTTCGCTCTCGCCCGCACGGTGGGCTGGGTGGCGCAGTGGAACGAAATGATCACCGATCCCGACCAGAAGATCGGTCGTCCGCGCCAGCTCTACACCGGCGCGACGCAGCGCACATACGCTCCTGTCGGTCAGCGCTGATGGGCGTTCTGCGTGGCGTCCTGATCCTGGTCGGCGCGCTTGCGATCTTGATGGGGTTGTTGTGGATCGGCCAGGGATCCGGCCTCGTCCACTGGCCGGCGTCCAGCTTCATGCTGGACCAGCGGCCCTGGGCCTATCGCGGGTTGGTGCTGGCCGGACTCGGTCTAATGACGGTGCTGATCGCGCGCCGGATCGGTCTGCGCCGGTAGCGTCAGCGTGAACGACGCGCCGGCGTCCGGCGCGCTTTCCACCGTCAGATCGCCCGACATCGCACGTGCCAGCCGCCGCGCGATGTAGAGGCCGAGGCCGCTGCCACCCGGTTCGCTGGTATCGACACGCTCGAACTTGTCGAAGATTCGCGCCTGGTCTTCGGACGCGATCCCCTTGCCGGCATCGATCACGGTGACGGTCGCCAGCGTGCCATCGCCAGCCGCTCGCACGACCACCTGCGATCCACGCGGCGAATAGCGGACCGCATTGCCGATCAGATTGACCAGGATTTGCAGCGTGCGCCGGAAGTCTCCGGTCGCGGGAACCGCCAGATCGATCGGCGGCCGATCGATCGCGACCCCCGCGTTCGCCGCGCGGACGCCGAGCAAACCAGCCGCTCGGCGCGCGACATCGGCAAGGTCGATCGAATCGCGGGGTAGCGTGAAATCCGCCCCTTCCACCGCCTGCAGATCGACCAGATCGTCCACCAGCCCGAGCAGATGACGGCCCGCCCCCGCGATATCCGCGGCATAGTCCGCATAATCCTGGCGAAGGGGGCCGTCCGCTTGCGCGTTGATGCTGTCGGCGTTCGCGATGATCCGCGCGAGCGGCGTGCGCAACGCCTTGTCGAGCCCCGATGCGAACGCGGCGGACAAGGGCGGCGGGGCCGGCGGCGGCGGGGCGACCTCCTCCTCCGCCATCCGCGCGACACCGACATAGCCGGCAAAACCGCCTGCATCGTCGAGCCGGACCGACGCGGACAACAGAACGGATCGCCCATTGGCTTTCAGCGTCGCCGCGACCGAATCGATCGCTCGCCGCCGGGCGAAGGTGCCGAGCAGCGGCGTCGCCCCTTCGGCGATATGCAGCGAAAACAACGCGGTCAGCGGCTTGCCCAGGACCGCCAATGTGTCGAACCCATAGGCCGGCCCGGCGCTCAGCGTCACGAACGTCAGTCTTTGTGCGGCGTCGGTCTCCCAACGCCAATCGCCGCCGGCGCGAACGAAGTCGAACGCCGCGCGTCCGCTCGCGTGCGATGCCCCGCGCCATGGCTGCACCTCGCGCCAGCCGCTCGCGGACAATCGGACCCGATCGCCCTCGGGCTGCGCGCGTACCCACAGATCGATATCCGCCTCGTCGGCCGCGACCACGACGCCACGCGACACGACGATGCCGAGCCGCCGGGCGAGCCGCGCGATCGTCGCAAGTTGCGGCACCGCGAGCACCGCGCCGATCGTACCGCCGGCGCGGACGTTGAGGCTTGCGATCGCGGGATCGGCCTCGACCAGCCGCCCGTCACGATCGATCGTCGCATGCGCGACCGCCTGTCCGGGGATCGCGTTCATGCCGGATGCCTCGCCAGCGCCGCGAGCGCAGCGCGGAAATCCCGGTCGAGCGACAGCGGGGCCAGCGCCGCCGCCGCTTCCCCGGGATCGACTGCGGCGATATCGTCGAGCGCATCGGCAAAGGCTTCGAGATCGCGTGCCGGGTCCGCATCCGCCAGCGCGAGCCCGATCCGCGCGATCGTCGGTCGGTCGAGCGCGAGCGCGCGCAGCGCCAGCCACAGGCGTTCGCCGTCGGGTTCGATGACGATCGCCCGCGCCGCATCATGGCCGATGCCCAGCGCGCAGGCGATGATCGCGACGAAGAACGCCAATTGGCGGTCGCCGATGGCCTCGATCAGCAACCCGGCCAGTTCGTCCGCGCGCGCATCGACCGCCACCGCCAGCCGCATCGCGACCGCATCGACCCGTTCGCCCTCGTCATGCCCCGCGAGACTGCGCTGCGCCGCGTCGGCGATAGCGCGATCGGTTTCGCGGTCGCTGGTCCCGAGCGCCTCGCGGATACCGGCGGCGATCCACCAGACGATCCGGTGATGGAGTTCGGCGGGAAGCTCGCTGTTCCCCGCGATCCCGCTGGCGTTCGCGCTGCGTCGCCGGCTCTCCGCGGCCAACAGCGCGGTCGCGGCCGCAGCGACGATGGTGTCGGGTACGCCCGCGAGCCGGACGATCAGGCTCGCTTCGTCCGGTCCGGCGACCGCGGTGGGCAGCGCGTCGGCGATCAGGTCGTGACGAACGCGCGCGAGCAATTCGTCGATCAGCGCGCGGTCGCGCAACAGCCCGGCCTTCGCGAGCCGGTTGGCGATATCGCCGCCGCTGGTCAGCACCGTCTCCGCACGACCGGTCGCCCCGCGACCGACGAGCAGCCGCGCGGCATGTCGCCGGATATCCGCCTCGATCGCGGCGACGATCCCGTTCAGCACGCGCGCCAGCATCAGGCGCGTGCGTTCGTCCAGCCTGTCGCCTTCGGGAAGGAAGAAATCCGCGATAGCGCCCGACAGCCGGGCATCGGCACGGGCACGGGCACGCTCGGCACGCACCGCCGCGCTGCTCGTGCGACGGGCCGAGACGGCGCTCGCGGGATCCGGTTCGACCGACATGACGTGCATGCTAACGCTCCGTCGTTAAAGTCAGGCTAAGGCTTTCGAACGACAATCCTCGATTGCCGCCGAAAGCGTCGCCAGCGCGTAGATCGCAGCGGCACCGAGCGCCGCCAGCGGCAGCCCCACGGTCGTCAGGACCGTCGCGATCAGCAGATACGCAACCGGCTTTCCCCACCACAACCGCCGCCGTTTCTCGTCGATGGCACGTTCGCCGAGCATCGCGAGTGCGACCAGCGACAGCGCGCAGATCCGCGCGGCACCATCGGCCGACCGCACGCTTTCGATCTGACCGAGCAGCAGCAGCGCGACCGCCGGGAGAACGATCGCCGCGATCGTCGCCGTCCGCGCGACCGCATCGTCGTCGCGCAATCGTGCCAGCGCGGCGGCGAGCGACAGTCCGATCGCACCGAGCGTGGCGAGCATCAGTCCCGTCGCCACCAGCCCGAACGCCTCACCCGCCAGCCCGAACGCGCCGATCATCCCGGCCCCCGCCGCGACCGCGGTGCCCGCGACGTCGCGATCGACCAGCCGCGGCAGAAGCAGGCGGGCGATCGGTGCCACCACGAACCGGTCGAACCAGCCGCGCCGATCGGACACGATCGCCGCCAGCACCAGCCGGCCCCGCCCCGTCAGCGCCTGCGCGCTCCGTTCGATCCCATGTCCGTCGTGCAGCGCCGCCTCCGGCAGCAGGATATTGGCCGCCTGGGCCTGCGCGGCAATCCGGATCAGCGTCGACTGCACGTCGTACTCGCGGGGCAGCAGCGCGAGTTCGACGATCCGCCGCGGATCGAGCCGCGCGATCCCGGCCCAGGCCAGTTGCCCGCCGACTCGTTCGAAACCCGGCGACGCATCCTCCTGCGGCACGACCAGCAGCGCGTCTCCGCCCTCGCCCGCCAGCATCCTGACCGTCGACGCCGTCGTGATCAGCCCGTCGCCGAGCATGAGGATCCGTGACAGCGGGTGCAGCTTCTCGACCGCCTCCGCCGCGGACCGTACCGCGTCGACCGCCACGCCCCGCCGCCCGATCCGAGTCATCGCACCGATCAGCTGGGGGGTGAGCCGCGCCACCACGACGATGATCTGCGCCGCGCCGGCTTCGATCAGCAGCCGTGCCTGATATTCGATCAGGGTGACGCCCCCGAACGGCAGCGTCGCGGCCAATTGGCCCGGACGATCGTCCGCATCGTGCGTGGCGAGGAGCAGGCCGGCGAGCATCGTCGGCTGTTAGGGGAACCGATCCGCAAGCGATAGATCAGAGCCGCGCGATCGTCCGCTTGAGTTTCGCGAGCAATGCGCGGTCGCCCGGGGTGCCGGACGCGGCGTCGGCGGCGAGCGCCATCAGCCGCACCGCGCCGAAACTCGCCGCCAACCCCTTCAGCCGCCACGCCGCGGTCCGCCATGCCTCGGCGTCCTGCGCCACCTCCATCGACGCCAGCGCCTTCACCGCCCCCTCGGCGAAAGCCAGCCGCAATTCGGCGATCAGCAGGGGTTCGTCGCCGACCGCGGCAGCGAGCGCCGCATCGATTGCTCCGGGATCATATGCCATCGTCCGACGCTACGATAACAGGTCTTAAGGCATGGTTTCGGCGGCGTTTCACGTTGGCGACAAAACATGGTAAACCTGCGCTGCGGATACGAATGGGGGTTCGATGATCGTGGACATACGCGCCGAACGCAGCCGTGCTGCGGCCGCGGGGGAGGAGCGGGCGTTGCCGATCGAACCCGCCGGCGACGCCGGATTCGGACCGGGTTTCGCCGAAGTGCCGCTCGACCTCGGCAGCTTCGCCGACCCCGCCGACGACGCCCCTCCCCCGGGTCGCGCGGTCGCCGCGATCGTCGCCGCACTGGCCGTTATCGGCTGGCTGGGCGGTGTGATGTGGCTGGCAGGACCCGCCATCCCCATGTTGCACGCCGCCGCGCTGGTCGAGTTCGTCGGCGCGCTCTGCGTCGTCCCGGCGCTCATCGGCGTGATCTGGCTGCTCGCGCTTCGCACCAGCCGAACCGAGGCGCGCCGCTTCGCCCGCACCGGCAGCGCGATGCGCGCCGAGGCGGCCAGCCTGGAACGAACGCTCGCGGTGATGTCGGCGTCGATCGCGGCGAACCGTGCGGCGCTCGGCGAACAGATCACGCAATTGATGAACACCGGCGATGTCGCGACCGAGCGGCTGGCGTCGATCGGCCGGCGGATGGCGGACGAGATCGCCGAAGCCGATCTGCACGCACGCGGACTGGCCGACGCCGCCGCCGCGGCGAAGGGCAGCATCGACATCGTCCTGGCCTCGCTGCCCCATGCGCAGTCGGAAACGCGCGCCGTCGCCGCCTTGCTCGACCAGGCGGGGCTGAGCGCGAGCGAACAGGCCGCGGCGCTCGATGCGCAGATCGTCGCGCTGGCCACCCACGCCCGCGAGGCGGAGACGCTTGCCGACGGTGCGGCACAGCGGCTGGCGGCGCATATCACCCGCATGGAGGCGACCAGCGAGACCGCGGGCACGCGGCTGGAGGCAACCGCCGCGGACATGTCGTCCGCGGTCGACGGGCTGCTCGGCCGCACCGCCGACGCGATCGACGAAGCGCGTAAGGGCATCGCGGCGCAGGGCGACGCGATGCTGGCGATGGTCGGCGCGAACCAGGCGATGCTCGACAGCGGCGCACGGGCGAGCGCGGATGCGTTCGCCGAACGGATCGCCGACATCGAACGCGCGGTCGACGGCATCACCGACCGGCTGGACGCGCAGCGCCGCACCGGCGAATCGATCGTCGCCGGGCTCGACGACAGCATCGCCGCCACCGCGGACCGGCTCGGCGCGCTCCACACGCAGGGCATCGACCGGTCGCAGATCCTCGCCGCCTCGATCAGCGCGCTCGGCGGATCGGCGAATGCGATGACCGAGGCGCTGCGCACGGGCGATGCGATGGCGACCCGGACGATCGGCACCACCGAGTCGCTGCTGATCGCGCTCGACGCCGCCACGCGGGAAATCGACGAGACGCTGCCCGATGCGCTCGACCGGCTCGATACCCGCATCGCCGCCAGCAAGGCGATCGTCGTGCAGGCGAAACCCGAATTGCTGGCGCTCGTGACCGCCGCGGAAAGCACGCACGACGCGATCGAGGCGATCGCGGGCGTCATCGCCGACCAACGCCGCACGCTCGATCAACTGTCCAGCGCGCTGATCGATACGCTGACGCAAGGACGGAGCAAGGCGGACGCGCTCGGCCAAATGGTCGACGAGACGATCGGCCGCACCCATCGCTTCGCCGAAGAGGCCGCGCCACGCCTGATCGAGGCGCTGCTTCGCGTCCGCGATACCGCCGCGGTCGCCGCGGACAAGGCGCGCGAGACGCTGGCGACGGTCATCCCCGACGCCGCCGACGCATTGGAAGCCGCCAGCGTCGAGGCGATGCG
This sequence comes from Sphingomonas bacterium, assembly GCF_903642285.1. Taxonomy (GTDB): domain Bacteria; phylum Pseudomonadota; class Alphaproteobacteria; order Sphingomonadales; family Sphingomonadaceae; genus Sphingomonas. The sequence continues at coordinate 18,602 of NZ_CAHJWJ010000009.1, forward strand.
CCGGGCGACGGGCGATACGGTCGAACGCCAGATCCGCGCGATCGGCGATGCGACCGATGCCGCGGTCGACGCCGCAACCCGCGCCACCGCGCGCCTGTCGATCCAGGTCCAGGCGATCGCCGACCAGACCGCGATCGTCGAGACGCGCATCGAGGACGCCCGCGCCGAACGCGAGGAGTCGGATCGCGATACCTTCGCGCGCCGGGTGTCGCTGCTGATCGAATCGCTCAATTCCGCGTCGATCGATGTCGCCCGCATCCTGGCTCCCGACATCTCCGACAGCGCCTGGGCGGCGTATCTGAAGGGCGACCGCGGCGTCTTCACCCGGCGTGCGGTCCGCGTGCTGGAGGCGGGCGAAGCGCGCGAGATCGTTCGGCTGTACGACGACGACACGGGCTTTCGCGATCACGTCAACCGCTACATCCACGATTTCGAGGCGATGCTTCGCGCGGTGCTGGCACAACGCGACGGATCGCCGCTGGGAGTGACGCTGCTGTCGTCCGACATGGGCAAGCTGTACGTTGCCCTGGCGCAGGCGATCGAGCGGTTGCGATAGGGCGGATCGGACCGCGGCGGATGCCGTCCGGCCCCGAGTCGCGGCGCTACGGTTGCAACAAACGCAATCGGAAGTGGACGAACCACACGCTACGTCCGCGCGGAAACACCCCCGCGCGAAGATTTGGCGATCGAGCGAAGACATGCGGCGGACGAGGGTGGCGACCATGCCGGCGATCGATCACGAAATGCGGTATGTAGGACAGCGGTTTCGAGTTCGACGGTGCGTTTGTGGCTATGTCCACAGGGGGTGGTCAGCGGTCTGACCGCTTTCGAGGCTTCATCACAGGGTACCCGGCGGCTTTTAGCTGTCAACGCGAGGGCGAGCGGCTAACTTCCCGTGATGTCAATCAGCTTTGGCCTCCTCATACTCCCTGACTTCTTGCCGAAGTGAAGCGGCTACCCCAACATCCAAACCCGAAGGTACGTAAGAGACCTGTCCGACATCGCGCTTCGACAAGTCGCCGTAAAGTAGGAGGGCGAACAGATAACTGCCCGCAAGTGTAGGATGATTCCCATCCTCTGTCAGGGTCATCTTGGGAAATGATCTCTGGGTTTGCGCCCATAGCTGACCGATATTGGCCAGCTTCGCACCGGTCCGCTCGCTGAGGGACTGCGACGCCGACTGCACTGCGGTGTAGTACGCGTTGCGCCCGCTGCCATCTGGGTCACCATCGTCCCACAGCCTGGCGTCGTAATTCCAATTGACCACCAGCCGGACCGCAGGCGCGGTCGGACGCGCAGCTTCGATCAGGCGGGCCCCATAGGTCTGGAAGCTGCTGGCTTGCTCGTCGCTGGACTGCGCGCGGCTCTCCCCCTGCACGATCACGTCGTCCCAGTGCTCGCGGACAAGGTCGCGCACCTTCGGATCAACCCAGAGCGTTTCGAGGCTGGCCCCGGGCTCCGCTTCGGTTGTGATGTCGTAACGCTGGGGATCGCCGGCTGAATCTGCCATGCCACGGATCATGTCCGGCATTTCGTGATAGAAGGTGCGGCTGTTACCGAGTATGAGAACCTTGTGCGCGGGCCGGTGATCGAAGGAATCTAACGCGTGAATGAATAAAGCATGCGCAGTCCTGGGTTGGGCGAACTCGAACCAGCTCACTGCACCGAAAAGCAGGAGCAACAACAACGGACGTACGTATGTCATGGCAAACCAAGTAGCTCATTCCGTTGAAAAAACGGTAACGTAAGACGACTGTTCGAACCTTATCATCGCGACCATCGCAGACATGGCGGTGATAATCCTGATCATGCCGCCTTTGCCGGATCAGCCAACCCATGCTGGACAGCGCTGCAGACTTCCTTCGGGCAGTGATAGGCCGTCAACCGCCATGATCCGCGTCGCTTTGCCTGCGCGCTGAACGGTAACCCCAACGCAATAGCCGTTGGGATTGGTGTGCTCGACCGGACCAAATGCGGAAAGATAATCGAACGCCGGAATTTCGAACCGTCCGGGATAGTCACGCAATGAGATTCGATAGTCTGGTCCACCCCGCCCGTGATGGATTGACCCGGACCAGACGCGGAGGGTGCTTTCATACGCGACCAGATGATCGCCGCGAAAGACGACCGCCTCTCGCATACGTTGTAAGAGGCCTAACGTCATCATCGAGCAGATGGCAGCGGTGACAACCGAAGAGGTTATGACGACCGTCACCAGCTGAGACTGAGCGGTCGCTGACGGAAGCCATGAGCAAGGCATAGGGCGCCCAAGCCAATGCCGACCACATAAGACCAGCTTTCCAGGCTTCTGGGCGGATAGAGCTCCTTGCCGGTATCGGTGAAGACCGCGACCAGCGACATCATCCCCCATAGGGAGATGATTAATATGGGCAGCCAGGAACCCATAAAGACCGGGACGGATGTGGCTTTCGTATCAGTATTGCCTGGCATACCGCAACTATGACTCGCAACAATGAAGAATAGATTAGGCGGTGATGGGCGTCGTTATAGGCTTGCGATGCGCCCTAATTTCCGATTGGGTAACACAAAAGATAGCACGCGGACCTTGCCGGAATAAGTCTTAGGCCAGCAGGAGTTGGGACGTGACGGTAGTGCCGTCGCCGCTGAACAGGCTTCCCGAACCCTATTCATCATTTGGTTGTCCAGAGTTGCTTGTCGAACATGCAAGACGGGGCCGATGCGAGATCGTCGAAAGGTAGGTTTCGGAACGCCGTGCCGCCCTGAGAAACGTCCGAGTCTGACCGAAAGCACCCATTCGTCTTACCGAGCCTTGTCGGCTCACCCGCCCGCGAACGCTCGCTCGCTATCGTGGAAGACGTCGAAGGTCTGCGGCGTGATCCAGCCGAACGCATAGTTCAGCTGGAACAGCGCGAACAGTATCGTCGCGACGACCGTGACCCGTTTCGCGATCCGCCCGACCAGGAATTCGTGCGGTGCGCTTTCGGCCTGGCCGGGGATCGGATCGCCGCCCGCCTCGCGCGTCGTGCGGACGCCGAACGGCAGGACGAGGAAGACCGAGAACGCCCAGAACAGGACGTAGATCGCGACCATCGACGTCCAGCGCATCGCCCGGTCAGCCCTGGATCACCAGCACATCGACGATCGGCTTCTTGCCGGTCCACCGCGTCGCGACCTTGCGGACCGCAAGCCGCAGCGATTCGCGGAACTTCTCCGAATCGCGCGGGCGGTCCCGAAGAGCCTGCTCGACCCCCTGGACGACATCGTCGATGAACGCGGCACGATCCTCCTCGACGGGAATGCCCTGGAGGCGGACCTGCGGCGAACCGATCACACGCCCGTCGCGCCCGATCGCCACCGCCAGCGAAATCTGGCCGTTCAGCGCCAGCTTGCGCCGGTCGTTGATCGTGCCGCCGTCAGCGGGCAGGATCACGTCGCCGTCCAGCACCAGCCGTCCGACCTTCGCGGTGCCGATCTTCTTGGCGGGACCGGGCGCGAGGCGGATGATGTCGCCATCGGTCTGGACGATCGCCTGCGGAATGCCTTCGGACAGGCCGTAGCGCGCCTGCTCCATCAGGTGGCGCATCTCGCCGTGGACGGGGATCAGCTTCTCGGGCCGGATCCAGTCGTACATCTGCGCCAGCTCCGGCCGGCCGGGATGCCCGGACACATGGACATGCGCCTGCCGCTCGGTGATCATCTCCACGCCCTTGCCGGCGAGGATGTTCTGGATGCGGCCGATCGCGACCTCGTTGCCGGGGATCTGCTTGGACGAGAAGATGACCGCGTCCCCGGCCTCGAGCTGGATCGTGTGGCTGCCGTCCGCCACGCGCGCCAGTGCGGCGCGCGCCTCGCCCTGGCCGCCGGTCGCGACGATCAGCACCTTGTCGCGCGGCAGCCGCATCGCCGCTTCGGGATCGATCGTCTCGGGGAAACCCTTGAAGTACCCGCAGGCGCGGCCGACCTTCAGGATGCGGTCGAGCGAGCGCCCGGTGACGCACAGCTTGCGCCCGCTTTCCTTCGCGACCTCGCCAAGCGTCACCAGCCGCGCCGCGTTCGATGCGAACGAGGTGACGAGGACGCGGCCCTTCGCCTTGGCGACGGTCTCGGACAAGCCGATCCGGACGCTGCTTTCCGACCCGGACGCCTCGGTGTTGAAGACATTGGTCGAATCGCAGACCAGCACCTCGACCCCGTCGTCGCCGATCGCGGCGAGTTGCGCCGCGGTCGCGGGATTGCCGATGATCGGCGCGGCGTCGAGCTTCCAGTCGCCGGTATGGAACACCCGGCCGACGGGGGTGTCGATCAGCAGCGCGTTCGCCTCCGGGATCGAATGCGACACGCCGACGAAGGTGAAACCGAACGGGCCGACCTTGAACGGCTTGTCGGGTTCGACGAGCTTCAGCGTCACGCGGTTCGCGATGCCCTCTTCCTCCAGCTTCCCGCGGATCAGACCGGCGGTGAAGGCGGTGGCGTAGAGCGGCACGCCCAGATCCTCGGCGAGGTAGGGCAGCGCGCCGATATGATCTTCATGTCCGTGCGTCAGCACGATGCCGACGAGATCGCCCAGCCGTTCCTCGATGAAGGACAGATCGGGCAGGATCACGTCGATGCCGGGATAGCCCGCATCCGCGAAGGTGATACCGCAATCGACCATCACCCATTTGCCCTGGCAGCCGTAGAGATTGACGTTCATGCCGATCTCGCCCGAGCCACCGAGCGCGCAGAACAGAAGTTCGTTCTTGGGAGTCATTGAAAGCTTTCGAAAAAGGAAATGGAAGCGCGCCCGCGGGCCGGTCGGCGCGAGCGCTGATTGCGTCACATATGGGCGCGATCCCACAGCATCGCCAGCCCCTTGATCGTCAGGTCGGGTTCGATCACGTCGAACAGCGTGGTATGGCGCTCGAACAAGGTGGCGAGGCCACCGGTGGCGACGACCTTGACGGGCCGTCCGACCTCGATCTTCATCCGCGCGACCAGCCCCTCGATCATGGAAACATAGCCCCAATAGATGCCGATATGCATCTGATCGGTGGTGTTGCGGCCGATGACGCTGGTATCCGACGGCGTCTCGATCGCGATGCGCGGCAGCTTGGCGGCGGCGGTGACGAGCGCGTCGAGCGACAGGTTGATACCCGGCGCGATGATCCCGCCCTTGTATGCGCCCGAATAGTCGACGAGATCGACCGTCGTGGCGGTGCCGAAATCGATGACGATCAGGTCGCCGGGATGCAGCGCATGCGCCGCGATCGTGTTGACCGCACGATCCGCGCCGAGCGACGCGGGTTCGTCGACGTCGATCGCGACGCCCCATTCCACGGGCGGCTTGCCCGCGATCAGCGCCTCGGTCCTGAAATATTTGCTGCTCAGCACCTGGAGATTGTGCAGCGCGCGCGGAACGACCGTCGCGACGATCACGCCGGTCACGTCGTCGCGAGTATAGCCTTCCAGCGTCAGCAGCTGGCTGAGCCAGACCGCATATTCGTCCGCGGTCCGCCTGGGATCGGTCGCGATCCGCCAGCGCGCCTTGACCCGGTCGCCCGCGACCAGCGCGAAGACGACATTGGTGTTCCCGGCATCGATCGCGAGCAGCATCGGCGGTACCTTACAGCAGGAAGACGTCGGCGGCGTGAATGACACGCCGCTCGCCGCCCGCCAAGCGCAGCATGAGCGCGCCGTCCGCGTCGAGCCCGTCGAACAGCCCGTCGATCGCAGCGCCGTCCGGCAGCCGGGCGGTCAACGCGGTGCCTACGGGGTGCGCACGATCCAGCCAGCGGGCGCGGATCGGCGCGAGTCCTTCGCCGCGCCACCGATCCAGCCAGCGCGCGAACGCCTCGGCCAGCGTTTCGGCGAAGTCCGCGGGGGAGACCGTCGCGCCGCGATCCGCGAGGCTTGTCGTCGGACGGTCGGACAGATCGGGATGATGCGCGAGGTTGACGCCGATACCGACGACCACTGCGTCGTCGGCGCGTTCGAGCAGGATGCCAGAGAGTTTCGCGCCGTCTAGGACGAGGTCGTTGGGCCATTTGAGCTCCAACTCACCCCGGCGAAGGCCGGGGCCCAGTTGGGAGAACGGTAATTGGCGAGCGCCACCCGCCGTCACATCGACCTTAGCGACTGAGCCCCGGCCTTCGCCGGGGTGGAGATATACGGACACTCCCTCCTCCACCGCCACCGCCGCCACGAGCGCCAGTGTCGCCGCAGCGGGATCGGTTCCCCGGAGCCGCACCAACGTACTCGCGTAGAAATTCCCAACCGGGGACACCCAGGCCCGCCCCAGCCGACCCCGACCCGCGGATTGTCGCTCGGCCCGCAACCAGACCGCCTCGCCGGTGCCGCTCCGCGCGAGCGCCAGCATGTCGGCGTTGGTCGATCCCGTCTCCGCGACGGTACGGATCATGCGCAGCGCGATCCTAGAAAAGCGACTGTGCCGCCGCCATCGTCCAGCCGCCGATCAGCGGGATCGCCAGATAGCCGAAGGGCGAGATGAATATCGCCGCGATCGCGATCAGCCCCCCCTCGACCTTGTTCTCCACCGGCGGGAACGCGGTTGCGGGGTCGTCGAAATACATCGTCTTCACGATGCGCAGGTAATAATACGCCCCGATCACCGACGCCGCGATCCCGACCACCGCCAGCGGAAACAGCCCCGCCGCGACGGCCGCGTGGAACACCGCGAACTTCGCGTAGAAGCCGAACAGCGGCGGAATACCCGCCAGCGAGAACATGAAGATGGCCAGCGCCGCCGCCAGTCCCGGCCGGGTGCGCGACATGCCTGCAAGGTTGGCGATGCTCTCGACCGGCTGGCCGTCCTCCCCGCGCATCTGGAGCACGACCAGGAACGACCCGAGCGTCATCGCGACGTAGATCGTCAGATACATCAGCACGCTCGCCACGCCCTCCCGCGTGCCCGCCGCCAGACCGATCAGCGCGAAGCCGACATTGTTGATCGACGAATAGGCCAGCAGCCGCTTGACGTTGCTCTGCCCGATCGCCGCGACCGCGCCGAGGATGATCGACAGGAGCGCGGCGCAAATGACGATCTGCCGCCACTCATTGCTCGCCGGCCCCATCGCCTCGACCGCGACGCGGACGCTGAGCGCGAGCGCCGCGACCTTTGGTGCCGACGCGAAGAACGCGGTGACGGGGGTCGGCGCGCCTTCATAGACGTCGGGCGTCCACATGTGGAACGGCACCGCGGAGATCTTGAACGCCAGCCCTGCGAACACGAACACCAGCCCGAACAGCAGCCCCAGCGACTTCGACCCCGCATAGGCAGTCGCGATCCCGTCGAACATCGTCGTACCGCTGAACCCATAGACCAGGCTGATCCCGTATAGCAGGATGCCGCTCGCCAGCGCGCCGAGCACGAAATATTTAAGCCCCGCCTCCGCGGATCGCCCGTCGCGCCGCATGAAGCTGGCCAGCACATAGGCCGAAAGACTCTGCAGCTCCAAGCCGACATACAGCGTCAGCATGTCCGCGGCGGAGACCATGATCCCCATGCCGGCCGCCGACAGCAGGATCAGCACCGGATATTCCGGGCGAAGATCGTCGCCCGTCGTCCGGCGGAAGAAGTCGGGCGCCATCACGATCGCGATCGCGGAGGCGATATAGACCAGGACCTTGGCGAACGCGGCGAACGCGTCGGCGCGGTACAGCCCGTCGAACGCCGGGCCGCCCGAGCCGGCCGGCCCGAGCAGGGCGATCCCCGCCCCCGCCAGCACGAACACCGACGCGATCGAGATGAACCGGGTCGATTGCTGGCCACCCCAGGCGGCCACCAGCATCAGCGCGACCGCGCCGAGCGACAGGATCAGCTCGGGCAAGGTCATCGTCAGACTTGCGAGATAATCCATTACTGTGCCTCCGCTTGCGCGCGGGGCAAGAGTCGACCGGCCGTCGGGCGGCTGTCGCTGGGCGGCGCGGCGGGGTCGAGCCGTGCGAGCAGCACCCCGACATCCTTGCGCATCGGGCTGAGGAAGCTTTCGGGATAGATGCCCATCCACAGCACGACCGCCGCGATCGGCGCGAGCAGCCAAAGCTCGCGCCCGTCCATGTCCGTCATCGTGCGCACGTCGTCCGCCTTGATCTCGCCGAACGCCACGCGGCGATACAGATACAGCATATATCCGGCACCCAGGATGATCCCCGTGGTGCAGAGCAACGCCGTCCAGGTCGACACCTGGTATGTCCCCATCAACGACAGGAACTCGGCGACGAAGCCGCTCGTCCCCGGCAGCCCGATCGACGCCATCGTGAAGAACAGGAAGAACAGCGCATAGCGCGGCATGTTGATGCTCAACCCGCCATAGCGACTGATCTCGCGGGTGTGCAGCCGGTCGTAGATGACCCCGACGCACAGGAAAAGCGCGCCCGATACCAGCCCATGGCTGAGCATCATCAGCATCGCGCCCTCGATCCCCTGCCGGTTGAACGCGTAGAGACCGATCGTCACGATCGCCATGTGCGCGACCGACGAATAGGCGATCAGCTTCTTCATATCGTTCTGCACCAGCGCGACGAGGCTGGTGTAGACCACCGCGATCGCCGAGAGCGTGAAGATCAGCCAGGTCAGCTGTCCGCTCGCGCCCGGGAACATCGGCAGCAGGAAGCGCAGAAACCCGTATCCGCCGAGCTTCAGCAGGACACCCGCCAGGATCACCGATCCCGCGGTCGGTGCCTGGACGTGCGCGTCTGGCAGCCAGGTGTGGACCGGCCACATCGGCATCTTCACCGCGAACGACGCGAAGAAGGCGAGCCACAGCCAGGTCTGGACATGGCCTGCGAAGTCATATTGCATCAGCGCCGGGATACTCGTCGTGCCCGCATGGATCGCCATGTACAGCATGGCGATGAACATCAGGACCGAGCCGAGCAGCGTATAGAGGAAGAATTTGTACGACGCGTAGATGCGGTTCGCGCCGCCCCAGATGCCGATGATGAGGTACATCGGGATCAGCCCGGCCTCGAAGAAGATGTAGAACAGGAACAAATCCTGCGCTGCGAAGGTACCGATCATCAGCACCTCGGTCAGCAGGAACGCCGCCATATATTCGGGCACGCGCGTCGTGATCGCCCGCCAGCTCGCGCCGATGCAGATCGGCATCAGGAACACGCTCAGCATGATGAGCAGCAGCGCGAAACCGTCGATGCCGAGCGCCCAGTTGAAGCTGCCGAACACGGGCGCGTATTCGACGAACTGCCACTGCGCGCCGCCGATGTCGTAGGTGGACCACAGGACGATGCCGAGCGCGAGATCGATCAGCGTCGCTGCCAGCGCCAGCCGACGGGCATTGTCCGCCGACACGAACAGACAGACGATCGCCGCAGCCATCGGGACCGCCAGCATGACGGAGAGGATCGGGAAACCGGTCATCTTACAGTCCGATCGCCCAGGTGACCGCAGCGGTAAGTCCGATCAGCATGACGAAGGCATAGGTGTAGACATATCCCGTCTGGAGGCGTCCGGCGGCGCGGCTGCCCATCTGCACGACCCAGGCCGAACCGTCGGGGCCGAACCGGTTGATCGTCTGTTCGTCGCCGCGGTGCCATAACAGACGCCCGATCGCGAAAGCCGGACGGACGAAGAGCAGGGCGTACAGCTCGTCGAAATACCATTTGTGCAGCAGAAAATCATACAGCACCGCGAACTGCCCCGCGACGTGCGCGGGAAAATCGCGATTGCGGATATAGCCATACCAGGCGGTGAACAGCCCGAGCAGCATCGCGATCGCGGTGCCGAGCTTGATCGGCACGGGCACGCTTTCCATCGCCTCCATCAATTCCCCGCGGAACGCGACCGCGCCGTGCCAATAGGTCCGGCCTGCCATCGGCTCGATGAAGAATCCCTTGAACACGAACCCTGCCGCGACCGCACCGACTGACAATATCATCAGCGGGATCAGCATGTTGAGCGGGCTTTCATGCGGATGATAGCCGCCGGTGCCGACGGGAAGGTCATGCTGCCCCGGCGCATGCGCGTCGGGGGCATGACCGGCATGTTCGTCCGCCGCTTCGTCGTGATGCCCATGCGCCCCATCATGATCGTGGGCGTGCAGCGCGTGCTGGATATTCTCCGACTGCGCCCAGCGCGGCTGACCCCAGAAGGTCAGGAACATCAGCCGCCACGAATAGAAACTGGTGAGCAGCGCGACGAGCACGCCGACGATCCACACGCCGACATTGCCCGACGCCCACGCGCCCTCGATGATCGCATCCTTCGAATGGAAGCCCGCGAACCCGATCTGCGGCAGGCCCCAGACGCCGGGAATGCCGACGCCGGTGATCGCGAGCGTTCCCGCCATCATGCCCCAGAACGTCACCGGGATCTTCTTCCTGAGGCCGCCATAGAAGCGCATGTCCTGTTCGTGATGCATCGCGTGGATCACGCTACCCGCGCCGAGGAACAGCAGCGCCTTGAAGAAGGCGTGCGTGAAGAGGTGGAACATCGCGGAGCCGTACGCGCCGATGCCGGCCGCGAAGAACATGTAGCCGAGCTGCGAACAGGTCGAATAGGCGATCACCCGCTTGATGTCGGTCTGCACCAGCGCGACCGTCGCGGCGAACAGGCACGTCGCCGCACCGATCGTCGTCACGAACGTCAGCGCGGCCGGCGACGTCTCGAACATCGGCGACAGGCGGCACACCATGAACACGCCGGCGGTCACCATCGTCGCAGCATGGATCAGCGCGGACACGGGCGTCGGCCCCTCCATCGCGTCGGGCAGCCAGGTGTGGAGGCCGAGCTGCGCCGACTTGCCCATCGCGCCGACGAACAGCAGCAGGCACAGCACCGTCATCGTATCCGCGCGGAACCACAGGAAGCCGATCGTCGACCCGGCCATGTGCGGCGCGGCGGCGAGGATATCGGGGATCGACACCGTCTTGAAGACCAGGAACGTGCCGAAGATGCCGAGCATGAAGCCCAGATCGCCGACGCGGTTGACGACGAAAGCCTTGATCGCCGCGGCATTGGCGGAGGGTTTCCTGAACCAGAAGCCGATCAGCAGGTAGCTCGCCAGCCCGACGCCTTCCCAGCCGAAGAACATCTGGACCAGGTTGTTCGCGGTCACCAGCATCAGCATCGCGAAGGTGAACAGCGACAGATACGCGAAGAAGCGCGGCTGGTCCGGGTCCTCCGCCATATAGCCCCAGCTGTACAGATGGACGAGCGCCGACACCGACGTGATGACGACGAGCATCACCGCGGTCAGTGCATCGACGCGCAGCGCCCACGCGACATCCATGTCGCCCGACCGGATCCAGTCGAGCACCGGCTCCACCGTCGGGCCGCTGGTGCCGTTCAGATAGCCGAAGAAGATCGGCCAGGCGAGCGCGCAGGAGGCGAACAGCGCCGCCGTCGTCACGACCTTGGCAGGGACGTTCCCGATCGCGCGATTGCCGAACCCGGCGACGATTGCGGCGAGCAGTGGCAGGAAGACGAGCAACTGGATCACACGTTCAAAACCTTACCGTCACCCCGGCCTTGTGCCGGGGTCCAGAGCCAAGCAGCGCCACGCCCGTGACCCTGGACCCCGGCACAAGGCCGGGGTGACGAAATAGACAACCGCATCACCCCTTCATCCGGTTGACGTCGTCGACCGCGATCGTCCCGCGGCCGCGGAAATAGATGACGAGGATCGCCAGCCCGATCGCCGCCTCGCCCGCCGCCACCGTCAGCACGAACATCGCGAACACCTGCCCGACCAGATCGTGGAGATAGGCCGAGAAGGCGACGAAATTGATGTTCACCGCCAGCAGGATCAGCTCGATCGCCATCAGGATGACGATCAGGTTCTTGCGGTTCAGGAAGATGCCGAGCACCCCCATCGTAAACAGGATCGCCGCGACGACGAGATAATGGATAAGGCCGATCGTCATATCTCGACCCCCTGCCCGACCGTCGGCCGGGTATTGCGCGTCGCGTCCTGCGGCCGTCTGGCGACCTGGCGCGAGACGTTCTGCGCGCGGACGCCGCTGCGTTCGCGGTGGGTCAGCACGATCGCGCCGATCATCGCGACCAGCAGGACCAGCCCGGCACCCTCGAACACGAACAGATAGCGCGTATAGAGCAGATTGCCGATCGCCCGGATGTTGGGCACCGCATCGACGATCGGCGACGCGCGCCGGCCGAGCTGGATCGGCCCGGTACTCCACGCGCCGACCGCGATCAGCATCTCCGCCGCCAGCGCGACCGCGACCGCCAGTCCGATCCCGAAATAGCGCGCGATCCCGCTTCGCATCTCGGACACGTCGATGTCGAGCATCATCACGACGAACAGGAACAGCACCGCGACCGCGCCGACATAAACGATGACGAGCAGCATCGCGATGAACTCCGCGCCGACGAGGACCATCAGCCCGGCGGCATTGAAGAACGCCAGGATCAGCCACATCACCGAATGCACGGGGTTGCGCGACGATATCGTCATCGCCGCGGACACGAGGATGACGAACGCGAAGAGGTAGAAGGCGATAGCCTGGATCATGAGTTCGTAACCCCCGCGAAAGCGGAGGCCCATCGCGCGACGGCGGTGGCAAGCCCGACGAGCAGGAACTGGATTCCCGCTTTCGCGGGAATGACGGTGGCAGGGTGAATCATGTCGCGCCGCCTACCGGTACGGCGCATCGGCGGCAAGGTTCGCCGCGATCGCGCCTTCCCAGCGGTCGCCATTATCGAGCAGCTTGGACTTGTCGTAGATCAGTTCCTCGCGCGTCTCGGTCGCGAAGTCCAGGTTCGGCCCCTCGACGATCGCATCGACCGGGCACGCCTCCGCACATAGCCCGCAATAGATGCACTTGGTCATGTCGATATCGTAACGCGTCGTCCGACGGCTGCCGTCGTCGCGCGGCTCGGACTCGATCGTGATGGCGAGCGCGGGGCACACCGCCTCGCACAATTTGCACGCGATGCACCGCTCCTCGCCATTGGGGTACCGGCGCAGCGCATGCTCGCCGCGAAACCGCGGGCTGAGCGGGTTGCGCTCATAGGGATAGTTGATCGTCGCTTTTGTCTTGAAGAAATACTTCAAGGTGAGCGCGTGCGCTTTGAGGAATTCCCACAGCGTGAAGGCCTTGACGTATTGCGCGACGCTCATGAACCGACCCCTACGCGCATCCCCATCAGGACGCCGGACACCAAGAAAACCCAGAATAGCGAGAAGGGCAGGAAGATCTTCCATCCCAGCCGCATCAGCTGGTCGTAGCGATAGCGCGGCACCGTCGCCTTCACCCAGCTGAACAGGAAGAAGAAGAACAGCATCTTGACGAACAGCCAGACGATGCCCGGAATCCAGTAGAGCGGCGCCCAGTCGACCGGCGGCAGCCACCCGCCCCAGAACAAGGTCGCGTTCAGCACGCACATCAGGATGACATTGGCATATTCGCCGAGCCAATAGAGCGCGAACGACATGCTCGAATATTCGGTCTGATACCCCGCGACGAGTTCGCTCTCCGCCTCGGTCAGGTCGAACGGCGCGCGCTGCGTCTCCGCCAGCGAGGAGATGAAGAACATCACCGCCATCGGGAACAGCAGCGGGTTCACGATGAAGCCGTTGAGGTGCAGATAGACGTTCCGCTGCGCCATCACGATGCCGCTGAGGTTGAACGTCCCCGACCACAAGACGACCGAGATCAGGATGAACCCGATCGCGACCTCGTAACTGACCATCTGCGCCGCCGCACGAAGCGCCGAGTAGAAGGGGTATTTCGAGTTCGACGCCCAGCCCGCAAGGATGATGCCGTACACGCCGAGCGACGAGGTCGCGAGGACGTAAAGCAGCCCGACATTGATGTCCGCCAGCACCACCCCCGCCTGGAACGGCACCACCGCCCATACGATCAGCGCGACGGTGAAGGTGATGATCGGCGCGATCAGGAACAGCACGCGGTTGGCGGCGGACGGAATGATGGTTTCCTGCAGGAACACCTTCAGCCCGTCGGCAAAGCTCTGCATCAGGCCGAACGGGCCGACGACGTTGGGGCCACGGCGTAGCGCCATCGCCGCCCAGATCTTGCGATCGGCATAGATGATCATCGCGACCGCGAGCATCAGCGGGAGCGCGATGACGAGGATGCCGACGATGGTCGCGACGAACCACGCCCAGCCGTAGGAGAAGCCGACGGTGGTGTTGAAGAAGGCGGTCATTTGCGAGTCATGCGGTGGCTCATCACCATCGCTCCAGGAATATCGGGGTTTTGGGGATTGGGGATCAACTGTTCCCGTCGCGGATCGATCAGTACGTCCATCGCCTGCATCGGTATCGCGCCGAGCAACACCATATCGCCCATCACCATCGCACCCGTGAACGCATGACGACCGAACACCTCGACCTTTATCGGTCCGACATAATCCACGGACACCTTGCGGCCATCGGCGACAGTGACGATGCGCTGTTCGATTGCGGACAGCCTCAATTGCTTGGCTACCAGGGAGGGGATGCACAGATCGATCGACCCGGAATCAACCAAGGCGTTGGCATCAACCTCCTCGAGGTCGGGCTTGGCCGCGTTCGCCAGCCGAATATGCTGAAAGATGGTGCCCATTATTCTGCCGCCTCTGCGAAACCTTCGCCGTGCACCAGCTCCGCCGAACACCGCTGCATCGTCGGGCTCGCGCGACAGATCGCGTTGGTCAGGTAGAAATCCTTGATCGGATAGCCGGCCAGCACGCCCTCACCCTTTGCCTCGATCGACGGCACGGACCACTCGAACGTCGCCAGCATCTGATGCCGAAGCGCCGGCACCGCGGTATACATCTCCTCGCGAAGCCCCTCCAGACTGTCGAACGGAAGCGTCGCACCGAGCACTTCGGACAGCGCCCGGAAGATCGTCCAGTCCTCGCGCGCATCGCCCGGCGCGAACACCGCCCGCTCGCCGCGCTGTACCCTGCCCTCCAGGTTCACCCATGTCCCCGATCTCTCGGCATAGGTCACGCCCGGCAGGATCACGTCCGCCACCGCCGCGCCCTTGTCACCGTGATGGCCGACGAACACCTTGAACCCGGCGAACTTGCCGAAATCCACCTCGTCCGCGCCGAGGAAGAAGCCGAGCTTTGCCCCCATCACGTCCGCGATCCCGCCCGCCTGTGCATAACCGAGCATCAGACCGCCCATCCGGCTGGCCGCCATATGGACGACGTTGAACCCGTTCCAGCCGTCCTTGACCAAGCCCAGCGGCTCGACCAGCGCGAGCGCGGCACCGTGGCCACCCTTCAAAGCCCCTCCGCCGACGATAACCATCGGCCGCTCGGCCTTGCCGAACGCCTCCATCACCATATCGGGCAGCGCACCGAGCAATGCCAGATCGTCGCCCAGCCATTCGGCCTTGTACGTCAGGTCGGTCTCCGGCCCGATCGCGAAGACCTTCGCCCCCTTCTTGATCGCCTTGCGGACGCGCGTGTTCACCAACGGCGCTTCCCAGCGCAAATTGGTGCCGACCAGCAGGATCACGTCCGCCCGCTCGGTACCGGCGATCGTCGTGTTGAAATTCACCGCTGCAAGGCTCGACGTGTCATACGCCATCCCCGTCTGCCGCCCTTCGAGCAGCGTCGACCCCAGTTTCTCGACCAGCATCTTGGCCGCGAACATCGTCTCGCAATCGACCAGATCGCCCGCGATCGCCGCGACGCTCGATCCGGCACCAACCGCCTTGATCGCCGCGAACGCCTCGTCCCAGGTCGCGGGCACCAGCTTGCCGTTCATCCGCACATAGGGCTTGTCGAGCCGCCGCCGCACGAGCCCGTCGACCGCATGGCGCGTCTTGTCGGTCGCCCATTCCTCGTTCACGTCCTCGTTGATCCGCGGCACGCAGCGCAGCACCTGCCGACCGCGGCTGTCGAGCCGGATGTTCGTGCCGACCGCGTCCATCACGTCGATCGTCAGCGTCTTGCGCAGCTCCCACGGCCGCGCCTCGAACGCATAGGGCTTCGACGTCAGCGCGCCGACCGGACACAGGTCGACGACGTTGCCCGACAATTCGCTCGTCACCGCCTCTTCGAGGTACGAGGTGATCTGCATGTTCTCGCCGCGGTAGATCGCACCGATCTCCTCGACGCCCGCCACTTCCTCGGCGAATCGGATGCAGCGCGTGCACTGGATGCAGCGGGTCATGACCGTCTTCACGATCGGCCCCATATATTTCTCGGTGACCGCACGCTTGTTCTCGTCGTAGCGCGAATGGCCGCGGCCATAGGCTATCGACTGGTCCTGAAGGTCGCATTCGCCGCCCTGATCGCAGATCGGGCAGTCGAGCGGATGGTTGATGAGGAGGAATTCCATCATCCCCTCGCGCGCATTCTTCACCATCGGCGTATTGGTGAAGATCTCCTGTTTGTCCGCCGCCGGCAGCGCGCAGCTTGCCTGCGGCTTGGGAGGGCCGGGCTTCACTTCGACCAGGCACATCCGGCAATTGCCCGCGATGCTGAGGCGCTCGTGATAGCAGAACCGCGGGATCTCCTTGCCGGCAAGTTCGCACGCCTGGAGCACGGTCGCGCCTTGCGGCACCTCGATCTCGACGCCGTCGACTTTGACTAGGGGCATGTCACTTCTTCTCAGGCGTGGGAACGGTCGCTGGGACCGGAGACGTTAGCCGGTGATACAAAGCTTCGGCCAGCGTCGCGCGAATGCCTTGACGGTTGGCCGTCAGCTTCACATTCGCAGCAAGACACGGACCCATCGAAGGGGACAGCGCATGAAGCGCTGCCAGTTCTTCATCGCTTTCGGGGTGCGTCGCAAGCACGGCCCTGATCCCCGCGGGATTGGTCGCGGCGACGCATATACCCATATCCTCGACAGCCGCTGCGCGGCCGGACACTGCTCCCCACGGGCTGACATAAACGCGCGTCAGCGGCAGCGCAGGCGGTGTCGAGCGTGCAAAGCGGCTTTCGATCAATGCCTCGGCGATCATGCCACGATATAGGTCGGTAGGAATATTCAATCGCTGTTCGTTACCGAACTCGGAGCTGATCTGCGAATTTGTACATTGAATTTCGCGCCCCAGATTATTCCGCGCGGCTGCGGTTCCCTTAGGATCGGTCAGCGCCAGATAGTCCGCACTTTGCGCCGATCGGCGATGTACGACACATTCGGCATAGAGGTGCGAGTCAACGACCGACTGCGCAACGGGCTTGCCGGAGGCAGTCTGCTGACGCTGCGCCACACGCGATCCGATTTCGGCTTCCTGCGCCGAAGCTGGCCCCGTAAGACTAGAGCAAATCGCGGCAGCGGCCAACAAGATCGTCCAATGCCAGCTCACTCCGCCGCCTCCATCATCGGCGACAGATCGCCACCCCTGTCGTGGATGCGGCGTTCCATCTCGGGGCGGAAATGCTTGATGAGGCCCTGGATGGGCCATGCGGCGGCGTCGCCCAGCGCGCAGATCGAATGCCCCTCGACCTGTTTCGTTACCTGCTGGAGCATGTCGATCTCGGACAGTTCGGCGTCGCCGGTGCGCATCCGCTCCATCACGCGCCACATCCAGCCCGTGCCCTCGCGGCACGGCGTGCACTGGCCGCAGCTCTCGTGCTTGTAGAAATAGCTGATGCGGCTGATCGCGCGGACGATATCGGTCGACTTGTCCATCACGATCACCGCCGCGGTGCCGAGGCCCGAGCCGACCTTCTTGAGCCCGTCGAAGTCCATCGGGCAGTCCATGATCTCGGCCGCGGGGACGAGCGGCACGGACGATCCGCCGGGGATGACCGCGAGCAGATTGTCCCACCCCCCGCGGATGCCGCCGCAATGCGTCTCGATCAGCTCGCGGAAGGTGATGCCCATCGCCTCCTCGACGACGCAAGGGCGGTTCACATGGCCGCTGATCTGGAACAGCTTGGTGCCCTTGTTGCCTTCCGCGCCGAAGCTGGAGAACCATTCGGCACCCCGCCGAAGGATCGTCGGCGCGACCGCGATCGATTCGACGTTGTTGACCGTCGTCGGACAACCATAGAGCCCGGCCCCGGCCGGGAAGGGCGGCTTGAGGCGCGGCTGGCCCTTCTTGCCCTCCAGGCTTTCCAGCATCGCGGTCTCTTCGCCGCAGATATACGCGCCAGCGCCGCGGTGGACGAACACGTCGAAGTCGTAACCGGAACCGCAGGCATTCTTCCCGATCAGCCCCGCGTCATAGGCCTCGGCGACTGCGGCGTAGAGCACTTCCGCCTCGCGGATATATTCGCCGCGGATATAGATATAGGCCGCCCGCGCGCGCATCGCATAGCCGGCGATCAGCGCGCCTTCGATCAGCTTGTGCGGATCGTGGCGCATGATCTCGCGGTCCTTGCAGGAACCGGGCTCGGATTCGTCCGCATTGATGACGAGGAAGTTCGGCCGGTCGGGCTTCGGCTCCTTGGGCATGAACGACCATTTCGTGCCGGTCGGGAACCCCGCGCCGCCACGGCCGCGCAGGCCGCTGGCTTTCATGACATCGATGATCGCGTCCTGGCCCTTGGCCATCAACGCGGCGGTATCGTCCCAGTCCCCGCGCACACGCGCGGCGTCCAGCTTCCAGGACTGGAAGCCGTACAGATTGGTGAAGATGCGATCCTTGTCAGCGAGCATTAGTCGCCTCCAGTGCCTTCACCCGGCGTTCGACCTCGACGAAGTCCGCTCGCAGATTGTCGATGCTCGAATGAATGCTGGCCAAATGACCGATGAGCGACTGCTCGATCTGATTTTGACTGCTCAAGCGACGTTCGATGTTAGCAAGTCGATCTTCCATCTTGCCTTCGAACGTATCGATGCGCTGCTCCATCGTATCGAATCGAGCGTTGAGCCGACGAAACTGCTCGCCCATGAAATTCACGACGCCGTCGTTTTCCTCAGCCATTCGCCCACGCCCCCCGATAATCGTGGTTCGCGTCCACCATTTCCTTCAGCGTCGTCGGCCCGCCTTCGGGGCAACTCGTCTGACGTCCGATCGTCGAGCCGGGTTTCGGATGCTCGCCCCTGGCCAGCGCATCGAGCACCGCGGCGGTACGATCGTAATCCAGGTCCTCGTAATTGTCGTCGTTGATCTGCACCATCGGCGCGTTGGCGCACACGCCCAGACACTCGACCTCGGTCAGCGTGAAGAGGCCATCGGGCGTCGTCCCGCCCTTGATTAGCCCACGGTTCTTGCACGCGGCGAGCACGTCATCGGAGCCGGCGAGCATGCACGGCGTCGTCCCGCAGACCTGCACGTGATAGCGCCCGACCGGCGCCAGGTTAAACATCGTGTAGAAGGTCGCGACCTCGTACACGCGCATGTACGGCACGCCGATCTGGCGTGCGACGAACTCGATGACGGGCACGGGCAGCCAGCCTTGCGTCTGCGTTTCCGCACCGACCTGACGCTGGGCGAGGTCGAGTAGCGGCAACGACGCCGATTGCTCGCGCCCCTTGGGATAGCGGCCGAGGATTTCGTTCGCCTTGACCTGGTTCTCGTCCGTCCACGCGAACGCGCCCCAGCGGGCGCGGGTCTCGGCCTCGTCGGGGATACGGAAACTTTCAGTCATAATCGGACTGCCAAAGTTCGACGTGCTGAACGGAATCAGTGATCGGCTTGCCGGGCGCACTCATGCTAAGGATGACCAGAGTTCGCGGGCCAAAATTAGTACATTCATTTGCCTCACCCGGATTCAACCGTGGTATTCTTTTTCCCTGTTGATCAAAATCGGGCAAGCCTCTCCGCGATTCTGACAATCTAACGCGCTTTTGGAACATCATTACTAGCGAGTTACCTGAATAAAAGCCGTTTATGGGCTTGGTCGGACACCCCCCTTTTATCATCAGTACGAGCTTTTGCTTTAGACTACGGTCCGCGTCAGCGACCGCTGTATTCTGAACCGGCATACCATTTCGATTAACGGATATTTTGTCATCAAACAGTGCTAACAATTGGTCGTCAGACTCTACTTCCAGCGCTGCCGAAACCATCTTGTTGAGACGAACCAGCTGATCAAATGGCGGCGGCGGACCAAGCCAAGCAGCCATGGTCGCGACTGTTGCGAACGACGCTGTAATGCAGGCCAATACTGGATAAGCCATCCTCACCGGTCGCACTCCCCGAACACGATATCCATCGCGCCCAGCACCGCGGTCGTGTCCGCCAGCATATGGCCCTTCATCATGAAGTCCATCGCCTGCAAATGGCTGAACGCGGTCGGGCGGATCTTGCAGCGATAGGGTTTGTTCGATCCATCCGCGACCAGATATACGCCGAACTCCCCCTTCGGACTTTCGGTCGCGACGTACACGTCGCCCGCGGGCACGTGATAGCCCTCGGTATAGAGCTTGAAGTGGTGGATCAGCGCTTCCATCGACTGCTTCATCTCGCCCCGCTTGGGCGGGACCACCTTGCGGTCGAGGCTGGCGATCGGTCCCTCGGGCATCTCGCGCAGACACTGCTTCATGATCTTCGCTGACTGGCGCACCTCCTCGACCCGCACCATGAACCGGTCGTAGCAATCGCCGCGCGTGCCGACCGGCACCTCGAAGTCCATCCGGTCGTAGACGTCGTAGGGCTGCGACTTGCGCAGATCCCATGCGATGCCGGAACCGCGGATCATCGGGCCCGAGAAGCCCCATTTGATCGCGTCCTCGCGGCTCACCACCGCGATGTCGACATTGCGCTGCTTGAAGATTCGGTTGTCCGCGACGAGGCTGATCGCATCCTCGAACAATCGCGGCAGGCGCGTATCGAGCCAGTCGCCGATATCGGTCAGCAGCTTCAGCGGCACGTCCTGATGCACGCCGCCGGGCCGGAAGTAATTGTGATGCATCCGCGCGCCCGACATGCGCTCGAAGAAGCCGTAGCAATCCTCGCGGACTTCGAACATCCAGAGGTTCGGCGTCATCGCGCCCACGTCCATGACGTGGCTGCCGAGGTTCAGCATGTGGTTCGAGATGCGCGTCAACTCGGCGAAGAACACGCGCAGATATTGCGCGCGCAGCGGTACTTCGAGATCGAGCAGCTTCTCGATCGCCAGCACGAAGCTGTGTTCCATGCACAGCGGCGAGCAGTAATCGAGCCGGTCGAAATAGGGCAGCGCCTGCATGTAGGTCTTGTATTCGATCAGCTTCTCGGTGCCGCGGTGGAGCAGCCCGACATGCGGATCGATCCGCTCGACGATCTCGCCGTCCAGCTCCATCACCAGCCGCAGCACGCCGTGCGCGGCGGGATGCTGGGGTCCGAAGTTGATCGTGTAATTCTCGATCGTGACGTCGCCGGTCGCGGGATCGACGGCATCCTCGCGGCTCAGCACCTGGTCGACATAGTCGCTCACTGGTTCTGTCCTCCATGCTTGCCTGGCGATACATCGGGATCGACGGGCCTGGAACCCGCATCGCTCGATGGCTTGCCAGACCCCGTATCGTTGGTGCTTGCCATGTCTTTCTTCGCATAGCCTTCGCTGGGTGCGCTCGGCGCGCGCGTCGCCGACTTTGCCGAGTCCGCCTTCTGGACCGCATCCGCGGACAATGGCGTCGGCGCGCCCTTCGCCTCGGGCAATCCGCCCTTCTCGTCGCCTGGCAGGACGTAGCTCGCGCCCTCCCAGGGGCTCTGGAAATCGAAGGTACGGAAATCCTGGTCGAGCTGGACAGGCTCGTACACGACGCGCTTCTCCTGTTCGGAATAGCGCATCTCGACATAGCCGGTCATCGGGAAGTCCTTGCGCAGCGGATGCCCGCGAAAACCGTAATCGGTCAGGATTCGCCGCAGATCGCGGTTTCCGGAAAAGAGTACGCCGTAAAGGTCGTAGACCTCGCGCTCCAGCCAGCCGGCGACCGGCCACAGATCGGTCACCGACGGCACCGGCCTGGTTTCGTCGGTCTGGACGTGGACGCGAATACGGTGGTTTCGCGTGAGCGACAACAGACAATAGACGACCTCGAACCGCTCCTCGCCGCGATCGGGGTAATCGACGCCGGCGATCTCCATCAGCTGCTGATATTCCAGTCCCGGGGTATCGCGCAGGATCGTCAACGCGGGGACGATCGCGTCGCGGCGGACATGGAGCGCGATCTCGCCGACGCGCTCGACCGTGTCGACCAGATACACGCCGAGCGCGGCACGCGCCGCTTCGACCACGCCGTCGTTCGTCGTATAGGCGGGGGCCGGCGCTCTCACCGTTCCACGCTCCCGCTGCGTCGGATCTTCCGCTGCAACTGCATGATGCCGTACAGCAAAGCCTCCGCGGTCGGGGGGCAGCCGGGGACGTAGATGTCGACCGGCACCACCCGGTCGCAGCCGCGGACCACGCTGTAGCTATAATGGTAATAGCCGCCGCCGTTCGCGCAACTCCCCATCGAGATGACGTATTTGGGCTCCGACATCTGATCGTAGACCTTGCGGAGCGCAGGTGCCATCTTGTTGCACAGCGTGCCGGCGACGATCATCACGTCCGACTGGCGCGGGGACGCGCGCGGCGCGGCGCCGAAGCGTTCGAGGTCGTAGCGCGGCATGTTGACGTGGATCATCTCGACCGCGCAGCATGCGAGCCCGAACGTCATCCACCAGAGCGAGCCGGTGCGCGCCCATTGGAACAGATCCTCGGTCGAGGTGACCAGGAAACCCTTGTCGGTCAGTTCCCCGTTCAGGCCGTCGAAATACGCCGGATCGGGTTTTACGATCGATGCGCTTTCGGGATTGTTGACCAATCCGATCGGCCCGGAATGTGCCTCTATTCCCAATCGAGCGCTCCCTTCTTCCAGGCATAGGCAAGACCCAATGCCAGTTCGGCGATGAAGCCCATCATCGCGAACCATGCGACCCACCCGAGATGGAAGACGCTGACCGCCCAGGGATAGATGAACGCCGCCTCCAGATCGAACACGATGAAGAGGATAGCGACGAGGTAGAACCGCACGTCGAACTGGCTCCGCGGGTCCTCGAACGCGGGGAAGCCGCATTCATATTCGCTCAGCTTCTCCGCATCCGGCTTGTGCGTGCCCGTCAGACGCGAGACGAGCATCGGCAGGAACACGAACGTGCTCGACAAGGCGAGCGCCACCCCCAGGAAAAGGAGGATCGGCAGATAGTGCGACAGGTCGACCAAGAGGCTTCTCGCAAGTGCGAAGGGAACAGGGCTGCCTTAGGAGGATGGGCGAAGGGGAGCAAGGCGTGGCAGGCGTCAGAATCGCGCGTAGTTGACCTCGATTGGTGCCTTTGATCGGAAGGCGGACCTTTACCGCAAGGCCCCCGCCACCAGCTTGTGAAGCTTGGAATGGATGCCGTCGTTCGCGGCCAGGAATTCGTTGCGTTCCATCGCGCGGTCGCCGCCGCGGAAATCGGTGACGAAACCGCCCGCTTCCTTCACCAGCAACAGTCCGGCGGCGACATCCCATGGCTGGAGGCCCGATTCCCAATAGGCGTCGTATCGCCCTGCCGCGACCCAGGCGAGATCGAGCGCGGCGGAACCGAAACGACGGATGCCCGCGACCTGCGGCGCGACAGCGCCGAAGATCCGGCTCCACTGCACGAAATCGCCATGCCCCATGAACGGGATGCCCGTCGCGACGAGGCATTCGGACAGCTCACGCCGCGCGGACACGCGCAACCTTTGGTCGGTATGCCACGCACCCCGGCCCTTCTCCGCCCAGAAACTCTCGTCGGTCAGCGGCTGGTAGACGAGCGCGGTCGTGATCTCGCGCTTACCGTTCGCCATTGGCTCCTCGACCGCGATCGAGATGGAGAAATGCGGGATGCCGTGGAGGAAGTTCGAGGTGCCGTCGAGCGGATCGACGATAAAGCGCGGCTTGTTCGGATCGCCCGCGACCTCGCCGCGCTCCTCCATCAGGAACCCCCAGTCGGGACGGGCGTGGCTCAGTTCCTCATATAGAGTCTGTTCGGCGCGCTGGTCCGCCATCGACACGAAATCCGCGGGGCCCTTGCGGCTGACCTGCAGCTGCTGGACCTCGTTGAAGTCGCGCCGCAACCGCGGTGCCGCCTTGCGCGCGGCGCGTTCGATGACGGTCATGAGGCCGGAATGGCTGGGCATTTGCTTCTTCTTCCCCCCTCCCTTTCAAGGGAGGGGCTGGGGGTGGGTCGCGCCGTCAGGCACCGCGGGCAAAGCCCGCGTCGTCGGCCAAGCGATGCTTGCCGGCCGGTCGGCCGATTGTGCGATTAGCTTCGCTATTCGTCTCAATCAGCACGACGAACGTACGTCTGCTCGTACACATCGACGACAATCTTCGTGCCCGCACCGATATGCGGCGGCACCATCACGCGGACGCCGTTGTCGAGGATCGCGGGCTTGTAGCTGGACGAGGCCGTCTGCCCCTTTACCACCGCGTCCGCCTCGACGATCATCGCTTCGATCGTATCGGGGAGCTGCACCGATATGGGGCGCTCGTCGTACAGTTCCATGACGACATCCATGCCGTCCTGCAGGAACGCCGCGGCGTCGCCGAGAATGCCCGCATCCAGCGTGATCTGTTCGTAATTGACCTTGTCCATGAAGGTCAGCGTATCGCCGTCGCGGAACAGATACTGGAAATCCACGGTATCGAGCCGGACGCGCTCCAGGCTCTCGGCCGAACGGAAGCGGACATTGTTCTTGCGGCCGTCGATCAGGTTTTTCAGCTCGACCTGCATATACGCGCCGCCCTTGCCGGGCTGGGTATGCTGGATCTTCACGGCGCGCCAGATGCCGCCTTCATATTCGATGATGTTGCCCGGACGGATTTCGACCGCGTTGATCTTCATGGGGATACCTGCTGGAAAGAACGACAAGGAAAGCCGGAGGGGGGAACCTCGCGGCAATCCGAGGCGGCGCATTAGCCCGGCAGGTGCCCTGCCGCAAGCAAGGGGTAGGGATCGATGTCCTCGCCCTGCCACCAATGCTCCTCGGGCCGCATGCGCGTCAGCCCGAAATGAAGGTGGAAATTGCCAACCCCCGCATCGCCGGTATCGCCGACATAGCCGAGCGGATCGCCGGCCTTGACCGTCGATCCCTCACGGATATTCGCGGCATAGCCGGCCAGATGCGCGTAATAATAGGTCCAGCGACGATCCCGCGATCGGACGTACAATGTCGTGCCACCGCGTACGCTGTGGAACAGCTTCTCCACCGTGCCGGCCGCAGCGGCGACGACCATCGTCCGCGCAGGTGCCGGGATATCGGTCCCGTGGTGCACCCGCGTGCCACCTTCGCGCGGATCGCCCCAGTCGTCGCGCAGGTCGCCACGCGCAATCCCGGCGACCGGGACGATCAGCGCATCCCCTCCGCGTGACGGTGCGGCTACGACGCGGGGCTCGACCGCGCGGATGCTGTCGCGGATCCGCACCGCGCTTAGGCCGAACGACGTCATCGACAGGAACGCCGCCACCGCGACCGCGATTACGCCGAGGACCCACCAGCCGACGCGGCTCATTCGCCTATTCCTGGAAGATCGCCGGCGTCCCGGGGCGGATCATCATCGCCAGCCGCGCCGCGTTCCAGTTCGCCAGACGAACGCAGCCATGGCTTTCGGTCCGTCCGATCAGCGAAGGCTCCGGGGTGCCGTGGATGCCGTAATGTTCCTTCGACAAATCCAGCCAGACGACACCGACCGGACCGTTCGGTCCCGCCGGCAGCATCGCCTTCTTCTCGCCCTTCTTGGCATCCCAGAACAGGGCCGGGTTGAAGTGGAATTTGGGATTATAGTCCGCGCCGTAGATCTTCCACGTTCCGAGCGGCAGCGGGTCGTGCGTGCTCCCCGTCGTCACCTGGAACTGCGCGACCAGCTTGCCGTTCGCGTCATAGGCGCGCAATACCTTGTCCGATTTGCTGACCACGACCTTGGCCGCCACCGGCTGCGTCGAATCGACGTTCAGCATCGCCAGCGTCGCGCGCCATTCGGGCTTCAGCTTCGGATCGTAATCCTGCCGATCCGGCAGCGCATCGGGGAACACGACCTTCGTCCCGACGGTCAGCTTCGTGTCGGCACTGTTGAGCGCCACCAGCGTTTCGGGCGTCGTGTGGAACCCCTCGGCCAGCTTCTCCATCGGCGTGCGGTAGTTGAGCGCGGGCAGCTTGGCCTGCGCATCCTCGCCATGCGGGATTTCGGGGGTATACTGATAGTCCAGCATCTCCTTCGTCAGCGCGATCTCGACCGTCGGCCGCCAATGGCGATAGGGGAACAGCGCCTTCAGCGTCGCCGCGTCGGGGTCGCCCGTCACGGGCAGCCCCTGACTTTCCTGAAATCCCTTGATCGCCGCCGTGAACGACATGCCGCGATGGCCGTCGAGGACACCCGGCGAAAACCCGAGATGGTCCAGGATCACCTGCACGTGCAGCACGTCCATATCGAGCTTCGCCGCGGAGGCGGCGGCCGGTGTCGGGGTGGCGACGGATGCAGGGGTCGCAGCGGGCGTCTGCGCCATGACGGATGCAGCCGCACCCAAAACGGATGCGACGATAATCGATTTTACCATGACCTGCTCCCCGGAACTCATACGCTCCGCCATCCAACACATAAAACATGGATAAGGTCCGGTCAGCCGAGCAAGGCCGTAAACGCGTCGATCGCCGCCCCTTCGTCGCCGCCCCAGACCGCGTTCGACACCGCGATGAAATCGGTGCCCGCGTCGATGAGCGTCCCCGCATTGGCAGGCGTGATCCCGCCGATGGCGACCGAAGGGATTTCGAAGATCGTCGCCCACCAGGACAGGATCGACGGGTCCGGCCGGTGTTTCGTCACCTTCGTTTCGGTGGGATAGAAGGCACCGAACGCGACATAGTCCGCGCCATTCTCCCCCGCCTCCATCGCCAGGTGGCGGCTGTCGTGGCACGTCACCCCGATCTGCGCCGTCGCGCCCAGTTCCGCGCGCGCCTCCCGGGGGTCGCCGTCGCCCTGCCCCAGATGTACCCCGTCCGCACCCAGCCGTTTCGCGAGCGCCACGCTGTCGTTGACGATGAAGGCGACATCGGCGTCGGCGCAAATCCGTTGCAGCGGTTCGGCAAGCCGCGCTGCCTCGTGCTGATCGACATCCTTCACCCGGAACTGGAACGCCGCGACCGGCCCGGCACCGAGCGCACGCGCCAGCCGGTCGGGAAATGTACCGCCAACCGCGAGCGGCGAGACGAGATAGAGCTGGCACGGCGGCCGCCGCAGATCCCGGACGAAGGCCGCCGCGAAATCGGGGTCGAGCGGGCCGAGCGGGTCTTCAGTCATCGGCCGCGCCTAGCCGCTCCATCGCCGCGACGAAAGCCGTGCGATCGTCGAGGCGATGCGCGACCGCATCGATCGACCGTCGCCCGACCCGTTGCGGCACGGCGAGTTCGACGACGATGTTGGGATAGGCGATCAACGCGAGATTGAGCGTCGCACGGCGTTTCACGAACGCGGCGTCCCATTGGCCGCGCAACCCGGCGATGTCGCTCACGGGTATCGCGACCCTCTTTAGCGTCCCGGCGCGCATTACCAGCATCCCGGCATCCAGCGTCACCGGCAAGCGCCGGAACGAACGGATACCCGCGACCAGCCAGACGATCGATGCGAGGGTCGCGATCGATAGGACGATCGCGACCGCGGGTTTCCACATCGCGAGCAGCGCGTGGACGACGACGAACTCTATCGACGCCAGTCCGACCAGCACCCACATCATCGGCGCGACCGAGCGATGATAGGCGAAGTCCTGCATTCAGGGAGCGCCGAGTCCGGCGAGCGGCCGATCCGGCGTCACGACCTAAGCGCCCGTTCACGCAGCGCGAGGAAGATCGGCAGTCCGCTCGATCCGCCCACCAGAAGCGTCGCCGCGATCGCCACCCATGCATGCCCCACCCTATCGCGCTTCGCCTGTACGATAACGAACAGGATCACGACGACTGCCGAGACGATGACATCAAAGGCGAAAAAACTGCTGATCCGATTGACGAACAGATCGCCTAAGAAGCGACCGACATCCAGCCCGTTCGCCGCGACCCAAGACACGAACGGAACGAGCGGAAGCACGGTGCCGGCCACCGCAAAGGCAATGTAGGCCGTCAGCAGCTTGCCGCGCCGCAATCTCATTCCTCGCCCAGATAGATGCGGATGATGCGATCCAGCATCGCCAGCGCCTCGTCGCGCGGGCGCTGGAAGGTGTTGCGGCCGATGATCGAGCCGTGACCGCCGCCGTCGCGGATGTCGCGCGCATCCTGGAACACCGAATCCTCGCCCTTCGACGCGCCACCCGAAAAGACGTTGATCCGCCGCCCGGCAAAGCTCGCCTGAACCATATGCGCCACCCGCTTCGACTGGGTCGACCAATCGCCCTTGGCGTAGATCGGCTTGGCTTCCTTTTGCTCGATATGATCGGTCGGCAACTTGGTCTTGATGATGTGCGCACCGAGCAACGCCGCCATATGCGCGGCATAGGCCCCGACGTCGAGCGCGAGTTCGCCGTCCTTCGTCAGATCGCCGCCGCGCGGGTAGCTCCAGATCACGGTCGCGATGCCGGCCGCCTTCGCTTCTTCGGACAGCGCGCGGATTTCCTCCATCATGTCGAAGATCTTGTCCGACCCCGGATACAGCGTGAAGCCGATCGCCGCGCAGCCCAGCCGAACCGCATCCGCCACGCTGCCCGTGATCGCCTGATCGATCGAGGTCGCCCAGCTGTTCGAGCTGTTGACCTTCAGAATCGTCGGCATCTGCGCGCCGAACGTGTCGGCACCCGCCTCGATCATGCCGAGCGGCGCGGCGAAGGCGGACAGCCCGGCGTCGATCGCCAATTGCCAATGGTAATGCGGATCATATCCGGCCGGGTTGATCGCGAAGCTGCGCGCGGGGCCATGCTCGAAACCCTGGTCGACCGGCAGGATCAGAAGCTTGCCGGTACCGCCCAATCGCCCCTGCATCAGGATCCGCGCGAGATTGGCCTTCACGGCAGGGCTGGTGGATTCGAATTTGTCGAGGATCGTCTTAACGGCGGGGGTCATCAGGTATCTCCTTGCGATCTATAGAGAGAGCCAGCGCCGAAGCGCCTGGTCCACGGAAAACATCACCTCGTCGGGAACGTGGCCGATCAGTCCACCGATCCGTTCGCGCCTGATTGCCTGAACAAGGTCGATCTCGACCTCGCTATCCTTGAGCAGACCGTTGTCCCCGGTCGGTGAAAGCGAAATGCGGTACAGATGATCGCCCGACGTCGCGCCGGTAATCGGACATACGGTGATCCCCGGGTGATAGGCATTGAACTCGTCGGCCTGTACGATCAGGCTCGGCCTGGGCTTGGTCGAGAAATCGCCACGGCCAAGCGCGGCGACGATATCGCCGCGTTTCACGACCGATGCGGATCGGTGCCGGTCAGATCATTCAAATCGTCATCGGCCGCCGCCAATATCTCCCATGCCCGGTCTTCGTCGGTCCACCCCCGCGCTGCCGCGCGCAAGGACTGTCGCCGCGCTTCCGCCAGATATGCCTCGTCATGGCGTTCGACATAGCGCCGTACCGCCTCGCGGGCGATATCGCTCTTGCTGCGACCCTGCGACCGCGCGACCGCGGCGAGACGCTGTTCCAATTCACTATCGATCCTGACGCCCAGCATCGCGGGATGCTCCTGTTCAACATGTAAAACATAAGGCCGTCTTTCGCTTGGCGCAACCGTGGATGCCTCGTCGAAACGGGAAAGGACGGATTGACGAACGGCCGCAAATCCTATTCGCTGTGCTGGAACAGGGAGCAAATGATGAAGCGGCGAACGATCTCGACATTGATGTTCGCGGTGGCGGCGAGCCTGTCGGTGGGTGCCGCGGCGAAGGATCCCAAGATCGGTGCGCCCGCGCCCAGGTTCGAGCTGACGCTGATCGACGGCACGAAAGTCTCGTCCGACGAATTGCGCGGGCAGGTCGTCGTACTGAATTTCTGGGCGACCTGGTGCGGGCCGTGCAAGCGTGAGTTGCCTTTGCTCGACGCCTATTACCGTATCCAGAAGCCCCATGGCCTTCGCGTGTTCGCCGTGGCGACCGAAGACTCGCTACCGATGTACCAGCTCAAGCCGCTCTTCGCCGCGCTGGCGATCCCCTCGGCACGGCGGATGAAGGGGCCCTATGGGGACATGCATGCGGTCCCGACGAACTTCGTGATCGACCGCGCGGGCGTGGTGCGTTACGCGAAGGCGGGCGCGTTCGATCTGGACGCGATGAACACGCTGCTCGTACCGCTGCTCCGGGAACCCGTCCCGGCCCCCGCCCCCGTCACCTAGCGCTTGAGCGCAGCGACGCCGGGGAGGTCGCGCCCCTCCATCCATTCCAGGAACGCGCCCCCCGCGGTCGACACGAAGGTGAAATCTGCGGCGACCCCCGCCTGGTTCAGCGCAGCGACGGTATCGCCGCCGCCAGCGACCGACACCAGGCTGCCGTCCTGCGTCAGCGCGGCGGCCGTCCGCGCGAGGGCAACCGTCGCGGTATCGAACGGCGGCGTCTCGAACGCACCGAGTGGCCCGTTCCAAACCAGTGTCCGGCAATTCTTCAGAACGTCGGCCAGCGATTCGACCGCGGCGGGGCCGATATCCAGGATCATCTCGTCCGCCGCGACTTCATAGACGTTGACGATGCGCGTCGGGGGATCGGCCCTGAATTCCTTCGCGACCACCACGTCATAGGGCAGATGGACGGTGCAGCCGGCGCGGTCCGCGGTCGCCAATATGTCCTCCGCGGTCGCGGCGAGATCATGCTCGCACAGGCTCTTGCCGACATTTACCCCGCGCGCGGCAAGAAACGTGTTCGCCATTCCGCCGCCGATGATGAGGTGATCGACCAACCCGACGAGATGTTCGAGCACCGCCAGTTTGCTCGACACCTTCGCGCCGCCGACGACGGCCGCAACGGGATGCGAAGGGTCGCCGAGCGCCTTCTCCAGCGCGTCCAGTTCCGCCTCCATCGCGCGGCCGGCGAAGGCGGGGAGCCGATGCGCCAGCCCTTCGGTCGATGCGTGCGCACGGTGGGCGGCGGAAAAGGCGTCGTTGACGTAGAGATCGCCGAGCGCGGCGAAGCGGTCGATCGTCGCCGGATCGTTGGTTTCCTCGCCCGCGAAGAAGCGCGTATTCTCCAGCACCGCGATATCGCCCGGTCGCAGCGTCGCGACCGCGTCGGCCGCGCCGTCCCAGTCGACGAAGCGCACCGGTCGGCCGAGCACGCGCGAATAGGGTGCGGTCAAGGGCGCAAGCGACATCGACGGATCGCGCTGCCCCTTCGGCCGGCCGAAATGCGCGAGGATCAGAACGATCGCACCGCGGTCGGCCAGTTCGCCGATCGTCGCCAGGGTGGCGCGCAGCCGCGTGTCGTCGGTTATGTGCCCATCCGCCATCGGCACGTTCAAATCCTCACGGACCAGCACGCGCCGGCCGCGGATCTCACCCATATCGTCCAGTGTTCTGAAAGCCTTGGTCATGATAGCTCGATCCTGATCTCATCGTCGCAATCGAGACACCGTCCCTGCGGTCGTCAGGATACTCGACTTCGCCCGAAGCGACGGTTGGTGTGCTGCGTCCACCGCCGCCTATAGAAACGCCGCCATCGCGGTCGCGGTGTCGACCATGCGGTTCGAGAAGCCCCATTCATTGTCGTACCAGCTCAGCACACGGACAAGCTTGCCGTCGATCACCGCGGTTTCCAGGCTGTCCACCGTCGAGGATTGCGGCGTGTGCATCAGGTCGATCGACACCAGCGGCTCGTCGGTATAGCCGAGAATACCCTTCAGCGGACCGTTTTCCGACGCCTCCTTCAGCACTGCGTTCACTTCCTCGCGTGTCGTGTCGCGCGACGGGGTGAAGGTCAGGTCGATCATGCTGACATCGGGCACCGGCACGCGAATCGCGGAACCGTCCAGCTTGCCCTTCAATTCGGGCAGCACCTCGGCGACCGCCCGGGCCGCGCCCGTCGTGGTCGGGATCATCGACATCCCCGCGGCGCGTGCGCGGCGCAGATCGGGGTGGATCTGGTCGAGAATCTTCTGATCGTTGGTATAGGCGTGGACCGTCGTCATCAGCCCGCGCTCGATCCCGATCGTGTCGTTCAACACCTTGGCGACAGGCGCCAGGCAATTGGTCGTGCACGACGCGTTGGATACGATATTGTGATCCGCGGTCAGCTTGTCGTGATTGACCCCGAACACGACCGTCAGGTCGACGCCCTTGCCCGGCGCGGAGATCAGCACCTTCTTCGCGCCTGCATCGATATGCTTCCGGCACGCGACATTGTCGGTGAAGAAGCCGGTGCATTCCAGGACGATATCGACGCCCAGTTCCCTGTGCGGCAGGTTCGCCGGATCGCGTTGCGCGGTGACGCGGATATGCTTGCCGTCGACGACCAGGTCCTCGCCCTCGGCATGGACGTCGCCGGGGTAGCGGCCATGTATGCTGTCGCGGCTGAACAGCCAGGCATTCGACGTCGCATCCGCCAGATCGTTGATCGCGACCAGGTCGATCGTGCCGTCGCCGCGCTCCAGGATCGCGCGCGCGACCAGGCGGCCGATCCGACCAAAGCCGTTGATCGCAATCTTCACCGTCATCGTCACAACCCCACAATTATCTGATTACAGGCTGTTTCCTGCGGCGCAGCAGCGACCGTTCACCGTCCTGCGCACGCACATCCCGCCGCGAGTCGCTCGCGGTCGGGCCTGCCTTCGCGGCGCGGATCGCGCGTGTCAACCTGTCGCGATTGGCATGTTGCAGCGGACCGGTGCCATGCTATCGCGTGCCGATGACGGATCAAACGAGTTCGGCCGCAGCGCGTATCGATGCGGCGATTGCAAGAATCGAGGCGGCGATCGGCGCGCGCGCCGATGCATCGGATGCGCTTGCCCGGCGTCATGCGGCGCTGAAGGCACGCATGGCGGAGGCGGTCAGCGCGCTTGACGACGTGATCGCACGCGGGGGCGCCGGCTGATGTCCGAAGTGACACTGTCGATCGGCGGGCGGTCGCATATCGTCGGCTGCCGCGACGGCGAGGAGGACCGCGTCCGCACGCTCGGCGCGATGATCGACGAACGCTGGGGGCCGGCGCAGCGCGCGGCGGGGGGGCTGAACGGCGAACGCGCGATGCTGTTCGTCGCGCTGATGCTGGCGGACGATCTCGACGAGGCACTGACCCGCCCGCCCGAGGGCGCGGCGGTCAGCGAGACGGCGCTGGCCCGGATCGCCGATCGTCTCGAAACGCTCGCGGCGACCCTTGAGCAAAGCCCGCCGACATCCTAAGTCGGTGGCGGCGGGTTCTGCCCGGTACGAGCCTTTATTATCCCTGAGGCTATTCATCATCCATAGGGGGCTGTCCCTGTTAGGACCCTGGTCCAAAGCATATGGTCCCCACCTGACGTACCGTGCGTCAGTGGATAACCCGGCACACGGCCATGGTGGGCCCGCCACCGCACGATGCGCATGTCGATAGCGGCGCTGTCGACAAGATGCGCCCGCACGATCGGACCCGGCGCGAGCCGAGCGTCGACGACGCGGCTTTGCCGCGGCGTGCTTCGCCGATGACGGATAAGCGTACGCTCCGCGTGCAATTGCGCGCGCGCCGCGCCATGGCGATCGAGACGACGATCCCCGTCCCCTCCGCCTTCCGCGCACGCCTGTCACCCGGCCTAACCGTTGCCTCCTATATACCGATCCGCGGCGAAGCGGACCCGTCGCCGCTTGCGCGTGCGGCGGTTGAGGCGGGATGTGCGATCCTGCTGCCGCATGTCGTCGATCGTGCGACGCCGCTGCGGTTTCTGGCCTGGGATACCGAGGCTGCGCTCGCCGCCGGGCCGTTCGGGCTGCATCAGCCCGCCGCCGATGCCACCGAGCATGTGCCCGACATCGTCCTGACGCCGCTGGTCGGGTTCGACCGGCTGGGCAACCGGCTGGGCCAGGGTGCGGGGCATTACGACCGTGCGTTCGCCCGCCATCCCGGTGCATGGCGGGTCGGCGTCGCGCTGTCGGTGCAGGAAGTCGACGCGCTTGCCGTCGATCCCTGGGACATGCCGCTCCACGCCGTCGCCACCGAGAAGGAATGGATCATGCTCGATAGGGTGCCGTCATGACGCCGAGCTGGCGCAAACCCGCGGGTGCGCTTGCGATCGTCGCGTTGATCGTCGTCTGGTGCGGGTTGGTGGTGAGCTTGTCGGGGATCGTTGGGGGGTGGCACTGGGTGTTGCAGGCGGTGTTCTATTTGGTCGCCGGGATCGTCTGGATTGCGCCGTTGAAGCCCGTGCTGCGGTGGATGGAGCGCTAGCGACGAGACGGGCTGGCGTGAGCCAGCGCGCATGTCGCAAGCTCGGCCAGCGCAGCGAAGCGTGCCACAGGGCGCAGCTTCGCTGCGTCTGACGGCGTGCGGGGAAGGTGAGGAGGTCTGCGAAGAGCGCCGCGGCGAAGCCGCGTCGTCGGACGGGCTGACGCCGCCGGCCGAGCTTGCGCGTCTCGTTAATAGCTTCGCTATTTACGTGCGCGCTACGCTTTGGCGCGAGTGACGGGGCTCGAACCCGCGACCTCCGGCGTGACAGGCCGGCGCTCTAACCAACTGAGCTACACCCGCTTGGAAAGCGTGAGGCGCGGCACCTATGCGAGGGTCGGTGGGCTGTCAACCGCGCGTTTCGTCCTCCTCGCCGCGCGGTCGCCTCCGCCCCCGCGACGGCTGGACCAGCGTGCCATGTTCGAACAGGAAGCCCGCGATGTCGGGCTTGCCCGCCGCCTGCAGGACGGTCTGCACGATGATGAGCAGCGGTACCGCGAGCAGCGCCCCCGCCGTTCCCCAGACCCAGCCCCAGAAACTGAGCGAGATGAGGATCAGGAGCGGGCTGATCGTCAGCCGGTGGCCGACGACGAACGGCGTGATCGCATTCGCCTCCACCAGATGCAGCCCGTACATGATCGCCGGCGGCAACAGCGCGAGCCAGATGTCGTCGAACGTCATCAGTCCGCCGACCGCGAGCAGAAACGCCCCGACGATCGGCCCGAAATACGGCACATAGTTCAACAGCGCGACGATGCCGCCCCACATCGCCGGATACGGCATTCCCACCCAGTACAACGCGATACCGGTGATGCAGCCGAGGATGATGTTGATGAGCGTGATCGTGCCGAGATACGCCGACACGTCGTCGACGATGTCCTGGATCACCCGCGCGGTCGCCATCGCGCCGTCGAAGCTGGTGCGGCCGGTGATCGTCCGCCGGCGCATCCGCGTCCACCCTGACAGGAAGAAGAACACGATCAGCACGCCGAACACGAATTGCACGATCACGGTCGGCGCGGACGTCGCGGCGAGTTCCAGAATCGAACTGGGCGGCGCGACCGCGGCCGTCGGCGACGATCGGATCGGGGCCGACGCCACCGTGCGGATCGCGCGATTGAGATATTTCTCCAGGTGCGAATACAGATCGAGCAGCGGTTTCAGATTGTCCTGAATCTGCCCGATCCGGTTCGGCAACAGGCGGAAGAATTCGGTCGCCGGCACCAGGATCGCCGCGATGGCGATGTTGGCGACGATGAGGAACGCCAGGATGCAGAATATCGCGGCAAGCGGCGACGGCACATGACGCCGCTCCAGCCATTCGAGGATCGGCACCATGGCAACCGAAATCACCAGCGCGATCGTCAGCGGCAGGAAGAACTCCGCCCCCGATTTCAGCGCGAAAGGCGTCGCCAGCAGCAAGCCGATCGCGGCGGTCAGAGTCAGCGCGGCGAGCAGCCGGTCGCGACGCATCGCGATCCGCGTCGCCTCCTCGGCGGCCATGCCCGCGGGCACGCCCAGGATGCTATCGCCGACCAGGGGATCGGTTTCCGCCGCGGGCGGCCTGCCCTCGAAATTGCCCAGATCAGCCATGGCCGCACCCTATCCGCATTTCCCGCCACGACAATCCCGGCTAGCATCGCCGGATGAACCAATTCCTGCTGGTGATCGACGAAGGCACGACCTCGACGCGCGCCATGCTGTTCGACCGGGACGGCCGCTGCCACGCCAGCGAAGCCACCGAACTGACGCAATCTTATCCCCGCCCCGGCTGGGTCGAGCATGATGCGGCCGAAATCTGGCGCAAGACGCTGCGCGTCACCGCGGCGATGGTCGCGCAAGCGGGCGGCGCGGCG
Source organism: Sphingomonas bacterium (assembly GCF_903642285.1). Lineage (GTDB taxonomy): Bacteria > Pseudomonadota > Alphaproteobacteria > Sphingomonadales > Sphingomonadaceae > Sphingomonas. The sequence goes on from NZ_CAHJWJ010000009.1 coordinate 54,581, forward strand.
CGGATCGCGGCGATCGGCATCACCAACCAGCGCGAGACGGTCGTCTTCTGGGACCGCGAGACCGGCGAGCCGCTGGCTCCCGCCATCGTCTGGCAGGATCGCCGAACCGCGGACATCTGTGCGCGGCTTCGTGACGAGGGACATGAGGCGACGGTACAGGCGAAGACCGGGCTGCTGCTCGACCCGTATTTCTCCGGCTCGAAGATCGGCTGGGCGATGCGCGAATGGCCGCAACTGGCGGCGGCGGGCGATCGGCTTGCGGTGGGCACGATCGAGAGCTGGCTCGTCTGGAAATTGACCGGTGGCATCCACATCAGCGACGCGACCAACGCCAGCCGGACCACGCTGATGGCGATCGGCGGGGGCGGCTGGGACGACGAACTGATCGACCTGTTCGACGTGCCGCGCGGCGCGCTGCCCGAGATCGTCGATTGCGCCGGCCGCTTCGGCGAGACGACCGCGTTCGGCGCGGCGATCCCGATCTGTGGCCTTGCGGGCGACCAGCAGGCGGCGACGATCGGCCAGGCGTGCCTGACGCCGGGCGAAACCAAGGCGACGTTCGGCACCGGTGCGTTCGTGCTGACCCAGGCGGGCGCGAGCCCGCCCACCTCGCGCCACCGGCTGCTGTCGACGATCGCGTGGCAGCTGAAGGGCGAGCGCGCCTATGCGCTGGAAGGATCGGTGTTCGTCGCGGGCAGCCTCGTCAAATGGCTGCGCGATACGCTGGGGCTGATCGGCGACGTGCGCGAGACCGATGCGCTGGCCCGGTCGGTGTCGGACAATGGCGGCGTGTACCTCGTGCCCGCGCTCAGCGGCCTCGGCGCGCCGTGGTGGCGGCCGGATGCGCGCGCGGCGATCTCGGGCTTGAGCTTCGCGACCGGCAAGGCGCATGTCGTCCGCGCCGCACTGGAGGCGATGGCGCACCAGGCGCACGACCTGAAGACCGCCTTCGCCGCGGACGGCCAGGACTGGCAGACGCTGCGCATCGACGGCGGCATGGTGGCGAACGACTGGATGGCGCAGGACCTGGCGGACATGCTCGGCGTGACGGTCGAGCGACCGGCCATGGCCGAGACGACGGCGTTAGGCGCAGCGATGCTGGCGGGGGTCGGCGTCGGGATGTTCGCCGACCTGACCGAGGCATCGGCGATGCGCGGCACGGTTGAGAACTTCACGCCCCAACTGGGCGCAGACGCGCGGCACACGCGACTGACGGGCTGGGCCGCAGCGGTCGGGGCCGCGGTCGGGGGTTAGGCAGCCCCGTCCATTCCCGATAAGACCGCCTCCTACGCCGTGGCCTACCTCACCAAACTTGGGGGTGTCGGCGAGCCGCCGCCGTCGGTCGCCAACGATGCTGCTATCGACGACAGCAGCCCATGCGACCGCCAAAGCGACGTCGCGTCGCCATTCGCCTCCTCCGCCTGATCGAATTGCACGCTGACGGCTCGCTCGACGATGTCGACCGCCTCGCCCGTGCTCAACGTCGATGTCTCGCACAGTCCATGGATCAGGCTTTCGACCAGCAATAGCGCGGCAAGGCCATGGGGATCGCCGGAAGGTTGCAAACTGTTCCGCGTCGTCGGATCATTGTCATTCGTGGTCATAAAACGCCTCGTTGGCGGCAAGAGCGCGTATCCACGCTCAACTCGCGACGCCCGGGGAACCGGGTCGACAAACCTCCAATACCCCGTCCGATTTTCGACGACCACAATCTATAATAACAATGAACAATAAGATTTGTTATATTACGAGTTCGCCATCATCGGTAAAACCGTCGCGCATGAGCAATCAGTTCGTCCAGAAATTGAGCGGCTTAGCCGAACTGAGCCCCAATGACGTGGCGGCGCTCGAAGCGGCCACGGCGCGGCCTCGACGATACGCTGCAAGGCAGGATCTGATACGGGAAGGCGACGAGCCCGGGCCGATGTTCGTGGTGCTGGAGGGATGGGTCTGCCGATACAAGATCCTGCCGACGGGAACGCGGCAGATCGTCGCGTTCCTGATGCCGGGCGACGCCTGCGACTTGCACATCAAGCTGCTGGCGGAAATGGATCACAGCATACAGACCATTACCGCCGCGCGCGTCGCCACCATATCCCGGTCCGAGATCGATGCGCTGATGGACAACCATCCAAACATCGCACGTGCGATGTACATCGCCCAGCTGGTCGACGAAGGCGTCATGCGCGCCTGGATCGTCAGCATCGGCCGCCGCACCTCCCCCCAGCGCGTGGCGCATCTGATCTGCGAATTGTACCTGCGCGCGCACAATGTCGGCATGACGACGGGCGAGTCGTTCGATCTGCCGATATCCCAGATCATCCTCGCCGATGCGCTCGGCATGACCGCGGTCCATATCAATCGCGTGCTCAAGGAACTGCGGCTGGCGGGAGCGATGGCGGTGAACCGCGGCAGCGTCACGATATCGAATCCGGTCAGGCTCGTCCAAATCGCGGGTTTCGATGAGAATTATCTGCATCGGCGACTGCGTCGGTTGATTTGAGTCGCACGGCGAGCGGGCGGTCCCGTGTCCGACCGGGGAGCGGTCGTCTAAGCCGCCACCCCCACCCGCTGGTCGAACAACGCCTTCAAGTCCTTTTTCAGGATCTTCCCGTTCGCGTTGCGCGGCAGCGTCGCCTCGACGAACCGAATCGCCACCGGGACCTTGAACCCGGCAAGCCGCTCGCGCACCCACGCCTGCAATTCCGACTCGGTCGCGTGCTCGCCGGGTGCCAGATGGACGACCGCGGCGGGTTCCTCGCCCAAGGTGCGGTGAGCCAGGCCGATCAGCGCGCAGTCGGTGACGGCGGGGTGCGCGTAGAGGGCGTTTTCGACTTCGATCGAATAGATATTCTCGCCGCCGCGGATCACGATGTCCTTCGCGCGGTCGACGATGGTGCAGAAACCCTCGTCGTCGATCGTTGCCAGATCGCCGGTGCGGACCCAGCCGTCGATGAAGGTCGCCGCGGTCGCTTCGGGCTTGTTCCAATAGCCGGCGACGATCATCGGGCCCCGCGCCCATAATTCGCCGATGTCGCCGGGCGGCACTTCGCCGACGCCATCCTCGCCGACGATCTTCAGGTCCGCGACCGCGACCGCGGCCCCGGCGCTCGACGGTCGGTTGAGATAATCCTCCGCGACGTTGCTCGTCACCGTCGCCATCGTCTCGGTCATGCCCCAGCCATTCGTCGGCAGCGCGCCGAATTCGGCATGGATACGTCGCACCAGTTCGGGCGCGGACGGCGCACCGCCATAGGCGATCGAGTCGAGGCTGGAGAGATCGTAGTTCGCGCGGTCGGGATGTTCGAGCAACTGCCACGCGATCGTCGGCACGCCGCCGGTGACGTTCACCTTCTCCCGCTCGATCAGTTCCATCGCGCGGACCGTGTCCCAGCGGCGCATGAAGACCATCGATCCGCCGGTCGCGATCGTCCCCATCATCGCCGACGAACAGGCCGTGACGTGGAACAGCGGAATGACGGTCAGCGCGGTGCGCGGTGTCGGCTCCGGCGGCACGACCCCGCGCCGCAGCGCCGCGCGTGCCGAGGCATAGCCCGACGACAGGATATTGGTCATCAGGTTGCGGTGCGTGCCGAGCGCTCCCTTCGGCGCGCCGGTCGTACCGCTGGTGTAGAAGATCGTCGCCGGATCGTCGGGCGCGATCGCGGCGGTGGGGATCGCTCGATCGGGCAGGCGCGCCCAGTCGTGCGGGGTCCCGATCGAATCCTCCAGTCGGAGGGCCCCCTCCCCCACCGCGGTCGAGGCACGGCTGACGATGATGTGACGCAGTCCGGGCAACGCGGGATAATGCGGCGCCAGGCGCGTATGGCGCTCGTCGTCGACGACCAGCACCGATGCGCCGGAGTCGGACAAGCCATATTCCAGCTCCGCCCCCGTCCACCACGCGTTGAGCGGCACGACGATCGCGCCGAGGCTGGCCGCGGCGAAGAATATGACGGGCCATTCGGGCAGGTTGCGCATCGCCAGCGCGACGCGGTCGCCGCGCCGGACGTCCAATGACAGCAGATGTTCGGCAAAGGCCGCGGTGGCGCGGTAATTCGCCTCATAGGTGACGCGCTCGTCGTCCAGGATGGTGAACAGCCGATCGCCATGCGCGCGTGCCGCGGTCGCGAGCCAGGCGAGCGAAGGCGGCGCGTTCTTCCACACCCGGGTCGGCACGCCGCGGATGGCGACCGTCTCCATTTCGAACTTCGCGCCCGGCGCGGTCAGCGCCGTGCGAGCGGCGTCCATCGACATGGCGGGCCACTCCGGATCGATCGCGACGATCGGGTCATCATTCACGCATACATCTCCGAACTTGAAGGTCGGGTTTGCCCCGACGTCGATTTATGGCGAGGTTAGTGTTGATTCAGGGCGCGCTCAAGGCAATAGGGGCGACACGGTTAGAAACGAGGGTATGGATCAGCGCGTGACGACGACCACCTCCCCCACCCGCGGGTTCGATGCCGGTCGGCTGGCGGCGATCGATGCGTTCGTGAAGGCACGCTATCTCGACAGCGGACTGCTGCCCCATGCGCAATTGCTGGTCGCACAAAGCGGCGAGATCGCGCATTTCTCACACCAGGGCGCAGGCCGTGCGACGGATTCGAAGGGCGGCGGCGCGACGATCGACGAATCGTCGCTGTTCCGGATCGCGTCGATGACCAAGCCGATCACCTCGATCGCATTCATGATGTTGGTGGAGGAGGGCAAGGTTGCGCTCGACACGCCGGTGCACCATGTCCTGCCCGAGCTGAAGGGCATTGGCGTCTACGATGGCGGTGGCGCGGGGGTACCGTTCCGGACGAAGCCGACCACCGAACCGATGCGGATGGCCGACCTGCTGCGGCATACCTCGGGGCTGACGTACAGCTTCCAGAACCGGTCGAACATCGATGCCGCGTACCGGACGGGACGGATCGAAAGCTGGCATGGCCAGCTCGACTTGCAGGGACTGGTCGCCGCGCTAGCCGATATCCCGCTCGAATTCTCGCCGGGCACGGCGTGGAATTACTCGGTGTCGACCGATGTGCTCGGCGCGGTGGTCGAACGCGTTTCGGGGCAGGCGCTCGACGATTTCTTCCGCACGCGCATCTTCGCCCCGCTCGGCATGGACGACACGTTCTTTGCGGTGCCGCCGGACAAGATCGACCGGTTGACCGATTGCTGGACGTTCGATCCGGCAAAGGGCCGCGTGATTTACGACCGCGGTGCGGAGAGCATCTGGAGCCGCCAGCCGAAAATGCTTTCGGGCGGCGGCGGGCTGGTGTCGAGCGCGCTGGATTACCACCGTTTCTGCCGGATGTGCCTTGGCGGCGGGACGCTGGACGGCGTACGGCTGATCGGTCGCAAGACGCTGGAGCTTATGACGCAGAATCATTTGCCCGGCGGCGGCGATCTGGCGAGCCTGTCCAAATCGCTGTTCAGCGAGACCACCAATGCCGGCACCGGTTTCGGCCTCGGTTTCGCGGTCACGATCGATCCGGCGCGGTCGATGGTGCCCGGATCGGTCGGCGAATATTATTGGGGCGGCATGTTCTCGACCGCGTTCTTCGTCGATCCGGTCGAGCAGGTGTCGATGGTCTTCATGACGCAATTGTCGCCGAGCACGCTTTACCCGATCCGTCGCGAACTGAAGACGATGATCTACGCCGCACTGAATTAGTCTTGCTTCGTCATCCCGGGCTCGTCCCGGGATCCAGAGTCGCTGACGATCCGCCTTGTGGCTCTGGATGCCGGGACGAGCCCGGCATGACGGAATCTATCAGGAGCAATACCATGACCAGCCCGATCCGCACCGAACGCCATGACGACGTCATGGTCATCATATCCGACAACCCGCCCGTCAACGCGCTCGGCGCGGCTGTCCGTCAGGGACTGGCGGCTGCGATCACCGAAGGTCTGGACGACGACGCCATCGCTGCGATGGTCATCCGCTGCGACGGTCGCACGTTCTTCGCCGGCGCTGACATCACCGAATTCGGCAAGCCGATGCAGGAGCCGGGCTTGCCGACCGTCGTCGACATGATCGAAGCGTCGTCAAAGCCGGTCGTCGCGGCGATCCACGGCACCGCGCTGGGCGGCGGATGCGAGGTCACGCTCGGCTGCCATTACCGTGTCGCAACCCCGTCGGCGAAGATCGGCACGCCCGAAGTGAAGCTCGGCCTGCTGCCCGGCGCGGGCGGCACGCAGCGTATCCCACGGATCGCCGGCGTCGCGCTCGCGCTGGAAATGACCGCGAAGGGTGATCCGATCTCCGCGAAGAAGGCGCTCGACGCCGGGCTGGTGGACAGGATCGTCGGCGAGGATACGCTGGCCGAGGATGCCATCGCCTTCGCGCGCGAGATGGCGGAGCACCGCCCCCTGCCCCGCGCGTCGGAGAAAATCGCGAAGCCCGACCCCGACGCCGTCGCCGCGTTCAGGAAGGAGAACGCCCGCCGCTTCCGCGGATTCGAGGCACCCGCCGCGAACATCGCCTGTGTCGAGAAGGCGGCGGACGGATCGAGCTTCGCCGACGGCATCGCGTTCGAGCGGTCGGAATTCATGCGGCTGATGTCGGGCACCCAGTCCGCGGCGCAGCGCCATCTGTTCTTCGCCGAGCGCCAGGCCGCGAAGGTCGACGACGTGCCGACCGACGTGAAGCTTCGCCCGATCAACAAGGTCGGCGTGATCGGTGCCGGCACGATGGGCGGCGGTATCGCGATGAACTTCTTGTCGGCGGGGGTCCCGGTGACGATCGTCGAGATGCAGCAGGAGGCGCTCGATCGCGGTGCGGGCGTCATCCGCAAGAATTACGAGGCGACCGCGGCGAAGGGCCGGATGAAGCCCGAACAGGTCGAGGCCGCGATGGGCGCGCTGACGCCGACGCTCGATTTCGCCGCGCTCGCGGAATGCGACCTCGTCATCGAGGCGGTGTACGAGAATATGGACGTCAAGAAGGACATCTTCACGAAGCTCGACACGCTATGCAAGCCGGGCGCGATCCTGGCGTCGAACACGTCGTATCTGAACGTCGACGAGATCGCCGCCTGCACCAAGCGTCCCGAAGACGTGGTCGGCATGCATTTCTTCTCGCCCGCCAACGTCATGAAACTGCTCGAAGTGGTCCGCGGCGAGAAGACCGGACCCGACGTGCTGGCGACCGTCATGGCGCTGGCGAAAAAGATCAAGAAGGTCGCGGTGGTAGCCGGTGTCACCTACGGCTTCATCGGCAACCGCATGCTGATGCCGCGCCAGGTCGAGGCGATGAAGCTGCTGATGGAGGGTGCCACGCCCGAACAGATCGACAAGGTCCATGTCGCGTTCGGGATGCCGATGGGGCCGTTCCAGATGAGCGATCTCGCCGGCGTCGATATCGGCTGGCACCGCGACCCGACCCGGATCGAAAGCATCCGCGACGCGCTCGCCGCCGAGGGACGCTGGGGGCAGAAAACGGGGAAGGGGTTCTACGATTACGACGAGAAGCGTCAGCCGACACCTTCGCCGCGCGTCGCCGAGATCGTCGCGGATTTCCGCGCGAAGACCGGCACGCCGCAGCACGAGATCACCGATCAGGAGATCGTCGAGCGCACGTTATACCCGATGGTCAACGAAGGCGCGCTGATCCTGGAAGAAGGCAAGGCGCAGCGCGCGTCGGACGTCGATGTCGTGTGGATCTACGGCTATGGCTGGCCGGTCTATCGCGGCGGCCCGATGTTCTGGGCGCAGAGCGAGGGATACGACAAGGTCGTCGCAGGGCTCGAGAAGCACGGCTTCGCGGTCGCGGAGAGTCTGCGGGATGGGACGATCAAGTGACGACGTCGGGTCCCCTGCGTCACCCCGGCCTCGTGCCGGGGTCCAGAGCCCCAAGCGCGACGTCTGTGGCTCTAGATGCCGGGACAAGCCCGGCATGACGGGAGAGTAGAATGACCGACATCAGCATCGACCAGTTCCGCACCGAAACACGCGCCTGGCTGGCGGACAATTGCCCGCCCGAAATGCGCGAGCCGCTGCGCAGCGACAAGGATGCCTGTTGGGGCGGCCGCAGCTACGATCCCGCCGCCAATCCGCCCCAGGCGGCATGGCTGAAGGTGATGGGTGAACGCGGCTGGACGGTCCCCGATTGGCCGACGACCTATGGCGGCGGCGGCCTGACCCCCGCGCAGACCAAGGTCCTGCGCGAGGAGATGGCGGCGATCCGCGCGCGCAATCCGCTCAATTCGTTCGGCATCTCGATGCTCGGGCCGGCGCTCCTGAAATACGGCACCGAAGCGCAGAAGCTGGACCACCTGCCCAAGATCGCGCGCGGCGAGATCCGCTGGTGCCAGGGCTATAGCGAACCCAATGCGGGCTCCGATCTCGCCGGCCTGGCGACATCGGCGGACGATGCGGGCGATCACTACGTCATCAACGGCCAGAAGGTGTGGACCAGTTACGCCGACAAGGCCGACTGGATCTTCTGCCTGGTCCGCACCAGCAAGGAATCGAAGCAGGGCGGAATCAGTTTCGTGCTGTTCGACATGGCCTCCCCCGGCGTCTCGACCAAGCCGATCCTGTTGATATCGGGCTATTCGCCGTTCTGCGAAACGTTCTTCGATGACGTGAAGGTGCCCAAAAACCAGCGCGTGCACGAAGAGAACAAGGGCTGGGACGTCGCGAAATACCTGCTCGGCCATGAGCGCGAGATGATCTCCGGCATGGGGCTGGCTTCGTCGAGCGGCAATCCGCTGATCGAGGGTGCGCTGGCGACGGTGGGTCTCGATCATGATGGCCGTCTTGCCGACCCTCTGCTGCGCGGCGCGATCGCTTTGTTCGAAGTGCGGGCGAAGGCGTTCGGGGCGATGTCGGAACGCTTCATCGACCAGTTGAAGGCGGGCCAGGCACACCCCGCGCAGCCGAGCATGATGAAATATTACGGTACCGAATTGAACAAGAGCCGATACGAACTGATGATGGCGGCGGGCGGATCGGACTCGCTGGAATGGGAAAGCGATGGCTCGGATGGCGGTCGCGATGCGCGCGCCTGGCTGCGGACGAAGGCGAATTCGATCGAGGGCGGGACGAGCGAGGTTCAGCTGAACATCATCGCCAAGCGGATCCTGGAATTGCCTGGGGCGTAAACCAGTCCCCACCGTCACCCCGGCCTTGTGCCGGGGTCCAGAGCAAACAGCGCCACGCCCGGAACCCTGGATCCCGGCACGAGGCCGGGATGACGAGAAGATGAAATGCCACTGTATCTGACCGAAGACCAGACCGCCCTCCAGGATACGATCCGTGACTTCGTCGCCGACGCGGCCCCCGTCAGCCACATGCGCAAACTGCGCGACGACAAGGACCCGACCGGCTTCAGCCGCGACTTATGGAAGCAGTTCGCGGAAATGGGCTTTACCGGCATCCTGGTCGGCGAGGACCAGGGCGGGCTCGGCATGGGGCATGTCGAGGCGGGCGTGGTGCTGGAGGAAATCGGGCGCAACCTGTCGCCCTCCCCGTTCCTGACGACGGCAGTGGCGACGGTCGCGGCGCTGAAGGGCACCGCGGCGGCGGATCGCTGGTTTCCCGGGATCGTTGCGGGCGATACCGTCGCCGCGCTGGCGATCGACGAGGGGGCCAAGCACCGCGACAGCGTCGCGATGAAGGCGGAGCGGTCGGGCAATGGCTTCAGACTGACCGGCACCAAGCAGTTCGTGACGCATGGGCATGTCGCCGACCTGTTGATCGTCGCCGCACGGACCGCCGGATCGGCGAGCGATACGGACGGGATCACGCTGTTCGCGGTCGAGAAGGATGCGGCCGGATTGACCGCGACGCCCGAACGGCTCGCCGATTCGAGCATCGCCGCGCGGCTGACGCTGGAGGGCGTGGAACTGGATGCCGATGCGGTGATCGGCGAGGTCGATTCGGGTCGCGCAGTCCTGGACCGGCTGCTGCGCGCGGGGCGGACCGGCGCATCGGCGGAACTGCTCGGCGTCGGCGGCGGCGCGATGGACATGACCGTCGGCTATCTCAAGCAACGAAAGCAGTTCGGTACGCTGATCGGCAGCTTCCAGGCGCTTCAGCACCGCGCCGCGCATCTCTACAGCGAAATGGAGGTCGCGCGCGCGGCGGTGCTGAAGGCGCAGCAGCTGCTGGACGCCGGATCGGACACGGCCGACGCCGCGGTCTCGGTCGCGAAGGCGATGACCGCGCTCGCGACCACGCTGTCGGTGCAGGAGGGCGTGCAGATGCATGGCGGCATCGGCATGACCGACGAATACGACATCGGCTTCTTCATGAAGCGCGCGCGGGTGCTGGCGGAGATGTTCGGCGACGCGAACTTCCATGCCGACCGGCTGGCAGTCGCGGCGGGGTATTGAACTGAACAATCCTCCCCGGCACGGGGAGGAATGGAGGCTTGATATGACCGACCCCGCCCCCGCATCCCTCGCCCAGGGCCTCGTCGACCTCCTCGACGTCGAGGAGATCGACACCGACCTCTACCGCGGCGCGCGCCAGCCGGGCGGGGCCGGGCGCGTATTCGGTGGGCAGGTCATCGGGCAGGCGCTGCAGGCGGCGCAGCGCTCCGTCGGGGAGCCCAAGACCGCGCATTCGCTTCACGCCTATTTCGTCCGGCCCGGCGACGAGGCGCACCCGATCATCTACCGCGTGGTGCGCGATTTCGACGGGCGCAGCTTCGCCAACCGGCGCGTGATCGCGATGCAAGGCGGCGTGCCGATCCTCAACATGACCGCGTCGTTCCAGCCCCCGGAGGACGGCCTGCATCATCAGGACGCGATGCCCGACGTACCGGGTCCGGAATCGCTCAAATCCGAACGCGAATTGCGGCTGGACGTGATCGACCGCGTGCCCGAACGATACCGCGCTTTCATGCTTCGCCCGCGGCCTATCGACATTCGGCCGGTCTCGCCGCGCAGTTGGTTCGGCGACACGAAGCAGCAGCAGCCGCAATATAGCTGGTTCCGCATCTGCGCGCCCGTCGGCGACGATCCCGCGCTCCACCGCGCCATCCTGGCCTATGCGTCGGACATGACGCTGCTGGGGACCTGTACGCTGGAGCACGGCGTCCACTGGCTGACCGACAATCTGCAGACCGCGAGCCTCGATCATGCGATCTGGCTGCACGAGCCGTTCCGCGCGGACGAATGGCTGCTCTACGCCACCGACAGCCCCTGGGCGGGGCATGCGCGCGGGTTCAACCGGGGGCAGGTGTTCGCCGCGGACGGGCGGCTGGTGGCGAGCGTCGCGCAGGAGGGGCTGATCAGGTTGCGGGAGTAATCCCGTGTTCCTGCGAACGCAGCAACCCGGAGCGGCGCGCGTCACGCTCGTGATCCTGGGCTCCTGCGTTTGCAGGAGAACACGCGCTACACCGCCGTTCGCCCGTACTCCTGCTTCGTCACCGGATGGCTCGAAGACAGCCCGCCATCCACCGCGATCGCCTGACCGTTGACATAGCTTGCCGCATCGGACGCGAGGAACAGTGCGACTTCCGCCAGTTCCTCGGGCTGCGCACCGCGGCGAAGCGGGTTGAGGCGGCCGACCCGGTCCATCTTGCCCGCGTCGCGCGCGTAATCGAAGGTCGGTTTGGTCATCCCCGTCTCGGTCAGACCGGGGCAGATCGCGTTGACGCGGACGTTCGATCCCGACAATTGCTGCGCGGAGACCTGCGCGAGATTGATGACGCCGGCCTTGGACGCCGAATAGGCCGGGGAGCCGGCACCGGACCGGATGCCTGCGACGGACGCGGTCAGGACGATCGCGCCGCCCCCCCGTTTGGCGATCTCGGGCGCGGCGTGCTTGATCGCCAGGAATGGTCCGATCAAATTCACCCGCAACACCTCGGTGATGAGCGCGACGTCGGTATCGAAGATGTTCGCCATGCCCCCCGAAATACCCGCGTTCGCGAACATGATGTCGAGGCCGCCGAACTGCTCCCCGGCCAGAGCGACCGCGCGCGCCACGTCTTGCTCGGCCCCCGCATCGATCCGGATCGCGACCGCGGTGCCGCCCGCGTCGGCGATCATCCGGACGGTCTCGTCCGCCCCTTCGGTCCGGTCCGCGGCGACGACCATGCCGCCCTCGGCCGCGAACTGCCGGGCGGCGGCACGACCGATGCCCGAGCCCGCCCCGGTCACGACGATCGATTTATCGGTGAAGCGCATGCGACTCTCCTGTGGCATCAGATCGTCACTCCGCCATCGACGACGATCGTCTGTCCGGTCATGTAACTGCTTGCCGCGGACGCCAGGAACACGACCGCGCCGGCGATTTCGTGTGGTTCGCCGATCCGGCCGAGCGGCGTGGCGCGGTTGCGCGCGGCGACGGCCTTCTCGTCCTCCCATAGCGCCTTGGCGAAGTCGGTCCTGATCAGGCCGGGCGCGATGCAGTTCACGCGGACATTGTCGCCGCCGAATTCATGCGCCAGATTGCGGGCGAGTTGCATGTCCGCCGCCTTGGAAATCGCGTACGCGCCGATCGTCGCTGTTCCACGCAAACCGCCGATCGACGACACGATGATGATCGATCCGTCCTTGCGCTCGCGCATGTCGGGCGCGACCATCGCGATCAGCCAGTGGTTGGAGACGATGTTGTTGTCGAGGACCTTGCGGAACTGATCGTCGCTGATCCCGGCCTGCGGGCCGTAATAGGGGTTCGATGCGGCGTTGCAGACCAGCACGTCGATCCGTCCGAACGCAGCACGGGTTTCGTCGACGAGCTGCTGCAACGCCGCCTTGTCGGAGAGGCCGGCCGCGACGGCGATCGCGGTCCCGTCGCCATATTCGCCGTTGAGTTCGGCAGCGACCGCGTCGCACGCGGCCTGCTTGCGGCTTGAGACGACGATCTTCGACCCGTGCGCCGCCATCTCGAACGCCGCGGCCTTGCCGATGCCGCGGGTCGAACCGGTGATGATCGCGACCTTGCCGGTCAGGTCGAATTGCGACATCTGTATCTTCCACTCTACGGTCTCCTGCGAACGCAGGAGCCCAGGGTTAATTCGCGTGACGCTCGTGACCCTGGGTTCCTGCGTTCGCAGGAACACGAAGGTTCAAGCCCCCGCCAGTTCCGCGAAGCCCCAGCTTGCCGCTGCCAGCCGGTACACCCCCGCTGCGGACTTCTCCGCCTGGGCGCTGGATGCGGTGCCTTCGACGATCCGCTTCTTGATCCCTTGGACGATTCCGGTCAGCCGGAAGAGGTTGAACGCGAAATACCAATTGAGGTCGGGCACGTCGTCGCGCCCGGTGCGCGCGCAATAGCGGCGGGTCATGTCCTCGATCGTCGGTATCCCGGTCGCCGGTCCGGTGCGGCCGAGCACCCCCGACCGGCCCTCGGGCTCGGTCACCCAGCTCATCAGGAAATAGCTGAAATCCGCCAGCGGATCGCCAAGCGTGGATAGTTCCCAGTCGAGGACCGCGATCACCTTCGGCTCGGCGTTCGCGAAGATCATGTTGTCGATCCGGTAATCGCCGTGGACGATCGACGTGCGCGTCTGTTCGGGCACGGTGCGCGGCAGGAAATCGATCAGCCGCTCGACCTCCGGCATCGTCTCGGTCTCGGACGCACGATATTGCCGGGTCCAACGCTCGACCTGGCGCGTGAAGTAATTGCCCGGCTTGCCGTAGTCGCCGAGACCGGCGGCGGCGTAGTCGACATTGTGGAGATCGGCGAGCGTGTCGCACATCGCCCCATAGACCGCCGTGCGTTCCGTGGGCGCATAGTCCGGCAGCGTCCCGTCCCACAGGTTGCGCCCGTCCGCGAGACCCATGACGTAGAACATCGCGCCGATGACTCGCTCGTCGGTGCACAGCCCATAGGGCCGCGCGACGGGAAAACCGGTCGGATGCAGCCCCGCGATCAGCCGGTATTCGCGGTCGACGGCATGCGCACTCGGCAATAACGGGCCATAGGGCTTGCGGCGAAGGACGTATGCTCCCGACGGGCTGTCGATCCGGTACGTCGGGTTCGACTGGCCACCGGCGAACTTCGCATAGCTCAGCGGGCCGGTGAAGCCGGCGACGTTGGCCGCCATCCATTCGCTCAGCCTCGCCTCGTCGAGCCGATCCTTGCCCTCGGCGGGGATGGTCCTGATTTCACCGGTCATGACACCCCTCCTTCGTCATCCCGGGCTCGTCCCGGGATCCAGGGCAACAAGCGCCGCCGTTTCTGGCTCTGGATCCCGGGACGAGCCCGGGATGACGCAAGCATGAGCACCATCACGAGAACGTGATCACGCTGCGGGTCGTGTCGCCCTTGCGCAGCTCGTCGAACGCGTCGTTGATCCGTTCGAGCGGCATCCGGTCGGCGATGATCGTGTCGAGATCGAGCAACCCGCGCAGGTAGAAATCCACCAGCCGCGGGATGTCGACGGGGAAATGGTTGCGGCCCATCAGCGCACCCTGCAGCTTCTTGTCCGCCAGCAGGTCGAGCGCGGACAGCCCGACCTTTTCGCCGAGCGGCATCATCCCGAGGATCGTCGCGGTGCCACCGCGGCGCAGCACCTTGACCGCGGTGGCGGCGGACGGCGCGCGGCCGACCGCCTCGATCGAATGATGCACGCCGCCGCGACTGATCTCGACGACCTCGTCCGCGGCGGTGTCGGACAGCGCGTCGATCGCGTGCGTCGCACCCAGCTTCTCGGCCAGCGCCCGCTTCTCGGGGACGGGATCGAGCGCGATGATCTTGCCCGCGCCCGCGATCTTCGCAGCGTTGACCGCGGCCAGCCCGATGCCGCCGCAGCCGACGATGCACACCGTCTCGCCGGGCACGATCGCGGCGGCGTTGAACACCGCCCCCGCCCCCGTGGTGACCGCACAGCCGAGGAGCGCCGCGCGGTCCATCGGCATGTCGCGGTCGATCGCGACGCAGGCATGTTCGTGGACCAGCATCATCTCGGCATAGCCGCTGAGGTTCAGCATCTGCGCGATCGGCTTGTCGCCCAGCATCAGCCGCGGTGCCGACCCCTTGGGCCGCTTGACGCCGGAGCTGATGCACAAAGACATGCGGCCGGTGACGCAGAATTCGCAGTGGCCGCAAAAGGCGGACAGGCAGGTGACGACGTGATCGCCGACCTTCACCGTCGACACCTCGCCCCCGACCGCCTCGACGACGCCCGCCGCCTCGTGGCCCGGGATGCCGGGCAGCGCGTGCGGATAGGTGCCGTCGACGAAATGCAAATCGCTGCGGCACACGCCGCAGGCGACGGTGCGGATCAGCACCTCGTGTGCGGCGGGCTTGTCGATGGCCACGTCCTCGATGCTGAGGGGCGTCTTGGCTTCGAAGAGGACGGCGGCTTTCACGTTGTTCCACTTTCGTTGATCCTGCCCTCACCCTTTCGCTCCCGCTGGGAGAGGCAAAAGACGCCGAAGGCGGCGAAGGGCGAGGACAGTCTGTTAACTACCGGCTGACGCCCACATCCCCGCTCGACACCCGGTCGCTGTTGCGCGCGCCGTGCTTGCCGAATTCATTGCGTGCGATCGATCGGTTGTGGACCTCGTCCGGGCCGTCGGCGAAGCGAAGCGTGCGCATCGCGGCCCAGTCGTGCGCCAGGCGGAAATCGCCCGATACGCCGCCGCCGCCATGCGCCTGGATCGCGTCGTCGAGGATTCGCAGCGCCATGTTGGGCGCCTGCACCTTGATCATCGAGATCTCGAGCTGTGCCGCCTTGTTGCCGGCCCGATCCATCATGTCCGCGGCCTTCAGGCATAGCAGCCGGGTCATCTCGATATCGATCCGCGCGGTCGCGATGCGCTCTTCCCAGACCGAGAAGTCGGCGATCCGCTTGCCGAATGCGGTGCGGCTCAGCAGCCGCTTGGCCATCGCCTCGATCGCGGTCTCCGCGACGCCGATCGTGCGCATGCAGTGATGGATGCGCCCCGGCCCGAGCCGACCCTGCGCGATCTCGAAGCCACGGCCTTCGCCGAGCAGGACGTTCTCGACGGGCACGCGGACATTCTCCAGCACGACCTCGCCGTGCCCGTGCGGCGCGTGATCATACCCGTAGACCGAAAGCATCCGCTTGATCGTGACGCCGGGCGTATCGAGCGGTACCAGCACCTGCGATTGCTGCTGGTGACGCGAGCCTTCGAAGCTGGTCTTGCCCATCGTGATCGCGATCCGGCAGCGCGGATCGCCGACGCCCGACGACCACCATTTGGTGCCGTTGATGACATAGTCATCGCCGTCGCGGACGATCGACGTTTCGATGTTGGTCGCGTCGGACGATGCGACCGCCGGCTCGGTCATCAGGAAGGCGGAGCGGATCGTCCCTTCCATCAGCGGCTTCAGCCACCGCTCCTTCTGCTCGCGCGTGCCGTAACGGTGAAACACCTCCATGTTGCCCGTGTCCGGCGCGGAGCAGTTGAAGCATTCGCTCGCCCAGCCGACCTTGCCCATCTCCTCGGCGCACAGGGCATATTCGAGGTTGGTGAGCTGCGTGCCTTCGAACGCGAAACTGTCGTCGACATGCGTCTGGCCCGAGTGCGGCGGCATGAAGAAATTCCACAGGCCGGCCGTCTTGGCCTTGGCCTTGACCTCCTCGATCACGGGGATCACCTTCCAGCGATCGCCCTCGTGATGCTGCGCGTCATACTCGGCCTGGCGGGGGCGGATATTGGTATCGATGAATTCCTTCACCCGGTCACGGAAATAGGTCTCGCGTTCGCTCAGCGTGAAATCCACCGGGTCTCTCCATGCCAGGATTTTCGTATGTCGAGGGCTCGCTTAGACCGTACCGCATCTTCGGTAAAGTGGCCCGCCCGGTGGAATGACGGAGCGTTTCGGGCCATCCCGCGCTTCCAAGAAAACACTGTTTCTTCTAAACGAAGCTGATACGGTACCGGAAATGGCGGGGCGCGAGACGATCGAGGAGGAAGCGGCCGGGACCAAGCGGTTCCGGGCCAAACGCGACGCCATCCTGTCCGCCGCGGCGGAGGCGATCAACGAACAAAGCGCCAAGGGCATGACCTTCGCCGACGTCGCACGGCGCGTCGGGCTGAACACCACCAGCGTGACCTATTATTTCAAGCGCAAGGAGGATCTGGCCGCCGCGGCGTTCGAATATACGCTCGACTATCTGCTGGTCATGCTCGACGCCGCGCTAGAGGCACCGACGGCGAGGGAGCGGGTCCGCCGCTACCTCGCGCTCAACATGGCGCGGCTGGCGCGGATCGAACGCGGCGAGGAGCGTCCGTTCGCGGTGCTGTCCGATCTTCGCGCGACCGAGGACCCGATCCGCAACCGGCTGATGAACGGCTGGCGCGAGGTGTTCCGCCGGACACGCGCCTTATGGGGTCCGGCGACCGGCCGCGCACAGACCGATCTTCACGGGGCACGGGCGCATGTGCTGCTGGAGAACACTTTCTGGCTGCCGATCTGGCTGATGCGCTACGATCTCGAGCAATATGACCGGATCGAGACACGGCTGATGGACGTGTTCGCGAACGGGATTGCCGGCCCGGACGTGCGCTGGGCACCGACGATGCTGTCGCTCGATCATCCGGACGCCGAGGCGGGACGCGACGCATTCCTGCTGGCGGCGACCAGGCTGATCAACGAACTGGGCTATCGCGGTGCCAGCGTCCAGCGGATCGCGTCCGAGCTGAACGTGACCAAGGGCAGTTTCTACCACCATCTCGACGCCAAGGACGAGTTGGTCATCGCATGCTACAAGCGCAGCTTCGACACGATCGGCACCGCGCAGACGCTGGCGGACTCGGAAACCGGCAGCCATTGGCACCGGCTGTCGAGCACGATCGCGACGCTCCTCGACATCCAGTTCGCGGAACGTGCGCCGTTGCTTCGTACCACCGCGTTGTCCGGATTGCCGCATCACGCGCGCGATGCGATGGTCGACCGGTCGAACCGGATCGCGCGGCGCTATGCCGGCACGATCATGGATGGTATCGCCGAAGGGTCCTGCCGCCCGGTCGATGCACTGATCGCCGCGCAGACGCTGATGGCATTGCAGAACGCAGCGTTCGACATGCGCAAATGGGCGGGCACGATGCCGCGCGAGCGGGCGATCGCGATGTATGCGTCGACTTTGCTGTTCGGTCTGTTCGACGATCGGGCGGTGGACTGAACGCCTTTGGATAAGCATCGCCCGACTTGATCCCCTCCCCGGCGAAGGCCGGGGCCCATTTGCCCAGGTTTCCGTAATGAGGGACATCGCGCCGCCGCGTGTGTCTCGCAAATGGGCCCCGGCCTTCGCCGGGGAGGGGTAAGGGCAGGCACGGAGCAAGCCCTACCGCACCACCCGCCCGCCCTTCATCACCAGTCTCACCGACCGAACCGCGGCGACATCGACCGTCGGATCGCCCTCGACCGCGACCAGATCGGCAAGCAGCCCCGGTTTCACCCGCCCCACCTTGTCGTCGATCCGGAAGATATGCGCGTTCCCGCTCGTCGCCGCGATCAGCACTTGCGCCGCGGGCATCCCGGCCGCCTGCATCAGCACCATCTCGCGCGCGTTGGTGCCGTGGGCGTAGACGCCGACGTCGCCGCCCATGCAGATCGGCACCCCCGCCGCCCGCGCCATCCGGAACGAGTCGCGGTTCAGCCGTACGCTGTCGGGCGCGGGCTCCTGCCCCTTCCACCCGCGATAGCGCGCGGTCGCGTCCGACGCGGCGAGCGTGGTGCACAGCGCGATCCCGTGGTCGTGCATCGCGCGGAAGATGTCGGGCGTGCCGCCATAGCCATGCTCGATCGTATCGACCCCGGCGGCGATCGCGCGGCGCATCCCCTCGGGCGTAACGCTGTGGACCGCGACGATCCGGCCGGCGTCGTGCGCCGCCGCGGTCGCCGCCGCCATTTCCGCAGCGGACAAGGTCGGACGACTCCCCTCCCCGCCCTGGTAATGATAGTCGGCGTACAGTTTCACGATGTCCGCCCCGCCCGCGATCTGATCGCGGACCGCGCGGACGATGTCGTCGACGCCGCTGACTTCCTGCGCGCCCTGTGGCACGCGGACGCCGGGTTCGAATCCCTTCGGACCGTACGCGCCCTCCGCGACGATCGCCCTGGTCGCGACGAGCAGACGCGGCCCCGGCACGATGCCCTTTTCGATCGCCTGTTTCAGCCCGACGTCTGCGAACCCGGCACCCTCGGTCCCGAGATCGCGCTCGCTGGTGAAGCCCGCCATCAGCGTCGCTTCCGCCTGCGCAACCGCGCGCGCGGTGCGCAGCGCGAGCGGTTCGTGGAGGACCTGGTCGTCCCACGGCGTCTCGTCATACGGGTGCAAGAACAGATGGCTGTGCCCCTCGATCATCCCGGGCATCAGCGTGTCGCCGGGCAGGTCGATCGTCGTCGTGCCGGCGGGTACCGACAGCGAAGGCCCGACCGCGGCGATCCGGTCGCCCTCCACCAGCACCTGCCAGCCCGAATGCGGCTTCGGATCGGTGCCGTCGAACACCTGCGCCGGCCGTAGCAGGATCGTCTGCGCGGTCGCCGGGGTGGCGACGCAGAGGGCGGCGAGGACGATCCATTTCATGGTGCTGACGACCTTCTTGCGGGGCGGACGGACGAGGGATAGCCTCCCGCGATGCACAGACCTAGCCACCGCCTCGCCTATTTGTCGCTGCCGATCCTGTTCGTCGCCCAAGCTGCACCGGCGGCGACACCCGACGAGCAGGTTCGCTGGCATGCGCGTGCCGCGGCGACGACGATCACGCGCGACGACTGGGGCATCGCGCATATCGCGGGCAAGACCGATGCCGATGCGGTCTTCGGGATGACCTATACGCAGGCGGAAGATGATTTCGCGCGGATCGAGGCGAATTATCTGACCGCGCTCGGCCGCACCGCGGAGGCGGAGGGCGAGGAAGCGATCTGGCAGGATCTGCGGCAGCGTCTGTATGTCGATCCGCTCGTGCTGCAACGCCAGTATCGCGAGAGTCCGGCATGGCTGCGAACGCTGATGGATGCGTGGGCCGACGGGCTGAACTTCTATTTGTCGACCCACCCGGCGGTGCACCCGAAGGTGCTGACGCATTTCGAGCCATGGATGGCGCTGAGCTTCACCGAAGGCAGCATCGGCGGCGATATCGAGCGGATTTCGCTGTCGGGGTTGCAGCAATTCTACGGCGGGAAGCCGGTCGCCGCGACCCCGGAGGAAACCGGGGCGCGGCCACGGGAGCCGAAGGGGTCCAACGGCATCGCCATCGCGCCGAAGAACACTGCGAACGGCCATGCGCTGCTGCTCATCAATCCGCACACCAGCTTCTATTTCCGGTCGGAACTGCAGATGACGAGCGGCGAAGGGCTGAACGCCTATGGCGCGGTGACGTGGGGGCAGTTCTTCGTCTATCAGGGCTGGAACGCGCATACCGGCTGGATGCACACCTCTTCGGGCGTCGACAATGTCGACGAATTCGCGGAGACGATCGCATTCCCCCGCGTCGGTCCGCTCCGGTACAGATATGGCCGCGAGTGGCGGCCGCTGGTCGGTACCGCCGTCACCCTCTCCTATCGCAAGCCGGACGGAACGACGGGCACGCGCCAATTCACGACCTATGCGAGCCGGCATGGTCCGATCGTCCGCAAGGACGGCACCAAGTGGATCGCGGAGGCGCTGATGTGGCGACGGGTACCGGCGCTCGAACAAAGCTTCCTTCGCACCAAACAGTCCGACCTCGCGTCGTATCTGAAGGTCGCCGCGCTCCAGGCGAACAGTTCGAACGACACGCTGTTCGCGGACACCAGGGGGGAGATCGCCTATCTCCACCCGCAATTCGTCCCCGTCCGCGACGACCGGTTCGACTATACCCGCCCCGTCGACGGTGCCGACCCTGCGACCGACTGGAAGGGGCTGCATCCCCTCGCTTCGTTGCCGCAAGCGATCGACCCGGAGGTCGGCTGGGCGTTCAACACCAACGATCAGCCCTGGGGCGCGGCCGGGCCGGACAGCCCGCGCAAGGCGGACTACCCGCGCTACATGGATCAGGCGGGCGAGAACGAGCGCGGGGTGCACGCGACGATGCTGCTGACCGACAAGCACGACTTCACGCGCGAGCGCCTGCGTCAGGCGGCGTTCGACAGCTATCTGCCCGCCTTCGCGCGGCTGCTGCCGATGCTGACCGCCGCTTACGACGCGCTCCCCGCGGGCGATGCGCGACGCCGGCAACTGGCGGCACCGATCGGGTTGCTTCGCCGATGGGACGATCGCTGGAGCGCCGATTCCGCCGCCACCTCGCTGGCGGTCTTTTGGGGTGACATGCTGTGGTCCGACGTCGGCGCGTTCGCGAAGGCGGAGCGGATGAACGTGCCCGATTATATCGCGACCCGCGTCACCGCCGACGCCAAGCTCGCCGCGCTGGCGCAGGCGGTCGATCGGCTGACGCGCGACTTCGGGCGCTGGCAGGTGCCATGGGGCGAGATCAACCGCTTCCAGCGGCTGGACGACCGGATCGCGCCGCATTTCGACGATGCCGCACCAAGCCTGCCCGTGCCCTTCACCTCCGCGCAATGGGGATCGCTCGCCTCGTTCGGCGCGCATCCCTATGCGAACACCAGGAAATATTACGGCACCAGCGGCAACAGCTTCGTCGCGATCGTCGAATTCGGCCCGCGTGTCGAGGCATGGGCGGTGACCGCGGGGGGCGAAAGCGGCGACCCGGCCTCGCCGCACTTCGCGGACCAGGCGCTGCGCTACACGAAGGGCGATCTGCGGCCGGTGTATTTCTGGCCCGACGAACTGGCGGGGCATGTCGAGCGGCGATATCGGCCGGGGGAGTGAAGTCGCTGTTTCATCGGCCACCCCGGCGAAGGCAGTGTCGCTTGTGGCCTCTGGCTCCCGCTTTCGCGGAAGAACAAAGCTTCAGATCATGACCTTCAGAACCAGGCCAGGATCGCGAGCACCGTGCCCACCGCCGCCGACGCACCCGCGCCCCAGAACAACCAGCGGCGGCGGGTCAACGCGCTGATCGAAGCGAGCGCGATGGCGATCTGGATGAACGTCATCGCGATCGCCAGCCGGGTGTGGGGCGACAATGCGTGAACCGATTCCGCATTGGCCTCGTCGGACTTCCGATCGAATTCCTCCGCCTGCGTCTTCAGCGCCGTCGCGCGGTCGCGGTATTTGGCCGCGTCGCCGGCCGATGCGGCCGCACCAGGCGCGATCTTCGCGACCGTCTCGGCCAGATGCCGCTTGATATCCTCCGCCTGGTAATAGGCCCAGCCGTCCGACGCGCGCGCCTTCATCAGCACCGCCTCGTTCTTGTAATACAGCGCATCGTTCTGCGTGTGGCCGCCAAGGAAACTGACGATGGCGCCCAGTGTCGCGAGCACCGCAGAGAACAAGGCGATCTTCTGGCTCAGCGGTTCATGATGGTGCGCGCCCTCCTCGATGGCTTCCTCATGCGCGCCGCGGATTTCATAGTCTTCTTCGGGCATCGAATCCTCGCATCGGTTCGCCCGTTGGTACCGCGCGCTTCAGCGGATCGCCAGTCGCGACGGAACTTGCAACCATGCGGTGCCTCACGCGTAGTCGCAGTACCGGCGGATAGGGGTGCGGCATGCAATTCACGATCAACGGCGACCCGGTGGAGGCGGCGTTCGACGTGCGCACTTCGCTGCTCGATCTGCTGCGCGATCACCTCGGGCTGACGGGATCGAAAAAGGGCTGCAACCAGGGTGCGTGCGGGGCATGCACGGTGCTGGTCGATGGCGAACGGATCAATGCCTGCCTCGCGCTCGCGGTCCAGTATCAGGGTCGATCGATCACGACCGTCGAGGGACTGGCAAGCGACGGTACGCTCCACCCGCTGCAACGCGCGTTCATCGAACATGACGGGCTCCAGTGCGGCTATTGCACGCCGGGCCAGCTCTGCTCGGCGGTCGCGATGGCAGGCGAGGCGGAGCGCGGCGTCCCCAGCGTCGTGACGGCAGACCTGTCGGCAGGCACAGTGACGCTCGATCACGACGAACTGCGCGAGCGGATGAGCGGCAATCTGTGTCGCTGCGGCGCGTATAACGGCATCATCGATGCGATCGCCGAAACCTATTCCGTGGACGCAGCGAAGCGGGAGGCGGCATGACCCCGTTCACCTATGCCAGAGCGGACAGCATACCCGATGCGTTATGGCTGGCGGGCGACGATGCCGGCGCGCGGTATCTGGGGGGCGGTACGAACCTGGTCGATCTGATGCGCGAAGGGATCGAACGCCCCGCGACCGTCGTCGACGTCACCGGTCTGTCGGATTCGATCACGACGGAGGACGACGGCGGCCTTACGATTGGCGCGGCGACGACTAATACGGCCCTGGCCGCCGATACTGCGGTGCGGGAACGCTATCCGGTTCTGGCGCGCGCGATCCTCAGCGGTGCGTCGGGCCAGATCCGCAACATGGCGACGGTGGGGGGCAACATCCTCCAGCGGACGCGCTGCACCTATTTCTACGACGATGCGGCACGCTGCAACAAGCGCGTCCCGGGCGCTGGATGCGATGCGCTGGACGGGTTCAACCGTATCCATGCGATCCTCGGCGCGTCCCCGGCCTGCGTCGCGACTCACCCGTCCGACATGTGCGTCGCGCTGGCGGCACTGGACGCGGTCGTGCATCTGGATGGGCCGGGCGGCGCGCGGACCGTACCGCTGGTGGATTTCCATATGTTGCCCGGCAATACGCCGAACGTCGAAACGATATCGCGCCCGCACGACCTCATCACCGCGGTGTCGCTACCCCCGCTGTCGTTCGGCGCGCGATCGGCGTACCGCAAGGTCCGCGACCGGGCGAGCTACGCCTTCGCGCTGGTATCGGTCGCCGCCGCGATCGACATCCAGGACGGCATGGTCCGCGATGTCCGGCTGGCGCTCGGCGGGGTCGCGGCGAAACCCTGGCGAGCGTCGATCGCCGAACGGATGTTGCGCGGCCAGCCTGCAACGGCGACGCATTTCGCGGAGGCCGCGATGGCGGAACTCGCGGAGGCGAAGGGCTTGCGCGACAATGCGTTCAAGATCGAACTGACCAGGCGTACGATCGTCGCCGTGCTCGGCGAATTGACCGGTTCCGCCATACCCGGCGAACCGGCGGGAGAAACCGCATGAGCATCGTCGATACCGTCAAGGAAACGGCGCAGGGTCTTGTGAAAAGCGCGATGGAACGACTGGTGCCGCTGGCTCCCGACCGCTGGATCCCGGGCGGCGTCCCCGACCCGCTGATCGCGCGCAAGCATGGGCTGATCGGCACGCCGGTCTCGCGGCTGGACGGACCGCTGAAGGTGCAGGGTTCCGCGCGGTTCGCCGCCGAGGTGAAACTCGATGACATGACCCATGCCGCATTGGTCTACGGCGCGATCCCGCGCGGCCGGATCGCTGCCCTGGACACCGGAGCAGCAGAGACCGCGCCGGGTGTCGTGCTGGTGATGACCCACCGCAATGCGCCGCGGATGAACCCGCCGGCGGTGTTCGGCTCGTCCCCCACCGCTGTCGGTCCGAGCGATCTGCCGATCATGCAGGACGACCGCATCCACTGGAACGGGCAGCCGATCGCGCTGGTGCTCGCCGAGACACAAGAGCAGGCGGACCATGCCGCGTCGCTGATCGTCGCGACCTATGCGGTGGAGCCGTCGACCTCGTCCTTCGCCGAAGCGAAAGCGGCGGGTGCCGAACCCGGGCTGTTCATGGGCCAGCCGCTGTTGAACGAGATCGGCGATGCGGACGCCGAGTTCGCTGCGGCACCGTACAAGGTCGACAACGTCTATCGCACCCCGCGTCACAATCACAACGCGATCGAACCGCATGCCGCCATCCTGGCGTGGGAGGGCGATACGCTGCGGATCCACGACGCCAGCCAGATGGTGACCGGGACGGCGGCGACGATCGCCGATGTGTTCGATCTGAAGCCCGAAGAGGTTCGGATCACGTCGCCTTATGTCGGCGGCGGTTTCGGCTCGAAAGGACTGTGGGACCACCAGATCCTGGCCGCCGCGGCGGCGAAGCTCGCCGGGCGACCGGTGCGGATCGTGCTGTCGCGCGAAGGCGTGTACCGGATCGTCGGCGGCCGGACGCAGACCGAACAGCGAGTCGCGATCGGCGCGCAGCCGGACGGCCATTTCGCTGCGCTGATTCACACCGGCACCGTCCCGATGTCGCCGCACAACAACATGCCCGAGCCCTTCGTCGTCGGGACGCGCGCGGCCTATGCTGCGGACAGTTTCAAGCTGTCGGTCGAGACGGTGCGGATGAACATGCTCGCCAACACCTTCATGCGTGCGCCGGGCGAAGCGCCGGGCACCTTCGCACTGGAATCCGCGATCGACGAGCTGGCCGTCGAACTGGGTATCGATCCCGTCGAACTGCGGATCCGCAACGAGCCGGACGTCGATCCGATCTCCGGGCGACCCTTTTCGTCGCGTCACATCGTCGAGGCATGGCGCGCGGGCGCGGCGCGGTTCGGCTGGGACAAGCGGAACGCCGTACCCGGATCGCGGCGCGAGGGCGAATGGCTGATCGGCATGGGCTGCGCGACGGGCACCTATCCCTATTACCGGATGCCGGGCGCGGCGGCGCGATTGACCATCGACCGTACCGGGAAGGCGCTGGTCGAGGTCGCCGCGCACGAGATGGGCATGGGCACGTCGACGACCACCGCGATGGTCGCCGCCGAACGGCTGGGTCTGCCGATCGAGCGGGTCGAGGTCCGCTACGCCGATACCATCATCCCCGGCACGATCATGGCCGGCGGATCGCAGCAGACCGCGGCAATCGGCGCGGCAGTGATCGCGGCACACAATGCGATGGTCGCGGAATTGCTGACGCTCGCCGGCAACGACTCGCCGCTGGCCGGACTCTCCCCCGATGAGGTCGGCAGCGAGGACGGCGGCCTCGCCAAGCTGGACGACCCGAGCCGGCGCGAAAGCTATACCTCGATCCTGGCGCGGGCGCAGCGCGACGGCGTGACGGTCTCGGAACAGGCCAGCCAGCCGCTCGAACTGATGCATTGGTCGATGCATTCGCACAGCGCGATCTTCTGCGAGATGCGGGTCAACGCCGTCACCGGCGAACCGCGGGTCGGCCGGATCCTCGGCGCGTTCGATTGCGGCCGGATCCTGAACGCGAAGACCGCGCGCAGCCAGTTCCGCGGCGGGATCATCATGGGGCTCGGCATGGCGCTGATGGAGGAAACGCAGTTCGACGAGCGATCGGGGCGGATCATGAACCCGAGCCTTGCCGAATATCACGTCCCCGTCCATCTCGACGTGCCCGACATCGACGTGATCTGGACCGACATCGCCGATCCGCACACGCCGATGGGTGCGCACGGCGTCGGCGAGATCGGGATCACCGGCGTTGCCGCCGCGGTCGCCAACGCGGTCTACAACGCGACGGGCAAACGCATCCGCGATCTGCCGATCACGCTCGACAAGCTGCTCTGACGCGGCGAAATCGCGGCGGCGTCGGACCGTTCCATCGACGATCGAATGATCCTGTCCTAATGATCCGTCGCCGACGACCCGCAGTGCGTTGGCACAGGGATAAGTGGATGGTGGATTTGCGGTTCGCGTCGATAAGCGTGTTTGCGTTCGCCTCGATCCAGGCCCCTGCCACAGCCGACGCGCAATCAGCCCAGGCAAGCATCGCGCCGACCGTCGTCGTCCCCAGGCCCGCCGCCAGCTGGCCGACGATCGGCAGCGACGTTCCGCTCGATCCGGCCTGGCACACGGGCACGCTTGCCAACGGCGTCCGCTACGCCGTGCGGCGCGGCAAGCAACCGCCGGGGACGATCTCGGTTCGCGTCCGCATGGACGTCGGCGCGCTGATGGAACGCGACGAGCAGCAAGGCTGGTCGCACCTCGTCGAGCACATGGTTTTCCGCGGCACCGCGCATTACCCCGATGGCGAGGGCGTCCGCGTCTGGCAGCGACTGGGTGCCAGTTTCGGCAGCGATACCAATGCCTTCACCGCGCTTCGTTCGACGACCTATGCGCTCGACCTGCCCCGCGCCGACGCCGCATCCTATAGCCAGGCGCTGTCGGTGTTGTCGGACATGCTGACCAGCGCGACGATCGATCCGAAATTGCTGACGACCGAGAGGGCCGTCGTCATGGCGGAACGCGCACAACGCATGCCGCCGCTCGTTCGCAAGATGCGCGAGACGACGCAGCCCTTGTTCTTCGCGGGCACCAAGTCCGCGACCCGTGATATCGCGGGCAACGACGCTACGCTGAATGGCGCTAGCGCGAGCGCGCTTCGGGCCTATTACAAGGCATGGTACCGGCCGTCGCGCGCCGTCGTGGTCGTCGTCGGCGATGCCGACCCGGCGCTGCTGGAACAGGGCGTACGCACCGCATTCGGCGCCTGGACAGCGGAGGGCGCAGAGCCGACCGAGCCCGATTACGGCACCCCGCGCGCGCCGGCCACGTCCGTCGCGACGGTCAGCGATCCGCAACTGCCGTCGCAAGCGATCCTCGCGCTCGTCACCCCGCACGACGACGGCGTCTATACCATCGCGCGGCAGCAGCGCAATTTCGTCGATGCGGTCGCGATCGGCATCCTGCGCCGCCGCCTGGACAGCGTGGCACAGCGCGGAGAATCGATCATCCTCGCAACCGTCGGGGTAACCCGGCAACGCCATATCGAGGACGAGGTGATCGTCGCGATCACGCCCAAGCCCGGACAATGGTCGCAAGCGCTGGAGGCGACGTATCGCGTGCTGAACGGCGCATTGGCCGCGCCGCCATCGCAGGCGGAGGTCGACGAACAGACCGCAAAGCTGATCCAGTCCTTGTCCTCCGCCGTCAGCACCGAACAGACCCTGGCGTCCGCCGCGGTCGCCAATGGTTTCGTCGGCAGTATCGATCAGCAGGGCGGAACCGCAGCACCGATTTTCTACCTGCGTCTGTTCGCGCTCCAGCGCGCGACGCTGACCCCGGACGTGATCCAGTCCGCAATCAAGCGATTGCTCGCACCCGATCCGCGGCTGCTGATCGCGTCGAACGTGCCGGTGCCCGTCGAGACCGCCGCCAAGGCGCTCGCGAGCAGCCGCGCGGCCGCCGCGGATGCCGGCGTCGCGGTGCGCGAGGTATCGCTGGCGCAACTGACGCTCGCCGGGCAACCCGCCACCGTCACCGGGTCGGACAAGATCGCGGATCTGGGGATCGAACGGGTTCATCTGTCCAACGGGGTCGAGATCGACCTGAAACAGACCGCGTTCGAAAAGAACCGGATCCGCGTTGTCGTGACGTTCGGGCACGGGCTGCTCGGCGAAACGACGGCGGGCGCATCCAGCCTGTGGAGCTCGGCAGCGGTGACGGCGGGCGGGATCGGCCCGTTCTCGGCCGATGAACTGGAGCGGCTGGGGGCGGGGCGCGCCATCCTCTTCGGGTTCGGCGTCGGCGTCGACCGGTTCACCTTCACGGGCGCCAGCGGGCGGCGCGACGTCGAATCGATGATGAAGCTGATGGCGGCCGAACTGACCCAGCCGCAATTCCGCGCCGCGCCGCTCGGCCGGCTGCGCGATGCGGTGGGGGTCGGCTATCAAAGCACCTTCAGCCAGCCGGTTTCGGTGTTTCAGCGGTTCGGCGCGCCCTATCTGCACGGCGGCGACGCACGGTTCGCCCCGCTGCCGCCGCTATCGACCGTCGAGGGCCTGACGCTGCCCGATTTCCGGAGCTTCTGGTCGAAGCGGTTGGCAAGCGGACCGTTGCGCGTCCTGATCGTCGGCGATTTCGACCGCGATGCGACGGTCGCGGCGGTCGCACGCACGATCGGGACGCTCGCGCCCCGTACCGACGATAGGCCGCCCGCCTCGCTCGTCGACGTAAAGGCCGATGTGCCCGCCAGGGGACCGGTGCAGCTGCATCACGAGGGCGATCCGCTCCAGGCCGTCGTCGCCAAGGCGTATCCGACGATCGGGCTGCTGGACGACGTGCCGACCTCGACCGCGCTCGACATCGCAGCGCGGCTGGTCGAGACGCGGATGATCGAGCAGTTCCGCGAACAGCAGGGGGGCACCTATTCCCCCTTCGCCAGCCACCCGCAGTCCAGTGCGATGCCGCATTACGGCGTCTTCCTGGCGGGGGCGCAGCTGCAGACGGGGCGGATCGACGATTTCACCCGCGCGCTGAACGCGATCATCGTCGATCTCGGCGCGCATGGTCCGACCCCCGACGCGCTGGCCCGCGCGCGGACCGTGGCATCGAGCGCGTCGGAGCGCGCGCTGAGCGACAACGGCTATTGGATGAACGTCCTGACCGGCGATCTGGACGATCCGCGCTATCTCGCGTTCACGAAAGCCGCGGTATCGCGCTGGACGGACGTGACCCCGGCGACCGTGAAGGCCGCGGTCGCGCGCTATCTGCGCCCCGAACGCGGCTTCGCGATCGAAGTGCTGCCCGTCGCGCCTACCGTGACGAAGTGACAGCTGGCGACCCCGATCTCGCGCCGCGCCCGCTCGCCGGGCTGCGCGTGCTCGAACTCGCGCGGATCCTCGCCGGGCCCTGGGCGGGACAATTGCTCGCCGATCTCGGGGCGGACGTCATCAAGATCGAGCGACCCGGCGAAGGCGACGACACGCGCCATTGGGGTCCACCCTTCCTGACCGCCGCGGACGGTACGGGTCTGGACGCCGCCTATTTCCATAGCTGCAATCGCGGCAAGCGGTCCGTCGCGATCGATATCGCCACGCCCGAGGGGCAGGCGCGCGTTGCCGCGCTTGCGGACGAGGCGGATGTCGTGATCGAGAATTTCAAGGTCGGCGGGCTTGCGCGCTACGGCCTGGACGCCGCGACGCTGCGCGCGCGGAACCCGCGGCTGGTCTATTGCTCGATTACCGGCTTCGGCCAGACCGGCCCGTATGCGCCGCGTGCCGGATATGATTTCATCATCCAGGGCATGGGCGGCGCCATGTCGATCACCGGTGAGCCCGACGGCCCACCGCAGAAGAGCGGCGTCGCCTATGCCGATGTATTCACCGGGGTCTACGCGACCGTCGCGATCCTCGCCGCGATCGAACGGCGGCACGCGACCGGCGAGGGTACGACGATCGACATGGCGTTGCTCGACACGCAGGTCGGCGTACTCGGCAACCAGGCGCTGAACTGGATGGCCAGCGGGGTGGTCCCGTTACGGATGGGTAACGGCCATGTGAATCTGGCACCGTATCAGAGCCTGCCGACCGCGGACGGCGATCTGATCGTCGCGGTCGGCAACGACCGGCAATTCGCCAGATTATGCGACGTGCTCGGGGTGCCTGCGATGGCCGGCGACGCGCGGTTCGCGACCAATCCGGCGCGGGTCGTCAACCGCAAGGCGCTGATCCCGGCGCTGACCGCGCTGACCGTGGAGCACCGAAGCGCCGACCTGCTCGCCGCGCTGGAGGCGGCCGGGGTCCCGGTCGGCGCGGTCAACCGGATCGACCAGGTCTTCGCCGATCCGCAGGTAGTGGCGCGCGGGATGCGGCTGTCGCTGCCCGAGGCTGCTGGCGGGACGTTGCCGGGGCTGGCCGCGCCGATCGTGATGGACGGCGTTCGCGTCGGAAGCGGGCACCCGTCGCCTCGGCTGGGGGAACATGCCGGGGCGGATTGGTTGGCCCGATAGTCTGAATCGCGTCCGGCGCGGCGGTTCAGGCCCGTCCGAACCCCGTTCCGCGGCGACCGAACCCGCCCGCGACCGGTCGGCGTTCGACCAGCGGGCTGGCTTCGCGTTCCAGCAAGGTCAGCGTTTCCTCGAACAACGGGCGTAGCTTCACGACCGACGCCATCGCCTGCTCGGGCGTGTCCTGCAGCTCGACGCAGTCGCGCGCGATGTCTTCGATCTCCTGCGCGAGTGCGGCGAGCGGTTCGGCGCCGAACTGGCGCGCCTCCCCCTTCAACGTATGCGCCGGTATCACGAGAGCCGCCGCGTTCTGCGCGCGGATCGCCGCCTCGATCGCGGCGACCGACTTCACGCCGTCTTCCCGGAAATAGCCGAGGATGCGGACGAACCCGGCGCCAAGCTCGCTGCGTGCGTGCGAATAGGCGGTCCAGTCGACCAACGTGCTTCCTTCGAACGACACCGCTGTCTCCCGTCCACGCGACCATATGACGCGGCTTCGACGTTCACCCTAAGCGGAGACGGTAAATAACCCGTTGCGATTGCGTCGCCGTGCGGTCAGGCGCGGTCGCGGTCGAACGGGTTCTTCGGCGCGCGCATCGTCAGCCGGACCGGCACCGCGCCGAAGCCCAGGTCGCGGCGCATCGAATTGACCAGATACCGCTCGTAACTCGCCGGCAATTGATCGACCCGCGTGCCGAAGATCACGAAGCTCGGCGGGCGCGACTTCACTTGCGTGACATAGCGCAGCTTCACCCGCTTGCCGCCGGGCGCAGGGGGCGGGTTCGCCTCGATCGCGCGTTCGAACCAGCGGTTGAGTTCCCCCGTCGGCACGCGTTTCGACCACGCGTCGCGCGTCTCGAACGCGGCGGCGATCAGCTGGTCGATCCCCTTCCCCGTCGCAGCCGAGACGGTCATGACGGTCACGCCCTTCACCTGACTGAGCCCGTCCTCCAGCGCGCGCTTGACGCCGTTGAACAGACTGGAGGCGTTTTCCGCCACGTCCCATTTGTTCAGCGCGATGACGATCGCCCGTCCTTCCTCCAGCACGCGGTCGGCGATCCGCAGATCCTGCGCCTCCAGCCCCAAAGTCGCGTCGAGCAGCAGCACGACCACCTCCGCGAAATCGACCGCGTGCAGCGCGTCGGCGACGGACATCTTCTCCAGCTTGTCCTGCACCTTCGCCCGCTTGCGCATGCCCGCGGTGTCGATCAACCGGACCTGCCGCGGGTGGCCGTCCTTGTCATGCCACGTCCAGTCGACCGCAATCGAATCGCGCGTGATCCCGGCCTCGGGCCCGGTGATCATCCGGTCTTCGCCCAGCATCTTGTTCACGAGCGTCGATTTGCCCGCGTTCGGGCGTCCGACGATGGCGAGCTTCAGCGGTGCGTCGGGACGTTCATCGTCCTCGTCCTCGAACGCCTCTTCGACGCCCTCGGGTTCGAGCAAGGGCAACAGCGCGTCGAACAGGTCGCCCATGCCCTCGCCATGTTCGGCCGATAGCTGGACGGGATCGCCGAACCCCAGCGCCAGTGCCTCGATGATGCCCTGCTCGCCGGCGCGGCCTTCCGCCTTGTTCGCGGCGATCACGACGGGCGTGCTCGACGCCCGAAGCCACCGTGCGATCTCCTCGTCGAGCGGGACGATCCCGGCGCGCGAATCGATCAGGAACAAGGCGACGTCCGCCTGCGCCACCGCGGCTTCGGTCTGCTGGCGCATCCGGCCGGGCAATGTCTGGACGTCGTGATCCTCGTAGCCGGCGGTGTCGATGATCCGGAAATCGAGCCCGATCAGCGACGCATCGCCCTCGCGCCGATCGCGCGTGACGCCGGGCCGGTCGTCGACCAGCGCCAGTTTCTTGCCGACGAGGCGGTTGAACAGCGTCGATTTGCCGACGTTCGGACGGCCGACGATCGCGACGACGGGAATTTTTGCCATCGCCGGACCCTAGACGAACGGCGCGGTTTCGTCACCCTAGGTCCGTCATGCCGGGCTCGTCCCGGCATCCAGAGCCGCCCGGGATGTCCTTTAGCTCTGGATCCCGGGACGAGCCCGGGATGACGGGGGCATCACTTATACGCGCTGATCCGCCCGCGCTCGTCGAGCACGTACAATATCTGGTTCGCCACCACCGCCGGCAGGCTGAACCCGTCCTTCACCTCGATCGTATCCGCGATCGTGCCGTCGCCGGGCAGCACGAAGGTGATCTGGCCTTCGGAATTGGTCAGCACCAGCCGGTTGCCCGCCAGGACCGGGCCGTACCAGTTGATCGGCCCCGACTTGTTCTTCGCCTTGCGATAGCGCGGCAGCTGCGCGATCCAGCGCGCCTTGCCGGTCGCGCGCGCGATGCAGATCAGGCGGGCGTCGTCGGTGACGACGAACAGCCAATCGCCGGCGACCCACGGCGTCGAGATGCCGGCGAGATTTTGTTCCCACAGCCGCTGCCCGGTCGACAGCTCCAGCGCGACCATTCGCCCGCCCTGTCCGACCGCATAGACCTTGCCGTTGTCGATCACCGGATCGGCATCGACATCGGCCAGGCTCGACACCGATGTGCTGACCGAGGTCCGCGACAGCGCGTCCTGCCACAGCACGCGGCCGTTCTCGTACCGATAGGCGTTCAGTTCGCCGCTGGAGAAGCCGGCGACGACCGATCCCTGGCTGGCGGCGGGTGCCGCGACGCCGAACACGCCCTGCGACTCCAGCGTGCCGGAACCGGTCCACTGGACCTTGCCGTCCGACTCGCCGATCGCGAAGATCTGGTTGTCCTGCGTCAGCACGTACAGCACGCCGTTCGCGATCGTCGGGGCACCGCGAAGCGGACCGCCGGGCTTCGCCCGCCACGCGACCTTGCCCGTCGCCGCCGCCATCGCGACGACATCGCCCAGGCCGTCGGTCGCGAACGCTTGGCCGTCGTCATAGCTGACGCCACCGCCGAAGCGCGCCGCGCTGTTGCGGCTCCGCTCCGCCAGCGTGGTCGACCACAGCACCGCGCCGGTATCCGCCGCAAAGGCGTGCACCACGGAATCGACGTCGATCGCGAACAGCTTGTTGTCGGCGATCACCGGCGGCGACGCGAGCGGTTCGCGCGACGAACCGCCGTTGATCGATGCCTGCCACAGCCGCACCGGCTTCGCCGCGAGCGTCAGATGTCCCATCGATTTCGACGCGTTGCCGCCCGATTGCGTCCAGCTGTCGTTGACCGCGGGCGCGGGCAGCAGCACCGAAACGTTCGCGATCGTCTTGTCGGTTTCGATTCCGTTTTCGGAAACCAGGATCGGAATCCGGTTGCCGACCGTCGGCGTCCGTTTGACATGGCCCTTGAACACGCCGCAGGCGCTCAGGCCCATCAGCGCGACGATCGCGATCGACGCCCGGAACTTCGTCTTCATTGCGCTTTCACGTCCTGATTGAGAGTTGGCGCCGCTATCGCCGCGGAGGCATCGACGCCGAGTAATCCCGCCATCTGAACCGCGCGTTGACGGATGGTCTGCGGCACCGCGTCGTCGCGCGCGATCTGGCCGAACAGCGCGCCCGCCAGATCGCGCCGACCGGTCCGCAAGTCCGCGATCGCCATCATCTCGCCCGCGCTGCCGAACCACGGGTTGCCGGGCACCGCAAGCGGGCGCAGCCGATCGATCACGACTTGCGGCTTCAGCATATCATATTCGGCGGAGGTCTGACGCACGAGCGCAAGGTTGCGGAACGCATCGGCTTGCGCGGTATCGCTGGCGACGGTGGCGAACAGCGTCGCGGCGCGCTTCAGATCGTTCTTTTGGAGCGCGATGTCCGCCTGACTGAAGATCGCGAGCGCACGGTAGCCGGGGCGGCTGGACTGCGCGATCGGTGCCAGTTTCGCCTGCGCATCGGGAAACTTTCCCGCGCCGAGCAAGTCGAACGCCTCCTGCAGCTTCTCGCCTTCGACCCCCGCCGCGGCCTCCTGATGGTGCTGCCAGTACAGGACACCTCCGAAGATCGCGAGCGCGGCGACGATCGCGACGACCACCCACCGACCCCAGCGGGTCCAGAAACCGGCGAGTTGATCGCGGCGCAGTTCCTCGTCGACCTCGCGCAGGAAAGCTTCGTTGGAATGGGGCGTGATGGCCAAGGATGGCTCCGAAAACGTGCAAGAGAAGTTCCACGGACCTTAGCCGCGGCGCGTCGAAAACGAAAGCGCGTCAATCCCTGGGTGCGTAGACCTGATCGGAGCCGGGGAACGCGCGCGACCGGACGTCGGCGGCGTAGGTTTCGACCGCCGCCGAAATCCGCCCCGCCAGATCGTCGAACCGCTTCACGAATCGCGGCGTGCGTTCGAACATTCCGAGCATGTCTTCTGCCACCAGCACCTGCCCGTCGCACCGTGCCGACGCGCCGATGCCGATCGTAGGACACGCGACCGTCTGCGTCAGTTCGACCGCGATCGGCTCGACGACCCCCTCGACGACCAGCGCGAACGCGCCGGCTTCGGCGACCGCGCGACCGTCGGCGACGATCTTCGCAGCCTCCTCGGGTGTGCGGCCGCGCGCGCCATATCCGCCGAGCGCGTTGACCGCCTGCGGGGTCAGGCCGACATGCCCCATGACCGGGATACCGCGTTCGCCGAGAAACTTGACGGTCGGACCCATCGCGGTCCCGCCCTCCAGCTTCACCGCCGCCGCGCCGGTCTGTTTCAATAACCACGCCGCGCTTTCGAACGCCTTTTCGGGCGATGCCTCGTAACTGCCGAACGGCATGTCGATGACGACGACCGCATGATAGCTTCCCCGCACCACCGCCGCGCCGTGCGCCGCCATCATATCGAGCGTGACCGGCACGGTGGACGGCAAACCATAGACCACCTGCCCCAGGCTGTCCCCGACCAGCAGCAGGTCGCAATGCGGATCGAGCAGCTGCGCGGTGCGAACGGTATAGGCGGTCAGCATCACCAGCGGCGTCTTGCCCTTCGCGCGGCGGATCGCGGGGATCGTCAGGCGCTTCATCGGCGCGGGCGTCGGGTTCGCGCGGCTGGTCGCCGTGTCGATGGTATAGGTCGCGGACATGGAACGCGCGATAGACTGGTGCGGCGTCCGCCGCTAGCCGATCCAGCGCCGCGCGCGCGCCGTGCGTGCGAGCCACAGCTGCCCGATCGCGATCAGCACGATGATCGCCGGAAAGCCCGTCGCCACCGCCGCACCCTTGTGCGCGATGATGTCGGTGGCGACGAACATATAGCAGAACATGATCACGACCGTGACCAACGCGACGACCGCCAGCGGCACCGCCGCGCGCAGCCGGGCGAGCAGCGCCGCCGCGCCCAGCGTCCCGCTGAGCACCGCGACCGCGAAACACGGGTTATACCAGGCCGGCAGCGCGGCGTAGAGTGCTCGGTCATAAGCGCTCGCCGGCCCCATCGCCTCCGCCCCCAGACGCAATTGCTGGAGACAGGAATAGCAACCGAGCAGGCCCCAGAGCAGCAGGATCAGCGCGACGATAATGAACCATGACGGTGCGCGCGTTCGTGATGTCATCTTGCCCTCCCCCGAAAGGCGAACTGTGCGAGCGTCAGCCGCGTGAAGCAAGCTCTTCGGTGCGTAGCAGTTTCGCCGTCAGGCGACCGTCACGCCTTTCCAGAACGCGTACCGATCCTTGATGTCCTTCGCGGCCGGCTTCGGGTCCGGGTAATACCACACCGCATCGACATTGCGCTTCCCGTCCACAACGATCGTCTTGTACCGCGCGGTACCCTTCCACGGACAGACCGAAGTCGTCGCGCTGTCCTCGATCAGCGCGGAGTCGATGCTGTCGGCGGGGAAATAGGCGTTGTTCTCGACGGTCACGATATCGTCCGAGGTCGCGATGACGTTGTCGTTCCAAGTGGCGGTCGGCATGGCTGGGTTCCTTAGTCGCCCCCCGGCGCGAGCATAATATAGGTATCGGGGGTGAAACCCACCAGCAACGCCCCGCCCGATTCCACCACGGGCCGACGGATCGCGGAGGGATAAGCGAGCATGATCGCGATCGCCCGGTCCCGGTCGATCGCCGCCTTGTCGTTCTCGGGCAGCTTGCGGAAGGTGGTGCCGGCACGGTTGAGCAGTGTTTCCCAGCCGAGCAGATCGACCCAGCGTTCCAGTTTGCCGCGGTCGACGCCCGCCACCTTGTAGTCGTGAAAGGCATAGGCGATGCCATGCGCGTCCAACCAGGCCCGCGCCTTCTTGACCGTATCGCAGTTGCGGATGCCGTACACCGTCGTCGTCATGTCGTGCAGGGTAACCAGCCGGGCCGCCGACGCAAACCCCATGCTGGCGGACCCGCCGCAGCACCGCTAGACAGCGGCGATGGCGCGTCATCCGTTCTTTTCGATCCACACCCACGGCCTGATCCGCGTCGCCGCCGCGACGCCGGTGGCGAGCGTCGGCGATACGGTGGCGAACGCCGCCGCGACGATCGCGCTGGCGGAGCAGGGCCATGCGCAAGGGGTCGACCTGATCGTCTTCCCCGAACTCAATCTCACCAGCTACGCGATCGACGATCTCCATCTCCAGACCGCGCAGCATCACGCGACGGAAGCGGCGATCGCGCGGGTGGTCGCGGCGAGCGAGACCCTGTCGCCGGTGCTGCTGGTCGGTGCAGCGCTGCCGCGGAACGGGCGGCTTTATAACTGCGCGGTCGCCATCGCACGCGGGCGGCTCCTCGGCGTGGTGCCGAAGACGTTTCTCCCCAACTACCGGGAATATTACGAGAAACGCTGGTTCGCCAGCGGCGCGGGAATCGCGGCACCCTGTCATATCACGCTGGCGGGCCAGACCGCCCCGTTCGGCACCGACCTGATCTTCGCCGCGGACGATCTCGAGCATTTCGTGTTCCACGCCGAGATTTGCGAGGATTACTGGGCCCCGACGCCGCCTTCGACCATCGGCGCGCTGGCGGGGGCGCTGATCTGCTGCAATCTGTCGGCGTCCAACGTCGTGATCGGCAAGGCGCGCGAGCGGGCGATGCTGTCCGCGGCGCAAAGCGCGCGGGCCGTCTGCGCCTATGTTTATTCTGCGGCCGGGCCGGGCGAAAGCACGACCGATCTCGCCTGGGACGGTCAGGGCATGATCCACGAACTGGGCGAATTGATCGCCGAATCGCGCCGCTTCGCGAGCGACGGCGAATTGCTGGTCGCCGATATCGATGCCGAACGGATCGAGCAGGAACGGATGCGGACCGGTACCTTCAACGATGCCGCGCGGCTGGCGAACGATCCCGAAAGTCGTTTCAGGCGGGTAACGTTCAAGCACGACATGGGACAGGCGGACATCGGCCTTATGCGCGACGTTCGCCGCTTTCCCTTCGTCCCGAACGACCCCGGGAAGCGCGACGCGGACTGCTACGAAGCCTTCAACATCCAGGTCGAAGGTCTGGCAAAGCGGATCGTTGCCGCGGATGCGAAAACGCTGGTCATCGGCGTTTCCGGTGGTCTCGATTCGACCCATGCGCTGATCGTCGCGGCCAAGGCGATGGACCGGTTGCAGCGACCGCGCGACCATATTCTGGGCTTCACGATGCCCGGTTTTGCGACCAGTGAGGGCACGAAGGGCAATGCGTGGGAATTGATGCGCGCGCTGCGCATCGCCGCCGCGGAGATCGATATCCGCCCCGCCGCGTCTAGGATGCTGGAGGATATCGGGCATCCCTTCGCGCACGGCGATCCGGTCTACGACGTGACGTTCGAAAATGTGCAGGCGGGGCTGCGCACCGATTACCTGTTCCGCCTGGCCAACCAGCGCGGCGGACTGGTCGTCGGCACCGGCGATCTGAGCGAACTGGCACTCGGCTGGTGCACATACGGCGTCGGCGACCAGATGAGCCATTACGGCGTCAATGCGGGCGTGCCGAAGACGCTGATCCAATTTCTGATCCGCTGGTGTATCCGCACCGACCAATATGACGCGGCGACGCATGACGTGCTGGCGGCGATCCTCGCGACCGAGATTTCGCCCGAACTCGTTCCCGCGGGCGCGGACGGCGCGATCCAAAGTACGGAGTCACGGATCGGGCCGTATGCGCTGAACGATTTCTTCGTCCATTACGTCGTTCGCCACGGTATGGCCCCGTCGAAGATCGCGTTCCTCGCCTGGCATGCCTGGCGCGATGCCGAAGCCGGGCGTTGGCCCGCGGATTTCCCGGCGGACGCGCGCGTCGCCTACGATCTGACGACCATCGCCGGCTGGCTGGAGAAGTTTCTGGTCCGGTTCTTTACGACCAGCCAGTTCAAGCGGTCCGCTATGCCCAATGGCCCGAAAGTGTCCGCCGGCGGCGCCCTGTCGCCGCGCGGCGACTGGCGCGCGCCATCCGACGGGACCGCGGCAGCGTGGCTGGCCGAACTGTCGAGCGCATTGCCGTAACGGCGTATCTTAGCCGCGCATGAATAAGCTTTCTTGCATAACAAACGCCTCCGGCGCATTATGAAATTCTTATGACATCCCTCCCTCCGGACGGGTCGCGCGATCGCCGGATCGAGGCTTGGTCCAATCTGTGGCTGATTCATCCCGCGGCGCGTGCGCTGCTGCCGCGCGCGCTTCGGATGCGGCTGTCGGCGAATGCCGTGTCGATCCTCGGCCTCATCGTCGGGATATTGGCCGCGCTGTGTTATGCGCGGTGGCAACATCCGCTTGCCGCCATCGCCGGGCTCGCGCTGTCGGTCGCGTGGCTGATCGCCGATGGACTGGACGGGATGATCGCACGCGCGACGCAAACGGCCAGCGCGCTCGGCCGGATGCTGGACGGGTTGTGTGATCACGGTGTCTTCATCCTGATCTATGTCGCGATGGCGCTGTCGATCGGTACCGTCGAGGGCTGGGCACTGGCCGTGACGGCTGGTGCAGCGCATATGGTGCAATCGAGCTTGTACGAAGGTGAGCGCGGGCGTTTCCACCGCCGGGCGAAAGGTGTGGCGCTGATCGCGACGCCGATCACGGGCAACGCGCTGGTCCGGTTCTACGATTATGTCGCGGGCGTGCCCGACCGCGCAGGCGCGCGGTTCGAACGGCTGCTGGCACGCAGCGACGATCCCATCGCCCTTGGCGAACGTTATGCCGATGCTGCCGTCGCGCCGATGCGGTTCATGACGATGCTGTCCGCCAATACCCGGGTATGGACCATCTGCGTCGCCTGCCTATTGGGCAATCCCCGCATCTTCTGGTGGGTCGAAATCGCGCCTATGACGATTGTATCGATCGTCGGGCTCTTATGGCATCGCCGCGTCGAACACGGGTTCACCGACGGGTCGCCATTTCATTCGGGCACGTCCGACGACCGGTTCGCCCCCGCCTTCGCAAAGGAACAAGGTCGCTGATGACTAGCATTCGTATCGCCGTCGTGGGAATTGGCAATTGCGCCAGTTCGCTCGTCCAGGGCCTGGAACATTACCGGGAAGGCGCGAACGACGTCGTCGGCCTGATGCATCTCGACATGGGCGGTTACCGGCCAAGCGACATCAAGGTCGTTGCGGCTTGGGATATCGATCGTCGCAAGGTGGGCAAGGATGTCGCGGAGGCGATCTTCGCCAAGCCGAACTGCACCGCGATCTTCGCGGCCAATGTCGCCGCAACCGGTACCGTTGTGAAGATGGGCCGTACACTGGACGGTGTCGCCGAACATATGGAGGCGTATAACGACGATCGGACCTTCCTTCCGGCGGACCTGCCCGAGCCGACCAAGGAAGACGTCGTCCGTGAATTGCGCGAAAGCGGCACCGACGTGCTGATGAACTACCTGCCCGTCGGCAGCCAGGAGGCGACCGAATTCTACGCCGAATGCGCGATCGAGGCGGGCGTCGCGTTCGTCAACAACATCCCGGTCTTCATCGCCTCCAACCCCGAATGGGCCGCGAAGTTCGAGGCGGCGGGCGTGCCGATCATCGGCGACGACATCAAGGCGCAGCTGGGCGCGACGATCGTTCACCGTGTGCTGACCGACCTGTTCGCCAAGCGCGGGGTCAAGCTCGATCGCACGTATCAGCTGAACACCGGCGGCAACACGGACTTCCTGAACATGTCGAACCGCAAGCGGCTCGCGTCCAAGAAGGTATCGAAGACCGAAGCGGTGCAGTCGGTCGCGGCGGAGCGGCTGGAAGACGAGAACATCCATGTCGGCCCGAGCGACTATGTCGCGTGGCAGAACGACAACAAGGTCTGCTTTCTGCGGATGGAAGGCCAGCTGTTCGGCGGCGTGCCGATGAACCTGGAGCTTCGCCTGTCGGTCGAAGACTCGCCCAATTCGGCCGGCGTCGCGATCGACATGATCCGATGCGCCAAGATCGCGAGCGACCGTGGCCTGCGCGGCGTGATCGATCCGGCATCCGCCTATTTCTGCAAGCATCCGCGCACGCAGATGACCGACGATCTGGCACAGGTCGCGGTCGAAGAGTTCATCAAGGCGGCCTGACCGCGTGATCCGCACCGGGCTGTTGCTGGCCGCCGGCGAAGGTAGCCGACTGCGCGATGCCGCTGCGTCCAAGCCGCTTTGTCCGGTCGGCGGCGTCCCGCTGATCGACCATGCACTGACGGGCATGGCTGCGGCCGGTTTGACGCGGGTCGTCGTGGTGCTCGGCTATCTGCACGGTGCGATAGAGCGACATCTCGCGGCGCGCGACTGGCCGTTGGCGGTGGAGACGGTGCGTGTCGCCGATCACCGGCTGCCCAACGGCGTATCGGTGTTGGCCGGAGCGAGCGCTCTGGCCGGCGGGGACGCGGTGCTGGCGATGTGCGACCATCTGGTCGACCCGGCGCTGTATCTCCGGCTCGCGGAAATCGGTACGCAGGGCGGTGCGACGCTGGGCATCGATCGGCGGCTGGGGCATCCTTGGGTCGATCCCGACGACGTGACCCGCGTCGCGACCGACCGCACATCGATCGTCACGATCGGCAAACATCTGGAACCGCATGACGCTTATGACACCGGCGTGTTCGCGATCGGGCCCGCGCTGATAGATGCGCTGGCGTCGCTGGACGCGCCGTCGTTGACCGAAGGCATGCGATTGCTCGCCGCACGCAGGGCGGCGCATGTGGTCGATTGTAGCGACATCGACTGGATCGACGTCGACGATCCGCCCGCGCTTGCCAAAGCGGAACGCTGGATCGCCCGGCGTCAGTCGGCGGCGCGCTCGTCTTCGAACAGGGTGACCATGGCGTTCCAGCCCTTCGCGGTCAGTCGGACATAGGTCCGCCGGCCGTCATGCTCGTCCGCGATCCGGTCGATCAGGCCGCGTTCGACGAGCAGGGTGATATAGCGAAGCGCCGTTGCGGAGGATGACCGCGACCCGATGCAAACCGCGGTAACGCTAAGGTCGCGCCCGTCTTCGTCCGACAGGAACAGGTCGAGCAGGATATTCCAGGCGGGATCGGCAAACAGTCCCTTGCCCAGCGCAGACTGTCGCCGTGCGCCGATGGCATAGGCCAGCCGTGCGCGTTCCATCATCGCGGCAGTAGCGACCAGCCGGTCGGGCCGGTGCCGCCGGTAATCGCCGCCGTGCCGCATTCGGCGCTCGGTCGCGTTCGACAAAATCGTCATTGGAAATGCTTTCGGATTGCTAAGGCGGGCGGATCAGCGGACGCTCCAATCCAGATCGGAACCCGCCACCGCGAGACGCCGCTGATGCCGAAGCGTCGCGGCCGCCAGAATAAGAACCATCGGGTAGCTCCAGACCGAAAGCAGTATGGCGTACGCCATGCTCACGACGGACGGATCGATCGCCTTCGCGATATGCGCACCCGCCCCGAGCGCCTGAAGCGCCGAGAGCCAGATCGGCCAGAACCGATCCGCGTAGAGCGCCAGCGTCACGAGCGCCACGAGCAGCACGACATCGACCGCCAGGATGCCGATCTCGATCCCGAAATAGGGTGCCACGGAGCCGAGAAAGAATATACGCGTCAACAGCGCCGCGACCAGCAGCAAGCCCCCGGCCAGTCGTTCCGGTGCCCCGCCCCGCACGAAAGCGTAGAGCGACGCCAGCAATTGGATCAGGTTGAAGACAACGATATAGACCATCGACGCGACGGTGGCAGGCGGCGGATCGCAGGACCGGCCGCCTGCCGAACCTTCAGGCCACGGCCGCAAGCATGACGGCCGGATGTTCGTCGATCGACGCGGGCGGACATCCTTCCGCGCCATAACCGCGCAATCCGATGGCGCCCTTCGTATCGAACAGCGCGCGATGCGCCTCCACCATGCGCTGGCGTGCGCGGACCAGATCGGCTGCCGCATCGGACAGGAGCTGGAGCGCGTCGAGTCCCGTGGCGAGCGGCAGCTTTGCGGCGAGGCGTTGACGCATGAACGTCGAAACGCATTCGCTGGTCAGCATCGCCGCCTCGTCGGCCGCCGCTTCCGCCTTGAGAAAATGTGCCGCCACGGTGTCCACGGCGTGCCGTCGTTCCTTGAGCATGTGTCTTCCCCCCACGAGCGGCAATGCCGCTTCCCCGCCGTCGATAGGTCAGCGGCGTGCGGGCCGGTGGTCCTTAACGATGCCAGACAGCGTCACCGCCATGTTCAGCACCGCAACCGAAGACACCGCCACGAACAGCGTTACCGCCATGATCACACCGAGCCGTTGCAGCACGGTCAGGTCATTGCGGGTCCTGCCGCCGACCCGGTGGCCGGGCGACGACAGCCCGATCAACCGGCGGACGAGCCACCACGGCTCGTCCTGCCCCATCTCTGGCAGGGAAAAGGCCGCGGGGGGAAGGTCGATCGGATCGCATGGCAGCCGATCGGACGTGCCGTCCTCCGCGACTGACTCGGGCTCGGCGAAAGGCGTACCTTCGGTCATGGCCAGCGCCCGCGCTGCGGCGAAACGAGACCGCGCACCGAGGATCTGGACCGCGCGTTCGATCCGCTTGTCGACTGCAGAGGGAGACACGCCGAGCAAATGGGCGATCTCCTTGGAATTATGATGCGTCGCGACCAGCCGCAGGCACGCCCGCTGCGGCTCGGTCAGCGAATCCGTCATGACGCGCATGGCAAGCTTGTCCATCCGCGCAAGCTGCTGTGGGTCGATTTATATTGCAAGATCGTTCTTTCCCATCTTCTTACGGCGGGAAAGCGCCCTCATCGAACCGGTTCGACGGGGTCGTGGATCACCCAGGTGCCGCGGCGGCGCAGGACGCACAGATAGTATGCGGCGGAGAGCAGGACCTGCGCCAGCGTCGCGATCAGGCTGGGTCGACCTTCGTCCGGGTCGAGCCAGCTGGTGTAGACGACATAGCCGAGCGCGAGGATCGTCAGGACCGGAGCGACGGGGTAGAACGGCATCCGGAATGGCGCATGGTCGGTCGCACCG
Source organism: Sphingomonas bacterium (assembly GCF_903642285.1). Lineage (GTDB taxonomy): Bacteria > Pseudomonadota > Alphaproteobacteria > Sphingomonadales > Sphingomonadaceae > Sphingomonas. The sequence continues at coordinate 98,374 of NZ_CAHJWJ010000009.1, forward strand.
GTATGCCGTCCGACCATCGCCGCCAGCGCGATACCCGCATAGATCGCGATGAGCCCCGCACCGCTCAGCACCAGCAGCAGGGTCAGCGGCAGGAAGCAGCAGAGCATGCCGATCCCCCCGACCAACAGCGTCGCGAGCCATGGCGAATCGAAGCGCGGATGGATCGCCAGCATCCACCGGTCGACCGGCCGCCCCCAGGCACCATCGCGTCCGGTGCTGTAGAAGAACCGCGCGCAGGCCAGGATACATGCGATCGACGCGTTGATGATCGCGATGACGACGCCGACCGCCATCCACCCCGCCAGCACTGACCCGCTGCGCGCGACGACCATCGTCCCGAACGGGTCCTCCGACGTAAAACTGGCCGCCAGATCGGGTGCCCCGACCAGCAAGGCCGCGATCGGCAGCGCCTCCAGCAGCAGCGTCGCGACGAGGGCGAGCATCACCGCACGCCCGATCCGGTTCGGCGCGTCGTGCAACTCCTCGCCGAAATATACCGCGGAGCCATAGCCGTTGAGCGCGAAGATCGCGATCGAGGTCGCCAACCCGATCGAGGCCGGCGATGCGGCGATCAGCCCCTGCCCCGCCGGCATGACCGGGTGGAGCAGCAGCGCGGCGAACGAATTGATCGGATGTGCGAACCCCAGCGCGGCGACGACCAGCAGCGCGAGCATCTCGATGGCCAGGAAGACACCCGTGACGACGGCGTTGACGCGGATGTTGAGCAGACCGACGATCGTCGACAGCCCGACGACCGCGATCGCGACGGGTACCTGCGGCAGACCGGGCATCACCGTCGACAGCACCGCGCTGACCCCCAGCCCGAGAACGGGCGGGAAGAGGAGGTTGTTGAAGACGTTGACCCCGAGCATCACGAAGCCCGCCAGCGGCCCGAGCGTTCGCGCGACCTGGACATATTCGCCCCCGGCGATCGGCCAGACCGAGGAAAGTTCGGCATAAACGAACGCGGTGGCGACGCAGACGACCCCTGCCAGTGCCAACGCCCAGATCGTCCCGCTGCCGGCGGCGTGGAGCATGCCCGGCACGATGACGAAAACCGACGACGCCGGCGTCGCGACCGACAGCGTGAGGAACAGCACGCCGAGCAGACCGAGCGAGCGCGACAAGGGCCGGACGACCGGTACGATCTGACTGTCGAGCAATGGTCCCCCCGGGCCGTCTCCACGGCCGCCCGGGGGTCATAGGCAATGTTGGGCGATGTGCGAAGCCCCGTGCCGGCGTGGCGTCGATCGATGTCCGCACCGCGCCGTCACTGGCGTCCCGGGGCCGCCGCGTGCATGCTCGCAATCGGACAGCGAACAGGGAGAACGCCGGTGATGCACAAGGCTCGACAAATGCTGCTGGCGGGGACCGTAGCCCTCTTCGCCGGCGGTCCGGCAATCGCCGGTACGTACGAACTGAAACCCACGCCGCAGACGGTCGCCTGGGGGCATTACGACGCCGCGGACAAGCCGGTAATGACGGTCAGGTCGGGCGATACCGTCGTCGTCCACACGCTGCTGACCAACAGCCCGACGGGACTCGAGAAGGCCGGGGTCGCGCCCGGCGACGTCGAGCCGGCACTGCGCGCGGTGTTCGACGGCGTCCCCGCCGCCGCCCGGGGGCCGGGCGGGCACATCCTGACCGGGCCGATCGCGATCGCGGACGCGGAGCCGGGCGACGTGCTGGAGATACGGATCAAGCGGATCGATCTCGCCATCCCCTATGCATATAACGCATTCCGCTACGGTGCCGGGTTCCTGACCGACGATTTTCCCTATGCCCGCATGAAGATCGTGCCGCTCGACAAAACGCGCATGATCGGGCGGTTCGCGCCCGGCGTCGATGTGCCGCTGCATCCGTTCTTCGGCAGCATGGGCGTCGCGCCACCCCCCGCATTCGGACGCTATGATTCCGCACCGCCGACGATCAACGGCGGCAACATGGACGACAAGGCACTGGTCGCCGGCACGACGCTGTTCCTGCCCGTCTATGCACCGGGGGCGTTGTTCCAGGTCGGCGACGGGCATGCCGCGCAAGGCAATGGCGAGGTCGACATCACCGCGCTCGAGACGTCGTTGGTCGGCACCTTCCAGTTCGTGCTTCACAAGCATGTCACCCCCGCCCCAGGGGCGCCGACGCCGCCAATCTACCCCCGTGCGGAGACACCCGACGCGTACATCGCGATGGGCTTCGACGACGACCTGTCGAACGCGACGCGAAAGGCGCTACGCAACATGATCGATTTCCTGGTGGCGCAAAAAGGCATGACCCGGGACGACGCCTATATGCTCGTCAGCGTGGCCGGCGACGTCGAAGTGACCGAACTGGTGGATCGCAACAAGGGCGTGCATGTAATGTTGCGAAAGGCGTTGTTCGCGGCACGCTGACGGAACATCGCGGTAAAGCGGAACGTACAATGCCCTGACGCGGCGTCGCTTGCCGCAAACGGGGATTGCAGCATGGCCACGACCTATCCGAAATACCCGTCCGGTGCCGGGTGGCATCCGATCCATGGACTGCTCGCCGCCTATCCGATCGCCTGCTTCACCGGTGCCTTCCTGACCGACATCGCCTATGCCGAAACCTACAACATGCAATGGGCGAACTTCTCGATCTGGCTGATCACCGCCGGGCTGGTGATGGGTGTGCTGGCGGCGGTCGTCGGCATCGTAGATTTCGTCGCGAGCAAGCGCGTGCGCGCGCATCGGCCGGGCTGGTTTCATTCCGTCGGCAACGCACTGGTCCTGCTGCTCTCGCTGTGGAATGCGTTCGTCCACAGCCGCGATGCGTACACTTCGGTCGTGCCCATGGGAATTATCCTGTCCGGGATCGTGACGGTCCTCGTGCTCGTCACCGCGTGGATCGGCAATTCGATCGTCTATCGCCAACAGGCCGGAGGTGTCCGCTGATGTCCGCCAATCATCCTGTCGCCGCCTTGTGGCGGCTCGCGCTCGGTACCGGGCTGGTCGCACTCGCAGCGTGCGGCGGATCGAGCAAGATGGATGCGATGACCCAGGTCGGCCCGAACCCGCCGCTGCCGGAGCAGAACCAGTATCTCGTCCCGCCGATGCACGTCGCGCCGGTCGATCGGTGGAAGGACGGCGCGATGCCGGTCGTCGCGCCGGGGCTGAAGATCGCCCCGTTGGCGACCGGCTTCTCGCATCCGCGGTCGCTCTACGTCCTGCCCGACGGCGACGTCCTGGTCGTCGAGAGCAGCGGTCCCCCCGCCCCGGTGAACCGGCCCAAGGAACTCATAATGGGGTTCGTCCAGATGTTCGCCGGTGCGGGTGCGAAGGGCGCGCAGCGGATCACGTTGCTGCGCGATACCGATGGCGACGGAAAACCCGACGTCCGAACGATTTTCATCGATCATCTGAACTCGCCGTTCGGTGTGGCGCTGGTCGGCGGCGACCTGTATGTCGCCAACACCGACGCGATCGTCCGTTTTCCCTATAAGACCGGCCAGACGACGATAACCGCCCCCGGTACCGAGCTGACCGCACTACCCGGTGGGCCGATCGACCATCACTGGACCAAGAGTCTCGCCGCCAGCCCCGACGGCACGAAGCTGTATGTCGGCATCGGATCGAACAGCAACATCACCGAAAACGGCATTGGAGCAGAACTGGGCCGCGCCGATATCTGGGAGGTCGATCGGGCGTCCGGCGCACACCGCATCTTCGCCAGCGGGCTCCGCAATCCCAACGGCCTGTCCTGGGAACCGCATACCAAGCAGCTATGGGCGGTCGTCAACGAACGCGACGAACTCGGGCCGAACCTGGTTCCCGATTACATGACGTCAGTTAAGGACGGTGCGTTCTATGGCTGGCCATACAGCTATTGGGGGCAGCACGTCGATCCGCGCGTGATGCCACGGCGGCCCGATCTGGTGGCGAAGGCGATCCTCCCCGACTACAGCCTTAGTTCGCATGTCGCGCCGTTGGGCATGACCTTCTACGGATCGGCGAACCTGCCGGTGCAGTATCGCGGCGGTGCGTTCGTCGGCGAACATGGCAGCTGGGATCGCAACCCGCTGAACGGCTACAAGGTCGTGTACATTCCTTTCGCCGGCGGCAAGCCCGCAGGCAAGACGCAGGACGTCGTCACCGGGTTCGTCGGCCCCAACGGCAAGGCGCATGGCCGGCCGGTCGGGCTTGCGGTCGACAAGGCGGGCGCGCTGCTGATCGCGGACGATCTGGGCGACACCGTCTGGCGCGTCACCGGCGGCTGACGCCGGACAGCCCCGCCCCGGTCGAGCGGCGGGGCTGTCCGATCACACCATCGCGGCAAGAAGATCGTCGATAGAGAGCGTGGCCAATGTCGTGAAATAGTCGGCGACGCCGTAGGGCAGCAGCAGCCTTCGCCCGTTCGCGAGCGATCCGCAGCTATAGACGACATTTGGGACATAGCCGTCCCTTTCCCCCGGGCTCGGCTCGACGATCGGTCTGGGGGTGCGCGCCAGAACCTTCGACGGGTCGTCCTTGTCGAGCAAGGCCGCCCCCATGCAATAATTGCGCACCGTCCCGACGCCGTGCGTCAGCACCAGCCAGCCCTCGTCGATCTCGATCGGCGACCCGCAATTGCCCATCTGGACGAATTCCCACGGGTATCTGGGCTCGATCAGCTTGTGTCCGCCCTCCCAGTGGCGGATATCGTCCGACATCATGAGCCAGATATTCTCGCTGTCCTGACGCGACAGCATCGCGTAGCGGCCGCCGACCTTGCGTGGAAACAATGCCATGCCCTTCGCCGCCGCCGCATTACCGGTCATCGGGCGCAGGTTGAAGGTCAGGAAATCGTCGGTTTCCAGTAACTCGGACCGTGCCTCCAGCCCGTTGAATGCGGTGTAGGTACCAAAATACTGCGTCTTGCCTTCGTCCTCGAACCGGACCAAGCGCATGTCCTCGATGCCCTGCCTCTGGCTGGGTGTGAGCGGAAACAGCACGGGCGTCGCCGATCCGACGTCGTTCGGCCAGCGCAGGGTCGTCTGATCCTGCTCGACGTCGCGCTGGTCGATGATCGGCGCGACCGAGATCGGGCGGGGGTCCTTTACCGTAACGCGGTCATCCGCATCCCACAGGCCGGCGCGAAACGTGACGGAGGACACATGGCCCTCCCCGATCGCGCGCAGCGACATCACGAACTTCACGGCCCCGGCCGGCGCATCCTTCTGGTCGGGATGGAGGACGATGCTCGGATTGAAGAGGGCAGCGGCCTCGTAGGAATATTCTTCGCAGAAATAGGCACCGATCAGCATGGCCTGATCGGTCCGCACCCCGTCGCAAGCAACGTCGAGCGCCTCGACCTCGTGAAACCGGCGCAACAACATATCGTCCACGTCGCGGTGGCGTTCATCGAGCGACTGGACGACGTTGCGGCGTTCCTCGGCCACCGCCGCCTCATCCATGGCGAGGATACGGTCGACGATGACCTGTGCCCGCGGGCGTGCGGGATCGCCGAACGCACCGGGGTATTCGGGGGCGAAGGGTCGCACGATCGTTCGGGAAGGATCGGGTTTCAAGGTGACTTCGGTCGAGGTCAGGAGTTCGTTCACGAAAGACCTTCCATTGGAATGCTGGCACGATGCGACGAACGTCCCATCGATCGGGTGCGAACGATCCTTCGCGCGCCACGGGCAACGCCGATATAGCGTAAAGCTTCAGCAATCATACAGGCCGACACGGCTATCGGCGGCAGATGAACGCGCTGTCCGCCGCCGGCCTGTCCGGGCATGAGGCTTCCCTCGTCGTTACGCTGGCAACGCTATTGCTCGTCGTCGTGATCGCCAGTCGCCTGCCGATCATCGGGCGACTGGTCCGGATCGCGACATGGATCGGTCTGCTCGCGCTGCTGGTGATGGTGGTACAGGACCGCGGCCGGTTCGACCCCTATTTGTCGCATGTCGTTCGGCTATTGCGACTGGACGATCAGAGCGTGGTCGGCGACGAAGTCCGGATCGCGATGTCGCCGGACGGCCATTTCTGGGCACGCGCGCGGATCGACGGGGTCCAACGGCGGCGGCTGGTCGACAGCGGTGCAACCGTCACCGCGCTGTCCACCGGCACCGCGGCCGCGGCGGGGCTCGATGTCGGCGATCCGATGTTCCCGATGGCGCTGCGCACCGCCAACGGCACGATCGCCGCGCAAACCGCGACGATCGGCACGCTGAGGCTCGGCGATGTCATCGCGCGCGACCTGCCGGTCGTCGTCTCGCCAGCGTTCGGCGATACCGACGTGCTCGGGATGAACTTTCTTTCCCAGCTAAAGTCCTGGCGCGTTGAGGGTAACATATTGATCCTGGTGCCACATCACCCGCAAAAAAAAGGCGATTATGTAGTTTGCAAACACGCAGAGCTTAGCGCAGCTTATTCCCCTTGCGAGTGACTTCGACGCAA
>NZ_CAHJWJ010000010.1 GCF_903642285.1 Sphingomonas bacterium
GGTGGACGCACTTGGGCTCGAACCAAGGACCCGCTGATTAAGAGTCAGCTGCTCTACCAACTGAGCTATGCGTCCATACCGGAAGGGCAACGGCGCTGCGGCGCTCGTCGTTTCGGGAAGCGCGCGGGTAGCATCGCGCGGATGGGATGCAAACCCTTTTTTGCCGAAAAGGCGCGCGGGGCCCTCTACCAGCGGACCTGCTCGCGGTTCTGGCGGTCGATCGACATCAGGATGGCGATACACAACAGGACGGTCATCTGCGCGGACCCCCCGTTACTGACGAGCGGCAGGGGGATGCCGACCACCGGTGCCAAGCCCATCACCATCGCCAGGTTTATCGCCACGTAGAAGAAGATCGTCGTCGCCAGCCCCGCCGCGGTCAGTCTGGCAAAGCGCGTCTGCGCGCGCATGCCGACGTTGGTCCCCCAGCGGATGACGAGGAAGAACGCGCCGATCAGCAGCACGCCGCCGACCAGCCCCCATTCCTCCGCCATCGTCGCGAACACGAAGTCGGTATGGCCTTCGGGCAGATATTGCAGGTGGCTCTGCGTGCCCTTCAGAAATCCCTTGCCGAGGATGCCGCCCGATCCGATCGCGATCTTCGACTGAGTGATGTGGTAACCGGTCTTCAGCGGGTCGCTTTCGGGATCGAGGAAGATCAGGATACGGTTGCGCTGATACTCGTGCAGCACGAACTTGATCGCCAGCGGCGCGGCGATCGCCACCGCGGTCACGCCGCCGACGAACAGCCGCAAGGGCACGCCCGCCAGGAACATCACCGTCGCGCCGCCCGCGCAGATCATGAGCGCGGTGCCGAGATCGGGTTGCAGCATGACCAGCGCCGCGGGCACGCCGATCAATGCGGCGGCGGGCCACACGCCCGCGACCCGCCGCGTCTCCCCGACCGGCAGGATGTCGTAGAAACGCGCGCAGGCCAGTACGATCGCCGGCTTCATCAGTTCGGAGGGTTGCAGATTGACGAAGCCGATATTGATCCAGCGCTGCGACCCGCCGCTGATCTTGCCGAGCAGCTCGACCGCGACCAGCGAGAGCACGAGCAATGCATAAGCGGGCAGCGCGCCGGTCTTCCACACGCTTTCGGACACCCGCGACAGGGCGACGGCGGCGGCGAGGAAGACGAAGAAGCGGATGCCCTGCGATAGCGCCCAGGGATGCAGGCTGCCCCCCGCGGCGGAATAGAGCACGACGAGCCCGAACCCGCCGATCGCGACGATCAGCAGGATCATGCGCCAGGGCAATTGCGCGAGCGGTTCCGGAACGATCCGGCTGCGGCTCATTGCGGTGCCTCGGGATTGGGATCCTCGGCCGGGGTCGTGATGTTCGCGCCGCCCGTCGCGAGCGCCTGCTGCTCGGCGCTGACCGCGGCGCTCTCGGCCTGGACGGGGGCGGAGTCGGTGGGGACGACCGCATCGGTCCGGGTCGCGATCGCCGCCGCGGAGGGGGTGTGAAGCGTGCGGTATTGCGCCGCGCTCGCTGCCATGCGCGTCTCGATATCGCCGCCCCAGGTCGGTTCGATCTCCGCAAGCGTCGCGATCGCGCGGTCGCGGTCGAGCAGGTACGTCATGATGTCACGGCCGATCCCCGGCGTATCCAGCGTGCGGACGGTATGGCCGTTATGTTCGAGCACCACCGCCGCGGCATAGCGCGGATTGTCCGCGGGCGCGAAGCAGACGATCAGCGCATGGTCGCGCAGCTTGAAGGGGAGGGCGGCGTTCTTTAGCACGCCGTGGCCGCGTTCCGCCATCGTGATCCGGCGAACCTGCGCGGTGCCCGTCTTCGCCGCGATCGCGACGCCGGGAATCTGCAGCCGTGCCGCGTTGCCGGTGCCGCCCTGGTTCACCACGCCGAACATCGCATCGCGGATCATCGCGAGATGCTCGGACTGATAGGGCAGGGCAGGCGCGTCGAAATTGACATCGGCGGTGAGGAGACTGGGCTGCAGGGCGCGACCGCTGGCGATCCTGGCCGCCATGACGGCCAGTTGCAGCGGATTGGTCAGGACATAGCCCTGGCCGATCGACGCGTTGAGCGAGTCCGCGACCGTCCAGTCGGCCTTGTACCGACGCTGTTTCCACGCGTTGTCGGGCACGGTACCGAAGCGCTGACCCGAGAGCGGCAGGTCGAATTTCTGGCCGAGCCCCAGCGACTTCGCGACCGGGGCGACGCGGTCGTAGCCAAGCCGCCGCACCATTTCGTAGAAATAGATGTCGCAGCTCTGCATGATCGCGTTTTTGAGGTCGAGCGCGCCGTGGCCGCTTTTCTTGTGACAGTGGAAGATCCCCGTGCCGACGCGAAGCGCGCCCGAACAGCTGATCCGCGTATGCTGATCGATGCCGTTGTGCAGCAGCGCGATCCCGTTCATCGGCTTCACGGTGGAGCCCGGCGGATACAGACCCTGCGTGACCTTGTTCATCAAGGGCACGTGATCGTCGTCCGCCAGCATCTGCCATTCGAGATGGCTGATCCCACGCGAGAAACTGTTCGGATCATAGGCGGGGACCGACACCATCGCCAGCATCTCGCCGGTGCGGCAGTCGAGCACGACCGCCGATCCCGAATTGGTGCCGAGCCGACGCGCGGCATAATCCTGCAACCCCGCATCGATCGTCAGCCGCTGGGTCGCGCCGGGCACGTCGACGCGGGTCGGCAGCTCGGCGACGGGGCGGCCGCGCGCGGTCACTTCCATGCGCTTGGCACCGGGCCGGCCGCGCAGAGGACCTTCGAGCGTCTTTTCCAGCCCGTCCTTGCCGATCTTGAAGCCGGGCACGACCATCAGCGGGTCGTGTGTCGCCTTATATTGCTCGGCATTGGGCACGCCGACATAGCCGGTCAGATGTGCGACCGCGGCACCGGAGGGATAATGCCGCGCGAAGCCACGGGTCGGGGCGACGCCGGGCAGTTCCGGCTGGCGCAGGCTGACCGCCGCGAAGCGTTCCCAGTCGATATTCTCCGCCACCTTCACCGGCTGGAACCCGGCGGCGTTGTCGAGGTCGATCCCGATCCTGACCAGATCCTCCGGCGTGAGCGCCAGCAATCGTCCGAGCAGCGGGAGAACGCGCTCGCGTTCCGTCAGCCGGTCGGGGATGATGTCGATGCGCAGGTCGGTGCGGTTGTTCGCGATCGGCTGGCCATGGCGGTCGACGATCCAGCCGCGGCGCGGCGGCATCAGCGTCGTGCTGACGCGGTTGCTCTCCGCCATCAGATTGTATTTGGCGTTCTGCGCGATCGCCAGCCAGGCCATTCGCCCGGCGAGCAACAGGCCGACCGTACCCTGCGCGGTGCCGAGCAGCCAGGCACGACGCGAAAAGCTGTATGCCTGCGACGCCTCGGTCACCACGCGCGGGGGTTGCTTCATGCCTGTACCCGTTTCGCCTCGATCGCGGCGACGATACGCGTGGCGAGCGGGAAGAGAAGGATCGAGATCGCGATCTGGCCGATCACCGCCTGGTCGACCCGCGCCGCGACCGGCACCGCGATCAGCCGGCCCGCGCACAGGCCGAACGCGATCGCACCGGCGGCGATCATCCAGTCCTGCCAGAAATCGCGGAATACCAGCCGCACCTCGATCAGTTCGATGACGACGAAGCACAGCGACCATAGCAGCACCGACGATCCCAGCGGCTGGCCGCTGACGAGGTCGTCGAACAGCCCCAATGGTGCCGCCGCCCATGGGCGCAGCGCGAAGCGCGCGAGCAACCGCCATGCGATCAGCATCAGCAGACCGAAGGGGGGCAGCAACGGGATGCCGGCGACCACGGGTACGATCGTGACGAGCGACCCCGCCATCACGGTGGCCCAGGGCAGCGCGCGGGCGCGGGCGGGCGGCAGCGTGGGCGCGAACGGCGTATAGTCGATGCCACTCACTTCGCCTTCGCCCTGGATTTGGGTGCCGGCGTCGGGACCGGGCCGGGAAGCGCGGCTACCGCGGCAGGGATCGGCAGGAACGGGCGCTCGACGATCGCGAAATCGATCGTGTCGGGGCGTGCGAAGGTCTGCGCCGCCACCGTGTCGCGACCGAGCTTCGGGATCCGCGCGACGGGAATGCCGGGCGCATAGATGCCGCCGATCCCCGACGAGACGAAGATGTCACCCGCCTGGAAGCGCACGTCCGCGGTCTCGACCGATCGGATGTCGACCAGCCCGTCGCCGCGCCCCTGCGCGATCGCCGGCAGGCCGTCGCGCAACCGGCGAACCGGCACGACGCTATCGGGATCGGTCAGCAACAGGATGCGCGCGACCGCGGGCCCGGTCTCGAGCACGCGCCCGATCAGCCCATCGGGGCCGCGCACCGGCATGCCCGGCTGCACGCCCTGCCAGCGCCCGGCGTCCAGCATCGCGAAGCGGCGCGTGCTGGACGGGGTCGAGGCGACGAGGCGCGCGGTGACGACCGTATCGCTGGTCGCGTCGCGTATCGCGAGCAGACGCCGCAGCCGTGCGTTGTCGTGCAATATCGCGCGCGCGCGAAGCACGACCGCGCGTTCGTTGGCCAGCCGCCCGCGCAATATGCCGTTCTCCGTCTTCACCCGGAAATGGTCGCCGATCATGTCGGGCACGGATAGGACCGCATCGACCACCACGGAGCCGGCGGCCGACACCGGTACGGTGACGCTCGCCACCGTCATGCGAAGTGCGGCGAAGGCGGGTGGATCGAAGGTGGATACCGCGAGCAGCACGCCACCGATGGCCGCGCCCGCCACGAGCAGCACATAGCCGAAGAAGACCCCATATTGTCGTCGCCGCGAAAATCCCGTGCGGCGGTCGCGGGCTGACGCCATGCGCCGGTCCCCCCGTTATTGACTGTCAGCCGCTCATCAGCACGCCGCGGAACATCGGGTCCTCGAGCGCCCGCCCGGTGCCGAGCGCGACGCAGGTCAGCGGATCCTCCGCGACCGTCACCGGCAACCCGGTCTCGTCGCGCAACACCTCGTCCAGCGCCTCCAGCAGCGCGCCGCCGCCGGTCAGGACGATGCCCTGATCGACGATGTCGGCGGCGAGTTCGGGTGCCGTGTTCTCCAGCGCGACGCGGACGCCCTCGACGATGGTCGCGACCGGTTCGGACAATGCCTCGGCGATCTGGCCCTGGTTGATCTGGATTTCCTTGGGCACGCCGTTCACGAGGTCGCGGCCCTTGATGTGGATGGTCACGCCGATGCCGTCGGCGGGCGGACGGGCGATGCCGACCTCCTGCTTGATCCGCTCCGCCGTCGCCTCGCCGATCAGCAGATTGTGGTTGCGGCGAACGTAGCTGACGATCGCCTCGTCCATCTTGTCGCCGCCGACGCGGACCGACGTCGTGTAGGCCAGGCCGCGCAGGCTCAGCACCGCGACTTCGGTCGTGCCGCCGCCGATATCGACGACCATGCTGCCGATCGGTTCGGTCACCGGCATGTCCGCACCGATCGCCGCCGCCATCGGCTCCTCGATCAGCCAGACCGTCGACGCACCCGCGTTCGACGCGGCATCGCGGATCGCACGGCGTTCGACCTTGGTGGAGCCCGACGGCACGCAGATCACGATCTCCGGCCAGCGTGCGAAGCGGCGCGGGCCGTGCACCTTCTGGATGAAATATTTAATCATCTGCTCGGCGACGTCGATATCCGCGATGACGCCGTCGCGTAACGGGCGGATCGCCTCGATATTGCCGGGCGTCTTGCCCATCATCAGCTTGGCGTCGTCACCGACCGCCTTCACCCGCTTCACGCCGTTGATCGTCTCGACCGCGACCACCGATGGCTCGTTCAGCACGATGCCGCGACCGCGGACATAGACGACGGTGTTCGCGGTGCCGAGATCGATCGCCATATCGTGCGACATGAACTTGAAGAAGCGGGAGAAGAAGGACATCAGAGCTGGGTTCCGTCACCTGTGCTGCCGGACGCGCGAACGAAGCCGGCGTGGCCGCATCGCACGTCATCCCGCGACTATAAGGTCTGGCGGCACCGGACGATAGCAATGACGCCACCGATCGGTTCGCGTTTGCGGGTCGCGGGATGCCGTCGCTTGGTCTAGGGATTGGCCCATGTCAATACGGCGCCTGCCCGAGCATCTGGTCAATCGCATCGCCGCCGGTGAAGTGATCGAAAGACCCGCCAGCGCGTTGAAGGAACTGATCGAGAACGCGGTCGATTCCGGTGCGTCGCGGATCGCGGTTTTGTTGGCCGCCGGGGGGCTGGACCGGATCGAGGTATCGGACGACGGTTGCGGCATGACCGCCGCCGAGATCGCGCTGGCGCTCGAACGCCATGCCACGTCGAAGCTGCCCGGCGAGGATATCCAGGCCGTCGCGACGCTCGGTTTTCGCGGCGAGGCGCTTCCCTCGATCGCTAGCGTCGCGCGGCTGACGATCGAAAGCCGACCGGCGGGCGGCGAAGGCTGGGGCCGGATCGTCGACAATGGCGCGGTAGTCCGCGACGCGCCAGCCGCCGTGCCGCCCGGCACGCGCGTCGTCGTCGAGGACCTGTTCGCGCGGGTGCCCGCGCGCCGCAAGTTCCTTCGCTCGGCGCGCGCGGAGTTCGCGGCGTCGCTGGACGTCGTCAAGCGGCTGGCGATGGCGCGGCCGGACATCGCGTTCACGCTCGAACATGACGGACGCCGCGTTCTGTCGACCGTCGCCGGCGATGACCGCCCGGCCCGTGTCGCCGCGCTGACCGATCGCGCGCTGGCCGCCAATTCGGTCGCGGTCGATCTCGAACGCGAAGGCCTGGTGCTGGGCGGCGTAGCGGGATTGCCGACGTTCAACCGCGGGGTCGCGGATCACCAATATCTGTTCGTCAACGGTCGCCCCGTGAAGGACCGCCTGCTGATCGGCGCGATCCGTGGTGCCTATGCCGAAATGCTGCCGCGCGACCGTCATGCCGTCGTCGCGCTGTTCCTGGACGTGCCGCCGGGCGAGGTCGACGTGAACGTCCACCCCGCCAAGACCGAAGTCCGCTTCCGCGACCCGCAGATGGTCCGCGGGCTGATCGTGTCGGGCCTGCGTCGTTCGCTGGATGGGGCCGGGCACCGCTCGCAGCAGCCGACCGAGGCGGCGCTGGGGATGTGGCGGCAGGAACCTTCAAGCGAGATGCGCCATCCCGCCGAAAGCGGGGTTCCGACGCCGCAGGGGGGAATGCCGCTGCACGACACCCGAGCCTTCGCAGAGGTCGTGGAAAGGGGCGGGGAGGGGCTACGATACATCCGGGACCGTCGCCCGACCTTCTTTGCCGCGCCCCCCGCCGCCCGCGCCGAACCCGCCTGGTCCCCGCCGCCGGAAGCGGTCGACCATCCGCTCGGCGTCGCGCGCGGGCAGGTGGCCAAGACCTATATCGTCGCCGAAGCTGCCGACGGCCTCGTACTTGTCGATCAGCACGCAGCGCACGAGCGCCTGGTGCTGGAACGCATGCGCGCCGCGCTGGTCGGCGGGCGGATCGCCGCGCAGGCGTTGCTGTTGCCCGAGGTCGTCGAACTGGACGAGCCCGCCTGCGATCGGCTGGAGGCGCGGGCCGGCGAATTGGCCGATTTCGGGCTCGATCTCGAACGCTTCGGTCCCCGCGCGATGCTGGTGCGTGCGACGCCGGCGTTGCTCGGGCAGGCGGACCCGACGGGCCTGGTCACCGATCTGGCGGACGAGATCGCCGTCTTCGACGAAGCATTGTCGCTTCGCGAACGCCTGGATTCGGTGGCTGGTACGATGGCATGCCACGGCTCCGTCCGCGCTGGCCGCATCCTGTCGGTCGCGGAAATGAACGCCTTGCTCCGCGAAATGGAGGTCACGCCGCATTCGGGTCAATGCAATCACGGTCGCCCGACCTGGGTGAAGCTGGCGCATGGCGATATCGAGCGGCTGTTCGGGCGGCGGTAGCAGGTCGGCTCACTGTACCGTAACGGGACGGCGCGCCGCCGAACGAGCGAGGCCGGCGTTCATCTTCGCGCAACCTTTGGTCGCGCCGTGCGATGTACCTGCTGCAACCAGCAGCGAGTTCCCGATGAAGCACGTCCTGCCGATCGTTTTCGCCGTCATTCCGCTCGCCGCCATGATCGGTGCGTGTGTCAGTAGCAACTGATCGGCGGACAAAGCGGGCGTATATGGGGCAACCCGAGGCCCCAATAAAAAAAGGCCGGGCAGTTTTAGCTGCCCGGCCCTTTCTCATGATCGATCGATAACCGAACGGCGAAGACGCGAACCGCCTCCGCCGCCCGTTTCGTCACATCGAATCGAGTTCCTGAATGTGCTGCTGCACGACCGGGACGATCTTCGCCGCGGCGGTCTTGAGCGGCGCGACCGTTCCGTTCATCGCATAGCCCTGCTGCACCATCAGCGCCTGCTGATGCGCGGCCTTCTGCTGCGTGATGTACAGTGCGTCGCGTTTCATCGGTCCCGCCGCCTTCAGCGCGGCGATATTGTGCGACTGCTTGGCGTCGAGCATCGGCGGCTTGGGGGTCATGCCCGCCTGCATCGCTGCAGCCTTCACCTCGGCGGTGCTGGTCGTGTGATCGCTGATCATGATCTGCGCGAACGACTTCAGCTTCGGATTTTTCGTCGAACCAAGTACGACTTCGCTCGACTTGCGCTCGTAGAGATCGCCCGCGCCAGCCTTCATGACATAGGTCGAGGCGGGCATCGGGGCCGCCATCTGCGCGCTCGCCACCACGGGCAGCGCCGCCAGAACCATTGCACCTAGGATTTTACTCATCATCGTCTCCTTTTGACCGACGCGCCATATTGGACGGTCGGCGTAACGACTGATCGCTTTCCCGGGCCGACTGGTTCCACATGAGGATCAGAATTACGGTGAACTTGATCCAGGGCAATTCGTTCGCGACCGCGCCCGGAATCAAAAGGGCCGCCCGGATATCTCGGACGGCCCCTCGTTACCGATGGTGCGCGGAGCTTAGTCTTCCGCCGTATTCCCGGACGTTTCGGCCGTGGCACCAGGTTCGGCGTTCGGATCGTAACTCTCGACGAAGCCGGCTTCGTCCTTCTCGAACATCGCTTCCATGACATCGACACCCGACGCCTGCATCTCGGCCTCTTCGGGCGAGCGTGCGACGTTGACCTTGACCGTCACCGACACTTCGGGGTGCAACGCCACCTTCACCTCGTACAGGCCGATCGCCTTGATCGGCTTGTCCAGCACGACCTGGCTCTTGCCGACCTTGTGGCCGTCGGCGACCAGCGCCTCGATGAGATCGCGCACCGCGACCGAGCCGTACAGCTGGCCGGTGTTCGATGCCTGACGGATCAGCGTGACGGTCGCGTCCTTGAACGACGCCGCGTCCTTCTCGGCCTCGCCGCGACGGTTGGCGTTGTCGCTCTCGATGCGGGCGCGGTTGTTCTCGAACACCTTGCGGTTGGCCTCGTTGGCGCGCATCGCCTTCTTGTTGGGCAGCAGGAAGTTGCGGGCGAACCCGTCCTTCACCTTCACCACGTCGCCGATGGCACCGAGCTTCTCGACGCGCTCGAGCAAAATGACGTCCATGTCTCGGACTCCTTACTTAACGACGTAGGGCAGCAGGCCCAGATGACGCGCGCGCTTGATCGCCTGACCCAGCTCGCGCTGTTTCTTCGCGCTCACCGACGTGATCCGCGACGGCACGATCTTGCCACGTTCGGACACGAACCCCTGAAGCAACCGGACGTCCTTGTAATCGATCCGGGGCGCATCCTTGGCGGAGAAGGGGCAGCTCTTGCGGCGGCGGAAAAACGGACGTCCCATTATGCCATCTCCTCTTCGCGGTCACGACGCGGACGATCGCCGCGATCCGAGCGGCCGTCCCGGTCGCCGCGCGGGCCGCGGTCGCCGCCTTCGCGTCCACCTTCACGGTCGCCGCGACGCTCGCGGTCGCGTTCCTGCTTGCGCATCATGACAGTCGGGCCGGCTTCCAGCGCGTCGACCTTGACGGTCATGTAGCGGATCACGTCCTCGTTGATCTGCGTCTGGCGCTCCAGTTCGGCCACGACGTCGCCGGGAGCGTCGATTTCCAGCATGACGTAATGCGCCTTGCGGTTCTTGGCGATCTTGTACGCCAGGCTGCGCAGGCCCCAGCTCTCGCTCTTGACGACCTTGCCGCGATTGTCGGTGATGATCTTCGTCGCGGCTTCCGCCAGCGCGTCCACTTGCGCTTGTGCCAGATCCTGGCGCGCAAGGAAGATATGCTCGTAAAGAGCCATGCCTTGTCCTTCTTCCTGCCGATCGCTGACGGACGCACCCTGCGCACCGCCCCTCCGGCTTTCTTCAACGACAACGGGACGGAAAAGGCTAACCCTCCCGTCCCGGCTGTGACGTTCCTCTACGCTATCCCTGCACAAAGGCAAGGTGGTTGATGGGTCCGCTCATATTGCCATTCGCGGACCGGACACCTAGTCCCACGGGCCAAAGCGATGGAGAGGCAAATGCGCGCGTTCATCTTTCCGGGTCAGGGCAGCCAGGCGGTCGGCATGGGCAAGGCACTGGCCGATGCGAGCCCGGTCGCCCGGGCGGTGTTCGAGGAGGTCGACGATTCGCTCGGCCGGAAGCTGTTTGCGCTGATGAGCGAAGGGCCGGCGGACGATCTGCTGCTGACCGAGAACGCGCAGCCTGCCATCATGACCAACGCCATCGCGACCCTGCGCGTGATGGAGCAGGAGGGCGGGATCCGGCTTGCGGACAAGGCGGACTTCGTCGCGGGACATAGTCTCGGCGAATATACCGCCTTGTGCGCCGCTGGTGCGCTGGGTCTCGCGACGACCGCGCGACTGCTGCGGTTGCGTGGTCGCGCGATGCAGGCGGCAGTGCCGGTAGGGAAAGGCGCGATGGCGGCGCTGCTGGGAGCCGATCTGGCGAAAGCGCAGGCGATCGCAGCGGCGGCGGTGGCGGCGGTTCTGGAGGACACCGGCGAGACGCTGGTCTGCACCGTCGCGAACGACAATGATCCGAGCCAGGTTGTCCTTTCCGGCCATCGCCCCGCGATCGAACGCGCGATCGCGCTGGCGAAGGACATGGACGCGAAGCGGGCGGTCCTGCTGCCGGTATCCGCGCCGTTCCACTGCCCGCTGATGCAACCCGCCGCCGACGCGATGGAGGCAGCCCTTGCGGAGGCGGACCTGCGCGCGCCATTGATCCCGGTGTATTGCAACGTGGACGCGGTGGCGATCGCCGATCCCGACCAAGTGCGTGCCGCGCTGGTGCGGCAGGTGACCGGCATGGTCCGCTGGCGCGAATCGGTGCTCGCGATGGCGGGGGCGGGGACCGACCGGTTCGTCGAGTTTGGCGGCAAGGTGCTGGCGCCGATGGTGAAACGCATTTCGCCCGACGTCGCCGCGACGAGCGTGGTTACGATGGACGACATCGGGGAAATGCTGAAGACGTTGTGATCTCCAGCTGAAGGATATGCGACGATGCGGAAAACGATCCTGTCCGCCCTGGCACTGGCCCTGCTGCCGGCAACCGCGGTCGCCGCGGACCGGGTCGAGCTGCCGGTCCGCGCGGTGACGCTGTCCGACGGCACGCATCGCTTCGGCGTCACGCTGACGATCGACGGTCGGCCGATCGAGGCGGGGCTCGACACCGGATCGACCGGACTGCGCGTCATGGCGCGCGGCTTGCCCGGCTCAGCGGCGAAGGGATCGCCGACGCGCTATTTCTATGCGGTGGGCACGCAGTTCGAGGGCGAGGCGATCGCGCTGCCGGTCGCATTCGGGTCCGTCTCGGGGTCGGTCAAGCTCCAGCGGATCGACCGGCTGTCGTGCACCGCTGCCAAGCCCGATTGCCCCGTTCGCCGCAACGACGACCCCGCGACTTTCGGCATCCAGGGCAATGGACTGCCCAACGAGGGTTTCGTCGCGATACTGGGCGTCAATTTCCGCCGCGATGTCGTACCCAATCCGTTCGAGGCGCTCGGGGTACGGCAATGGATCGTCGAGCTTCCGCGGCCCGGCGACTCGGCACCGGGGCGGGTCATCCTCAACCCCACACCCGTCGATCTCGAAGGCTATCGACGCTACCGCCTGCTCGACGACGACAACAGCGTGGCCGGCTGCTTGTCCGGCGCGGCTCCGCTCGGGCGTATCTGCGGGCCGGCGACGATCGACAGCGGTGCGCCGGGCGTGCGCGTGGTCGCGGCGAGCCCGCATCGCCCCGTCCCGCCGGGTATGCCGGCCACGCTGACATTGGGTGACGGTCACGATCAGGCCAGCATGGATATCAAGACCGATCGCCGCGAACAGGCCAGCCATCTGACCTTCGAACAGCGACCCGATATCCAGGCGACACGGCTGTTCTTCGGCATCGCGCCCTATTTCCACTGGTCGGTGTTCTACGACGCCGATGCGCACATGATCGGCCTGAGGCCGCGTTGACGGAGAATGACGAATGTTCGACCTCACAGGCATGACCGCGCTCGTCACCGGCGCGTCCGGGGGCATCGGTTCGGCGATCGCGCAGGCGCTTGCCGGACAGGGCGCGCGCCTTGCGGTATCGGGCTCGAATGCGGACAAGCTCACCCGGTTTCGCGGTGACCTCGGCGGCGATCATGTCGCGGTGCCGTGCGATCTGTCGGACGCGGCCGCGGTGGATCGCCTCGTTCCCGCTGCGGTTGCGGCGTTGGGCGGCCGGCTGGACATCCTGGTCAACAATGCCGGCGTCACGCGCGACAATCTCGCGATGCGGATGAAGGACGACGAATGGAGCGACGTCATCCGCGTCAATCTGGAGGCTGCGTTCCGGCTGTGCCGAGCCGCCGCGCGGCCGATGATGAAGGCGCGATTCGGGCGGATCGTATCGATCACGTCGGTCGTCGGCCAGACCGGCAATCCCGGACAGGTCAATTACGCCGCGTCCAAGGCCGGCCTGGTCGGGATGTCGAAGGCGCTGGCGCAGGAACTTGCCAGCCGCGGCATCACCGTCAATTGCGTGGCACCCGGGTTCATCCGCTCGGCAATGACCGAGGCGCTGCCCGACGCGCAGAAGACCACGTTGCTCGGCCGTATCCCGGCGGGCGATTTGGGCGAGGGCGCGGACGTCGGTGCCGCGGTCGTCTATCTCGTCAGCCGGGAGGCGGGGTATGTCACCGGTCAGACGCTGCACGTCAATGGCGGAATGGCGATGGTCTAGCGGGATCGTCCGCGGCATCGCGCGCTTGCCACGCAACGGGCTGCGTTCTAGGTGCGTTCAGGAATCAGAAAACCCGTCAAGCGAAGAGGGAATGCCATGAGCGAGACCGCCGACCGCGTGAAGAAGATCGTCGTCGAGCACCTCGGCGTCGAAGCCGACAAGGTGACAGAGGATGCGAGCTTCATCGATGATCTCGGTGCCGACAGCCTCGACATCGTCGAGCTGGTGATGGCGTTCGAAGAAGAATTCGGCGTCGAAATCCCCGACGACGCCGCGGAGAAGATCGCGACGGTCAAGGATGCGATCACCTATATCGACGAGCACAAGGCTTGACGATCTGGGCGTAAGCCTCTGCCCGCGCCTTAGGGCCGGATTTGAACGGCTCCCCGTCCTTGGGCTAAGAGGGCGGGGAGCCGTTTCGGTATCGGGAAGCAGTTGGAGAATGGTATGCGGCGCGTCGTCGTAACCGGAATGGGCATGGTCACGCCGCTCGGCGCGGATGTCGAGACCGTCTGGTCGAACATCATCGCCTCGAAATCGGGCGCGGGCCCGATCACGCGTTTCGATGCGTCGGATCAGAAATGCCAGATCGCCTGCGAGGTGAAGCCTGTGGGCCATGCCTATGGCTTCGATCCCGACCGGCGCGTCGATCACAAGGTGCAGCGCCAGGTCGATCCCTTCATCATCTTCGGCATCGACGCCGCCGGTCAGGCGCTGGAGGACGCGGGCCTGACAGGTATGACCGAGGCGGAGCGATTCCGCGCGGGCTGTTCGATCGGTTCGGGTATCGGCGGGCTGCCGGGGATCGAAAGCGAATCGCTGGTCCTCGCCGAAAAAGGTCCGCGCCGCGTCTCGCCGCATTTCGTGCACGGGCGGCTCATCAACCTGATTTCCGGACAGGTCTCGATCAGATACGGGCTGATGGGGCCGAACCACGCGGTCGTCACCGCCTGCTCCACCGGCGCGCATTCGATCGGTGACGCGGCGCGGATGATCGCGATGGACGACGCCGACGTGATGCTGGCCGGCGGTTCGGAAAGCACGATCTGCCCGATCGGCATCGCCGGCTTCGCCGCGGCGCGCGCGCTCAACACCAGCTTCAACGACCGCCCCGAACAGGCCAGCCGCCCCTACGACCGCGACCGCGACGGATTCGTCATGGGCGAGGGTGCGGGTGTCCTGGTCCTTGAGGAATATGAACGGGCCAGGGCGCGCGGCGCGAAGATCTATTGCGAAGTCGTCGGCTACGGGCTGTCCGGCGATGCCTATCACGTCACGGCACCGGAGCCCACGGGATCGGGCGCGTACCGGTCGATGGAGATGGCGCTGAAGAAATCGGGGCTCGCGCTGTCCGACATCGATTATATCAACGCGCACGGTACCTCGACCATGGCCGACATGATCGAGCTGGGTGCGGCAAAGCGGCTGTTCGGTGCCGATATCGGCCGGTTGTCGATGAGTTCGACCAAGTCGGCGACCGGGCATCTGCTCGGCGGCGCGGGCGCGGTGGAGAGCATCTTCTGCATCCTCGCGATGCGCGACGGGATCGTGCCCCCGACGCTCAACCTGGACAATCCGTCGGAAGGTGCCGAGGGCGTCGATCTGGTGCCGCACGTCGCCAGGAAGCGGTCGGTCAAGGCGGTGCTGAACAACTCGTTCGGGTTCGGTGGCACGAACGCGTCATTGGTGATGCGAGCGATCTGACCGGTCATGGCGAATAGCGGTGCGAGGAAATTCGGGTGTTTCGGCCTCATCGCCGGGCTGGCGCTGATCGTGGCCGCATTCCTCGCGGTCCACGGCTGGGGAGGTGCCGGCCCAGCGAAGCACACCGTCACCGTCGATATTCCGCAGGGCGCAACGCTCGCCTCCGCCGCGCGCGATCTGGAACGGGCCGGCGCGGTCCGGTCCGCTTTCCGCTTCCGCCTGCTGGCGCGCTTCTTCGGATCGCATGATACGATCCGCGCGGGCGAATACCGGATCCCGCCGCGGCTTAGCGCCGCCGACACGCTGAAACTGCTTCAGGGCGGCAAGACGATCCAGCGGCTGGTGGTGGTGCCGGAGGGCTACCCCTCCGTCATGGTTCGCGACGCGCTGATAAAGGCCGACGGTCTCGTCGGTCCGGTCGCGGTGCCGGCGGAGGGGTCGATCCTGCCCGACAGCTATGCGTTCGAGCGCGGCGATACCCGCGTATCGGTCGTGAAGCGGATGCAGCAGGCGATGGATGCATATCTCGCCGTCGCCTGGGCGAAGCGCAAACCCGGTATCGCAGTCTCGACACCCGAACAGGCGATCGTCCTGGCGTCGATCGTCGAGAAGGAGACGGGCAAACCGTCCGAACGCCGGCAGGTCGCCGCGGTCTATGGCAACCGCCTGCGGCTCGGCATGCCGCTCCAGGCGGACCCGACGACGATCTACCCGATCACCCGGGGTCGCCCGCTCGGGCGGCGCATCCTGCGGTCCGAACTGCAGGCGAAGAACGGATACAATACCTATGCCGAGATCGGCCTACCGAGGGGGCCGATCGCCAATCCCGGCCGGGCGTCGATCGATGCGGTGCTCGATCCGGGGACGTCGAAGGCGCTATATTTCGTGGCGGACGGGACGGGGGGCCACGTCTTCGCGGATACGCTCGCCGAGCATAATGCGAACGTGAAGAAATGGTACGCGATCCGGCATGCCCGGGGTGAGATGTAATTCACCGTCCTTTTAGGGGGATCGCGTCACGTCCGCGTTCCCGCCGGCGACCGCCCGATGTCCGCGATGTCGTTACAGCGTGTGTTCCTGTGCGAAGGCGGCCGCCGCACCGAACAGGCCGGGTTGGGGATAGGTGACGAGCTTCACCGGCATCGCCGCCATCATTTGCCGGAACCGCCCCTTGGCCGCGAAGCGTTCGCCGAAGCCCGATCGGATCAGCCGGTCGCGGATCCGGTAACCCAGGCCGCCGGCGATCACGACTCCGCGCGCGCCGTGCGCCAGCGCATAATCGCCTGCGACCGCACCGAGCGAGAGGCAAAACCGGTCCAGCGCGGCGAGGGCGATCGGGTCGCCGCCCTCGATCGCCGCGGTCCAGATCGTCGTGTCGTCGTGGCTGGGTACGGCGCGGCCTTCGATCGCCGCCAGCGTTTCGTAGATCGCGACGATTCCCGGACCCGCGACCACCCGCTCGCACGAAACGCGCGTGAACTGCTCGCGCAAGCGCAGGAGCAGCGCATCCTCGATCCCGTCGAGCGCGGCGAAGTCCATATGGCCGCCCTCGGTCTCGATGACGTGATAGCCACCCTTGCGCCGGACGACCTGCGCGACGCCAAGCCCGGTGCCGGGGCCGCAGACCGTCGTCACGCCATCGTCGGGGAACGGAACGTCGGGGCCGGCGAGATGGACGAAGTCGCTCGCTGGTAGCTGCGCGACCGCATGGCCGACCGCGCCGAAATCGTTGATGACGATATGGATATCCGCGCCAAGCCGCTCCCCGATCAGCGACTGGCGGATCGTCCAGGGATTGTTGGTCAGGCGGATGACGTCGCCGGTGATCGGCGACGCGACCGCGATGGCCGCGGCGGTCGGCAGCGGCCGGCCGATCCGCGCGCCGAACGCCTGCCATGCGGTCTGGAGACTGGCGTGATCCGCAGTCTTCAGCGTTACGGGCTCGCCGAGCGATACGACGCGGCCGGCCTCGACCTCGGCGATCGCGAAGCGGGCATGCGTGCCGCCGATATCCGCAGCGACGATTTGCATGGGCGGTTCCTTTACACGTGCGCTCGCGGGACGCGAGATCGTCGCTGCGGTACCACGAGCATCGCCTCCCGGTAGCCCCGGATCAGGCCATCACGGTGCCCAGTGGATATCCACCGGCAGTTCGACATCCGCCAGCACGCGCCCGATCGGGTAGGGGGACGAGGGCCCCTGGGCGATCGCGCGTTCCAGCAGCTTGCGCTTGTCGTCGCCGGTCACCGCGATCAGCAGCGCACGCGCGGTCACGATGCCCTGACGGCTGAGCGTGACGCGGGGGAAGGGGGCGTCGGCGGGCAGCGGCTCGGGCATGACGCCGAGCGCGCGGCGTTCCTTCGGGCCGTTCAGCGCCTCGTCGTAATCGGGGCCGGGGAAGATCGACGCGGTATGCCCGTCGCCACCCATGCCGAGCACGCAGAGGTCGAGCGGCCAGTGCAGATCCTGCATCAGCGCATCCGCCGACCGGCCCGCGGCCTTGTAGTCCGGTGTCGCCTCCGGGACGATCGGCATCACCCGCGCGCCCTTGGGCAGGAAGATCTTCGCGAGCTGGGTGACGTTGGACAGCGGATCGCCGAGCGGGACGATCCGCTCGTCGCCGGGGACGATCGTGACCTTCTTCCAGTCGATCTTGGCCGCGCTCAGTTTCCGATACGCCGGGAAGGGCGTCTTGCCGCCCGCGAGTGCGATGACCGCCGACCCACGTGCGTCGATCGCGCTTTCAATGACGAACTGGATATCGCCCGCGACCGCATCGGCGAATTCGCCCGCGTCGTCATAGTCCCACCATTCGATTTCTTCGTTCATGTCCATGCTTTCGTCATGCCGGGCTCGTCCCGGCATCCAGGGCGCGAGGCAATCCGGTCGTTGTATTTCATCACCCTGGATCCCGGGACAAGCCCGGGACGGGGCGGCTAGTCATCCATCCACGTCACGCCGTCACGCTCGGTCAGCGCGATCGCCGCCGAGGGGCCCCAAGAGCCGGCGGGATAGGATTTGGGCTTCATGCCGTTCGCGGTCCAGCCTTCGCGGATCGCGTCGATCCACGTCCACTGCGCCTCGACCTCGTCGCGGCGCACGAACAGTGTCTGATCGCCCTCGATAAGATCCAGCAGCAACCGTTCATACGCAATTCGCCTGCGCGTGCCCTGGAATTCGGCGTCGAGGCTCAACTTCAGCGGTACCTCGCGCAGACGCACGCCGTCGCGGTCCAGCCCCGGTTCCTTCGCCATCACCAGCAGCTGGATATATTCTTCGGGTTGCAAGCGGATGACGAGCATGTTGGGCTGAAGCAGCCCGCCGCGCCCCGCGAACATCGAATGCGGCACGTTCTTGAACTGGATCGCGATTTCCGACCGGCGCACCGGCATCCGCTTGCCCGTGCGGATGTAGAAGGGGACACCCTGCCAGCGCCAATTGTCGATATGCGCCTTGATCGCGACGAAGGTCTCGGTGGTCGATGGCTTGCCCAGTTCCTCGTCATAGCCCTTGACGATCTTCCCGGCGCTCGCTCCGCCGGCGTACTGCCCCGTGACGGTGCATCGGGGGGCGTCCTCGGGCTTGATGAGGCGCATCGAGCGAAAGACCTTCGCCTTTTCGTCGCGGATCTCGGTCACGTCGTAGCGCGCGGGTGGTTCCATCGCGATCAGCGCGAGCAACTGGAGCATGTGATTGGCGACCATGTCGCGAAGCGCGCCCGCGCCGTCATAATAGCCGGCGCGATCTTCGAGCCCTACCGTCTCCGATATCGTAATCTGGATGTTGTCGATGCCCTGCGCGTTCCACACAGGCTCGAAGAAGGAATTGCCGAACCGCAACGCCATGATGTTCTGGACGGTTTCCTTGCCGAGATAATGGTCGATGCGGAACGTCCGGTCCTCGCTGAACCCGAGCGCGACCGTGTCGTTGATTTCCTTCGACGAGGCGAGGTCGTAGCCGAGCGGCTTTTCGAGACCGATCCGGATCGTCTCGCCGGCCAGCCCGACCGCTTCCAAGCCCTTCACCGCCGGTTCGAACAGCGATGGTGCGGTCGACAGGTAGATCGCGACCCCGCCCGATACGTCGCCGACCTTTTCCGCCAGCGGCTGGTAGCTTGCCGGGTCGGACAGATCGGTCGCCTGGAACTGGAGCCGCGGCAGGAAAGTGCCGACCGCATCCTCGTCACGATCTTTCGGGAGGAACTGGTCGAGCGCCTTTTTGGCGAAGGCGCGGTAGCTCTCGTCGGTATAATCGGATCGCGCCGCACCGATGATGACGAGGTCTTCGGGCAGCAACCCGTCGGCGTGCAGATTGTAGAGCGACGGCAGCAGCATGCGCTGCGCCAGATCGCCGGTCGCGCCGAACAGCAGCAGTTTGGCCACGGGATTGCGGGTCATCGCATCATCCTAGAGGTTGAGACCGGCAAGCGGATCGAGCCCGGCCATGAGATTCAGATTCTGGACCGCGGCACCACCGGCACCCTTGCCCAGATTGTCGAGCGTCGCGACGAGCCGTGCCTGGCCCGCCGCATCGTTGCCGCAAACGCGCAAGGTCATGCGATCGGTCCCGGCATTTTCCTCGATCCGGATCGCGCCGCCGTCGCAAGGTGCGACACCGATGAGCGCGCTGTCCGCATAGGCACCGCGCAGGCAGTCCTCGATCGCGGCGATCGTCGGTCGTCCGGGGAGCGCATAGAGCGGCAGCGGCACCTCGCCGAGCATGCCGCTATAGACCCGCGCCACCGACGGTGCGAAGATCGGCGGGTGTGTCAGCCCGGCATGCCCGCGCATCTCCGGCGCGTGCTTGTGCGCGAGGCCGAGCGCATAGGCGCGGAACGCGGTATCGGTCCGGCCTTGCTCGAATTCCGCGATCATCGTCTTGCCGCCCCCCGAATAGCCCGACGTCGCGGCGAAGCTCAGCGGCCAGTCCGCTGGGACGAGCCCGGCGCGCACGAGCGGCCGAACGAGCGCGAGAAACGCCGTCGGGTAGCAGCCGGGGTTCGCCACGAACCGCGCATCGGCGATCTTCGCGGCCTGATCGGCCTCCAGTTCGGGGAACCCATATACCCAGCCCGTAGCGACACGGTGCGCGGTCGAGGCGTCGATGACCCGCGTCGCGCCGTCACCGATCAATGCCACCGCTTCGCGCGCCGCATCGTCGGGCAGGCAGAGGATCGCGATATCCGCATCGGTGAGCGCGCCGCGCCGCGCCTCGGCGTCCTTGCGCCGATCCTCGGCCAGCGTCACCAGCGTGATGTCGCCGCGCGGGGCCAGCCGGTCCTGAATGTCGATCCCGGTGGTGCCGACCGCGCCGTCGATGAACACCCGGACGCTCAAACGCTCAACCCCTCGATCGCGGCGATCGCGACATAGCCGACCAGTCCCGCCTTGACCGCGATCCCCCAGGCGGTGGCCCCCGATATGTCCAGGACATCGAACCGGTCGCCCTTCGACAGCGTCGCGATCGGCACCGCGCCGTCGTCTCGGTCGCCGCACAACACGGTCGCGACCGCGATCCGCCGTTCCATCGGCGCGACATAATGCGGCGCGAAGACATGTTCGGCGAGGCGGATGTCGGCGATGTCCCGACGGACCGCGTGGGTCAGGGGATCGAGCACGACCGATCGGCCAGTCAGCGCGAAGCTTCTACGCGCTGACCCGTTTGGCGACGGCATCGTCGCCTTCGCCGATGAGTTGGCCGAACTCTTCAAGAAAACCTGCCCCTTCTTCGGTGCGGGCGACGAAGATATTGCGTTTGTCGCTGTCGTCGCGCTGGCGGCGCAGATAGCCGAGTGCGCCCAATCTGTTCAAGGCGCGCGTGACGACGGGTTTCGACACGTTGAGCGACCGTGCCAATCCCCTGACGGTGTGCGGCCCCGGGCGAAGATAGACGAGCATCAGCAACGCCATTTGCCGGTTGGTGAGATCGGGTTCCCCCGACCGGACATAATCGACCAACGCGGTCATCCACGTCGACAATTGATAAACCGCGTTCGAAGCCATCAAGCTGTTCCGACACATCGATAGGGGCAGGTCTGGATCATCGTGTCGTCATAACGCCCCCCGCGGCGCAGGTTTCCGCAGCGACGCCGATTGTTGCGGGAATGGACGAGGGGTCGTCCAGTTGATCGCGTGCCCGCGTTGACCTATGTGCGCGGCGACCGCTGCCACGCAGCCACCGTTTCGGAAAAATCACATAGCCATGTTCGTCTTCCTTCTCGTCGTCCATGCCATCATAGCGGCCGCGCTGGTGGCGGTGATCCTCATGCAGAAATCCGAAGGCGGCGGTCTGGGGATGGGGGGCAGCCCGTCGGGGCTGATGTCGGCGCGCGGCGCGGCGGATTTCCTGACGCGGGCCACCGGCATCCTTGCCGGGGCCTTCGTGCTCATGTCGATCGCGCTGGCGATGCTGGCGGCGACGCACCGCGGTGCGGCAACGCTGGACACTTCGCTCGCCCGCAAGGCACCGCCCGTCGCCGCCCCGGCGGCAGCGCCCACCGGCGCGCCCTTCGCCGGCGCAGCGACGGTCGCCGGCAACAGCGCCGCGCCCGCCGACAATTCGGCGGTTCCGCTCGCGCACTGAGCCGGACCGCCGATGTAAATCGACCGGCATGCGTCCGCGGGCGCTTGTCGCTCGCCCCCAACAAGCGCTAGGCGGTTGGTCCCATGGCGCGGTATATATTCATCACCGGCGGCGTGGTCTCGTCGCTCGGCAAGGGTCTGATGGCGGCCTCGCTTGCAGCGTTGCTGCAGGCACGCGGCTACCGGGTCCGCATCCGCAAATTCGATCCGTATCTGAACGTCGATCCGGGCACGATGTCGCCGTATCAGCATGGCGAGGTCTATGTGACCGACGACGGCGCGGAGACCGACCTCGATCTCGGCCATTATGAGCGGTTCACCGGCGTGCCGTCGCGCCAGAGCGACAACGTCACATCGGGCCGCATCTATCAGCAGATCATCCAGCGCGAACGCCGCGGCGATTATCTGGGCGCGACGGTGCAGGTCATCCCGCACGTCACCGATGCGATCAAGGCGTTCGCACGCGCCGAGACCGACGATCTCGACTTCGTACTATGCGAAATCGGCGGGACGGTCGGCGACATCGAGTCACTACCCTTCATCGAGGCGATCCGCCAGCTGAAGAACGAGGTCGGCCGCGGCAACGCCGTCTCGATCCACGTCACGCTGGTTCCCTATATCGCAGCGGCGGGCGAGCTGAAGACGAAACCGACGCAGCATTCGGTGCGCGAACTGGCGGCACTGGGGGTGCAGCCCGACGTGCTGGTCTGCCGCTGCGAACATCCGCTCCCACCCTCGGAACGCGCGAAGATCGCGCTGTTCTGCAACGTGGCGGAGGCCGCGGTCATCCCCGCGCTGGATGCGAAGAGCATCTACGCCGTCCCGCTGCAATATCATGGCGAAGGCTTGGATGCGGAGGTGTTGCGCGCGTTCGGGATCGTCCCGTCGTCCGCCCCCGACCTCAGCCGCTGGAACGAGATCGTCGACCGGCTGACCAATCCCGAAGGCGAGGTGACGATCGGCGTCGTCGGCAAATATGTCGGCCTGCAGGATGCGTACAAGTCGTTGAACGAAGCGCTGGTCCATGGCGGGATCGCCAACCGGGTGAAGGTCAACATCCGCTGGATCGACGCCGAGCTGTTCGAACGCGAGGACGGCGACATCGCCGCGCATCTGGAACCCTGCCATGCGATCCTCGTCCCGGGCGCGTTCGGCGAGCGCGGTGCGGAGGGCAAGATCAAGTCAGTCAAATTCGCCCGCGAACGACGCGTGCCCTATTTCGGCATCTGTTTCGGGATGCAGATGGCTTGTGTCGAGGGCGTCCGCGACACGGCCGGTATCGCGGCGGCGTCGTCGACCGAATTCGGCCCGACGCCCGAACCCGTGGTCGGTCTCATCACCGAATGGATGGGCAAGGACGGACTGGAGAAGCGCGAGGCGCAAGGCGATCTGGGCGGTACGATGCGGCTTGGCGCGTATGACGCGGCGCTGGACGGGAACAGCGTCGTCGCATCGATCTACGGCGACACCGCGATCAGCGAGCGCCATCGCCACCGGTACGAAGTCAACACGAACTACCGCCAGGCGCTGGAGAAGGGCGGGCTGGTATTTAGTGGCATGTCACCCGACGGAACCCTGCCGGAGATCGTCGAGCGGCCGGATCATCCCTGGTTCGTCGGCGTGCAATTCCATCCGGAATTGAAGAGCAAACCCTTCGATCCGCATCCTTTGTTCGCAAGCTTCATCGAAGCTGCGGTGAAGCAGAGCCGGTTGTTCTAACAAATTCCCTCTCCCCCTGTGGGAGAGGAAAGGGGCAAGCGCCGAAGGCGTTGGAAGGGCGAGGGGGACCGAGTGCTCTTACGTCGATCCCCTCACCCTTCCGCCGCGTCGCGGCTCCCTCCCTCTCCCACAAGGGGAGAGGGAAACAGAAGTTACGCCGCCTTCGCCTCGTCCGCCGGGTTGCTCTCGACCGCGGCCAGCGGCGCGCCCGTCTTGATCGCGATCGACTTCGGCTTCATCGCCTCGGGCACTTCGCGGACGAGATCGATCACCAGCAGCCCGTCGTTCAACCGCGCATCCTCGACCAGCACGAAATCGGCCAGTTCGAAACGACGTTCGAAGCTGCGGTTGGCGATACCGACGTGCAGGAAATTGGCACCCGCCGTCTTGTCGTCCTTGTGTCCGGCGACCAGGAGCAGGTTCTGCTGCGCGGTGATTTCGATCTCGTCGCGCGTGAAGCCCGCGATGGCCAGCGTGATGCGGTACCGATCGTCGGCGATCCGCTCGAGATTGAAGGGGGGATAGTTTTCCGCCGGTGCGGTGCGGCCGTTCGTTTCCAGCATGTCGAACAGACGGTCGAAGCCGATGGTGGAACGGCGATAGGGGGTCAGATCGAGTCGCATATCAAATCCTCACACAGAGCGAGTTGACGATAGGACACCCGCTCATGCGCGGTGTCCGGTTCTTGCGCGGCCCTTGCGGCACCGCGCGCGGCGAATTTCGGAAGCATGAAAAGACGATTCAAGGCCGGATCGGACGGAATCTTCAAAAATTTTCGGAGGCCGTGCAGCCTGCATTCAGCCAACCTAGGATAACAGCTTTCAAGGTCGGTGTCGGCTCCGCGTCAGTCGGAAGCTCCCGCTGGGACGACACCGAATTCGGGGTCGCAAAGGCAGCGTCGACGCGCCGGAAACGGCAAACGCCCGGACCGTTTCCGATCCGGGCGCCTGCGTGACGATCGCTCGTCAGCCCCCTTGTCCCGCTCCCGCGACCAGCCTGTAGGCGGCGCTTGAAGCAATCCCCGAACCACGGCCATTGCCTGTGTGTCAGTGCCATCCTGCTATGCGGTCATGACCGGCTTGTCATTGGCCAAAACCGGCGGCGGCGACGATTGGGCAACGCCTGTGGCGGTTGCGCAACAATAGCGTGCCGATCCGCCGGCTTGCCAGCCCTGCCGCCCCATCCTAGGGCGAAGCCGCGTCCATCTGCCCCCCGCGAAAGCCATCCCCCACCGATGATCCTGTCACGCTATGAACGGATGATCGCGCGGCGATATCTATTACCCGGAAAGGGCGAGGCGTTCATCTTCCTCGTCGCCTCGATCAGCCTCGTCGCGGTCATGCTCGGGGTGGCGGCGCTGGTGATCGTCATGAGCGTCATGAACGGGTTCCGCGCGGAACTGTTCGATAAGATCGTCGGGCTCAACGGCCACGCGGTGGTGCAGGGATATAACGGCCGTCTGCCCGACTGGCGTACGATCGTGTCGCAGGCGAAGGCGACGCCGGGCGTCACTTCGGCCATCCCGCTGATCGAACAGCCGCTCGCCGCGACCTATAACGGGCGCGCGGAGGCGGTCCTGCTTCACGGCATGCGCGCTGCCGACATCACTTCGAACACGACGCTCCATGCGAAGATCCTGATGGGATCGATGGCGGCGATCACCAGGGGCAGCGGCGAGGTCGCGATCGGCAGCCGGCTCGCGGAGGCGCTTGGCGCGCAGGTCGGCAGCCAGATCTCGCTGTTCAGCCCGCAGGGGCAGACGACGCCGTTCGGCACGGTGCCGCGGATCGTCAGCTACACCGTCGGCGCGATCTTCGAAATCGGCGTGTATGATTACGACAAGGCGTATGTCGTCATGCCGATCGAGGATGCGCAGACACTGCTGCTGATGGGCGACGATGTCGGCATGGTCGAGGTGAAGACGGTCGACGCCGACCGGGTCGGCCCGATCCTCGCCCCGCTTGCCAAAACCGTCGCGGGGGAGGCGGTGATCTCCGACTGGCGAAGCATGAACGCGCAATTGTTCGAGGCGCTGGCGGTGGAGCGGGTGGCGATGTTCACCGTACTGTCGATCATCATCCTGGTCGCGGTGTTCAATATATTGTCGTCGCTCATCATGCTCGTCCGCGCGAAGACGCGCGATATCGCGATCCTTCGCACGATGGGTGCGACGCGCGGCGGGCTGATGCGGATCTTCATGGTCGTCGGCACGACGATCGGCGCGCTCGGGACGCTCGCCGGGTTGCTGCTCGGCGCGGTGTTCCTGTTCTACCGGCAGGGGGTGGTGAACGTCGTGCAATATGTGACGGGGCAGAATCTGTGGGACCCGTCGATCCGCTACCTGACCGAGCTACCGTCGAAGACCGATCCGGTCGAAGTGATCGCGATCGCCGCGATGGCGCTGGTGTTCAGCTTCCTGGCGACCCTGTACCCCGCGTGGAAGGCGGCGAGCACCGATCCGGTCCAGGTGCTGCGGTATGAGTGATGCAATCAAATCCTCCCCGGGACGGGGAGGGGGACCGGCGAAGCCGGTGGAGGGGGCAGGCCGCAAGCGATGCGTCATGCGGCGAACCCCCTCCACCACCGCTGCGCGGCGGTACCCCTCCCCGCGAGCGGGGAGGATTTGATGACTCCCGTCCTCCAGACCACGGGTCTCACCCGCAGCTTCGTGCAGGGGGACGTCAGGATAAACGTCCTGCGCGGGGTCGATCTGTCGATCGCGCCGGGCGAGATCGTCGCGCTGCTTGGGCCATCGGGATCCGGCAAGTCGACGCTTCTCCAGGCGGTCGGCCTGCTGGAGGGCGGGTTCGAGGGATCGATCCGGATCGCCGGCGAGGAGGCGGCCAGGCTCGGCGCGCATGGCCGCACCGTCGTGCGCCGCGACCGCCTGGGCTTCGTCTATCAGTTCCACCATCTGCTGCCCGATTTCGATGCGACCGAGAATGTCGTCCTGCCGCAGCTCGTCCAAGGCGCGACCCGTTCCGCAGCCGATGCGCGCGCGGTCGACCTGCTGACACAGCTCGGTCTGGGCCACCGGCTGACCCACCGGCCGAGCCAGCTGTCGGGCGGGGAGCAGCAGCGGGTCGCGGTCGCCCGTGCGCTCGCCAACCGGCCGGCGCTGGTGCTCGCCGACGAACCCACCGGTAACCTCGACGAGCATACCGCCGGCCTCGTCCTCGCCGAATTCCTGCGGCTGGTGCGCGAGGAAGGATCGTCCGCGCTGGTCGCCACGCATAATGAGCGGCTGGCGGCGCAGATGGACCGGGTGGTGCGCCTCCACGACGGCCAGTTGCGGTGACCGACCGGACTGCGGCACCGACGCTTTCGGGCCGGCACATGACGCTGCGGCCGCTGTCGCCGGCCGACCGCGACGCGTTGGTCGACGTCGCATCGACGGGCGGGTTGTGGGACCTGTCCTACGCCAGCGTGTCGCAGATGAAGGACCCGGACGCCTTTTTCGTGCGCGCGTTTCGCGAGCGCGATGCGGGCAGAACGATGCCGTTCGCGGTGCTGGACCGCGCCGATAGCGTGTGCGGCACCACCCGCTTCCTTCGGATGAACGCGCAGCATCGCCGCGTCGAGATCGGCGGTACGTTCTACGCCACGCGCGTTCAGCGGACGGGGGTCAATACCGAGGCGAAGCTGCTGCTGCTGACGCATGCGTTCGGAGCGCTTCGCTGCCAATGCGTCCAGATTCGCACCGATGCGCTGAACCTGCGGAGCCAGGCCGCGATCGAGCGGCTGGGCGCGAAGCGCGACGGCGTGTTGCGCGGCCACCAGGTGATGCCCGACGGCCGCGTTCGTGATAGCGTGGTCTACAGCATCCTCGACCGCGAATGGCCGGCGGTACGGCAGAACCTGCAATCCCTGTTGGCGCGCCATGGAGACCCCGCATGACCGCAATCACCGATCTCCACGTGAAGGCCGCGGACGGCGGCGACGTCGATCTGTCGACCTATGCGGGGCACGTATTGCTGATCGTCAACACCGCGTCGAAATGCGGCTTCACGCCGCAATACCAGGGACTGGAGGCGCTCCACCGGCGCTATGGCGATCGTGGTCTCGCGGTGCTGGCGTTTCCGTGCAACCAGTTCGGCGGTCAGGAACCGGGCGACGCCGCGGCGATCGCCAATTTCTGTTCGCTCACCTACGACGTGACGTTCCCGGTGTTCGCCAAGATCGACGTCAACGGCACGCATGCCGATCCGCTGTTCGCCCGGTTGAAGCAGGACGCGCCGGGGTTGTTGGGGACGAAGGCGATCAAGTGGAACTTTACCAAGTTCCTGATCGACTGCGCCGGAAAGGTCGTGCGCCGATACGGCCCGACGACCAAGCCGGAGGATGTCGCGGCGGATATCGAGGCGTTGCTGTAACACCGGACGGCGGCGGCGGGGCGTCGTCGCCCCCCGGCGTCACGCGTTCAGGCCGGCGCGCCGACGACGGTCTTCACCTCCATGAAATCGGTCAGGCCATAGCGTCCGTTCTCGCGGCCATTGCCGGATTGCTTGTACCCGCCGAACGGCGCGCCGATGTCGGGGCTCCACGCGTTGATGGTGACCAGACCCGCCCGCAGCTTCTGCGCGACCTTCGCCGCCGCGGCCGGATCGCCGGAGATCGTCGCGGAAAGCCCGTAGGGCGTATCGTTGGCGATCCGGATCGCCTCCGCTTCGTCGCCATAGGACGTGATCGTCGCGACGGGGCCGAACGTCTCCTCCTGCGCGATCCGCATCTCGGGCGTGACGTCGGCGAACAATGTCGGCTGGATATAGAAACCGGCGTTGCGCCCGTCCGGCCGGCCGACACCGCCGGTGACCAAGGTCGCACCCTCGTCGATCGCGGACTGGATCAGGTCCTGAATCTTGTCGAACTGCGCCTTGTTCACGACGGGGCCGATCTGCTGCCCCATCTCCGCAGGGTCGCCGACGACCGTCTGCTCCATCATCGCCTTCACGAAAGCGGTGGCGTCCGCGACCTGGCTTTGGTGCACCAGCAGACGCGTCGGCGCGATGCAGCTCTGCCCCGAATTGGCGAGTACCCCCGCGACGGTCGGCGGCAGGACGGCCGCCAGGTCCGCGCCCTCCAGCACCAGGTTCGCCGCCTTGCCGCCCAGTTCCTGGTGCACGCGCTTGACCGTCGCCGCCGCGGCCTGCGCGATCTGGATGCCGGCGCGGGTCGATCCGGTGAAGCTCACCATGTCGACATCCTTGTGCGCCGACAGTGCCGCACCGACCCCGGGGCCGTCGCCGTTGACGAGGTTGAACACGCCCGCCGGCACGCCCGCGGCGTGCATGATCTCGGCTAGGATCGCCGCACAACCCGGCGCTTCCTCGGACGGTTTCAGGATCATGGTATCGCCCGCCGCCAAGGCGGGCGCGACCTTCGCGCAGATCTGGTTCAGCGGCCAGTTCCACGGCGTGATCATCGCGACGACGCCGAGCGGCTCGTGCACCACCTTGGCCTTGCCGATCGTCTCCTCGAACGTGAAACCCGCCAGCGCCTTCGCGGTCGCGGCGAAATGCGCGAGGCCAGTGGGTGCCTGGGCCATCGTCGCCAGACCGATCGGCGCACCCATCTCGGTCGAGATCGCCTTGGCGAGATCGGGGATACGTGCCTTGTATTCGGTCATGATGCGGCCGAGAAGCGCCTGGCGTTCCCCGACGCCGGTCTGGCTCCACGTCTCGAACGCACGCCGGGCGGCGGCGACCGCCTTGTCGACATCCGCGGCGGTGCCGAGCGTGATCTCGGTGCAGGGCTGCTCGTTGGCGGGGTCGACGACCTGCCAGGTCGTACCGCCTTCGCTGTCGACCCATGCACCATCGATATAATGCTGGAGATAACGCTGCATGATCCGCTCCGTCGTTCGTTTTTGAAATTCGGGTATCGTCGCCGCCGACATGGAGCGCGGGCGAAACCGTTGCAACCCGAAACGCAAGCCCCGCGTTCGGATCGAAACCGATCGGGAGAATGCTGGTGGCGCGTTTCACGGACAAGACCGTCATCGTGACGGGTGCAGGATCGGGTATCGGCGCGGCCGCTGCACGGCTGTTCTCCGCCGGGGGCGCGAACGTCATCGCGTTCGGGCGAGATCGGGAGAAGATGAGCGCGAGCATCGACGGCCTGCCGGAGGATCGCACGATCGTCGTCGTCGGCGATACGTCGAAAGCGTCGGATGCCGACGCCGCCGTAGCGATGGCGGTCGAGCGGTTCGGCGGACTCGACATACTGGTCAACAATGCGGGCGTCGTGGTGCAGGGCGACGTCGCCGCGACGAGCGAGGAGGACTGGGCGCGCGTCCTGACCATCAACGCCACCGGCTATTTCCTGATGGCGAAGGCCGCGATCCCCGAACTGAAGAAGACGAAGGGATCGATCGTGCAGACCTCGTCCGTGTCCGGGCTCGGGGGCGATTGGGGCATGGCGGCGTACAACGCGTCCAAGGGCGCGGTGACGAACCTCACCCGCGCGATGGCGCTCGATCTCGGCAAGGACGGCGTGCGGGTCAACGCCGTCGCTCCCAGCCTGACATGGACGGGTATGACGAAGGACATGGCGGACGCCACGATCGCGAAGTTCATGGACCGCATTCCGATGAAACGGGTCGCCGAGCCGGGGGACGTGGCGAAGGTCATCCTGTTCCTGGCGAGCGACGATGCGGGTTTCGTCACCGGCGTGAACCTGCCCGTCGACGGCGGGTTGTCGGCATCGAACGGACAGCCGGACATGACGTCCTGACCCGCGCGGCGCGGATGGACCGGGTGTTCACGATGCTCCGCGGCGGCGCGATCGTGCCGAAGATCGGCAGCGGTTCGCTCTGGAGGACGCGGCGAATGCGCACCGCGCACTGGAGGCGGGGGAGACGCCGGGACGCAGCGTGCTGGTGGTTTAGGATGTGTCGAGCCTGTGGAATGAAGGGCTTGTACGTTCCGGCGAGAGGGCGATAGGCGTCCTATCAGCAGTAGGCCGGGGACCAAAGCTTTGGCGAGATATCGGCATACGACGTTGCCACCGCCTTATCTGAAACGGGTTTGGCTCGACGAGAACGCCGTCCTCAATCTCGCTGCATATCCCTATTGCCTTCCGCTGTTCAAGCGTGGGTCGTTTGAACTAGTGTTCGACCGGCCCGTCACGATTATTGCCGGCGAAAATGGCGTCGGCAAATCGACGCTTCTGGAGGGCATCGCGGTACTGGCGGGCTTCGACGAAAGCGGCGGCGGTCCGGGATACCGTGCGGTGGACAATTCTCGCGCGACCGAAACCGGCGGCGGGGAACTGGCGCAATCGCTCAAGGCCAGTTGGCTGCCCAAAGTCGGTCGAGGCTGGTTCCTCCGGGCGGAAAGTTTTTTTGCCGTCGCCCGGTATTTGGACGAAGCGGGCAGCGACACGGCCGATTTTCTATCTCACTCGCATGGCGAAGGCTTCATCCGGTTCTTCGAGGAACGCTGCACGCAGCCGGGCATCTTCATCTTCGACGAGCCCGAGTCCGCCCTGTCGCCGAACCGGCAATTCGACTTCCTCAAACTGCTGCACCGAATGGAATTGGGCAATCAAAGCCAAGTCTTGATCGTCACGCATTCGCCGATCATCATGGGGCATCCTGGGGCGCGCCTGTTGCGGATGAGCAAATACGGGCTGGACCCCGTTGCATTGCAGGACACCGAGCATTTCAGGATCATGCGCGAGTTTATCGACGATCCGTACGGCATGATCCAGGCGATGACCGAAGAATAAGCGTGTCGATATACCGCCCGGAACTGTGTCCGAAACAAGCGCGGACGGCAGTGGAGGCATATGCTGAAGGGTCAAAAGCGGGTGTCGTCCGTCACGCACGGTGAGCGGTCCAAACCTCCCAAGCAAAAAGGTGCCCGGATCGCTCCGGACGCCTTCCCTCGCTCGTAGCGCCGTGGCGAAGCCACGTCGTCGGCCGCAGCGTCCCTGCGCCGGCCGACGGCGGCTGTGCGCCTTCGCGCACCGCCGCACCGGCCGGCACGGCTTAGCCGCTGTAATACATGTCATATTCTACCGGGCTCGGCGTCATTTCCCACAGGGCCACGTCGGCGAACTTCAGTTCGATGTAGGATTCGATCTGGTCCTTGCCGAACACGTCGCCCTTCAGCAGATAATCGTGATCCGCCGCCAGGCTGTCGAGCGCCTCCCGCAGCGACGCGCAGACCGTCGGCACCTGCGCGAGTTCGGCGGGCGGCAGGTCGTACAGATTCTTGTCCATCGCCTCGCCGGGGTGGATCTTGTTCGCGATGCCGTCCATGCCCGCCATCATCAGCGCCGCATACGCCAGATACGGGTTGGCGAGCGCATCGGGGAAGCGCACCTCGACCCGCTTCGACTTGGGGCCGGTGCCGTAAGGGATGCGGCACGAGGCCGAACGGTTGCGCGCCGAATAGGCGAGCAGCACCGGCGCTTCGTATCCCGGGACCAGCCGCTTGTAGCTGTTGGTCGAGGGGTTGGTGAACGCATTCAGCGACTTGGCATGCTTGATGATGCCGCCGATGAAGAACAGGCACATGTCGCTCAGCCCGGCATAGCCGTTGCCGGCGAACAGCGGCTTGCCGCCGTCCCAGATCGAGAAATGCGTATGCATTCCCGAACCGTTGTCCTCCTTGACGGGCTTCGGCATGAACGTCGCGGTCTTGCCGTAAGCGGCGGCGACCTGGTGGACGACGTATTTGTAGATCTGCATCCGGTCCGCGGTGGTGGTCAGCGTGCCGAACGTCAGGCCGAGTTCGTGCTGTGCGGGGGCGACCTCGTGGTGATGCTTGTCGCAGGGCAGGCCCATTTCGAGCATCGTCGAGACCATCTCGCCGCGGATGTCGACCGCCGAGTCGACCGGCGCGACCGGGAAATAGCCGCCCTTGACGCGCGGCCGGTGCGCCAGGTTGCCGCCCTCATATTCGCGGCCGGTATTGGTCGGCAGTTCGATGTCGTCGATCTTGAAATAGGATTGCGCGTAGCTCGTGTCGAACTGCACATTGTCGAACATGAAGAATTCGGCCTCGGGGCCGACGTACACGGTGTCGCCGACGCCCGTCGTCTTCAGATACGCCTCGGCCCGCTTGGCGGTCGAGCGCGGATCGCGCGAATAGAGTTCGCCGGTCGACGGTTCGACGATGTCGCAGAATACGATCAGCATCGGCGTCGCCGAGAACGGATCGGTATAGACCGCGTCCAGATCGGGCTTTAGCGTCATGTCGCTCTCGTTGATCGCCTTCCAGCCTTCGATCGACGATCCGTCGAACATCAGGCCGTCGGTCCACTCGTCTTCGCCCATCACGCCCGCGACCATGGTCAGATGCTGCCATTTGCCCTTGGGGTCGGTGAAGCGGAGGTCGACCCATTCGATCTCCTCTTCCTTGATCTTCTTCAGGATGTCGTGGGGCGAATTCGCCATGTGTTTGTGTCCCTATGTCTAAACGGAATATGTGTCAGATCGCGGCGTCGTCGCGCTCGCCGGTGCGGATACGAAGCGCGCTTTCGACGGGAATGACGAAGATCTTGCCGTCGCCGATGCGCCCGGTCTGCGCGGCGGCGGCGATCGCCTCGACCACGCGCGCCGCCAGACCATCCTCGACGACGACCTCCAGCTTCACCTTGGGCAGGAAATCGACGACATATTCGGCCCCGCGATACAGTTCGGTATGCCCCTTCTGCCGGCCGAAGCCTTTCGCCTCGGTGACGGTAATGCCCGACACGCCGATCTCGTGCAGCGCCTCCTTCACCTCGTCGAGCTTGAACGGCTTGATGATCGCCTCGACCTTCTTCACGTCGTTTTTCGTCCCCGGCTATGCGCATGCCGCCTCGATGGCACCGTGCACCGATCGTGCCACCGGGCGTGCTTGCGGGCAACCGAGAATCCGCGGAAATCCGTGCCGTCAAATTGGGCAGGAAGGTGCATACTGCCTGTTTAGCGGGCAAATTTGCGAACGCTTGTGGTTTATAGGAACCGTTCTCCCGTGAAAGCGGGAGCCCAGGGTTGCGAAGGTCATCGCTCCTGGCCCCTGGACCCCCGCGTTCGCGGGAACGGGACTCATCCCAATTTCGGAATCAGCACACCGTTGACGACATGGACGACGCCGTTCGATTGCCGGACATCTGCGGTCTCTACATAGCTCTTGTTGCCGTTGACATCGGTCAGCGCGATCACGCCGTTCGCCATCGTCGCGGTCAGCGGTTCGCCGTCTACCGTCGTCAGCGTGGCACTGCCGCCGCCGGCCGCGATCCGCTGCATCAGCTGCGCACCCGAAATATTCCCCGCAACGACATGATAGGTCAGGACCTTCACCAGCGACGGCTTGTTTTCCGGTTTCAGCAGCGTGTCCACGGTGCCGGGTGCCAGCCGGCCGAACGCCTCATTGGTCGGTGCGAAGACGGTGAAGGGGCCGGGGCCGGACAATGTCGTGGCGAGATCCGCCGCCTTTACCGCCGCGACCAGCGTGGAGAGGTTGGGCGCGTTCGCGGCGTTCTGGACGATCGTCAGGGACGGCAGCATCTGCGCACCGCCGACGGTCGGGTTTGCGCCTGCCGACGGGACGGCCGGACTTACGGGCAAAACTTCCGAAACGTCCGGTACCTTGGCGATTTCGGGCTGTGGCCGTGCCGAATGGCTGCAACCGGCAAGCGCGATCATCGAACCGATCACCGCGATCGATAGGGTCGTTCGGGTCATTTCGTCCTCCGGTGAAATTCGATGATTGGCGTTCAGTTGGGGATGGCGAACGGCTCCGCACCGTCCCGGTGGCGCGTCGCTGCGACGATCGCCGTGACACCGCCGAACAGGAAGCTGACTCCGAGGATGAACCCGAGCAGAGTGAGCGCCGACCAGGGCAGGGTGGCGAAGATGTAGATGGCGAGCAGGATGTTGACGATGCCGAGCCCGATCATCAATCCGTGTCCGCGGCGGATGCGCGACCCGACGACGAGCTCCATCGCCCCGCGCAGGCCGAGCCAGACCGCGACCAGGACGGTCAGCGATATCGCACCGCTCAGCGGATCGAACGCCATCACCAGCCCGATGACGAGCGATACGACACCGAAGCCGATCGCATAGCCGCGGCCGTGATGATCGTGCGCCGCGACACCCGCCGCGATCGACACCGCGCCAGCGGCGATCAGAAACAGCCCGACGATCAGCGTCGCGGCATAGGTCGCGGCGAACGGCCAGGCGAAGGCGGCGATCCCGATCAGGACGGACAGGATGCCGTACGCCATGATCCAGCCCCAGCCGGCCCCAATCGTCCTGCCGCTATCGACGCCGAGCGGGTCGCGGATCGTGTCAATCACAGGCGGGCCTTCCAAATCGTCTCGGGGGCGCAACGGATGATGGCGGGGGGCAGTTCCCCTGGCGTTCCCACCCCGGCGAAGGCCGGGGCCCGGCTGCGACGGTCGAGGTAAGGAAGGGCGTCGCGCTGCAACACGCGTCTCGCAACCGGGCCCCGCCCTTTCGCCGGGGTGGAGATTGCGGCGGCGCGGGGTTTCAATCGCTGGTCGAATCGCGCCCGGGGGCCTACCGTTCCCCAATGCATTCAGGGTTCGTGCCGCTCCGTATCTTCTCGTCCTACACCATGCTCGACGGCGCGATCGAGCCGAAGGCGATCGCGAAACAGGCAAAGGCGCTTGGCTTCCCCGCCGCCGCTCTGACCGATCGCAACGGGCTCTACGCCGCGATGGCGTTTTCGGATGCCGCGAAGAAGGACGGGGTGCAGCCGATCATCGGCACCATGCTCGGCGTCGCGCGGCCGGGAATGCCCGAGGGGGTGGAGCCGCCGCTCGACTGGATCGCGCTCTATGCGCAGGACAAGGCGGGTTACGACAATCTGTGCGCGCTGGTGTCGATGGCGCATCTCGACCGGCCGATCGAGCAACCCGCGCATGTCGCGTTCGACGTGCTGGCGGCGCGTGCGAATGGCCTGATCGCGCTGACCGCTGGCGGCGAGGGCGGGCT
Organism: Sphingomonas bacterium; assembly: GCF_903642285.1. GTDB lineage: Bacteria > Pseudomonadota > Alphaproteobacteria > Sphingomonadales > Sphingomonadaceae > Sphingomonas. Next base: position 35,049 of record NZ_CAHJWJ010000010.1, read on the forward strand.
CGCGCGGTTGCTGGCGGAGGGACAACCGCGTCAAGCGGCGGATTATGCCGACCGGCTGCAGACGCTGTTCGGCGACCGGCTCTATGTCGAGATCGCGCGGCGCGGCGACGCGACCGAGACGGCGGCGGAGGCTGCGCTGATCGACCTCGCCTATGCGCGCGACCTGCCGCTGGTCGCGACCAACCCCTGCTGCTTCGCGGAAAGTGCGTTCGGCGATGCGCATGACGTGATGCTGTGCATCGCGAGTTCGAGCTATGTCGAAAGCGAAGACCGCCCGCGCAGTTGTCCCGAGGCGTGGCTGAAGGACGCGGAGTTGATGCGCATCCTGTTCGCCGATCTGCCCGAGGCGGTGGAGAACACGCTGGTGGTCGCGCAGCGCTGCGCGGTGATGGCACCCAGCCGCAAGCCGATCCTGCCCAGCCTCGCGGGCGACGTGGCGGGGGAGGCGGAGCTGCTGCGTGCCGACGCGCGGGCGGGGTTGGAGGCGCGACTGGCGAAGATCGCGGAATTGGCGCGGGCGGCGCTTCCCTCTACCGTTCGTGCTGAGCCTGTCGAAGCACCTGACGCGCCGGTTGCCACACGTCCTTCGACAAGCTCAGGACGAACGGTAGAGGATGTGGCTTCCCGGCCGAAATCGTTCGCTGCGAACGGCGCGGGCGACTGGACCACCCCCTATCGCGCCCGTCTGGAATTCGAACTCGACGTCATCATCCAGATGGGGTTCCCCGGCTATTTCCTGATCGTCGCGGACTTCATCAAATGGGCGAAGGATCACGACATTCCCGTCGGCCCCGGCCGCGGTTCGGGCGCGGGGTCGGTGGTCGCATGGTCGCTGACGATCACCGATCTGGATCCGCTGAAGCTCGGCCTGCTGTTCGAACGCTTCCTCAATCCGGAACGCGTGTCGATGCCCGATTTCGACATCGATTTCTGCGAAACCCGCCGCGGCGAGGTCATCCGCTACGTCCAGGAGAAATATGGCCGCGACCAGGTCGCGCAGATCATCACCTTCGGGAAACTGAAGGCGCGCGCGGTGCTGAAGGATACCGGCCGCGTGCTCCAGATGAGCTACGGCCAGGTCGATCGGCTCGCCAAGCTGATCCCCAATCATCCGACCGATCCCTGGACGCTGGAGCGCGCGCTGAACGGCGTGTCCGAACTGGCGAAGGAATATGCCAACGACAATCAGGTCCGCCGGCTGCTCGATCTCGCGATGAAGCTGGAGGGACTGCCGCGGCATGCCTCCACTCACGCGGCGGGCGTGGTGATCGGCGACCGGCCGCTCGCCGAGCTGGTCCCGCTGTACCGCGACCCGCGCTCCGACATGCCCGTCACGCAGTTCGACATGAAATATGTCGAGGGCGCGGGGCTGGTGAAGTTCGACTTTCTTGGGCTGAAGACGCTGTCGGTGTTGCAGAAGGCCGCGCAATTGCTGGCGAAACGCGGGGTCGTGGTCGATCTCGATACGCTCGAATGGGACGACCCCGCAGTCTATGCGCTGCTGCAAAGGAGTGACACCGTCGGCGTGTTCCAACTCGAGTCGGAAGGGATGCGGCGTACGCTGTCCGCGGTCCGCCCGAGCAATTTCGGCGACATCATCGCGCTCGTCTCGCTCTACCGGCCGGGGCCGATGGACAATATCCCGAGCTTCGGCCGTCGCAAACAGGGCACCGAGCCGATCGTCTATCCGCACCGCCTGCTGGAGCCGATCCTGTCCGAGACGTACGGCATCTTCGTCTATCAGGAACAGGTGATGCAGGCGGCGCAGGTGTTGGCGGGTTTCTCGCTGGGCGGCGCGGACCTGCTGCGCCGCGCGATGGGCAAGAAGGTGAAGGCGGAAATGGACGCGCAGCGCGCCGGCTTCGTCGAGGGTTGCCGGACGGTGAACGGCATCCCCAGGGCCGAGGCGAACGCGCTGTTCGACCTGATCGACAAATTCGCCGGCTATGGCTTCAACAAGAGCCATGCCGCAGCATATGCGCTGCTGGCGTATCAGACCGCGTGGTTGAAGGCGCATCATCCGCAGGAATTCTACGCGGCGTCGATGTGCTACGACATGGCGACGACGGACAAGCTGGCGATCTTCGTCGACGATGCGCGGCGGCTGGGTGTCGCGATATTGCCGCCGTGCGTGAATGCGAGTGCGGCGGATTTCTCGGTCGAAGCGGACGAGGGGAAATTGGCCGTTCGCTTCGCCCTGGGCGCGCTGAAATCGGTCGGCGAAGGTGCGATGGAGCGGCTGGTCGCCGAACGCGCCGCGAACGGCCGCTTCGCTTCGCTCGACGACCTCGCCCGGCGCGTCGACCCCCGGCTCCTCAACAAACGCCAGCTCGAAACGCTCGCCGCGGCGGGCGCGTTCGATGGCATCGATGCGAACCGCGCCGGCATCCACGGTGCTGCGGAGACAATCCTCGCCGTCGCGGCGCGAGTCCACGACCAGAAGACGAGCGGGCAGGGCGGCCTTTTCGGCGAGGGCGACGTCGCCGGCGATTCGATCCGCCTGCCCAATACCGCGCGCTGGACGCTCAGCCAGCGGATGGAGCAGGAAAAGGAGGCGTTCGGTTTCTACTTCTCCGCGCATCCTGTCGACCGGCATTCGCATCTGGCGAAGATGCACGGCGCACGCGTCTTCGCGGCGCTCGGCGATCTGTCGATCCCCGACGACGGAACGCGATCGGGTGCGACGATGGCGGTGCTGGTCGAGGAGGCACGCTGGCGCACCTCGGCGCGCGGCAAGCGGTACATGATGGCGCAGCTGTCGGATCCGTCCGGGCAGTTCGTCGCGACCTGTTTCGATGACGCCGTGGCGGCGGACCTTGTGGAAGCGGCGAAGGTGGGCGGCTGCGGGCTCGCAACGGTCGAACTTGATCGTCGCCCCGGCGAGGATACGCCGCGAGTGACGGTCAAGCGGTTGCAGCCATTCGAGACTCTGGCCTCCGCCGCGCGGTTCGTCGTTCACGTCACGGTCGCGGAGCCGCGTGCCTTCGCGGACTTGGCGGCGATGCTGGCGGATCACCGTGGTGCCCGTGGCGAGATCCGGGCTTGCGTCCGGTTGCCGGACGGGGATGCGACGATCCTGCTTGGCCGCGACTTCCTGCTCGACGGCGAACTGGTCGCGCGGATCGAGGGGATTGCGGGGGTGACCGACGTGCGGTTGGTCAGTTCCGAGCGGCATCTGGCGCTGGTGGGGTAGGGGGAGCAAGAAACGCCCCTGCCCTCACCCTTCCCACGGCCTGCGGCCGCGAGCCCCTTCCCTCTCCCGCCGGGAGAGGGAAGGGAGGCGTGAAGCGCCGGAAGAGTGAGGGCAGTTTCGTCGTACCGCGGGAAGGGATTGTCCTCCCCCCCATCTCGCTTATGCTCCCGCCGATAAGAACGAGAGGACCCCCGATGCTGGGTGGAATGCAGGATTTCGCGCTTCGCGTTCCCCGGCTGATCGATCACGCCGCGCGCGAACACGGACGCCGCGCGGTCGTCACCCGCTGGGCGGACGGGCGCGAGACGCGGTCGAACTGGGCCGGGATCGCCGCCGATGCGCGCCGCTGTGCGCAGGGACTGGAACGGATCGGGTGCAGGCCGGGCGACCGGATCGGAACGCTCGCGATGAACCACGGCCACCATCTCGCCACCTGGTACGGCGCGATCGGTATGGGTGGGGTGATCCACACGGTCAACCCGCGGCTGTTCGACGAGCAGCTGGTCTATATCGTCGGCCATGCCGCCGACCGCGTGCTGTTCTACGACCGTGCATTCGAGCCGATCGTCGAGCGGTTGCGCGACCGGTGGCCGACGATCGAACGCTATGTCGTCATGGATGACGACGGCCGGGACGGCTTCCGCGCCTTCGTCGATGCGGAGGACGGTGGCTATGCCTGGGTCGAGGGCCCCGAGCGCGATCCGTGCATGCTCTGCTACACCAGCGGCACGACGGGCAATCCCAAGGGCGTGCTGTACGAACATCGCTCGACGATGCTCCACGCTATGGCGGAGGTGGCACCCGCGGTGTTCGATCTGTCGTCGCGCGCGGTCGCGCTGCCGATCGTGCCGATGTTCCATGCCGCCGCGTGGGGCCTGCCCTTCGCGGGCGCGCTGGCGGGGGCCACGTTCGTATTCTCCTGCGTCAACGAACCCGCGGTCCTGTGCGACTTGATGAACCGCGAACGCGTGACGCATTCCGCCGGGGTGCCGACGGTATGGCTCGGCATGTTCCAGCATATCGACGCGAGCGGCGAGGTGCCGCGTCACCTGAAGCTCGTCAGCATCGGCGGCTCGGCTGCGCCGCGCGCGATGATCGCCCGGCTGATGGGAATGGGCGTCCACGTCGCGCATCTCTGGGGGATGACCGAGACCTCGCCCGTCGGCACCGCCGGCTCGCTGCCCGCGGACTGGGACGAGATGGGGCTGGAAGCGCAGCTCGACCTGGCCTCGAAGCAGGGGCAGATTCCGTTCGGCATCGAATTGCAGGTGGTCGACGACGATGGCGGCGTACTGCCGCGCGACGGCGTATCGGCAGGACGGCTGCTGGTGCGCGGACCCTGGGTCGTGAAGCGCTATTTCGGCGCGGACGAAGACGCGATCGATGCGGGCGGCTGGTTCGACACCGGCGACGTCGCGGTGCTGCATCCGGACGGGACGATGCAGATCACCGATCGGTCGAAGGACGTCATCAAATCGGGTGGCGAGTGGATCAGTTCGGTCGATCTCGAAAACGCCGCGGTCGGCTGCGTGGGCGTCGCCGAAGCCGCGGCGATCGGCGTGCCGCATCCGCGGTGGGGCGAACGGCCGCTGCTGCTGGTGATGCGAAAGCCGGACAGCGACGTGTCCGCGGCGGACGTCCTGCGGCATCTGGGCGATCATGTCGCGAAATGGTGGCTGCCAGATGCGGTGCTGTTCGTCGACGCGCTTCCTCACACCGCGACCGGCAAACTGCTGAAGACCGCGCTGCGCGAGCGGTACCGGGATTACCGGCTCGACGCGGCGTAGCGGCATACCGCCCTGACGCGCTTCCCCATCCGTCACCCCCGCGAAAGCGGGGGTGACGGATGGGGGGTAGTTTCCGGGAAACACCCTGTCCTACATCGCCGATTTGCGCTCTACCTAACCACATGGCCCCCGATCGCGCCCGCTTCCGTTCCGCACCACCTACACGACGCTCCGCACAAGAACATTTCGCGCCGAGCGTAGCCTGTGGTTCGTCCACTTCCGCTTTATCGGAAGTCCGGATCGGCCCTATCCGCGGGACGCGAAGACGCTTGCATCGCCGCCCGCTTCCCCGCAGCTTCGCGGTCGCACAACGAACAGGCGCGCCATGACCGACCTTGCCCCCATCCTCCGCACCGGCGCGAACGCGGCCGCCGCGGTCACATTGCCAGCGCGGCCGGAAGCCTTGCGGCTCGACCCGGCGGAAACCGCGGTCGTCGTCATCGACATGCAGAACGCCTATGCGACCGAAGGTGGTTACGTCGATCTCGCGGGCTTCGACATCGCGGGGTCCGCGAGCGTCATCGGCAAGATCGCGCAGGTCCTCGACACCGCGCGTGGCGCGGGCCTGCCGGTGATATTCCTGCAGAACGGCTGGGACCCCGATTATGTCGAGGCGGGTGGCCAGGGATCGCCCAACTGGCACAAGTCGAACGCGCTGAAGACGATGCGCACGCGGCCCGAACTCCACGGCCAGCTGCTCGCGCGCGGCGGCTGGGATTACGAGCTGGTCGACGCGCTGAAACCAAAGCCCGGCGACATCCGCGTCCACAAGACCCGCTACAGCGCGTTCTTCAACTCGCAGCTCGACAGCGTCCTCAGGTCGCGCGGCATCCGCAACATCGTCTTCGTGGGGATCGCCAGCAACGTCTGCGTCGAATCCACGCTACGCGACGGCTTCCACCTCGAATATTTCGGCGTGATGCTGGAGGATGCGACGCATCACCTGGGTCCGCCGATGATGCAGGAGGCGACGGTCTACAATGTCGAGACATTCTTCGGCTGGGTCTCTACCGTCGCCGATTTCTGCGGCAGCTTCGGCCAGATATCCAAGGATTAAGACATGCCCTTCGAAGCCATCAACCCGCCGCAATTCCCGACCCCGATCGCGCCGTATTCCGCCGCGGCGAAGGCGGGGAATACCGTCTATGTCTCCGGCGTGCTGGCATTGGGCGAAGGCGGGGCGGTGCTGAACCCGGGCAATGTCCGGTTGCAGACCAAGCATGTGCTCGACACGATCAAGACCACGCTGGAAGCCGCCGGCGCAACGATGGCCGATGTCGCGATGAACCATATCTTCCTGAAATATCTCGGCGATTATGCCGCGTTCAACGAGGTCTATGCCGAATATTTTCCGGATGCGAAGCCGGCGCGCTATTGCCTGATCGTCGAAATGGTCAAGCCGGAATGCCTGGTCGAGATCGCCTCCGTGGCGCATATCGGCTGATGCCCGAGGCGTCGGGACTTTTCTGGGACGAGCACGGCCCCGCCGACGCGCCCGTTCTCATCCTGTCGTCCGGACTGGGCGGATCGGCGGGCTATTGGCAATCCAATCTGGCCGCGCTCGCCCAGCGTCACCGTGTGATCGCCTACGACCACCGCGGCACCGGCCGGTCGTCGCGCGAGGTGCCCGGCGACCTGACCATCCAAGCGATGGCGGCGGACTTGGCGCTGCTCATCCGTGAGACCGGCGTCGTGAAGCCGACGCTGATCGGCCATGCGATCGGCGGATTGATCGGGCTGGCCGCGGCGCTGGCCGAGCCGGCGTTGCTGGCGCGACTGGTGGTCATCAACGGCTGGGCGCGGCTCGATCCGCATACCGCGCGGTGCTTCGACACCCGGCTGTCGCTGCTCCGCGACAGCGGGGCGCGGGCGTATCTGCATGCGCAGCCGCTGTTCCTCTATCCCGCACCCTGGATATCCGATCATCACGCTCGTCTTGCGGACGAGGAGGAGGCGGGCATCGCGCATTTTCCCGGTGCCGAGATGGTCCAGCGCCGTATCGCCGCCGCCCGCCGCTTCGACCTTCTCCATCGCCTGCCGGACATCGCGGTGCCGACGCTGCTGGTGGCCAGCGACGACGACATGCTCGTCCCGCATGGCTGTTCGGACGTGCTGGCGAAGGGCCTGCCCGATGCGCAGCTCGCGCGGATGGCGAGCGGGGGGCATGCCTGCAACATCACGCGCGCGGACCATTTCAACATGTGGCTGCTCGACTGGCTCGACAGCGAAGCGGAGTGAGCGAATGCAGGTCGGCGTCTTCGTGCCAATCAACAACAATGGGTGGCTGATCAGCGAGGCGGCCCCGCAGTACATGCCGTCGTTCGCCCTGAACAAACGCATCGCGGTGGCGGCGGAGAAATATGGATTCGACTTCCTGCTATCGATGATCAAGCTGCGCGGGTTCGGCGGGAAGACCGAATTCTGGGAGTACGGGCTGGAAAGCTTCACGCTGATGGCCGGGCTGGCCGCGGTGACCGAGAAGATCAAGATCTTCGCGACCTGCCCGACACTGGTCATCCCGCCCGCCTTCGCCGCGCGGATGTGCAATACGATCGATTCGATCAGCCATGGCCGGTTCGGGCTGAACCTCATCACCGGCTGGCAACCACCGGAATATACCCAGATGGGTCTGTGGCCGGGCGACGAACATTTCCGCAATCGCTACAAGATGCTGGGCGAATATGCGCACATCCTGCGCGAACTTTGGGCGACCGGGGTCAGCGACTTCAAAGGCGAATACTACACGATGGAGGACTGTCGCGTCCGGCCGAAACCCGACGGCGACATGAAGATCATCTGCGCGGGATCGTCCGACGACGGCCTCGCGTTCTCGGCGAAATGGGCGGATTATGCCTTCTGCCTCGGCAAGGGGGTCAATACGCCGACCGCCTTCGCATCGAACAACGCGCGGCTGGTAAAGGCCACAGCGAAGACCGGGCGGGCGGTATCGGTCTTCGTCCTCGTCATGGTGATCGCCGCCGAGACCGACGACGAAGCGATGGCGAGATGGCGTGCGTACAACGCCGGCGTCGATGTCGAGGCGATCGCATGGCTCGCCGATCAGGGCGCGAAGGACACGGTCAACACCGACACCAATGTCCGCCAACTCGCCGCACCGGAGGGCGCGGTGAATATCAACATGGGGACCCTGGTCGGATCGTACGAAAGCGTCGCGCGGATGCTCGACGAGATGGCGGAGGTGCCGAATACCGGCGGGGTGCTGCTGACGTTCGACGATTTCGAGGCGGGGGTAGAGGCGTTCGGAACGCGGATCCAGCCGCTGATGGCGTGCCGGGCGGGGGTGGTGTGACCTTTGCGTCGATTACCCCCCTCACCGTCATCCCCGCGAAAGCGGGGATGACGGTGAGGGGGCGGGTCGTCGGTTCAGAACAACTCCCCCTGCGGCCCCCTGGGTGCCCCGAACAGGTCCGTCCGCAACACGATTCGTTCCCGCCCAAGTCCGTGCTTGCGACACGCCAGCCGGAACCGCGTCTGCATCAGGTCCGCCCACGGCCCTTCCCCCCGCATCCGGGTAAAGAAATCCGGGTCGTTGTCCCGGCCGCCCCGCAGCGACCGGATCGTCGCCATCACCTTCCCCGCACGATCGGGAAAATGCGTGTCGAGCCAGGCGCGGAACAACGGCGCGACCTCGTACGGCAAGCGGACCGGCAGGAAGAACACGCCGCGCGCCCCGGCCTCCGCGGCGCGTTCGACGATATGCTCCATCTCGTGATCGGTGATCGCGGGAATGACGGGGGCGATCGAGACATGGACGGGGACGCCCGCATCCGCCAGCCGCCGCACCGCGGTCAGCCGGCGTTCGGGATGCGGCGCCCGCGGTTCCAGCGTCATCGCGATCTTCGGGTCGAGCGACGTCACCGACACCGTCACCGCGGCGACGCCCTTCGCCGCCATGGGTGCGAGCAAGTCGAGATCGCGCAGCACGCGGTCGGACTTGGTCGTGATCGTCAGCGGGTGGCTCGTTTCGCCGAGCACCTCGACGATGCCGCGGGTGATCCGCCAGTCGGCCTCGATCGGCTGATAGGGATCGGTGTTCGTTCCGAGCGCGATCGGCTTCGCCTCGTAGCCGGACTTGGCGAGTTCGGCGCGCAGCAGCGCGGCGGCGTCGGGCTTGGCGAACAGCCGGCTCTCGAAATCCAGCCCCGGCGACAGGTCGTGGAAGGCGTGTGTCGGCCGGGCGAAGCAATAGATGCAGCCATGCTCGCATCCTCGATACGGGTTGATCGAACGATCGAACCCGATGTCGGGCGAGATGTTGCGGCTGATGATGGTGCGCGGATGTTCTACCGTCACCGTGGTGCGGCGCGCCGGCGGCGCGCCGTCGATCGCGTCCTGCGCATCCAGCCAGTCGCCATCTTCTACGGTCGTGGGCAGATTGAAGCGCCCACTCTCGTGGTTTAGCGTCGCGCCGCGATGGGGGCGTTTGCCGGGCATTGACCGGCGATAGCAGTCGTGCCAGAACACAACAAGAACATTTGCGTGGGGAGCATTTATGGCGCGCTTCAATTACCTCGAACTGCCGGTGACCGATGTGGCGGCGGCGAAGGCCTTTTACGGCGCGGCGTTCGGCTGGGACTTCACCGATTTCGGTCCGAGCTATGCTTCGACCCTGTCGGGTGACACCGATATCGGCCTGCAGGGCGACGCGGGCGAGGCGACCGCCGTTGCACTGCCGGTGATCCAGGTCGACGATCTCGCCGCGACCGAAGCGGCGGTGCGCACCGCCGGCGGCGAGATCACGCGCGCCGCCTTCGACTTTCCCGGCGGGCGGCGTTTTCATTTTCGCGATGGCAGTGGCCACGAACTGGCGGCGGCGCGCTACGACGGTTAGGATCGTACCGGTGCGCCTGCTCGACCATCCGCACCTGCGCGCCGTGTTCGAGCCCGCGCCCGACCCGGCGCGGCTGCGCGAACTGGTGGTCGGGATGATCGGTGTCGGGACGCCGGTATTGCTCGGCTATCTCGCCGGGCAGACGCGGCTGGGGCTCGGTATCGGGCTCGGTGCGATGCTGCTCGGCGGTGGGTCGCGCGCGCGCGGTGACCTGTTCGAATCGGTCATGCCGGCTTTTGCTGCGGTCGGTGCGGGGCTGGTGCTGGCGGGCACGCGGTGGGGCGACGGAGGGCTGATCGCGCTGACGGCAGTGGCGGCTTTGCTCGGTGGCTACAGCCGGCCGCTGGCGATCGCGAGCGTGCGCTTCTGCGTCTATCTCGTCTTGTGCGTCGGCGTGCTCGAATCCGCGCCCGACAAGGTGATCGCCGGCGCGGCTTTCGCGATCGGCGCGGTATGGAACATCGTGCTGCGCCGCGCGATCGGCGAGGTTACCGCGACCGAGCCGCCATCACCCTATACCCACGCCCAGCGTATCGCCGCGTTCCGGCGGCGGCTGCGCGGGTTGGCGGCGTGGCACTATTGCCTCCGACTGACCGCCGGCCTCGCCGCGGCGAGCATCGTGCGGCAGGTATGGAGTGGGCATCACGGCGCATGGCTGCTGATCACCGTCGTGCTGCTCACCGAACGTGTCTTCGAACGCTTCCCCGTCAAGGTCTCGCAGCGCGCGCTTGGCGTCACGCTCGGCGTGGTGCTGACCTGGGCGATCCTGTCGCTTACGCGGAGTGTCACGGCCACGGTCATCGTGATCGCAGCGCTCGCCGCGGCGATGCCGGTGCTGCGAGCCAAAAGCTATCTGCTCTATTCCGCCGCGATGACGCCTCTGATCCTGCTGGTGATCGACTTCGGCCAGCCGCGAAACGACGCTCTGCTGCTCGACCGGTTCATCGCGACGCTGGTAGGCAGTGCGATCGTTTTGCTGGTGAACGTGGCGATGGATGTGATACCCACGCGGAAAGCGCGACCGTCCTAGCGCTCGCGCAACCGCGGCATCAGTTCGACGAAGTTGCAGGGCGTGTGCCGGCTGTCGAGTTGACTGTCGAGGATACCGTCCCAGCCGTCCTTCACCGCCCCCGTCGATCCCGGCAGCGCGAATATGTACGTGCCGTCCGCGACACAGGCACAGGCCCGCGACTGGACGGTGGAGGTGCCGATCTTGGCGAAGCTCAGCCAGCGGAACAGTTCGCCGAAACCGGGGATCATCTTGGTCGCGACCTGCTCGACCGCCTCGGGGGTCACGTCGCGGCCGGTGACGCCGGTGCCGCCGGTGGTCACCACGCAATCCACCGACGGATCGGCGATCCAGCCGCGCAGGCGCTCGACGATCGTCGCCACATCGTCGCGCTCGATCGCCCGCTCGGCCAGCACATGCCCCGCCGCCTGCAACCGCTCGACCAGCGTGTCCCCCGACCGATCCTCGGCCAGGCCACGCGTGTCGGAGACGGTCAGGACGGCGATCCGGACGGGGACGAAGGTCCGCGTCTCGTCAATCGGCACGCTGCACAGCCCCCTGCGGCGACACCGGCGCGATCGCCACCGCTGCGCTCGCGCTGGCCCGGGCATCGGGTGCCGCGTTCAATCGGACCGCGGATGCGCCGGGCAGCCCCGGGAAGCGCGGCCACATCCCCTGTGCCAGCGCGGCGCGGCTGGCGAAGGCCTTCTTCCCCGCCTGGCCCTCGTACATCCAGTAATTGCGAAGCACCGTGGTGACGTAGCCACGCGTCTCCCAATAGGGGATGCTCTCGATATACAGCAGCGGATCGCCGCCATCGCGGATCGCCGCGTTCCACTCGCCGACCGGTTTCGGCCCGGCGTTGTAGGCCGCGATGACCTTCGGCAGCAGACCGCCGGTAATGGCCATATCCCGCAACCGCTCCAGGTGACGCTGCCCGATATCCATGTTGGTCGACGGCTTGGTCAGCGCACCGCGGTCGACCGCGATCCCGCGTTCGCGGCCATAATCGACCGCGGCGGCGGGCATGATCTGCATGAGCCCATAAGCGCCGGCCTGACTGAGCGCCTTCGTCCGAAAGCGCGATTCTTCCAGCGCGTGCGCATAGACCAGGGACTTCTCGACGCGCCATCCGCCGTCCGGGGTCCAGTTCGGCGTCGGATAACGCGCCTCCGCCGTCGCGACGACGCCTGCGGGACAATTATGCGCCAGCCAGATCGTCGTCGCCGGCAGGTCGAGCGATTCGGCGACGCGGACCAGCGCGCCGAATTCGCGAGCGGCACCGATACGCGCCTGCTGGCGGATGACGTCGTCCGCCAGTTCGCTCTCCCCGACTTCCACGAGCGCCGCCGCGACTCGCAAATTCGGTCGCTGGTCGAGCGCCATCCAGTCGGTCGCGACCAGCCCGGTCAGCTTGTCGCGGTCATGCATGCCGAGCGCCTGGCGCGCGAGCTGTCCGTAGAAGCTCTCGCCGAACTGCGCCGCGGATTTCAGCCGCGCCTCGATCCGGTCGGGCCGGCCGCAGACCATGTCCGCACGCGCCGCCCAATAGAGCCCCGCCGCGCGCAGATCGATATCCGTCGCGCGCGCCGCAACGCCTTCGAACGCGCTCGCCGACGCGGCGCAGTCATGCTGCCGCCATGTCGCAAGCGCCGCGACCCAGCGTCCCTGGATGGCCCAATCGCCGGCACCGTCCGCGGCCTTCAGCGCCTCGGCCCTCGCGTTGGTGTCGTCGCCCTGGAGATAGTACATCCAGGCCACGCGCTGCTGCCATTCGGTCGCCGCCTCCGGGCTGAGGCCGCTCGTCGATTCGAGCAACGCCTGCGCCGCCTGGCCCTGATCGGTCTTGACCAAGGGTTGCATCTTGACCGCGAGATCGGCGGCGATCTGGTCGCTCTTGATCGCCTTGGCGCGGACGCGACGCGGGGCACCGTCCTGCCAGATCAGCGCCTGCGCGGTCGGCAAGGGCGGCAGTTCGGTCGCGCCGCGCGTGCGAGCGATCCGCTCCAGCGCTTCCGCTTCGGGCAGCTCGGGGGCTTCGTTGACCAGCGCAGTCAGTTGCTCGGCGGTTGCCTTGGGCGATCCCTTGGCAATGTAGAGTTCGGCGCGCGCGATCGCGTGCAGCGGCCCTGGCTTCATCGAATCGAGCCCGATCTGCGCATCGGTCCAGTGCTGCGCCCTGATCGCCGCGAACACCGCGCGGTAGCCGGCACGCTGGCCGGGATCGAGCAATGCGGGAATGGGTTCGGCCTTGGTTGCCTCGGTCAGGCGGATGTCCACCGGTGTCGGCGCAGGCTCGACCGCAAGGGCTGGAAGGGGTGCCAAAGCGAAGATCGCTGCGATTGCGGCGTGCTTCATGCGAGGCCCCGTGTCAGCATCTGCAAATCCTTCCAGGCTTCCGCCTTCAGCGCGGGCTTCTCGATCAGGAACCGCGGGTGGAAACTCGCGACGATCCCGATGTCGTGGTTCTTGTTCGGACGCTCATGGTTAAGACCGCGTAAACCACCACGCGCACTGGCGGCGTCCGTCCCCAGGATCGCGCGGCTCGCCGCATTGCCGAGCAGCAACAGCCGTTTGGGCGCGACGAGCCGGACATGGTGGAGCGCGATCTCCGCCAGCCGGGCCTCGATCGCCGGATCGACACGACCCGCCGCGGGTCGGCGCGCGCAGACGGCGGTCAAGTGGACGGTCTCGCGCGACAAACCGATCGCGGCGAGCATTCGGTCGAACAACCGCCCGGGCGCGCCGCTCAGCATGGTCGCGGCGGGGCCGTCTTCCCGGTCGGGGCAATCGACAAGGACCATCACCGCCGCATCCAGGGGGCCGCTCGCCGCGATCGAGATGCCGGACCAGCGCGCCTCCGGCGCGTCCGTCCCCATCCGCCATTCGAGCAACGCGGCGAGCGTGGCCGGCAGGGCGGTGTTCGCCGGCCGCTGGGCGGAAACGGGCTCGGCCGTGACCGCGATGGGCGGTGCAACTGCGACCGCCGGCACGGCGAACCAGTCGCGCGGCAGGTCGTCTACGAGCATGTCGACCCCGGCGTCGCGCCACCAGCCCAGCGCGCTCGCGGCGAACGACTGCCAGTCATGTTGCGGATAAACCCCCATCACCTCGTATAAGGCAAACGGTTGACGCGGCGGTCAATTCGCGTGATCGGCTTATTGGACAGGACGTTGCCGGCGTGCGCCCGACCGACGGGAGCCGGCCTCTCGGAGAGAATGATGACGACACGTGAGTCGATGCCCTACGAGGTGGTGATCGTAGGCGCAGGGCCGGCCGGCCTCAGCGCTGCGATCCGCCTGAAGCAGCAAGCGGCAGATAAGGGCGCGGATATTTCCGTCTGCATCTTGGAAAAAGGCTCCGAGGTCGGCGCGCACATCCTGTCCGGGGCGGTGATCGATCCGAAGTCGCTCGACGAGCTGCTGCCCGATTGGCGGACCGAAGGCTGCCCGCTCGCCGAGGTACCGGTGACCGAAAACCACCACTGGGTGCTCAACCGCAAGGGCAAGGTGAACCTGCCGCACCTGCTGACTCCGTCCTTCCTCCACAACAAGGGAACGTACACCGGCAGCCTCGGCAATCTGTGCCGCTGGCTGGCCGGGAAAGCGGAGGAACTGGGCGTCGAGATATTTCCCGGCTTTGCGGCTGCTGAGATCCTGTTCGATGACGATGGCCGGGTGATGGGCGTCGCAACGGGCGACATGGGCGTCGCGCGCGACGGCATACACAAGGGCGATTATACGCCGGGCCTCGAACTCCACGCCAAATACACTTTCTTTTCCGAAGGATGCCGGGGACATCTGTCGAAAGAGATCATCCGTACCTTCGATCTGGCAAAGGACAGCGACCCGCAGGTGTACGGGCTGGGCGTCAAGGAATTGTGGGACATTGACCCCGCGCTGCACTCCCCCGGCCGGGTGATCCACACCCAGGGCTGGCCGCTGACCGAGACCGAGGGGTCGAATGGCGGCGGCTGGATCTATCACCAGGCGAACGGCCAGGTCTCGATCGGCTTCGTGACGTGGCTGAGCTACACCAACCCGTATCTATCGCCGTTCCAGGAGATGCAGCGCTGGAAGACGCATCCCGACGTCGCGGCGATGCTGAAGGGCGGCAAGCGTGTGTCGTACGGCGCGCGCGCGATCAGCGATGGCGGGTTGCAGTCGATCCCGAAGCTCGTCTTCCCGGGCGGGGCGCTGATCGGCGATAGCGCCGGGTTCCTCAACGTCCCGCGGATCAAGGGTACGCACACCGCGATGAAGTCGGGCATGATGGCCGCCGACGCCGCCGTCGAAGCGATCCTGTCGCAGCGGAGCCATGATGAGCTTGCAGCCTATCCGGCGGCGTTCGAAGCGTCATGGGTGAAGAAAGAGCTATCGGTCGTCCGCAACGTCGTGCCGCTGATGAAGCGGTTCGGCGACTTTCTGGGTTCGGCGCTGTCGGGAATCACGATGTGGGCGGAACATCTCGGCATCCGCATGCCGTTCACGCTGCACCACCACCCTGATCACGAAAGCCTGTGGCGCAAGGATCTGGTCAAGCCGATCGTCTATCCGAAGGCCGACGGAGTGCTCACGTTCGACCGACTTTCCTCGGTCTTCATCTCGAACACCAATCATGAGGAGGACCAGCCCGTCCACCTGACGCTTCGCGATCCGAACATCCCCGTCGATTACGACCTGCCGATGTACGACGAGCCCGCACAGCGTTATTGCCCCGCGGGCGTGTACGAGATCGTCGGTGAGGAGGCCGGCGATCCGAAGTTCGTCATCAACGCGCAGAACTGCGTCCATTGCAAGACATGCGACATCAAGGACCCGACGCAGAATATCAACTGGGTCGTGCCAGAGGGCGGCGGGGGGCCCAATTATCCCAATATGTAAGCGCCTGTTGTTGGGAGCCAGTATGATGCTCGCGTCGACTCCGGCCCTGGCGGACGGTAACGACGTCGCCGCTTATCTTCGCGGGCGTTCGGCGTCGGCATCGGGGCATATCGATATCGCGACGGCGGACTATGCGCGGGCGTTGACAGCGGCCCCTCACAATCCGGTAGTGGCGATCCGCGCCTATCGATCGGCGTTGGCCGCCGGCGACGATGCGCTGGCGTTGCGGGCGGCGATCGTCCTGGACCAGGCGGGCGTCGCGCCCGCCGATACCGCGCTGATCCCGCTGGCGCTCGCGGCGAGCGCGAACGACCCCGCAACGGCGGATGCGGCGATCGCGCGGATGAAGGGCACGCCGCTCGGCCTGCTTGTCCCCGCGCTGACCCAATGGACCGCGTTCGCGAAGCGCGCGCCGGCATCCTCCGCCTCGACGGCCACCGATCCCGCCGCCCGGCGCTTCGCGGTGGAGACGCGCGCGCTGCTGTCGATCGCTGGCGGGCATGTCGATGAGGGCATGACGGCGCTGACCGCGCTTGGTGGGGCAGGGGCCGCGCTCGACTTGCGCGCGGCGGCGGCGCGGCTGCTCGTCGGGGCGGGGCAGGGGGCCCGCGCCCGCACTTTGCTCACGCCCGAGGAGCTTGCACTCGCCACGCCGGCCAACCCGACGCTCGGCTTCGGCGTGTCGTGGCTGCTGACCCGCGTCGCCGGAGAGCTGGCCTCCGCCGAGCCGTCGCCGCTGTCGATCGCGCTGACTCGTGCCGCATTGCGCGCGGATCCGACGAACGACCGCGCGCGCCTGCTGCTCGCGCTATCGCTGTCGTCGCAAGCCGCACAGCGCGCCGCGCTCATCGTTCTGGACGGCATCGCGCCGACCGGCCCCTTCGGCGAGAGCGCGGCGACTGCGCGGATCGTGATTCTGGGCGCCGCCGGGCGCGGTGCGGAGGCGCTGACTATCGCTCGGACAGCGGCGGTGCGTGCGGACTCGACGGCGAACGATTGGCAGCGTTACGGCGACCTGCTCGCGCAAGCCGGGCGCGAGGCGGAGGCTGCCCCCTGGTTCCGTCGCCTGGCCGAACGCCCGGGGGCGACCTGGAGCGACTGGCTGCAATATGGTGGTGCACTCGACCGGGCGGGTCGCTGGACGGACGCCGAACCGGCGCTGGAGCGAGCGGTCGCGCTCGGACCCGACCAGTCGCTCGCGCTCAACTATCTGGGCTATGCGCGGATCGAGCATAACGAAAACGCCACGGCGGCTACGCGTTTGCTGGCCCGCGCATGGGCGCTCAAACCCGACGACGATTCGATCGCGGACTCGCTCGGCTGGGCGTATTTCCGCAGCGGCGATACCGCGCGCGCGCTCCCCCTGGTCGAACGGGCCGCGATCGGGGAGCCGACCAATGCGGAGATCGACGAGCATCTGGGCGACATCTATTGGTCGCTCGGCCGCCACTACGAGGCGCGCTACGCGTGGCGCGCCGCGACCGTCACCGCCCCCGCCACCGACGAGACGCGGTTGACGGGCAAGATCGCCGACGGCACGCCGCCTCGCGCGCGGCACTAACCCGACCATGATCGTCGAACCGGCCCCGGCCAAGATCAACCTCGCGCTTCATGTCCGCCGTCGTCGGCCCGACGGCTATCACGACATCGAAACGCTGTTCGCCTTCTGCCGTGACGGCGATGTGGTGACGGTGGAGGCGGCGGAGCGGAACCGGTTTACGATCACCGGACCGTTCGCCGATCTATTGTCGCCACCCTCCGCCGGGGGGGGGGCGTGGAGCGGTAATCTGGTGACGGACGCCGCCGACGCCTTCGCTGCGTGCTTCGCCATCGACCAACCCCACGCCATCACTCTCGACAAACGCCTGCCGATCGCTTCCGGTATCGGCGGCGGATCGGCGGACGCTGCCGCGACGCTCCGCGCGCTGGCAAGGCTTCATGGCGTGGCGTCGGACGACGACCGATTGATCGCGATCGCGATAAAGCTGGGTGCGGACATCCCCGCCTGCC
The DNA here is from genome assembly GCF_903642285.1 of Sphingomonas bacterium. GTDB lineage: Bacteria > Pseudomonadota > Alphaproteobacteria > Sphingomonadales > Sphingomonadaceae > Sphingomonas. Next base: position 52,783 of record NZ_CAHJWJ010000010.1, read on the forward strand.
TGCGTAGCGAGACCGTATCGGGTACTGGCCGCGGCGACGTGCTTGTTGCGATCGACGGGCTGCCGGGAATGCCGGTGCTGCTCGTCAATCCCGGCGTCGCGGTGTCGACCGCGGCGGTGTTCCGCGCCTGGGACGGGATCGATCGCGGTGCGATCTCGGGCGGTGCGCTGCTCTACCGTGCGCGTGCCGGCCGCAACGATCTTGCCGGCCCCGCCCGCGCTTTGGCACCCGCGATCGACGCCGTACTGGCGATGCTGGAGGCGGCACCGGGCGTGTCGATCGCGCGCATGTCCGGATCTGGCGCGACCTGTTTCGCGTTGTTCGACGACGTCGCAGCGCGCGACGCGGCAGCGGCACGCGCCGCGGCACGGGACTGGTGGTACCTCGCATCCTCGCTCGTCTGATCGCTGTCAAATCCGATGCGATAGTCATGATGTTCTGCTCTTGTTCCGATGGAACGAATGCGGTACAGCATGTCTAGGCGTTGAAGGCTCGACGCAGTTGCTCTAGCGAGGATGCTCCAATGGCGGCCAGTCTCAAGGTAATCGATAGCGGTATGGCGACGGCAAACGAAAAGGCGAGCGGGGATCGGCAAAAGGCGCTCGACGCCGCGCTTGCACAGATCGATCGCGCGTTCGGCAAGGGCTCGGCGATGAAGCTGGGGTCCAAGCAGACGATGCAGGTCGAGACGATCTCGACCGGCTCGCTCGGCCTCGACATCGCGCTCGGCGTCGGCGGCCTGCCGCGCGGGCGCGTGATCGAGATCTACGGGCCGGAAAGCTCGGGCAAGACCACGCTCGCGCTCCACGTGATCGCCGAAGCGCAGAAGGGTGGCGGCACCGCGGCGTTCGTCGACGCCGAACACGCGCTCGACCCGGTCTATGCCAAGAAACTGGGGGTCGATATCGACGAACTGATCGTGTCGCAGCCCGATACCGGCGAACAGGCGCTCGAGATCGTCGACACGCTGGTCCGTTCGAACGCGATCGACGTGCTGGTGATCGACTCGGTCGCGGCGCTCGTCCCGCGTGCGGAGATCGAGGGCGAGATGGGCGACAGCCATGTCGGTCTGCAGGCGCGGCTGATGTCGCAATCGCTGCGCAAGCTGACCGGCTCTATCAGCCGTTCGCGCTGCATGGTCATCTTCATCAACCAGCTGCGCATGAAGATCGGCGTGATGTACGGCAACCCGGAGACGACGACGGGGGGCAACGCGCTGAAGTTCTACGCATCGGTACGCCTCGACATTCGCCGCACCGGCCAGATCAAGGACCGCGAAGAGATCATTGGCAACACGACTCGCGTGAAGGTCGTGAAGAACAAGGTCGCACCGCCGTTCAAGCAGGTCGAATTCGACATCATGTACGGGCAAGGCGTCTCCAAGATCGGCGAGATCCTCGATCTGGGCGTGAAGGCCGGGATCGTCGAAAAGTCGGGTGCGTGGTTCAGTTACGACAGCGTCCGTCTCGGCCAGGGCCGCGAGAATTCGAAGGCGTATCTGAAGGACAACCCCGAAACCGCCGATCGCCTGGAAAAGGCGATCCGTACGCGTACCGACAAGGTCGCCGAGGAAATGATGGCGGGGCCGGAAGAGGACGACGATATCTGATCGGTAGGGCGGGGTGATGCCGGGGTTGCCAGCATAGCGTATGACGGGTTTCCCGCGCGAAAGCGCGAGCCCGGTGACGCAGGGCATCGGCCATTGTTCCTTGCACCTCCGCAAGGAAGAGACGGGAGATGTCCTGGAAACCACGGCCCGCACCCATATACCCCCCCCCGGCGAAGGCCGGGGCCCAAATGTGGCGGTCCACATTACCGAGCGCGACACCGCACCGGCGGCGGCGCGCTTGGACTTCGGGCTTCGAGGAGGAGCTTGGGGCGGGGAAGGCGTCCGATCTGTCGATCGGCTCATCGTCGTCGCGGCCGAATGCTCGTCCCGATCCGGGCCTTTCGCATTCGGCAAACTCCGTGCAGAACGCGTCACGAGAGGACTCTTCGTGACCTTTTGCGCCCTCCACCGCCGAGGAGAAACCGATCATGACGACTGCCGCCGAATGGTCGGGACCGGTTGGCGATGCCTGGGCGGAGTCGTGGATCGACACCGACCGTAGCTTCGCCGGCCTGTCGATCCGTCTCGATGCCGCGATCGTCGCAGCCGCGCGGACCGGTGAAGGCCGCGCGATCGACCTTGGGTGCGGTGCCGGTGTGACCAGCATCGCGCTTGCGAAGGCGCGGCCCGATCTCGGGGTCGTTGGTGTCGATGTCTCGCCCGAACTCGTCGCGATCGCCGACACGCGCGGTGCCGGGATCGACAATCTCGATTTCGCGGTTGCCGATCTCGACGTCGACGCCGCGACGGTCGCGCGCAATGCGGACCTGTTATGCTCGCGGCACGGGGTCATGTTCTTCGCCGACCCGGCCGCCGTCTTCGCGGAGCTTCGCGCCGGCGTTCGACCGGGTACGCCGCTGGTCTTTTCCTGCTTCCGGTCGCCGTCGCTCAACCCTTGGGCGGGCGCGCTTGCGGCCGAATTGACGGGGGTCACGCCGCCACGACCGCAAGGCTATGCCCCCGGCCCGTTCGCCTTTGCCGATCCGGGTTTCGTCGCACCGATGCTGGCAGCGGCCGGGTGGCGAACGGACGACCCGGAACCCGTCGATTACCCTTATGTCGCCGGCGAAGGTGCCGATCCCGTCGCCGCAGCGGTCGATTTCTTCTGCCGGATCGGCCCGGTCGCCGCCGCGCTGAAGGCCGCACCCGAAGGCGGGAGTGGCGCGTTGCTCGACAGATTGGCGATGCTGCTCCAGGCGCGGCGCGGGAGGGATGTCGTGGCATTCCCGGCCGCCGCCTGGATATAGCGCGCTACCGCCCAGGAGAATGCCGAATGACGATCATCGTCCACCATCTCGAAAATTCGCGTTCGCAGCGCATTCTGTGGATGCTGGAAGAATTGTCGCTGCCCTATGAGGTCAAGCGATACGAACGCGACAAGGCGACGATGCTCGCGCCATCCGAACTGAAACATATCCACCCGCTCGGCAAATCGCCGGTGATCGCGGACAGCGCCGACGGCGGCCGCGTCGTGGCGGAGACGGGCGCGATCGTCGAATATCTGGTCGACAAGGCGGACGGTCGGCTCGGCGCGCCGGCCAGCCGCGACGGTGCGCTCGCCTACCGTTTCTGGCTACATTATGCCGAAGGATCGATGATGCCGCCATTGCTATTGAAGCTGGTGCTCGCGCGTATTCCGATCCTCGGCAAATCCGCCATCAAGCGTATCCAGCCGATGATCGACGTCCATCTGGATTTCGTCGAGGCCGAACTGGCGAAACGATCATGGTTCGCGGGCGACGCCATGACGGCGGCGGACGTGATGATGAGCTTCCCGCTGGAGGCGGCGCGCAGCCGCGGCGGTCTGGACGAATCGCGACCGGCGACGATCGCATGGCTGGCGAAGGTCCATGCCCGCCCGGCCTATCGGGCCGCGCTCGCCGCGGGCGGGCCCTATGCCTATGCTTGATCGGTCAATGGAGCAGTCCTGAACTCGGCGCGGGCGGCGGATCGATCTCCGCGGGCTGGCGCGGTTCCAGACCGCCCTCCCAGATCGCGACGACGCTGGCCGCGACCGCGTTGCCGATGACGTTGGTGGCGGACCGGCCCATGTCGAGGAAATGGTCGACCGCCAGGATCAGCAGCAACCCCGCCTCGGGGATGTGGAACATCGAAAGCGTCGCCGCGATCACGACCAGCGACGCGCGCGGCACGCCGGCTATCCCCTTGGACGTCACCATCAGGACGAGCAGCATCGTCACCTGCTCGCCGAGCGGAAGGTGGATGCCATAGGCCTGCGCAATGAACAGCGACGCGAAGGTCATGTACATCATCGATCCGTCGAGATTGAACGAATAGCCGAGCGGCAGGACGAAGCTCGCTATCCGCGCGGGTACCCCGAACCGGTCGAGCGCTTCCAGCGTGCGCGGATACGCCGCTTCCGACGACGCGGTCGTGAAGGCGAGGAGCAGCGGATCGCGGATATAGCGCACCAGCAGCCGCATCCGCCCGCCGATCAGCACGAACCCGATCCCGATCAGCAGCGCCCACAGCAAAAAGAGACCAAGATAGAAGCTCGCCATGAAATAACCGAGGTCGCGCAGCACGCCGGGGCCCCGCTCGGCCAGCGTCGACGCGACCGCGGCGAACACCGCGACGGGTGCGAAGCGCATGACGTAATCGGTGATCCTGAGCATCACCGCCGACAGCGCCTCGACCCCGCGCACCAGCGGGGCGGCGGTATCGCCCACCGCGGTGATCGCGACGCCGACGAAGACCGAGAACACGACGATCTGCAGGATCTCGTTGTCCGCCATCGCCGCGATCATCGACGCGGGCACGATATGCGCGACGAAATCCTTCAGATCGAACCTGGTCCGCACCACGCCGCTCGCCGCGGTCACCGGCGGGATCGGCAGGCCGAGCCCGACCCCCGGCTGCAGCAGATTGACGAGGAACAGCCCGAGCAGAAGCGACATCAGGCTGGCGCACAGGAACCATCCGAGGCTCTTCAGCCCGACCCGCCCGAGCGTCGCGGTGTCGCCCATATGCGCGATGCCGACGACCAACGTCGCGAAGACCAGCGGTGCGATGATCATCTTGATCAGCCGAAGAAACACCGTCGTCAGGATCGCGAAATACCCTGCAATATCCGTCAGCTTGGCCGCCACGGCGGGCGTGCCGTCGTCGATCGCCGAATGCAGCCCCCAGCCGACGATCAGCCCGGCGATCAATGCGGCGATGATCCAATATGTCAGGCGCTTGGCCATGGTCGTGCAGATCCCCGGTTTCCACGGCGGAGCGAAGGGGATTGCGGCTTCGGGGTCAAGGACCCTATCGTACCGCATGTTCAACCGATCTTCTTTCCCCAGCCGTCGCGGCGTCGCTGCCACGCTCGCCGGTCTTCCCTTCGCCGGTGCCGCCGCAGCCGCCGGCAGCGGCGCATTGGCCGCCGATCTCGCCGGACTGACCGACATCACGACGCGCGCGAAGCCGATCGACACGGCGGAACGCGCCGCTCGGCTCGCACGGGCGCAGACGCTGATGCGGCAGGCGGGGATCGGTGCGATCGTCATCGAACCCGGATCGTCGATGGTGTATTTTACCGGCGTGTTCTGGCACCGGAGCGAGCGGGTGACGCTGGCGATCCTGCCAGCGACGGGCGAGCCGTGTCTCGTCACGCCTTTCTTCGAGCGCCCCTCTGTCGAACAGACGCTTGGCATCCCTGTCGATATTCGTGTCTGGCAGGAAGATGAAAATCCGTTCTCCATAGCCGCTGCCTTCCTGACCGAACGCGACTTGGCAAAGGAGCGATTGGGGATGGAGGAGACCGTCCGCTTCTTCATTGCCGACGGCCTGGCGCGGGTGATGCCGCATGCGACGATCGTCTCCGCCGATCCGGTCGTCCGCGGTTGCCGCATGGTGAAGACGGCCGCCGAGATCGCGCTCATGCAGGCGGCGACCGACGTGACGATCGCCGCCTATCGCAACGTGCATCCCCGCGTCCGCGCCGGCATGACCAACCACGACATTGCCGCGATGATGGATGCGGCGACCACGAAGCTGGGCGGCAGCCCGGAATTCAGTCTGGTCCTCGTCGGCCCCGCCGCCGCCCTGCCACATGGCAGCCGAGCGCCGCAGGTCGTCGCCGATGGCGCGATCGTCCTCATGGATTGCGGCTGCACCGTTCAGGGCTATCAGTCGGACGTGTCGCGCACCTTCGTCTTCGGCACCGCCAGCGAGGAGCAGCGCCGGGTGTGGAACCAGGTCGCAAAGGGTCAGCAGATCGCCTTCGCCGCAGCCAGGATCGGCGCGGCCGCCGGATCGGTCGACGACGCGGTCCGGGGCTATTACGCGTCGCTCGGCTATGGGCCGGGCTACCGGTTGCCCGGGCTGTCGCACCGAACGGGGCATGGTATCGGGCTGGACGGACACGAACCGGTAAACCTCGTCCATGGCGAGCGGACGCCGCTTGCGCCCGGCATGTGTTTTTCCGACGAGCCCGGCCTCTATCTGCCCGGCAGGTTCGGTGTACGGCTGGAGGATTGCTTCCACATGACCGGCACCGGCCCGCGCTGGTTCAGCACGCCGCCGGTATCGATCGATCAGCCGGTATGACCCGGCTTCGATTGCTTGGCACGATCGCATTGGGAAGCGTCGGCGGTATGGCGTCGTCGGCCCCGGTCGCTCGACCCCCAGCCACATTCGGTGCCTGCGCGTTCACGACGGTGAAGGCGGTCGAGCAGCGGCTGGAGGACGGCGCGACGGGTCGGCCGGTGCCGAACAGCGGGTCGCAAGTCGAACTGGCCGATGGCGTGATGGGTGTGTCCTACGACCAGGTTCCCGCGATCGCGGGATCGCGACGCGGGGATCACGCGATGGTGTGCCTGGTTGATATTCCCAGACATTGCCCGCGCAGCGATGGCCGCGGCCGCTGGTACACGACGACCAATCTGCGGACGCTGGAATCGTGGACGCTGCCGGACGCCGAGCATCAGTGCGGGGGGGCCTGACGTGGCGGCGGAGACCGCGAGCGGCCCGATTCCGGTCGTCGTCAATCGCCACGGCGGCACCGCCGGCAAACTAGGCGACCGGTTGCGGCCGTGGCTGGAGGAAGCATTTGCCGCGGCCGGTCTGACAGCGGCTATCCATCTGGTGGACGGCGAGGACATCCCGGCCGCTGTCCGCAAACACCGCGACGCGCGCCTGATCGTCGTCGGCGGCGGCGACGGTACGCTCGGCTGCGCGGCGAACGAGCTCGCCGGACGCGATACGGCGCTCGGCATCCTACCGCTCGGCACACATAACCACCTCGCCGGTGCGCTGGGCATTCCGACCGCGCTGTCCGATGCGGTGAAGCTGTTCGCCGATCCCGCCATCCGTGCGATCGATATCGTCCGCGTGAACGGTCGTGCGTTCGTCAACAACGCATCGATCGGTTTCTATCCCGTCATGGTCGAAGGACGCGATGCGCGGCGCGAGCTTCACTCGGTGCCCAAATGGGTCGCCGCGATCCCGGCCGGCATCGATGCGTTGCGGCGGTTGCGCCATCACCGGCTGCGGCTGTCCCACGACGCCGGCGACCATGCCGTCGCGACCCCGATGCTGTTCGTCGGCAACAACCGCTACAGTCTAGAAGCTGGCCAACTGGGCAAACGAAACGCGCTGGATAAGGGCATGATGTCGGTCTTCGCGGTCGCTTCGCACCGCCGGCTTGCGCTGATCGGCTTTGCGCTACGTACGCTTGTCGGACGCGCGGACATGGCGGCCGATTTCGCCGAACTGACCGAGACCGCGACGTTGACGGTCGAGGGACGATCCCGCCACGTCCGCATCGCGCTCGACGGCGAAGTTACGCGACTGCGGATGCCGCTCCGCTTCGAGACGCTGGCCGGCGGGCTCCGGGTCGTCGCTCCCTTGAGCGTGGCGAGCGCGTAGCCTAAGCCCCGCGACCATGACTTCGACCAACGACATCCGCCGCGGCTTCCTCGACTATTTCGCGCAGGCTGGCCATCGCATCGTTCCGTCCGCGCCGCTGGTACCGCAGAACGACCCCACGCTGATGTTCGTCAACGCGGGGATGGTGCCGTTCAAGAATGTCTTCACCGGGCTGGAAAGCCGGCCCTACACCACCGCGACGTCGAGCCAGAAATGCGTCCGCGCGGGCGGCAAGCATAATGACCTCGACAATGTCGGCTACACCGCGCGACACCACACGTTCTTCGAGATGCTCGGCAATTTCTCGTTCGGCGATTATTTCAAGGAACAGGCGATCACGCACGCGTGGACGCTGCTGACGCGGGAATGGGGGCTGTCGCCGGACAAGCTGACCGCCACCGTCTATCATACCGACGACGAGGCGTTCGACCTGTGGCGCAAGATCGCAGGCCTGCCCGATCACCGCATCATCCGTATCCCGACCAAAGACAATTTCTGGTCGATGGGCGACAACGGCCCGTGTGGCCCATGCTCGGAGATCTTCTACGATCACGGCGACCATATCGCCGGCGGCCCCCCCGGATCGCCTGACGAGGATGGCGATCGGTTCGTCGAGGTCTGGAACCTCGTCTTCATGCAATATGAGCAGGCGAATGCCGAGATCGTCGGCGAACTGCCAAGGAAGTCGATCGACACCGGCATGGGGCTCGAACGCATCGCGGCGGTGATGCAGGGGGTAACCGACAATTACGACACCGATATCTTCAAGGCGCTGATCGCCGCTTCGGGTGCGTTCACGCACACCGCGACCGACGGCGCGAATACCGCCAGCCACCGGGTGATCGCGGATCACTTGCGCACCAGCGGGTTTCTCGTCGCCGATGGCGTGCTGCCGGCGAACGAGGGCAGAGGCTATGTCCTGCGGCGGATCATGCGCCGCGCGATGCGGCATGCGCATATCCTGGGCGCGAAGGAACCGCTGATGTACCGGCTGGTGCCGGCGCTGGTCGCCGAGATGGGCGCGGCCTATCCGGAACTCGTCCGCGCGCAGCCGCAGATCGAGGCGACGCTCCGCCAGGAGGAAACGCGCTTCCGCCAGACGCTAGACAAGGGGTTGAGGCTGCTCGACGAGGCGACGGCCGGGATGAAGCCCGGCGACACGCTGGCAGGCGAGACCGCCTTCCGGCTCTACGACACGTATGGCTTTCCCTTCGACTTGACCGAGGACGCGCTGCGGACGCAGAATCTGACCGTCGATCGCACTGGGTTCGACACCGCGATGGCCGAGCAGAAGAGCGCCGCGCGCGCCGCCTGGAAGGGGTCTGGGGCGAAGGCGTCCGATGATCTCTGGTTCGACATCGTCGAGGAATGGGGCCCGACCGAGTTCACCGGCTATGCCGCCGACACCGGCGAGGGGCAGGTCGTCGCGCTGATCAAGGACGGTGTACGAGCGAACCACGCGACGGCGGGCGATACCATCGCGATCGTCGTCAACCAGACGCCATTCTACGGAGAAAGCGGCGGACAGGTCGGGGATACCGGCCTGATCAGCAACGACGATGGTTTGCGCGCCAGTGTTACCGAAACGTCGAAGCAATTGGGACGTGTATTCGTGCACCACGCGGCGGTACACGCGGGCCGGATTGCGGTCGGCGATGCGGTGAAACTGACCGTGGATACCGCCCGCCGCGGCCAAATCCGGGCGAACCATTCGGCGACCCATCTGCTGCACGAGGCTCTGCGGCAGCGGCTTGGCAGCCATGTCGCGCAGAAGGGATCGCTGGTCGCGCCTGACCGGCTGCGGTTCGACGTGTCGCATTCGTCGCCCATGAGCATGACGGAACTGGCCGATGCGGAGGCCGCCGTCAACGCACAGATCCGCGGCAACGGTGCGGTGGTTACGCGGCTGATGGCGCCCGACGATGCGATCGCGATGGGCGCGATGGCATTATTCGGCGAGAAATATGGCGACGAGGTTCGGGTGGTATCGATGGGCACCGCGGCGGACGGCGAGACCTATTCGATCGAACTGTGCGGCGGGACGCATGTCGGTGCGCTCGGCGATATCGGGCTCTTCAAGGTGATCGGCGAAGGCGGCGTCTCCTCGGGCATTCGCCGCGTCGAAGCGCTGACCGGGGAGGCCGCGCGCGCCTATCTCGTCGGGCGCGATGCCGTATTGCGCGAAGCGGCGGCTGCGTTGAAGTCCGCGCCCGACGAGGTGCCCGCGCGCGTCGCCGCATTGATCGACGACCGGCGTCGGTTGGAGCGCGAACTGGCGGACGCGCGGAAAGCGCTCGCATTGGCCGAGATGGCTGGCGGGAATGGACCCGCCGGACCGGAGGAGATCGGCGGCATCGCCTTTGTGGGTCAGGTTCTGGGCGGCTTCGACGCAAAGGGCCTTCGCGGCGCGATCGACGAAACGAAACAGCGGCTTGGATCCGGCATCGCCGTGATCGTCGCGGTCAACGACGGTCGCGCCTCGGTCGCGGTCGGTGTGAGCGCGGATCTGACCGCCAGCCACGACGCCGTCGACCTGCTGCGGCGCGCGGTCGCCGTCCTCGGCGGGCAGGGCGGTGGCGGGCGGTCGGACATGGCGCAGGGCGGCGGCCCCGACGGCGCAAAGGCATCGGACGCTATCCAGGCGATCCGCGACGCACTGGCAGAAGGGGCAATTGCGACATGAGACGTGCACTCTGCCTTGCGGCTGCCGTCATTGGGCTGAGCGGGGAAGCGATCGCCGGGCAAACCCAGCCTCAGTCTCCATCGCGCGGCGCCGACATCGTCGTAACGGGCCAGCGCCCTTCGACCAAGGCGGAGATTCGCCACCTGACCAGTCAGGTGATGGCGATCCGGGATGCGACCGAGGCCGTCGCGCGGTTCGACGGACCCGTATGTCCGACCGCGATCGGCATGGCGCAGGAATTCGACGACCGCTTGGCCAGGCGGATCGCCGACGATGCGCGCGAAGTGGGGATCGCGGTCGGCAATGACGGTTGCCGTCCCAATATCACGATCGTCTTCATCGACAACGGCCAGGCGCTCGTCCGGGAGATCCGCCGTTCGCACGCCGATTTGTTCGGCGACATGGAACCCCATGCGATCAAACGGCTTGCGGACGATCCCGGGCCGATCCACGGTTGGACGATAACCGAAACGACGAGCCGGGACGGGGACAAGTTGCGCGTCGGCACCACCACCGGCGTTCGCGCACCGGAACTGCAGGTACGAAACGCTTCGATCATCGCGCTGACCACCAAACGCAACATCCTCGCGACGATCCTGATCGTCGACATCCCGGCGGCAATCGGCAAGGGGCTCGATCAGATCGCCGATTACGCCACGATGCGCACACTTGCCGAGACCCGCAGTCCGATGAGCGACAAGGCGGCGGGCGATACGATCCTGCGGTTGTTCCAGCAGGGCGACCGTCTACCGCCGCCCGGTCTTACGGCCTTCGATCGCAACTATCTGCATGCGCTGTATCTGGGACAGGGCACCGAAGCGCCGTTTGCCAAAGCGAATGAAATTGCGGACCGGATCAACAAAGCGCTTTCCGGATCGATACCGCGCCCGCGATGATATCCGGCCGCCGCCCGGTACGATGGGGCGGCGGCTATTGCATTCACTTCTTGGCAGCGCCGCCGATCGCGGCATTCAGCTGATCGGCGGTCATGCCGATGAGCAAACCCTTGGGTCCAGTCGAAAAGCCGGCGACCGGCAATTTCGCCTCGCCGCCCGTCGAAGTCGTAAGCGTGACATATTGCGCGTCCGCGGCCTTGATCGTGCCTACCTGAGTCGCGCCATCGCTGCCGTAGACCGCTGCGCCCGCGACGAGCTGCGCCTTCAGCGCGGCACTGGCCTGATCCTGTTGCTGGACGAAGGCCGCGTCGAGCTGGGCCTTCGTCATTGCCATCGTCGGGCCCTTCGCGCCCGCGCCGACCGATGCGGGCGGCACCGCCACGTCGTGCGCGCCGGTCGAAATCACGATCGCGTCCGCGGTCACGCTACTGATCGTGCCGACGACGCCGCCCGCGGAATCATATACCGTCGCGCCGGTGGTGGCCGCCGCCGGTTGTGGCACCGTCTGCGCGGTGGCGACGGTAGCGGATGCCGCCATGACGCCGGCGATCGCAATCGTATGAAATATCTTCGTCACAAGTTTCTCCCGATCTGTGCCCGTAACGAACGTGACAGCATTGTCCGGGTTCCCGGCCCAAGGCAGGACGTGCCTCCTATCCGACGAAGGTGCCGGGGCAGGCACATGCCCCGGCCGTCATGGCCGGAACCGCCCGGTGCCCCCCCCAATGCTCAGGCCCAGCTACCCATCTCGGTCTCGAGATTTGCCCGAACCTGCTCGAAGAACTGTTCGGTCGTCATCCATGGCTGGTCGGGACCGATCAGGATCGCGAGATCCTTGGTCATGTGTCCGTTCTCGACGGTCTGGACGCAGACCCGCTCCAGCGTTTCGGCGAACTTCACGACATCCGGCGTATCGTCGAACTTTCCGCGATATTTCAGGCCGCCGGTCCAGGCGAAAATCGACGCGATCGGGTTGGTCGAGGTCGCCTTGCCCTGCTGGTGCATGCGGTAATGGCGCGTGACGGTGCCATGCGCGGCTTCGGCCTCGACGGTGTTGCCATCGGGGGTGAGCAGCACCGACGTCATGAGGCCGAGCGAACCGAAACCCTGCGCGACCTGATCGGACTGTACGTCGCCATCGTAGTTCTTGCACGCCCAGACGAACTCGCCGCTCCATTTCAACGCGGAGGCGACCATGTCGTCGATCAGACGATGCTCATAGACGATATCCGCTTCCTTGAACCTGTCCTTGAATTCGGCTTCGAAAACTTCCGCGAACAGATCCTTGAACCGGCCGTCATAGGCTTTCAGGATCGTGTTCTTGGTCGACAGATAGACGGGCCACTTCAGATTGAGGCCGTAATGCATCGACGCGCGCGCGAAGTCGCGGATCGAGTCGTCGAGGTTGTACATCGCCAGTGCGACGCCTGCCGACGGGTATTGGAACACCTCGCGGTCGATGACCTGACCGTCATCGCCCTCGAATACCAGGCGGAGCTTGCCGGGGCCGGGGACGAGAAAGTCGGTCGCGCGATATTGGTCGCCGAAGGCATGGCGACCGACGACGATCGGGTGCGTCCAGCCGGGGATCAGGCGGGGGACGTTCTTGATGACGATCGGTTCGCGGAAGATCGTGCCGCCAAGAATGTTGCGGATCGTGCCGTTGGGCGATTTCCACATCTTCTTCAGGCCGAACTCGGTAACCCGCTGCTCGTCCGGCGTGATCGTCGCGCACTTCACCGCCACGCCGTATTTCTGCGTGGCGCGCGCGCTGTCGACCGTCACCTTGTCGTCGGTCGCGTCGCGGTGTTCGATGCCCAGATCGTAATAATCGAGTTCGATGTCGAGATACGGCTTGATCAGGCGCTCGCGTATCCATTCCCATATGATCCGCGTCATCTCGTCGCCATCGATCTCGACGACGGGCGTTTTCACCTTGATCTTCGCCATATGCTCTTCCTTGGGGGAGGGGGAATGGCGCTGCGTCTAAGCAGAAGGCGGACGCGGATCAACCGCGACGGATCGCGGCCCGATCGCTTCGACGTTGTCACGCGGGGGTCGCGGGGATAGACCCCGTGGGATGTCATCGCTCGAAACGCCGCCGCCCGGTTCCGTCATCGCTCCCGAAGCCGTCAAATGGCGTTTCCCCGCCGTCCATCCGGAAGGACGCAAATATGTCCTGATCGCCGCCGGGCTGACGCTGATCGCCACGATGGTCAGCCATGTGCTGTTCTGGCCGTTCGTCGGTTTGTGCCTCTGGGTCGCGGCATTTTTCCGCGACCCGGTGCGAACCACGCCGCAAGGGGACGACCTGATCGTCGCGCCGGCGGACGGACTGGTGACGATGATCCAGCGAGTGCCGGTCCCGCGCGAACTGGTCGGCGAACTCGGCGAAACATCGATGGTGCGCGTGTCGATCTTCATGTCCGTGTTCGATGTGCACATCAACCGTACGCCGATCGCCGGGACGGTGCGTCAGGTCGTGTATATCTCGGGCAAATTCCTCAACGCCGATCTCGACAAGGCATCGGAAGAGAATGAACGCCAGCATATCGTCGTCGAAGGGCGAAGCGGGCGCAGGATCGGTTTCACGCAGATCGCCGGGCTGGTCGCGCGGCGGATCGTCGGGTTCGTGAAGCCAGGCGACATGGTCGCGGGCGGTCAGCGCATCGGGCTTATCCGCTTCGGCAGCCGACTCGATGTCTTCCTGCCGAACGACGTGACGCCGCAAGTTACGCTCGGGCAGCGTTCGATCGCCGGCGAGACGGTGATCGGACGCGTCGGGGCCATGCCGGTGCACGGCGTCGCGCAATGACGATCGCGTGATGATCGAACAGCGTCTGCCCCGCCTGCCGCGCCTTCGCCGTCCCACGCGGGGCCTGCCATTGCGTGCGGTGGCACCCAATGCCGTGACGGCGCTCGCATTGTGTTCGGGTCTGAGCGGCGTGCGGTTCGCGATCGGCGGCGATTGGCAATTGGCGGTCGCGATGGTGATGGTGGCCGGGGTGCTTGACGGCATCGACGGTCGGATCGCCCGATTGCTGCATGGCGAAAGCCGCTTCGGGGCGGAACTCGACTCGCTGTCGGATGCGATCTCGTTCGGCGTCGCGCCCGCGCTGATCCTGTATCTCTGGTCGCTGGCGACGCTGCCGCGCTTCGGCTGGACCTGCGCGCTTATCTTCGCCGTGTTCTGCGCGCTACGGCTCGCGCGATTCAATGCCAAGATCGACGAAACGGACCAGCCTCACAAATCCGCCGGCTTCCTGACCGGCGTCCCTGCACCCGCCGGCGCGGCGCTTGCGTTGCTGCCGATGCTGTTGTGGTTCTGGACCGACGAGCCCTTTTTGGCCTCGCCCTATCTCGTAGCCCCGTGGGTCGCGACGATCGCCCTGCTGATGGTATCGAGCATAGCGACCTATTCGTGGAGTTCGGTACGTCTGCGCCGCAACATCCGCTTCGAGGCGCTGGCACTGGTCGTATTTCTGGGTGCCGCGCTCGTGTCTGCACCCTGGCAGACGCTAGGTGTCCTTACAACCGCCTATCTGGTCTCGATCCCGTTCAGCGCATACCAATATGCGCGGGTCAGGCAGCGGCGCGCAATTGTCGTATCGGGGCGAGGATCGGTGCAGCAGCCCAATGCCTGACGGCAATCCGGCGTTCGGCATGGACAAGAGACGCGAGCGGCGCATAAGCGGTTTCCGGATGGCCGGCGGCAAGGCGCACGATCCGATGCCATTGCGGCGCGACCGTCATGGCGATGGTCGCCGACGCGGCGACGAACGCGCCCGAAAAAACCATGATGTCGATGACCATCTGCATGCTCGCCTCCCGTCAGCCTCGCCAACGCGTCTTCCAACCGATCTCAAATACCCGACACGATCATCGGTTCCCGCGTCGCCGCACGATACGCGACGAACGGCATCAGAATCGCGCCCGGTAACGCGGAAGTCACGCTACGAACACTATATGTTCTACTATCGTTCTACTTGTCAAGCGGCACTTCCGGATCGGCATTTGCCTTACCGCAATGATTGCATTCGGGACGCTTCGCCGTTATGGCGCGCGGCTCAACCCCGCATGGGAAGCATCATAGCCCGGTGCGCGCGATCACGGTTTCCGTGATCAACCGTCATCCGCTTCCCAGAGGCATAACCGGAAGGATCCATCCCTATGGCGGCACCTGTCGTCTCCATGCAGCAGCTCATCGAAACGGGCGCGCATTTCGGCCACCAGACGCATCGGTGGAACCCCAAGATGAAGCCGTACATCTTCGGCGATCGTAACGGCGTCCACATCCTCGACCTGTCGCAGACCGTGCCGCTGTTCGCGCGCGCGCTCGAATTCGTCAGCCAGTCGGTCGCCGGTGGCGGCAAGGTTCTGTTCGTCGGCACCAAGCGCCAGGCGCAGGAGCCCGTCGCGGATGCCGCGCGCCGTTCGGGTCAGCATTTCGTCAACCATCGCTGGCTGGGTGGGATGCTCACCAATTGGCGCACGATCAGCAACTCGATCAAGCGGATGAAGACGCTCGAGGAGATGCTGTCGGGCGACACGGTCGGCCTGACGAAGAAGGAAGTGCTTCAGCTGACTCGCGAGCGCGACAAGCTGGAACTGAGCCTGGGCGGTATCCGCGACATGGGCGGCGTACCCGACGTGATGTTCGTGATCGACGCGAACAAGGAAGAGCTGGCGATCAAGGAGGCGAACACGCTGGGTATTCCGGTCGTGGCCATCCTGGATTCGAACGTCTCGCCCGACGGCATCGCCTTCCCCGTGCCCGCAAACGACGACGCCAGCCGTGCGCTTCGTCTGTATTGCGAAGCGATCGCGATCGCGGCGACGCGTGGCGGACAGGAGCAGCAGCGCCGGTCCGGCGCGGATGTCGGCGCGATGGCGGAGCCGCCGCGCGAGGAATCGATCTCGGCCGAGCCGGCGATCGAGGCCGGCGCGGATACGACCGATGCCGCGGCGAATGCGGACATCGCGGCCGAGTTCGCGGCCGAAGGCGAGCGCCAGATCGACGCGTAAACCGTCATCGCGCTTTCATGCGGGCGGGGCAGGGCGATCATGCCCGGCCTCGCCCGCATCATATTGAACACAAGAGGATGAAACACATGGCCGATATCACGGCAGCGATGGTCAAGGACCTGCGCGAGAAGAGCGGCGCGGGAATGATGGATTGCAAGAAGGCGCTGAACGAGACCGCGGGCGACATGGATGCCGCGATGGACTGGTTGCGCACCAAGGGCCTGGCCGCCGCCGCGAAGAAGTCGAGCCGCACCGCGGCCGAGGGTCTGGTCGGCATCGCGGTCAGTGGAACCGTGGGTGCGGCGGTCGAGGTGAATTCGGAAACCGATTTCGTCGCGAAGAACGACCAGTTCCAGCAGTTCGTGCGCGAAGTCACGCAGATCGCACTGGCGACCGGCGACGACATCGACGCGATCAAGGCCGAAGCGATGCCGTCGGGCACGACCGTCGAGGAGGTGCTGACCAACAATATCGCGACGATCGGCGAGAACCAGTCGCTGCGCCGCGCCAGGCGGCTCGAAGTCGGCAAGGGCGCGGTCGTGCCCTATGTCCACAACGCGGCGTCGCCGGGCCTCGGCAAGATCGGCGTACTGGTAGCGCTGGAATCGGACGCGTCCGACGAGGTTCTCCAGGGGCTCGGCAAGCAGCTGGCGATGCACATCGCCGCCGCTTTCCCGCAGGCGCTGAACGAGGCCGATCTGGATCCGGAACTGATCGAGCGCGAACGTGCGATCGCGGCGGAAAAGGCCGGCGAGTCGGGCAAGCCCGCGGAAATCATCACGAAGATGGTGGACGGCGCGATCGCCAAGTACCGCAAGGAGAACGCGCTGGTCAGTCAGCTGTTCGTCATGGACGGCAAGACGAAGATCAGCGACGTCGTGGCGAAGGCAGGCAAGGATGCCGGCGCGATGATCGTGCTGAAGGACTATGTCCGGTTCCAGCTTGGTGAGGGGATCGAGAAGGACGCGTCGGATTTCGCTGCGGAAGTGGCGGCGGTGTCGGGCGTTCCGCAGAACACGCAGCCCGAACCGACGGCGTGAAGGCACGATCCTCCCCCCTCGCGGGGAGGGGGACCTCGAGAAGCGAGTGGTGGAGCGGGTTGGCCGCGGGCGGATCGCTTGCGGCGAACCCCCTCCGTCAGCCTTCGGCTGCCACCTCCCCGTGAACGAGGAGGATCGCCACGCGACACTGTTGCCCCTCCCGCTCCCCCCGCCTAAGGTCGTCGTGCTCCGACCCCGAAAGCCCTGAGACCGCATGACGCCCCCGCGCTTCAAACGCATTTTGTTGAAATTGTCGGGCGAGGTCCTGATGGGGGACGGCGGCATGGCGATCGATCCGACGGTGACGGCGCGGGTGGCCGGCGAGATCGCCGATGCCAAGGCGGCAGGCTACGAACTGTGCGTCGTCGTCGGCGGCGGCAACATCTTTCGCGGCATGGCAGGCGCAGCGCGCGGGATGGACCGGGCGACCGGCGATTACATGGGCATGCTCGCGACCGTCATGAACGCGCTCGCGGTGCAGAACGCACTGGAGCAGCAGGGCGTCGAGACCCGCGTCCAGTCGGCGATCCCGATGGCGAGCGTCTGCGAACCCTTTATCCGCCGCCGCGCCGAGCGCCATCTGGAAAAGGGCCGCGTCGTGATCTTCGCCGCCGGGGTCGGCAGCCCGTTCTTCACTACCGACAGCGGCGCGGCATTGCGTGCAGCGGAAATGAAGTGCGACGCGCTGTTCAAGGGCACCAGCGTCGATGGCGTCTACGATGCCGATCCGAAGAAGGATCCGACCGCGCGGCGATATGCGACGGTGAGCTATTCGAACGTGCTGTCCGAAGACCTCAAGGTCATGGACGCCAGCGCGATCGCGCTGTGCCGCGACAACAATATCCCGATCGTCGTCTTCAACATCCGCGATCACGGCAATCTCGCCGCGGTACTGGCGGGTGAAGGCGTCTCGACGATCGTTCAGAACCAGGAGACGATGTATGCCGGCATATGACAAGGCCGATCTGGAGCGCCGCATGGCAGGTGCCGTGGAGGCGTTGAAGCACGACCTCGGCGGCTTGCGCACGGGCCGCGCCTCGACCGCATTGCTCGATCCGGTGACGGTCGAGGTCTATGGCAGCCACATGCCGCTCAACCAGGTCGCGACCGTATCGGTCCCGGAGCCGCGGATGATCTCGGTTCAGGTGTGGGACAAGGGCAATGTCGGGCCGGTGGAAAAGGCGATCCGCTCGGCTGGGCTGGGACTGAATCCGATCAACGACGGCACGACGCTTCGCCTGCCGATCCCCGACCTGACGGAGGATCGTCGCAAGGAACTGGCAAAGCTCGCCGGGCAATATGCGGAAAAAGCCAGGATCGCGGCGCGCAACGTCCGCCGCGACGGCATGGACGCACTCAAGACCGACGAAAAGAAGGGCGTCTTCAGCGAGGACGAACGCAAGCGCCATGAAATCGAGGTGCAGAAACTGACGGACACGACGATCGCCGATCTCGACGCGGCGGCAACGTCGAAGGAAAAGGAAATCTTGGGGAAGTGATGGGTGGTGTAGCCTTCAGCGCCCCACCGTGTGCGGGAGGGGAGAAGTGAGTACCGCTCCCAATCTGACCGCCGTACCTGCCACCGCCACTATCCCCCGCCACATCGCCATCATCATGGACGGCAATGGCCGGTGGGCGAAGCAGCGCTTCCTCCCGCGTGTCGCCGGGCACAAGGCGGGCGTCGAGGCGGTGCGGAAGGTGACCCGGGCGGCGCGCGCGCTGGGGGTCGAGGCGCTGACGCTGTACGCCTTCA
This sequence comes from Sphingomonas bacterium, assembly GCF_903642285.1. Lineage (GTDB taxonomy): Bacteria > Pseudomonadota > Alphaproteobacteria > Sphingomonadales > Sphingomonadaceae > Sphingomonas. The sequence continues at coordinate 71,666 of NZ_CAHJWJ010000010.1, forward strand.
GTAGCGAGAACTGGCGCCGGCCCGAAGAGGAGATCGGCGACCTTATGGGATTGCTGCGCCTGTTCATCCGCAGCGACCTGGACGAGCTGGTGCGCGAGAATGTCCGGCTGCGGATCATCGGCGATTATCGTCGTTTCGCGCCGGATATCGTCAATCTGGTCGACGATGCGGTGGCGCGGACCGCGTCGAACACCGGTCCGTTGCTCGCGATCGCGCTGAATTACGGCGCGCAGGCCGAACTGGCCGCGATCGCACGGCGGCTGGCGGAACATGCGGTGGCGGGGGAGGTCGATCCGGCGGCGATCGACGCCGACATGATCGAGCAGGCGCTCGATACCGCAGCCCTGCCACCGCTCGACCTCATGATCCGGACGTCGGGCGAACAGCGCCTGTCGAATTTCCTGCTGTGGCAGGCGGCCTATGCCGAACTGCTGTTCGTCGATACGCTGTGGCCCGATTTTGATGCGGCGGCGCTGGCGGCGGCGGTTGCGGCGTTCGGGCAGCGGCAGCGCCGTTATGGTGGCCTGTGAGCGACATGCCCGTCACTCAGCCGCGCATGTCCGAATTGACGTTGCGGATCCTGACCGGTCTTGCACTGATCTCGGTCGCGACGATCGCGTTGCTCATGGGCGGTTTCGTCTTCTGGCTGCTGGCGGTCGTCGCAGGGCTGTTCATGATGGCGGAATGGGCCGATCTTCACGGCATCGCCGCGAGGCAGAAACGGTTGGCGCAATATAGCCTGTTCGTTCCGCTGGCGCTGATGGCGCCCCCGCCCGGGGCGGGGCCGTATTTCCTGACATTGGGCCTGCTGATCGGTGCCGCGTTCTTCATCGCGATCGTGTCGGGCAAGCGCTTGCTGGCGCTGGGGACGATCTATGTCGGGCTGCCGATCCTGTCGCTGCTACTGATCCGCCATCAGAAGGAAGGCGTCGTCTTCACGCTTTGGGCGCTGGCGCTGGTCTGGGCGACCGACATCGGCGCATACGCCGCAGGGCGTATGATCGGCGGCCCGAAGATCTGGCCGCGGCTCAGTCCCAAGAAGACCTGGGCGGGGCTGGCAGGCGGGATCGTCTTCGCGTCGCTGTTCGCCGCGTTCCTGCACCGCGTATACGGCCTGCCGCTGCGCCTGACGCTCGCCACCCCCGTCCTCGCCGTCGTGGCGCAGGCGGGCGATTTCTACGAAAGCTGGCTGAAGCGCCGCGCGGGGGTCAAGGATTCGGGCAACATCCTGCCCGGGCACGGCGGCGTGATGGACCGGCTCGATGGCCTCGTCCCCGTCGCGCCGATCGCGGCGTTACTGGTCGTGCTGCCCAGTATTTTCAATCTATCCGGCATCCGCACCTGGATATCATGAAGACCGTCACCATCCTCGGTGCGACCGGTTCGGTCGGCACCTCGACGCTCGATCTGGTCGAGCGCGAGCCCGACCGGTTCCGGGTCGTCGCGCTGACCGCCAATTGCGACGTCGACCGGCTGGCGGCGGCAGCGATCCGTACGCGGGCGCAGATCGCCGCGGTCGCGGACGAGAAATGCCTGCCTGCGCTGCTCGACGCGCTCGCGGGGACGGACATACGCGCGGTCGGCGGCGCATCCGGGATCGACGAGGCCGCGCGCAGCGGCGCGGACTGGACGATGGCGGCGATCGTCGGTTGTGCGGGGCTCGAACCCGTCATGGCGGCGATCGAAGGCGGCTGTACCGTCGTGCTGGCGAACAAGGAGCCGCTGGTGTCCGCCGGACGCGTGATCCTCGACGCCGCCGCGCGTCACGGTGCGACGCTGCTACCCGCGGACAGCGAGCACAATGCGGTCTTCCAGTGTTTCGACTTCGCGCGCCCCGACCGCGTCCGCCGGATCGTGCTGACCGCGAGTGGCGGGCCGTTCCGCGATTTCACACTGGAACAGATGGCGCATGTGACGGTGGCGGAAGCGGTCGCACATCCCAATTGGTCGATGGGCGCAAAGATATCGGTCGATTCGGCGTCGATGATGAACAAGGGCCTAGAACTCATCGAGGCGGCGCGTCTGTTCCCGGTGCCGCACGAGCGGATCGAGATCGTCGTCCACCGCCAGTCGATCATCCACAGCATGGTCGATCATGTCGACGGCTCGATGCTCGCGCAGCTCGGCCAGTCCGACATGCGCGTCCCGATCGCGCACACGCTCGCCTGGCCCGACCGGATGGCGACGCCGATGGCACCGCTCGACCTGGCCGCGATCGGCCGGCTGGACTTCGAGGCCATCGATCCCGTGCGCTTCCCCGCGATCCGACTGGCGCGCGAGGCTTTGGATGCGGACGGCGCGCGACCGGCCATCCTCAACGCCGCCAACGAGATCGCGGTCGCGGCGTTCCTCGCCGGACGCATCCGGTTCCTCGAAATCGCCGCAATCGTCGAGGATACGCTGGAACGCTACGATCCACCGCCTGCGGATACGCTGGCGGCGGTGATCGCGGTGGATGCCGAGGCGCGCCAGGTCGCCGGTGCGCGCGTGAAGGATAAGGCCGTTTGATCCATTCCCCCGGTATCCTGCTGACCATCCTCGCCTTCGCGCTGGTCGTCGGGCCGCTCGTGTTCGTCCACGAACTCGGCCATTATTTCGCCGGGCGCGTGTTCGGCATCAAGGCGGACGCCTTCTCGATCGGCTTCGGTCGCCGGATCGCGGGTTTCACGGACAAGCGCGGCACGCGCTGGCAGATCGGCTGGCTGCCGCTCGGCGGCTATGTCCGCTTCGCCGGCGACATGAATCCGGCGAGCGTGCCGAGCGCGGAATGGCTGGCGCTGCCGTCGGAGGAGCGCAACCGCACGTTCCAGGCAAAACCCGTCTGGCAGCGCGCGGTGGTCGTCGCGGCGGGGCCGATCGTCAACTTCGCCGTCGCGATCCTGATCCTCGCCGGCTTCGCGATCGCCTATGGCGATGTCCGCATGGCCCCGGTCGTCCGAGCCACCGTGCCCGGTGGCGCGGCGGCGCGGGCGGGATTGCGGGCGGGCGACCGGATCGTTTCGATCGGCGGGCGCTCGATCGCGACGTTCGACGACATATCGCGCTATGTCAGCATCCGCGGCGGCGATGCCGTTGCGATCGACCTGATCCGCGCCGGCCATCCGACAGCGGTGAACGCGACGATCGGCATCGACGTCGAACGCGACCGGTTCGGCAACGAGGCACGGATCGGCCGACTGGGGATCGAGGGCGGCCTGCCCGTCGCCACGCCGGTCGGCGTGTTCGAAGCACCGGGCGTCGCGATCCGCCGGGTCGGCGACATCGTGTCGGTGACGGTAGAGACGCTGGGTCAGGTCATCAGCGGACGACGCTCGGTCAAGGAGCTGGGCGGACCGGTGAAGATCGCGCAGGTCTCCGGGCAACAGCTTGCACTCGGCCCCGACGCGCTCGTTTTTCTCATCGCGCTCGTGTCGATCAATCTGGGGTTCATCAACCTGCTTCCAGTACCGCTCTTGGATGGTGGGCATCTGCTGTTCTACGCGATCGAGGCGATCCGCCGGCGGCCGCTCGATCCGGCGGTGCAGGAATGGGCGTTTCGTGGCGGGTTGGCGGCGATATTGGCGCTGATGCTAGTGGTGACGTTCAACGATCTGTCCAGCGTGGGATTGTGGAAGCACATCTCCGGACTGATCGGTCCGGGTTGATTGGTTGACGAAGGTCGGGCAGGGCGAACACGGCAGGGGGTCGGCGCGACTTTTCCGGGGTGGGTTTTTCAGTGACAGCTTTTGACGGTTCCAAATATGTGTGCGCGGGCGCGTTCCTGCTGGCGGGCACGATGCTGTCGGGAGTGCCCGCGCTTGCACAGACCGCGCCCGCCGGTCCGAAGGCGACGCCACCCGCCGCTCCCGCCGCCGCTGCGACCCCGGCCCCCGTCCGCCTGATCAAGTCGCTTCGCGTCGAGGGATCGCAGCGCATCGAACCCGAGACGGTGCTGTCCTATATCAAGCTGCGTATCGGCCAGCCCTACACCGCGGAGACGCTCGACCAGGCGCTGAAGGATCTCGCGGCCAGCGACCTGTTCGCCGACTATTCGATCTCCGGTGTCGCGACCGGCGACATCGTCCTGCGCGTCCGCGAGAACCCGATCATCAACCGGGTGATCCTCGAAGGCAACAAGCGCATCAAGGAAGACAAGATCAAGAAGGAGATCAAGCTCGCGCCGCGGCAGATCTTCACACGGTCCGCGGTCCGCGCCGATGTCGCGCGCATCGTCGAACTGTATCGCCGGCAGGGGCGCTTCGCCGCGACGGTCGATCCCAAGATGGTCAGCCTCGACCAGAACCGCGTCGACATCGTGTTCGAGGTCAACGAAGGGCCGAAGTCCAAGGTCCAGCAGATCAACATCCTGGGCAACCAGGTGTTCACCGACAACAAGCTGCGCGAGCAGATGGCGACCAAGCAGTCGCGCTGGTTCCGCCTGTTGTCGTCGAACACCTCCTACGATCAGGACCGGCTGGCGTATGACCAACAGAAGCTGCGCCAGTTCTACCTGACCGAGGGTTATGCCGATTTCCGCGTCACGTCCGCGGTGGCCGAGCTGACCCCGGACAAGAGCAACTTCATCATCACCTATGTCGTCGAGGAAGGGCCGCGCTACAAGTTCGGCGACATCACCGTCGACAGCGATATCCGCGACTTCGACAATACCAAGCTCGCCGCCTCGCTGGAGCCCAAGAAGGGCGATTGGTACAACGCCAAGCTGATCGAGGACACGATCGACAAGCTCAGCCAGACCGCTGGCCTGTTCGGTTATGCCTTCACCGACGTCGATCCGGAGTTCGACAAGAACAAAGACGCGCTGACGATGGGGATCAATTTCCACATCGCGCAGGCGCAGCGCACCTATGTGGAGCGCGTGAACATCACCGGCAACACGCAGACGCAGGACAAGGTGATCCGCCGCGAAATCCGCCTGGCGGAAGGGGATGCGTTCAACACCTTCCAGGTCAAGCGAAGCCAGGACCGGATCAACTCGCTCGGTTATTTCCAGGACAAGTTCGAGATCAAGAACACCGCGGGTTCCGCACCCGACCGGGTGGTACTGGACGCGAACGTCGAGGAAAAGTCGACCGGCGAACTGCAGCTGTCGGCCGGTTATTCGAGCCTCGAACAGTTCATCATCCAGGCCAACATCACCCAGCGCAATTTCCGCGGCAAGGGTCAGGAACTCCGCCTCGGCGTCAATTATTCCTATTATTCCAAGTCGGTCGAGCTGGGCTTTACCGAACCGTATCTGTTCGACAAGAACATCGCGGTCGGCGGCGATATCTTCCGGCGCGATTACAATTCGTTCAACTATACCGGCGACACGAAACAGACGACGTATAGTCAGGTATCGACGGGGTTCCAGATTCGTGCCGGTATCCCGCTCACCGAATTCTGGGCGCTGCAAGCGCGCTATGGCCTGTCCTACGATCAGGTCGGACTGGCGGCGAACTATTTCAACGCCGACGGATCGTGCAACAATCTGGTCGCCGGCACCTATCTTTGCGAGGCGCTCGGCAATCGTGTGACGTCGTCGGTCGGCTACACCATCGCTTATGACAGCCTGAACAGCCGGCTGCGTCCGACCAAGGGTTCGCGCTTCTCGTTCAGCCAGGATTTCGCCGGGCTCGGCGGCGACGTGCGCTATATCAAGACGCGGCTGGAAGGGGCCAAATATTGGGGGCTGGGTAGCGGCTTCGTCCTGTCCGCGGTTGCGGAGGGCGGGTATATCAAGTCGCTGGAAGGCTCCAAGCCGATCGGCGTCGATGGCGTCCGCATCACCGATCGCTTCTTCCTTGGCGAACCCCAGTTCCGCGGTTTCGACATCCGCGGCGTCGGACCGCGCGTGACGCGTACGCCCTACACGACGGACGCGAACGGCAATCAGGTGTTGATGGGCGGCAAGGACAACATCGTCGACGATGCGCTGGGCGGCGACGCCTATTATCTCGGTCGGCTCGAATTGGAACTGCCGCTCGGTGCTGGTGCCAAGGAACTGGGGCTGCGGCCTTCGATCTACATCCAGACGGGCGCATTGTTCGACGTGAAGGCACCCGTACTGAACACCGCTTGTGCGACGGGGCAGACAAGCAACTGCTATCCTACGGGAACGGACGCAAATGGCAATACCATCGTCCTGCCGATCACGACGCCCATTCTCGACACAAACGGTCAGCAACAGTTTGAATTTACGGACAATACGGCCGGTACGACGACGATCGTGCCGACATGTCCGCCGATCGTAGCGGGTTCGACCAATACCTGCGTCCTTTATGCAAACAGCTATGGTCCGTATAAGGAACAATATCTTGGCAATTCGGCGCGTCCGCGACTGTCGATCGGTATCGGTGTCAACTGGAACTCGCCGTTCGGCCCGCTGCGCATCGATCTTGCCAAGGCATTGCTCACGCAACCGGGCGACGACCCCAAACTCATCACCTTCAACGTAGGAACGAGCTTCTGATGACCTTCAAACACATGCTCCTCGCCGCCGCCGCCATCGCGCCGGCCATGTTCGTCGCCAACGCCGCACAGGCGCAGGCCGTCGCCGTCGCCGACCCGCAGGCCGCGATGGAGAATACCAAGGCGTTCCAGGCCGCCGCCGCGACGATCCGCACGACCTATGCGTCCGCGATCACCCAGTTGCAGACCCGCCAGGCCGCGATCCAGGCCGAGCTGGCACCGCTGGTGACGAAGTTCCAGGCCGACCAGCGCGCAAACGTCGCGCAGGCGACGCTTCAGTCGGAAGCGACCACGATCCAGACCCGGGAAAACGCCGCGCGTCAGGAACTGGGCGGGATCAGCGCACCGATCCAGCGCGCGCAGGCCTATGCGCTCGAGCAGATCCAGCCCAAGCTGGCCGATGCGGTGACCGCGGCGATGAAGGCGCGCGGCGTCACGCTGCTGCTGAAGCCCGACGGTGCCTATGTCATCCAGCCCGCGTCGGACCTGACCCCCGCGATCACCACCCAGCTCGATGCGGTCGTGCCGAGCGTGAACGCGACACCGCCCGGCGGCTATGTACCCGGTCAGGCAGCGGGCGCGCCCGGTGCCGCCCCCGCCGCCGCGCCGACGCGTCGCCAGCCTTCGGGCCGATGATAGCATCATAGTGACCGACAGGACGGATGGTAGCGTTTCCCCCCCGGCAACCGCCGGGGGGGCGCTCGATATCGGGCGGATCATGGCGGCGCTGCCGCATCGTTACCCCATGTTGCTGGTCGACCGCGTCGTCGCCATCGTGCCCGATGTGTCGATCGACGCGATCAAGGCGGTGACGATCAACGAGCCGTTCTTCCAGGGGCATTTTCCCTTCCGCCCGATCATGCCCGGCGTGCTGATCGTCGAGGCGCTGGCACAGGCGGCGGGAATCCTCGCGGTCGAATCGCTCGGGCTCGCCGGGACCGGCAAGCTCGTCTATTTCATGGCGATCGACGGCGCGAAATTCCGCAAGCCTGTCGAACCGGGCGTGCTGCTCCAGCTTAACGCCATGTTCGTCCAGAAACGCGCCAGCGTCTGCAAGTTCGCAGGCATTGCGAAGATCGATGGGAAAGTCGTTGCGGAAGCGACCTTTACCGCGATGATCGCCGACCCGCCCAAGATGGGCTGACACGCTCGGCAGCGCGACTTGGCGATTTTGACTTTTGCGTGCGAGCAGGCTAGCGCGCGCCTTCCTTTTGGCTGGTCGGAACCAGCCGCGCCCGGAGAAGACCCGTGAAAAAAGATACCCATCCCGAATACCACATGATCAAGGTCCAGATGACCGACGGCAGCGTGTTCGAGACTCGCTCCACCTGGGGCAAGGAAGGCGACACGATGACGCTCGACATCGATCCGCTGGCGCATCCCGCCTGGACCGGCGGTCGCGGTTCGATGCTCGACACCGGCGGCCAGGTCGCACGCTTCAACAAGCGTTTCGGCGGTGGGCTCACGCTTCGCAAATAAGCGCCGCTTAACCGATCGTTAGGCAACATACCGGTATTTGCTTTCACGGCGGCTCGACACCGGGCCGCGGCGAAAGGATGCGATGTTCGCTGCCGAATTCGAAGCTGTCGAAGGCAAGGGTCGGCGTCGGTCGGAACGCGCGCCGGTGGTGCTGAACGCGCGGATCGGCAAGGACGGGTTGGCGCGGACCTTGTGCAAGGTCACCGATATCTCGGTCCATGGGGTCAGGATCCAGACCTATTCCGCGCTCAAGAAAGGCGCGACGATCTGGCTGACCCTGCCCGTGATCGGGCTGATCGCGGCGGACGTGATGTGGGCGGACGATTTCCTCGCCGGTTGCCAGTTTCGCACACCGATAGACCAGACCGCGTTCGAAAACCTGCTGGCCAGCCAGGTTAGATAGCATCCGGCGGAGAGAGTGGGATTCGAACCCACGGTGAGCGTGAACCCACGGCGGTTTTCAAGACCGCTGCCTTAAACCACTCGGCCATCTCTCCGTATCCCGCCCCCGATAGGTCGGTCGCGCCCGTTTGTGCAAGGGGTGCGACGATATGAGGTTCCGGCCGGTGGTCGGCTGTGTCACTATCCATCGATGGGCAGGGGGCAAATCCTGGCGCGGACGACGCGCTTCGCGGCTTGCGCCCTGTTGGCGCTGCTTGGCGGTGCGGCGGGCGCGCAGGACGATTCGGGTTTCCAGTCCTATCTCGGCCAGCTGCGTTCGCAGGCGCTTGCCGCCGGCGTCAGGCGCGCCACGATCGATGCCGCGCTGCCCGGGCTGACGATCAACCCCCGCGTGATCGAACTCGACCGGCAGCAACCCGGCAGCGACGTCGCCGGCCCGGTGGCGATGTTCGCGCCCTACCGTATCCAGCACATCGACGCGCAGCGGATCGCGCGCGGCCAGCGGGTCTACCAGGCGCAGCGCGGTCGGGTCGCGTCGATCGAGCGCCGAACCGGCGTGCCGGAATCGATCATGGTCGCGATCTGGGGAAACGAGACCAATTACGGTGCCTATACCGGCAATTTCGACCTGCTGCGCAGTCTCGCGACGCTTGCCTATGAGGGGCGACGGCGCGAATTGTTCGCGGGCGAATTCGTCGATGCGCTGAAGATGCTCGATCGCGGCGTGCCGCGCGAGCGGCTGAAGGGAAGCTGGGCGGGTGCGACGGGCAATCCGCAATTCCTGCCGTCGGCGTATCTGCGCCTGGCGCGCGACGGCGATGGCGACGGCCGCGTGGATATCTGGAACAGCGATGCGGATACGCTGGCGTCGATCGGCAATTATTTCGTCGACGCCGGATGGCGTCCCGGCCAGCCCTGGGGGATCGCAGTCGACGTACCCGCCGGCTTCGACCGAAGCCATAACACGAACCGCCTGATGTCGCCGCGCTGCCCGCGGGTCTTCGCCAGGCACAGCGGCTGGCGGACGATGGCGGAGTGGCGCTCGCTCGGTATCGCACCCCGTTCCGGCAATTGGCCGGGCGACTCCGTCCTGGCGACGCTGCTCGAACCCGACGGTCCCGGTCAGACGGCCTATCTGCTGACGGGGAATTACCGGGTCATCCTCGATTACAACTGTTCGAATTTCTACGCCCTGTCGGTCGGGCTGCTCGCCGATGCCGTCGCGCGGTAAGGCCCTTGTCCACACCGTCGCGGCGGGGTTGCTGCTGGTGGCGTGCAGCGGACGGGGGCACGGCGCGGCGATCCCGCTTGCATCCTTCGGCGCGTATCAGGCCAGCGGTCTCGCCAGCTGGTATGGCGAGGAAGCCGCAGGCCATCGCACCGCGTCGGGCGACTTCTTCGATCCGAACGGGATAACCGCGGCGCATCGCAGTCTGCCGCTCGGGTCGTTGGCGGAGGTGACGTCGGTCGACACCGGCCGATCGGTGGTCGTGCGTATCAACGATCGCGGACCGGGACGCCGCGACCGGATCATCGACCTGTCGCGCGGGGCGGCACGGGCGCTCGGTACCGATCGGCTCCCGGTCGCGTCGGTCCGCGTCCGCGCGCTTGCGCCCGGATCGCGCGTCGGCATCGTTGCGACCGACGCCGCGTTCGCCCCGACCCCCGTGCATCCGGCGGTGCCCCGCTCGGCGAACGATCGCTATATCGTCCAGATCGCCAGCTTCTCGAACCGCGACCGCGCACAGGCGCTGGCCGATGCGGTATCCGCGCAGGTGTTGCCCGCAGGCAATCTCTGGCGCGTGCGGCTCGGCCCGATCCAGGGTGCCGCGGCGGCGCAAGAGGCGCGTGACGCCATGGCGGCGCGCGGCTATGGCGATGCGCATATCCTGCCCGCGGACTGAAACCTGCACCATCCTCGCCATCACGGACCTCATGTCATGACACGACCGATCGCCGCCTACCTCACCCCCGTCGCGCTGATCGCGCTGGCGATGCCGTCGGTCGCCGCCGCACCGCAGTTCGAAACGCCCGCACCGATCGCCTTCATGAAGGATCTGTCGTCCGGCGCGGTGCTGTTCGCGCGCGATGCCGACAAGCGGATGCCCCCGGCGTCGCTGGCGAAGATGATGACCGTCTACGTCGCGTTCGACATGGTGAAGAAGGGCGAGTTGAAGCTCGACCAGAAATTCCCGGTCCGGCCCGAGACGTGGCAGCGCTGGCACGGTCCTGCCGCAGGATCGACGATGTTCCTGTCGGTCAACGAACAGGTCAGCGTCGCCGACCTGCTGTCGGGTATCGTCACGCTGTCGGGCAACGATGCGTGCGTCGTGCTGGCCGAGGGTATTTCCGGCACCGAGGCCGCGTTCGTCGATCGGATGAACGAGACCGCCGCCGCGATCGGGCTGAAGAACAGCCATTTCGGCACGTCGAACGGATGGCCCGACAATGGCGTGACCTATGTCACCGCCCGCGACCTGACGACGCTGGCGACCGCGACGATCCAGTACCATCCCCAATTGTACAAGACGTTCTATTCCAAGCCGAACTTCACCTGGGGCAAGACCATGGGTGGCAACGCGATCACCCAGGACAATCGCGATCCGCTGCTCGGCCGGGTCGCCGGCGCGGACGGGCTGAAGACGGGACATACCGAAGAGGCCGGGTTCGGCTTCACGGGTTCCGCCCAGCAAGGCAATCGCCGGATCGTCATGGTGCTCGCCGGGCTTACGAGCTTCAACCAGCGCATTCAGGAATCGGTCAAGTTCATGGACTGGGGTTTCCGCGCCTGGCAGGCGAAGCCGTTGGTCGCGCAGGGCAAGCAGGTCGAAACGGCGGAGGTCCAGATGGGCGATTCGCATACCGTCGGTCTGGTCGCGGCCACCCCGTTGACCGTGACGGTCGCGGCGGGTGCGGTTCCGGCGATGCACGCCAAGGTCGTGTATGACGGCCCCATCAAGGCACCCATCAAGGCCGGGCAGCACATCGCCGATCTGATCGTGACCTCGCCCGACATGCCGGCACAGACATTGCCGCTGGTCGCCGCGAAGGATGTCGGCAAGGCCGGCTTCTTCGGCCGCGCGTGGAGTGGCCTGACGTCGCTGCTCTAGGGTGACGATCGTCGGCAATCGCGCGGGCCAGGCGGCGTTCCGTGCGGCACTATCGGGACCGTCGATGCATCATGCCTGGCTGATCGCCGGGCCGGAGGGGATCGGCAAGGCCGGTTTCGCCAGAACCGCGGCGATCCGCATGTTGTCGGAAAGCGCCGGGGCGCGCGGCTTCGAAGGCGACTTCGATGTTCCGCCCGGCGATCGGACACGCGGGTTGATCGAGGCCGGGTCGCATCCCGATTTCCGTCTGCTGCGCCGCCTGCCGAAGGACGTGGACAAGCCCGATCAGGATCTCGCGCGCAGCATCACGATCGCGCAGGTTCGCGGACTTCAGCCGATGTTCGCGACCGCGCCGTCGATGGCCGCGGCGCGGGTCGTGGTGATCGATGCGATCGACGATCTCGAACGCGCGGGGGCGAACGCGCTGCTCAAGAATCTCGAGGAGCCGCCCTCCGGGACGATCTTCCTGTTGATCAGCCACGCGCCGGGACGATTGCTGCCGACGATCCGATCGCGCTGCCGGCTGTTGCGGTTCGAGACATTGAACGACGACGATGTCGCGGCCGCGATCCGATCGGCGCGACCCGAGGCGAGCGACGGGGAGATCGCGGCGCTGGTCCGCGCCGGCGGCGGATCGCCGGGACGCGGCCTGCGGTTCGCCGGGCTCGATATCGCCGGGCTCGATGGGGCGATCGACGCCATCGCGGCAGACGGCGATCCCGATAACGCACGCCGGGTGAAACTGGCCAAGGCGCTCGGCGGCAAGGCGGCACAGCCCCGGTACGAGGCGTTTCTCGACCGTGCGCCGACGATCATCGCGCGGCTCGCCCGTACGCGCACCGGCGGGGCGCTAGCGCAGGCGCTCGACGCGCATTCCCGTGCGCGCGACCTGTCGGGGGCCGCGATCGGCCTGTCGCTCGACGCGCAGGCGACGGTATTCGAGATGGCGGGGATCGTCGCGGGGCTTCACGCGTCCGGGACCGCGCGCTAGGGCCATTCGCATGGCCGAACCCTATTATATCACGACCGCGATCAGCTACCCCAATGGTCGCCCGCATATCGGCCATGCCTATGAGGCGATCGCCGCCGACGCGATCGCACGGTTCCAGCGCCAGACCGGGCGCGATGTGCGCTTCCAGACCGGTACCGACGAACATGGTCTGAAAATGGTCCAGGCCGCTCGCGCCGCCGGCACGTCGGTGCGCGATCTCGCTGACGAGATGGCGGGACATTTCAAGGCGATGTGCGACGCTCTCGCTATCTCCTATGATCGCTTCATCCGCACCACCGAGGACGCGCACCACGCTGCCAGCCAGGCGCTATGGCAAGCGATGGCGGCAAGCGGCGATCTGTATCCGAGCCGCTATGAAGGCTGGTATTCGGTCCGCGACGAGGCATTCTACGATGAGAAGGAATTGACGGGGGAGGGCAAAGATCGCCGGTCGCCGCAGGGCACTCCGGTGGAATGGACCGCGGAGGAGAGCTGGTTCTTCCGCCTGTCCGCGTATCAGCAGCCGCTGCTCGACCTGTTCGCCGCGAACCCCGATTTCATCCGCCCCGAAAGCCGCCGCAACGAAGTGGTCCGCTTCGTCGAAGGCGGGCTGTCCGATCTGTCCGTCTCGCGCACCAGTTTCGACTGGGGCGTGAACGTACCCGGCGCTGACGGGCATGTCATGTATGTCTGGGTGGATGCGCTGACCAATTATCTGTCGGGACTGGGGTATCCGGACGAAGGTGCGGACTGGAAATACTGGCCCGCGGATCTGCATCTGATCGGCAAGGACATCGTCCGGTTTCATGCCGTCTACTGGCCCGCCTTCCTGCTTTCCGCCGGCATCGCGCTGCCGAAGCAGGTGTTCGGGCACGGCTTCCTGCTTCACCGCGGCGAGAAGATGTCGAAATCGATCGGCAACGTTGTCGATCCGATCGAACTCGCGGAGGCTTTCGGGGTCGATGCGCTGCGTTATTTCCTGCTGCGCGACGTCAGTTTCGGGCAGGACGGCAGCTATTCGGCCGAAGCGATCGTGACCCGGGTGAACGCCGAACTGGCGAACAGCTTCGGTAACCTGGCGCAGCGCACCCTGTCGTTCATTGCCAAGAACCTCGACGGCGCGTTTCCCGGGCCCGGGCGGGCCGATCCTGCGGATGGCATACTGATCGAAGAGATGGTCCTGGCCTGCGCCGCATTCGGGGCGGCGTTCGGCAATCTTGCATTGTCGCAGGGAATCGAGGCGTGGATGCGCGGCGTCTTCGCGTGCAACCAGTATATCGACGCGCAGGCACCGTGGGCGCTCCGCAGGACCGATCCGGAGCGGATGCACGCGGTACTGCGGACGCTCGTTCGCGCGATCCGCATGCTGGCGATCACGATCCTGCCGGTCGTTCCGGTAGCTGCGGCAAAAATGCTCGATCAGATCGGCGCGACCGAGCGCGACCATGCCGCGATCGACGATGACGGCTGGTACGATCGCACCGCCGCAACGTCCCGGATCGCACCACCATCGCCGATCTTTCCGCGGCTCGAACTGCCGGTGGAGGTAGGCTGATGCTCGCCGATAGCCATTGCCACCTGAATTACGAAGGTGTGTTCGAGGAGCAGCGCGCCATCCTCGCCCGTGCCCGCGCCGGCGGCGTGACCGCGATGCTCAACATTTCGACGCGCGAGTCGGAATGGGATGCCGTGATCGCCACCGCAGAGCGCGAGCCCGATGTCTGGGCGACGATCGGCATCCATCCGCACGACGCCGACAAGCATCCGGATATCGGCACCGAACGGCTGATCGCAGCCGCGGCGCATCCGAAGGTCGTCGGGCTGGGCGAAAGCGGGCTCGACTATCACTACGACCGTTCGGACCGGACCAGCCAACGGACGTGTTTTCGCGCGCACATCGCGGCGGCACGTGAAACCGGGCTGCCTATCGTCGTCCACACGCGCGATGCGGAGGACGACACCGCAGCGATCATGGCCGAGGAGATGGGGAAGGGGACCTATTCCGGCGTCATCCATTGCTTCACGTCCAGCGCGGCGTTCGCGGACAAGGCGCTGGCCATGGGAATGTACATCTCGATCTCCGGCATCGTGACGTTCAAGAACGCGACCGACCTGCAGACGATCGCCGCGCGATTACCGGTCGACCGGCTGCTTGTGGAAACCGACGCGCCGTTTCTCGCACCCGTGCCGCACCGAGGAAAGCGCGGCGAACCTGCGTTCGTCGCGGACACGGTGCGCTTCCTCGCCAAGCTGCGCGGCGACGATCCGGCGTCGCTGGCCGATCGGACTGCGGCAAATTTTCACACATTGTTCGCCAAGACGAACGCATGAAGGCACGCATTCTCGGGTCAGGAACGTCGTCCGGCGTTCCACGTATCGGTCGCGACTGGGGCGAATGCGATCCGGCCGAACCGCGCAACCGGCGCACGCGCGCCTCGCTGCTCGTCGAACATGCCGGCACACGTATTCTCGTCGATACCAGCCCGGACATGCGCGAGCAGTTGCTGGCGGCTGATGTCGCGTCGGTCGACGCGGTGATATGGACGCACGACCACGCCGATCATTGCCACGGGATCGACGATCTCCGTCAGGTCTATCACGCGATGGGCCATCCCGTCCGCGGGTTGGCCCGGGAGCCGGTGCTGACGGCGATCGGCACGCGCTTCGCCTACGCATTTGCAGGACGCGAGGGCTATCCGGCGACGATCCTCGGCGAAGTCCTGCCAGATGCGATCACGATCGGATCGATCATGATTCGCGTCGTCGATCAGCCACATGGCCATATCAGTTCCGCGGGCCTGCGGTTCGAGGCCGATGGACACGCCATCGGATACGCCACGGATTTCAGCGACGTGACCGGCAAGATGGCCGCGCTCTATCAGGGGCTCGACGTCTGGATCGTCGATGCGCTTCGACGCCGACCGCATCCGACGCATGCAAATCTGCCGACGGTGCTGCGATGGATCGAAATCATGAAGCCCGGTCGTTCTGCGTTGATCCACATGGATCACACGATGGACTATGCGACCCTTGCCGCCGAACTGCCGGACGGCGTCGAGCCGGGATATGACGGGCTGGAATTCAGGTTGTGACCGCCGGTCGCGCGGCCGATATCGCCTTTGCCTGCGTGTTGCTGATCCTGCCGCTATCCGCGCTGATCGCGCGTCGCGTGCCGATCGGGCGGACGCTGAAGATGGCGGCAGCGTGGCTGACGATCCTCGCTATCGGACTGTTGATCGTCAGCGAGCGCGGTCGCTTCACGGCATTGACCGGATTGTTGAGCGATCAGCATTTCGATGGTTCGACGACACGGATCGCGATGGGCGAAGACGGGCATTTCCACGCCGATGTCGTGGTTAACGGCGTGAAAACCACGATGCTGGTCGACAGTGGCGCTACGACGACGGCATTGTCCGAAGCCACTGCAAAAGCCGCCGGCATCACGCTCGACGAGCGGCCGTTTCCGGTCGTGCTCGATACCGCCAACGGCCCGATCGCAGCGCGCGCGGCGACTGCGCGCCTAGTCACCGTCGGCTCGATCCGGGTCGCCGATCTCCCGGTAGTCGTATCACCGGCGTTCGGCGATGCCGATGCGATCGGGATGAATTTCCTGTCGCGCCTGGCATCCTGGCGCGTGGATGGGCGCACCCTCGTCCTCGAACCCAAAACGAAGTAAGATTTACATAATGTATATTATCGTTCTAGGTGGTCGGGGTTTTCTCGGGGGTCCTCTCATGACGATCGAACGTCTGGTTGCAATCATGAGGCGATTGCGCGACCCGGTTTCTGGTTGCGAATGGGATCGCGCGCAAAGCTGGTCGTCGATCGCGCCGTACACGATCGAAGAAGCCTATGAGGTCTCCGACGCCATCGAGCGTAACGATATCGCCGATCTGAAGGACGAGCTCGGCGATCTGCTGCTTCAGGTCGTCTTTCACGCACGGATTGCCGAGGAAGCCGGCGTGTTCGCGCTGCCCGATGTGGTCGCTGCGATCAGCGACAAGATGGAACGCCGACATCCGCACATCTTCGGCGGCGCGTCGGCCAGTCCCGGATGGGAGGCGATCAAGGCGGGCGAACGTGCCGGCAAGACGGACACCAGTGCACTGGCCGGGGTCGCACGAGAATTACCCGCTTTGCTCCGCGCGGAGAAACTGCAGAAGCGTGCCGCGCGGGTCGGGTTCGACTGGCCTGACGCCGAGGGTCCGCGCGCCAAGATCGACGAGGAATTGGCGGAGGTCGAAGAGGCCGCCACGGCGGATCATGTGGCCGAGGAAATCGGCGATCTGTTGTTCGCCGTCGTCAACTGGGCGCGGCACCAGGGCGTCGATCCGGAATCGGCTTTGCGGCGCGCGAACGGCAAGTTCGAAGGCCGTTTCCGCGCGATGGAGGCCGAAGCCGGTGCCGGCTTCGAGGCGCTTGACCTGAATGCCAAGGAGGCGTTGTGGCAGACGATCAAGCGTCGCGGCGGCTGAACCGGTCGTAATCGGCGTCCGACAAGCGCACCGAATAGGTCGTCGTCATGCCCTCATCGGCGCTGCCCAACACTTCGCCATGCGCATGGAGCCACGCCGCCCCCGCCCCGTCGGCGGCCTCAAGCGTGACGTCGTAGCGGTGATGCGTGGCCGTCAGCATCGTCGACAGATGCGCGATCAGACCATCGATCCCGTCGCCGTCGAGCGCCGAGACGAGGATGACATCCCCTTCCCGTTCGGCCCGCGCCAGCGCGGCATCGCGTTCGTCGTGCGCAAGCAGGTCGATCTTGTTCCAGACTTCGATCCGCGGCGTCTGATCGTCGACGCCGATCTCGGTCAGCACGGCCTCGACATCGTTCGCCTGCGCCTCGGTATCGGGATGTGCGATGTCGCGGATGTGAAGCAGCAGGTCCGCCGACACGACCTCTTCCAGCGTCGCCTTGAACGCCGCCACCAGCTGCGTCGGCAAATCCGATACAAATCCGACGGTGTCGGAAAGGATCGCCTTTTCGATGCCGGGCAAGCCGATCTGGCGAAGTGTCGGGTCGAGCGTGGCGAACAACAGGTTTTCCGCCATGACGTCGGCACCCGTCAGGCGATTGAACAATGTCGACTTTCCGGCATTCGTATACCCGACCAGCGCGATCACCGGCCACGGTGCACGCTGCCGACGATCACGGTGGAGGCCGCGGGTACGACTGACGTGATCGAGTTCGCGGCGGAGTTTCGCCATGCGGTCGCGGATCAAGCGGCGATCCGCCTCGATCTGCGTTTCGCCCGGGCCGCCGAGAAAGCCGAACCCGCCGCGCTGACGTTCCAGATGGGTCCAACTCCGCACCAGCCGCCCCGCCTGATAGTCGAGATGCGCAAGTTCGACCTGCAGTCGCCCCTCGGCCGTGGCAGCGCGTTCGCCGAAAATCTCGAGGATCAACCCGGTCCGATCGATGACCTTCGCCTTCAGCGTGGTCTCGAGATTGCGCTGCTGGACCGGGCTGAGCGGCGCATCGAAGATCACGAGGTCGGCGTGGTCCTGCTGCACCGAGGTGGCGAGCTGATCCGCCTGCCCGCTGCCGATCAGCGTCGCGGGACGCGGCGCGCGAACCTTCAGCGCGATACGATCCGCGACGACGATGCCGATCGCAGCAGCGAGGCCGGCCGTCTCCGCCAGGCGCGCCTCTGCATCCCGTTCGCTGCCGCCCTGGTCGGGCAGGACGACGATCGCACGTGCGCCGCGGGTGAACTCGTCGCGGTCGCGGTCGAACCCGGTGCTCACCGTATCCCCCTTCAATCCTCGTCCGTATCCGCCGATTCTTCGGCCAGGTTGAGCGCCTCGGTCGGCTGGACCGTCGAAACCGCATGTTTGTAGACGAGTTGCGTCATGCCCTCACGCTGCAGCAGCATACAGAACAGATCGAACCCCGCGATCTGCCCCTGGAGCATCACGCCGTTGACGAGGAACATGACGACGTTCGCATCGGACTTGCGTACCGCGCTCAGGAAAATCTCCTGCAACAACGGATGTTTCTTGGCCGATTCCGCCGCCCCTTCGACGATGGCGGTCACATCCATATGGCCCGCCGGCATGATCGTGGAGATCGCGTGCTTGTAGATCAACTGCGACTGGCCGTCGCGGCGCAGCAGTACGGAGAAATTGTCGAACCACGTGACGATACCCTGCAACTTCACGCCCTTGACGAGGAACATCGTGACAGGAGTCTTCGTCCGTCGAAGCGCGTTGAGGAACAGGTCCTGAAGCGACCCGGATTTGTCGGCCATAGCGTCGATCTTTCTTCTTGGCGGGACATTGGCCCGCGACTGCGTCGTTTCCCCGACGTCGGAACGCCACCCGGCAGGGCGACGGTGACGATATCTATGAAGCCCGGTGGCCGGCGTCCAGTGGTACGCTCAATCGTCCCGGCTTTCCGTGAGGCCGAGCAGCTTCAGTTTTCGGTGGAGCGCCGATCGCTCCATTCCGATGAAACTGGCGGTCCGCGAGATATTGCCGGAGAAGCGACGGATCTGGACCTTCAGATATTCACGCTCGAACGTCT
The DNA here is from genome assembly GCF_903642285.1 of Sphingomonas bacterium. Taxonomy (GTDB): domain Bacteria; phylum Pseudomonadota; class Alphaproteobacteria; order Sphingomonadales; family Sphingomonadaceae; genus Sphingomonas. Next base: position 90,621 of record NZ_CAHJWJ010000010.1, read on the forward strand.
CGCGCGCCTCGCGCAGCGGCGTGCCCATGATCGCGCCCGCCCCGCCCCCGTCGGACTGTCCGCCCAGCACTTCGGCCGGTAGCAGGTCGAGATCGATCCGGCCGATCCGGTCGCCCGGCGCGAGAATGATCGTCCGTTCGACGACGTTGCGAAGCTGACGGACATTGCCCGGCCAGTCATAGCTCTGCATCGCGACCATCGCATCGGCGGCGATGTCGGGGGTCGGAACGCGGCGTTCCGCGGCGTAGTGCGCGATGAAATGTTCGACGAGTGCGGGGATGTCCTCGCGGCGATCGGCGAGCGGCGGGATCATGACCGGCACGACGTTCAGCCGGTAATACAGGTCCTCGCGGAACCGACCCTCGGCGATCTCGTCGACGAGGTTGCGCGCGGTGGCGGATACGACGCGGACGTCGACCTTGACGATCCGCGTGCCGCCGATCCGCGTGAAGCTCTGGTCGGTCAGGACACGCAGGATGCGTCCCTGCGTCGCGATCGGCATGTCGGCGATCTCGTCGAGAAACAATGTGCCACCATGCGCCTGTTCGAGCAGGCCGGGCCGCACGAGATCGCCCGTTTCCTCGACCCCGAACAACTCCTCCTCGACCCGCTCGGGCGTCATCCGCGCCGCGCTGACGATGATGAAGGGTGCCTCCAGCCGCTGGCTCCAGCCATGGAGCAGCCGCGCGGCGACCTCCTTGCCGACACCCGCCGCTCCCATCAGCAGCACCCGGCTGCCTGTCGCCGCCACCCGCTTCAACGTGGCGCGGACGCCGTTGATCGAGGTCGAACTGCCGGTCAGATCATTCTCGTAACCGATGCTGGCGCGCAGTGTCGCGACTTCGCGACGCAGCCGCTCGGTCTCGGTCGCACGGGCCACCATCAGCAGCAGTCGTTCCGCCTCGAACGGCTTTTCGATGAAGTCCGACGCGCCTTTGCGGATCGCGGCAACCGCGGTGTCGATATTGCCGTGGCCGGAAATGACGAGCACCGGAATCGACGAATCGCGCCGCTTGATCTCGTCCAGCAGCTCCAGCCCGTCGAGCCGCGAGCCCTGCAACCAGACGTCCAGCAGGACGAGCGACGGCCGCCGCGTCGCGATCGCCTCCAGCGCGGTATCGCTGTCGGCGGCCGATCGCGTGTCATAGCCTTCGTCCTCCAGCACGCCGGCAACGAGTTCGCGGATGTCGAGTTCGTCGTCGACGACGAGGATATCGATCGGCATTGTGATCAGGTCCGATTATTTTGGTGCATGGCGGTCTGCCCGTTCCAGGCGATGGCGACATCGCCGTCGCTGTCGCCATGGTCGGGTTTGGGAAGAAGACGGGTATCGAACCGCATCGTCACGACGGTTCCGCCGCCGGGCCGATCCGCGAAGACGATCGTACCCATATGTTCCTCGACGATCTTGTTGACGATCGCGAGGCCAAGGCCGGTGCCGCGCGCGCGCGTCGTCATATAAGGTTCAACGATCCGGTCGCGATCCGGGGGCAGGCCGATGCCGTCGTCCGCCACCGCGATCGTGACGCTGCGGCCGGACTCCTCGGTCAACGTCATCGTCACCGATCCACCGGCCTCGCCCTTGGTTTCGATCGCCTCGACCGCGTTCTTTACGATGTTCGTCAGCGCCTGGCCGATCTGGCGGCGATCGCACACCATCATCGGGCCGGGATCGTCATGGACCAGCGTGAACCGGACCGTCGGATGCGCGACCTCGTGCAGGAACATCGCCTGCCGCGCCGCATCGACCAGCGATTCATCGCCGAACGCGGGCTTTGGCATTCGCGCGAAGGAAGAGAATTCGTCGACCAGTCGCCGCAGATCGGCGACCTGCCGGACGATCGTCTCGGTCAACCGGGCGAAGGTGGTGTCGTCCGCGTCGACCTTGCCGCCATAGCGTCGCTGGAGCCGTTCGGCGGCGAGCTGGATCGGGGTCAGCGGGTTCTTGATCTCGTGTGCGATCCGCCGTGCGATGTCGGACCACGCCGCGCGACGCTGATCCAGCAATTGCTGCGTGATGTCGTCGAACGTCAGGATCGGCCCGGCGCCGGTCCGCGCGATCCGCACCGCCAGCGTCCGCGCATCGCCGGCGGGCCCTACTTCCGCGGTGGCCTCACGCGCGCCGTCGGCGATCAACGTCGCCAGCTCGGGCGCGACATCGGCCAGGTGCCGACCCACAAGGCCCTCGCTATCCGCCCCGAGCAACACGACCGCAGACCGGTTCGCGATCCGGATCGTCCCGTCCGCGGCGGCCGCCAGCACGCCGGCCGAAACGCCGCTCATCACCGCCTCGATCAGCGCACGGCGATTTTCCAGCTGGTCGTTCGCGGTGACCAGCGCGCCGTTCTGCTGTTCCAGCCGGATCGTCATCTGGTTGAACGCCGCCGCAAGCGTGCCGACCTCGTCGCGGGTTCGCGGATAGGGCACGCGTGCCGAAAGGTCCCCGCCCTCCACGCGCCGCGCCGCAGCGACAAGCTCGCCGACCGGGCGGACGAGCCGGTCCGCGACGGCTAGCGCGACCCACACGGCGAAGGCGACGATCAGCAGCGACAGGATCAAGAGCGCCGCGTTGAACTGAAGCTGAAGCGAGCGCGCGCGGACCAGTAGCGCATGGTAGTTGGCGAGCGCGGATTCGGCGCGGGCGGTCTGCAACTGCATCTCGCGCGGATCGGTCAATCGGGCGGTATAGAGAAAAAGGTCGGTCGTGCCGGGAACCATCGTTACCGTCTGAATGCGGTTCTTCGTAACGTTGACGACGCTTCGTTGACCGCGACGCAAGGCACCGATCATTTCCGGATTCAATTGTCGTAGCATGTCAATTTCATACGGATTGACGTTGGTCACGACGCGCGCCCGATTGTCGGTCCTAACTTGCACCAAAGCGCCTTCGTTGAGGCTCCGGAAATATATCTGTCGGCCAAGATAATTGTAGAAAGCCGCGCTATCCGGCCGGATCGTCGCCATTTCCCGACCGATATCCGACGCCATCGTGACCGTGTCCTCCTCCCAACGCTGAAGGATCTGGGTGTACGACATCCGCGTCAGGACGGTCGCATTCTCGAACACGCCGCGAGCGCGGTCGGAATACCAGAATTGCACGCCGTACTGGAACAGCAGCGACGCTGCGATCGTGACCAGCAGCATCGGCACCGCGGCGACGGCGGAGAATAGCAGCACGAGTCGGACATGCAGCTGCCCCTCCCCCCCGATCGGCGACCGCGCGGCGCGGGCCCGTGCGATCCGCAGCGCCCCAAGCACGATGAGCGCGATGATGAGGACGAGGTTGGCGACGAGCAACAACGCGATCAGCCAGGGTTTCAGCAACTGCTGCGGCGTCGGATCCCGCGAAATCACGACATAGCTCAATATCGCCACGCCAATGGCGACGAGCAGAACCAGCAACTCGGCCAGAGGTGTGACCAGCACCCGCCGCGCGGGCGGGGCCGTCCTGGGTTCGGTCGTCGCGACGGCGAGCATCGGGACAGCCGTACCATGCCCGCCTGTTGCATGGAAACCACAGAATCGCGGATCGGTGCCGGCTGACCGTTCCGATGTCCCGTTCGTCAGGCTATCCCGAGCAGATCGAGCCGCTTCTTCAGGGTGTTGCGATTGATCCCGAGCGCGCGCGCGGTGCGCAACTGGTTGCCGCCGTGACGTGCCAGCATGATCTCGATCATCGGCCTTTCCACTTCCGCGATCACCCGGTCGTACAAACTGCCTTCGTCGAGCGCGCCGGGTCGATCACGGCCGATCCGCTCGATCAGGCGGCGGACGGCCTGCGCCAGATCGGGATAGCCGCCGTCATCGCCCACGGCCCCCGCACCGTCGCCGGCACCGGCGACGAAGCGCAATGCTTGCGCATCGATGACCTCGTCGCGCGCGAGCACGGCGAGTCGGCGCATCAGGTTTTCCAGTTCGCGGACGTTGCCCGGCCAATCCTGCGCCTCCAGCACCGCGACCGCGTCGCGACCGAGCTGACGCCGCGGCAGGCCCTGCGCGGCGGCACTGTCGAGGAAATGCCGCGCAAGCAACGGCACGTCCTGACGACGATCGCGTAACGGCGGCAGCGCGATCGGCACCACGTTCAGCCGGTAGAACAGATCCTCGCGAAACTGCCCGCTCGCGACATGCGCGGTCAGGTCGCGATTGGTCGCCGCGACGATCCGGACATCGGCGCGGATCGTGCGTGCCCCGCCGACGCTGGTGAATTCGCCCGATTGCAGCACGCGGAGCAATCGCGTCTGCGCCTCCATCGGCATGTCGCCGATCTCGTCGAGGAACAGCGTCCCGCCCCCCGCCTGTTCGAATCGTCCGGCGCTGCGCTGCGCGGCACCGGTAAAGGCACCGCGTTCGTGTCCGAACAGTTCCGCCTCGATCAGCTCACGCGGGATCGCGGCCATGTTGATGGCGACGAACGGCGCGGCGCGACGGGGGCCGAGGTCGTGGATCGCGCGCGCGACCAGCTCCTTTCCCGTCCCCGACTCGCCCGACACCAGCACGGTCAGGTCGTTCGACACCACCCGCGCGATCGTGCGGTAAACGTCCTGCATCGCCGCCGATCTGCCGATGAGCGGCAGGGCGGCGTCCTCGGTCCCCGTCGAATCGTCCGCGGCCGTGCCGCCGCGCGCGACTGCGCCGCGAACCGCCTGGGTCAGCGTGTCGAGGTCGAACGGCTTGGGCAGATATTCATACGCGCCGGCCCCGGTCGCCCGCACCGCGGTGGTCAGCGTGTTGCGTGCGGACAGGACGATGACGGGCAGCGACGGATGACGCCGGTTCACGCCTGCGAGGTGATCGATCCCGTCTCCATCGGGAAGGACCACGTCGGTCACCAGCACGTCCGGAACCGCGAGCGCCAATGCACGGTCGAGCTGCGCCAGGTTCGCCGTGACGGTCACCTCATGCCCGGCCCGTCGCAGCGCCTGCGCGACGACGATGCGGATCGCCGAGTCGTCGTCACAGACCAGTACCGCGCTCACGACGCCGCCCTCGGCAGCAACAGGCGGAACACCGTCACCGAGCGTTCGCCGTCGCGCGCATATTCGACGATCCCGCCCATATCGCGCGCCAGCTTGTCGACCAGGGCAAGGCCGAGCCCCTGCCCCTCCGGACGACCGGACACGAACGGATCGAACAGCGCGTCGGCGATTTCGGGGGGCGCGCCGGGACCATTGTCGATGACGCATATCTCGATCGGTAACGGGACCCGAGGCCTGTCGGGTGCGGGGTTGATCGCCATGCCGTGGCGATAGGCGGTGCTGATCGCGATCAGGGGATCACTGACGCCGCGAACCGCCTCGCGCGCGTTCTTCAACAGGTTGATGACGATCTGGAGCAGCGCGTCGCGGTTGATCCGGGCGGGCGGAAGCGACGGGTCGAACCGCTCCTCGATCGGCACCCCGCGCGCAAAGCCGGCCAGCGCGACCGCCCGCGCATGGCCGAGCAGCGGATAGATGTTCTCGCCGGTCAGCGGTAACGGCCGGGTGTCGCTGAAATCCTCCATCCGGTCGATCAGCGCGGCGATCCGGTCGACCTCCATTGTGATCAGATTGGTCAGTTCGCCCGCGCCGAGCAGCTGCGCCGCGCCGCGAATGCCGGACAACGGGTTCTTGATCTCATGCGCCAGCATCGCGGCGGCCCCGACCGCGGCCCGCCCCGCCGCCGCGCG
>NZ_CAHJWJ010000011.1 GCF_903642285.1 Sphingomonas bacterium
ACCGATGCGGTCGACCAGAACCCGCATTGCGTGCTGCTGCTCGACGAGATCGAGAAGGCGCATCCGGACCTGTTCAATATCCTGTTGCAGGTGATGGATAACGGTCGCCTGACCGACCAGCATGGCAAGTCGGTCGATTTTCGCAACGTCATCCTGATCATGACGACCAATGCCGGCGCATCCGACATGGCGCGCGAGACGGTCGGCTTCGGCAACCTGACTCGCGAGGGCGAGGACGAGCAGGCGGTGCAGAAGATGTTCACGCCCGAATTCCGCAATCGTCTGGATGCGGTGGTGCCGTTCGGCTACCTCCCGCCCGAGGTCGTCGCGCGCGTCGTCGACAAGTTCATCCTTCAGCTCGAACTCCAGCTGGCCGATCGCAGCGTCCACATCAATCTGGACGATGCGGCCAAGAGCTGGCTGACCGAGAAGGGTTACGACAAACTGTACGGCGCACGCCCGATGGGACGCTTGATCCAAGAGAAGATCAAGCAGCCACTCGCCGAGGAACTGCTGTTCGGCAAGCTCGTCCATGGTGGCGAGGTGACGGTCCGGATGAAGGACGGAGCGTTGTCCTTCGCGATCGAACCCGCCGCGCCGAAAAAGCCGAAAAAGAAGGGTGGCAAGCCCGAGACGGTGTCCGCCGAATAAAATGCCTCCACACCGGGCGGCGCGGATGTCGCCCGGTGGGTCACTTTGCAACGTTCACCAAAACTTTCCGCCACCGCGCCTAAGCCGATGCATGACATCGCGGCGTGCGTTATTTCTGATCTTCAGCTTTGCGGCATTTCTGTTCGGAGGCGTCTTCACGTCGTCGGCCCGGGCGACGCAGCTGCCGCTTCACCCCTGCATCATCCGCGCTGCGCCCGGCATGACCGCACGGGATCTGTTCGCGCGGCCGAACCGGTTCGATTGTACGACGCCGCAGGTTCGGTTCGGCAGCGGCGATTTCTGGCTGCTGTCCGAACCCCTACACCGTGGCCCGACGACGAACGATGTCGTCACCATGGCCAGCGGTTGGCAAGACGCGGTGACGCTCTACGTCCTGCGCGCCGACGGATCGATCGGCAGCGTCGGCGTCACGTCCCGCACGATCGGACCCCATCTCCGGCTCGGCCCGGTGGCCGCGCTGCCCATCCCCCCTGATTCATCGCCGCCGATGCGTGTGTTGTGGCATGTGCGCGGTGCAACGAATCTGCGGGGTGTTCTGCTGCGCCCTACGATCGGAACCGAAAACCAGGTTGCCGGCAGGGAGATCCGTCTGTCCGGTTTCTTCGGCGCGCTCGCCGGCATGGCAATCACCATGCTGATCGGCAATCTGGCCCTGTGGCGCGCGCTGCGACAGGCGTTCCAGCCCGCCTATTGCATACTTCTGCTGTGCATCATCGGCTATGGCGCGACATCGTCCGGCGCGCTTGGCGAATGGTTGCCGCAAGTGGACGACCATGATCGGATGCGGCTTGCCACGCTGTTTCTCGGCGCGAGCGGTGCGGCGATGATCTTCTTCGTGCGCAGTTTCTTCGAGCCAGCGGTGTTCGCCGGATGGCTGGATCGCGTCAGCCTGTCGGTGGCGGCCTGCGTCCTGGGCGCGGAAATGCTCTGCGCGATCCTCATCCCCTGGCACGCACGGCTGCTCGACCATCTGGGGCTGGGTGCATTCATTCTCATGATGCTCTTGTTCCCGGTGATCGCCTGGCGTGCGTGGCGAGAACGAAGCAAATATTTCTGGCTGTTCGCCGCGACATGGGGGGTGCCGATCGGCTTCGCCTGGCTCCGGATCGTGAAGATGCTCTCGATCGTCGATGGCGGGTTTCTCATCGAGAACGCGACGATCATCGCCATGGGCCTGGAGGCCGCTCTATCCGGTTTGGCGATCGCCTACCGCGTCTACCTGCTAAGCTGCGAACGCGATCAGGCACAGGCGCGTGAGCTGGTGGCACTGCAACTGGCGGAAATCGATCCGCTGACCGGGTTGCTGAACCGTCGCGCTTTCTTGTCGCGCGCGATCGGGCGGCCCGGCGAACATACGCTGCTGCTGGCGGATATCGATCATTTCAAGACCGTCAACGATACGATCGGCCACGACGGCGGCGACGAGGTGCTGCGGGTCTTCGCCCGCGCATTGCGCGCGGCGACTCCGGCCGATGCATTGGTATCGCGATTCGGCGGCGAGGAATTCGCGATTGTCGTGGCCGCGGATACCGACATCGCCGCGTCGGACATCCTGGATCGCCTTCGCCGCGAGCGCATGCCGTTCGATCTGCGCGTCACCGCCAGCATCGGCACCTGTGTCGGCATGCTGTCACGAGAAAGCGATTGGAACGCGCTCTACCGAAGCGCCGATCGTGCGCTGTTCGATGCCAAGGCGTCCGGCCGCGACCGTACCCGCGCCGCGCCCGCCCAAGCCGCCGCCTGACCGATGTCGCAAGCAAATGCGGGGCGATCAACGGCCGTTGTCGGCCCTGCGCGAAGTCGGGCTCCGCGGCACGGGCACCGGTGAACGTGCCAATACAGGCGATGGCGCGATTGCAGCCAGATCAGCCCCTGTCTTCGCCAATAGCGCATCGGTCATTTGACCGCCGGTCATCGGCTGGAATTGGCGCAGCGACATCGACTGGAACTTCGCCAGATTCGTATCCGTGCTGAGCCCCGGGAGGTCCGTGTCGAGAACGAGCTTCGCCTTCGGATCGGCGATGATCTGGCCGATCGGCGTATCGAGCGTAAAGACGGCCGGTACGGATGGTGGCGCGTCGGGATCGGATACGGCGGCAGGCGCGTTCGCCGCGGGCAGGTCAAGCGAGAAAGCCTTTGCGGCATCCGCGGCGCTCCGCTGATCGGCCTGTCCTCCCGAAAGAGATGACACCAGCATCAGCGCGGAGAACAGGGTCAGGTATATCGTCATTCCGACTGAACCGGCGAAACGCTCAGTGGTTGCATCCCGGCCAAGCCCGCCGGACCGTCAGTTGAGGCGGCCTAGCCCGGCGATAGCGCGGTCGACCAGCGCGCGGTCAGCGTCCGCACCGTGACGCTGCGCGATGATCGAAGCGGCGGCATGCACCGCGGCGTCGGCGGCACGACCGCGGACGTCGGCGATCGCCTGACGTTCCGCCGCGCCGATCTTGTCCTCCGCCATCTTGCTGCGCCGGGCGAGCAGGTCGGTCGCGTCGCTTTCCGCCTTCGCCAGCATGGTCCTGGCCTCCGCCTCGGCATGCGCGATAATGGCCGCGGCATCGCCGGCACTTGCTGCATCGCGGGCGTTGGCCTGTGCTAAAAGCGCTTCGGCTTCGGCGCGGATCGCCTTGGCTTCGTCAAGTTGGCGCTTGGTTTCGGCAATTCGCTGGTCAAGCGCGTCCGTCACCTTTTTCGGTGCCTTCGCGACGAAGATCGCGAGAAGTAAGAAAATTGTCAGGCCGACATAGACCCAACCTTCGGCTGAAAAACCGAGCAACGTCGGCCCTTCGCGTGACGCACCGTCGGCCTCGGTCAACGCGGTCATGTTGTGCTGTGCCATCCGTTCCGGTCCTTAGGCCATCGCCGCGCGGGTGGCATCGATTGCCACTTCACCAATCGGACGATGCCCGGTCAGCTTCTCGACGATATCAGCGGCAGCATCGGCTGTTGCCCCTTCGATTTCGCCGAGCGCACGAACACGTGCCGCACTGATCGCCATCTCTGCTTCCGCTGAACGCGCATCAAGCACGGTCTTGGAAGTTGCGCGTTTCGCTTCAATCGAGGACGAAGCCGAAACCTGGGCCGCCTGCAGAGTTGCACGTGCCGCATTCTGCGCGGCGGCCAGGCCTGCCTCATGCGCCGCCGCCATCCGATCAGCGTTGGCCTTTGCCGAATCCGCCGCCGCCAAATCCCCGGTCACCTGATGCTCACGTGCGGCCATCACCCGGCCCAGCTTGGGCAACGTCAACCGTACCACACCGAAATACAGAATGGCGAAAAACACCCCCAGCCATACGAGCTGCGGCCAGAAGACATGATGAAAGTCGAATTGAGGCATCGTGTCAGCCGATCCGGCAGGCGGGTAAGAAGACCCGCACGAGCATTACGAGAAGGCGAGCGCCAGCGCGACGACCGCAGCGATCAGGCCGAGCGCCTCGGTCACCGCGAAGCCAAAGATCAGGCGACCACCCATCTTCGCGTCCGCTTCCGGATTACGCAAAGCGCCGTTCAAATATTGGCCGAAAATCGAACCGACGCCGATCGCCGCCAAACCCGCGCCGATCGCCGCCAAGCCTGCGCCGATAACCCTTGCCGAACCAAGATCCATGATAAATCCTTTCAGTAACCAATTAGTGAAGATTGACCGCATCGTTCAGATAGATCGACGCGAGTAGAGCGAAGACATACGCCTGGACCACTGCGATCAATACCTCCAGTGCCGACAGCGCAACGTTGACGGCAAGTGGCAGGACGCCGAACACATAGGGCAAGGCACCGAACGAGCCGAGCGTAACGACGAAGGTTCCGAACACTTTCAACAACACGTGCCCGGCGGTCATGTTCGCGAACAGGCGAATGGCGAGCGTGAACGGTCGGCTGAGAAAGCTCAAAAACTCGATCGCAGCGACGAACACCGCAAGCGGGAAAAACGTATCTTTCGGCCAAAACAGGCTGAAGAAATGCAACCCGTGCTTAGCAAATCCAACGATGACGACGATCACGAACACCAGCAGAGCCAAGCCGAGCGTCACCGATATATGGCTTGTCGGTGTGAAAGCACCCACCCACGGGATGAGTCCGAGCAAGTTGCAGACCAAAACGAAAACGAAGATTGCGAACAACAAAGGCGCAAACTGCAGCCCTTCAGGCCCAACATTCTCACGAAGCATGTTACGCACGAAATCGTAGAGATATTCGACCGCGGCTTGCATCCGCCCTGGCACCAACTGGGGCTTCGCCGTGCCGATGAACAAAAAAGCTCCAATCGCCGCGGTCGCGATCGCCATCCATAGGGAGGAATTAGTAAAGGACAAATCGTAACCACCCGCATGAAGCGGCGTGATCGTCCTGATCGCAAATTGTTCCATTGGACTGGCCATATCCGTCGCCTTATTTCGCGCTATCGGAAGGATCGGCGAATTGTGCCGATGTCTTTGCCGCGCGGTAGACGCCCGCCACAAATCCCAGGATCAGCATGCCGATCATAACCCAAGGCTTCGTTCCGAGGCCGGCATACGTGTCGACCCCCCAACCTATCGCTGCCGAGACCAAGATCACGCTGACGAACTCGATACCAATGGCCCACCCCCGGCTTTCCGCCCGCCCTTCAGCAGACGTCACGCCGCCGCCCTGTGCTGCTTTGGCACGAGCGATTCGAGTGTCGAGGTCGTCGGTGCGGCGGTCGTCGGCCAAAAAAATGCTTCCCGATAAAGAAACGCCGCCGGCCCGGGGGGCGGCGACGAGGGCTCACGACGGGCGAACCCGTGCTGGGTGGCGTTTAGGAAACGGGTCGGGCCAAGTCAACCGTCGGGGGCCATGGCGTGTTCCTCGACCGCCATGCCGGGCTTGTCCCTGCCTCACGGATCATCAGATACACCGCGAATCGCGCTCCGGCGCGGCGGCGGTGCGGGTCTTCCATATGCCGTCAGGCGTCTTGTACTTCTCGCCCGGCCTCGTCTGCCCGATCAGGTTGCAGCCGCTGGCAAACGCCAGCTGCTCGACCGTCGCGCCGCTGGCCGTTGCTTTTTGCGTGTAGGCCGCCTTGCGCTGGATGTTGATGCTATTCACCAGCGCGCGATATTCGCCGCTGCCGGTGCCGACGAGGCCGAGATAGCCATCGGGCTGCTCGCCCACTTCGCCCGTGGACCGCGCGGCGGCATAGGCCGGGTCGCGCTGCGCCCAGGCGCTGCTCGCGGTAAGAGCCGACAGCGCCAGCGTGCCGGTAACGATGCCAACCATGATCTTCATCAGAAAATCCCCGGATTCTGCTGGATCAGCGCCTTCGCCGCGCCATCGAGACGATAGACCACTTGCTGCGTGACGTTGATGTTCAGGTTGATCTCGATGGGTTTGTCGGGCGCGGAGACGTTGACGCACCCGCCAAACCCTGCGCTCGCCAACACCGCCGCGATCGACCAGCGAACGCGCACGAAACTCGTGATCCTCTCCGGCTTCGTCAATCCTGTTTCGCTCATGGCACGGTCCTGCTTGCGGGGGGCTGAATGGGGGCCGGCACCGAACTCGATTGGGGCGCGGCCTGCTTTTCCTGTTCCTCGATCAGTGTCGGCAGATTGCGTTCGATCAGCCGTCGGGGATCGTAGAAGCTCGCCGCCGAATCGAGAAGCCCGCGAAACGGCGCGCGGATCGTGACGTTGAACACGAACGGCAGCCGCTGGAGACGACGGACGAGGAAATCGGCCTTCGCGCCCGCACCCTGGCTGACGCCCGCGAAGCGCACCGCGGTGACCATCTCGCCCGACAGCGGCCCGTTCATCGTGATCGACAGGCGCTGATAGCGAAGCGATTTCAGCGCCTGGAACGCCAGATCGCCCCAGAAGCCGAGGTCCTTCTGGCCGATCTCACCGACATAGGCGATGCCGCCCCCGCCGCCCCGGACGGTCAGTGTACCGCGTTCGATCCGACCGCCGCTTTCATTGAAGATCATCGGCAGTACGCCGTCGAACACCCCCGTCGCGTTCAGATTCTTGAAGTCGAACTGCAGGAGGAACTGGTCCGCCGCCGCACCGTCGACGCGTAAGGTGATCCGGCGTTCGACGGGCGGGGCGAAATCGAGCAAGGTCGGGTCGAGCGTCAGCGCGCCGCCTGCAAAGGGCCAGCGCGCGCTATCCACGACAATGCGCGAACCGGGCAAGGTCTGGTAGACGATGCGACCGTCATTGACCGCGATGCCGGGATTGATCGTGCGCACCGTCGCGACCTGACCTGGCGCGCTCTGCAGCGACAACAGGTCGGTGAAGACGATCTCCCCCGCCAGCCCCGTCACCGGTCCGAACGCCGCCGCCAGATCGAGCGCGCCGGTGCGGAACCGGCCCGTGCTGGTCACGCCGGTCCGCGACCAGGCGACATGCCCGGCACCGGCGATATCGCCCTTCACCGCCGCGATGACGCCGTAGGTCAGCGGGGTCAGCAGGTCGGGCTGGAACGTATCGGTAAAGGCCAGCGCCGGCACGGTCAGGTCCGCGGTGCCAGCGCCGGCGGACAGGTCGTGGCGGATCGCGACGTCCGCGACCTTCACACCACGCGTCGGTTCGTACAGGGTGCCCGTCGCATCGATCCGGCCGTTCGCCAGCGTCAGCACGACGCCTCGCGCGGAAAGCGGCTTGAACCGCGCATCCTTGTCCACGTCCGCGACGCCGAGCGTCCCACGGAGCGACAGAACCTTACCGGCGATACGCCAGTCGCCGGCTGCAGCCGACAGCGCCAACGGCACATCGGCGATCGTCCCCGCCCCGCCCGCGAACCGGCCGGCAACCCCGCCACCCGTCGCGGTTCCCGACAATTGCCCGAAATCCAGCTGCGTCCGCCGATCGCTCGGTCCCAGCAGCGCGTGGACGCCGTCGACCGCGAAGCCCCCGCCGGCCATCCGAAGCACCGCTTTATCCGTCACCAGCGAAAAGGGGCTTCCCCCGAGCGTTCCGGCGACCCGCACGGCGGCAAGCGCCGCGCCGCCGCCGACCCGGCCGCCCGCGACGTGGACCAGCGCACCATCGACCGGACACAGCGCGGTACGCACACTGCCGAGGACGAAGCCGGACAGCATCAGCCGATCGAAGCCGATCACCGTACAGCGATCGTCGACAAGCAGACCCGCCGCGCCCCAGCGGGCGTCGATCGGGATCGTCAACCCTGCCACCCGCCCCGACCCCACGGGGCCGGACAGCGTGGCACGGGTCGATACCCGCGTACCGCCACGACCGGCGACGAACGCGACCGGAGTCAGCGTCAGCCGCGCACCGCCCGCCGCATAGGGATCGACCGTCGCGGTGCCGCGAACGGGATCGTCCGCTTTCGCCTGATGAAGCGACGCGCGTATGCCGGGCACGCCACCGCCTGCGACGGCCAGATCGCCATCGATCGTGACGGCGCGTTTCGCGATATCGATTCGCACGCCATCCCCGCCCGACAGCGCCGCCCGAGCCCCGCTCGCGCTCGCCAGCCGGGCCGCTTCCACGCGGACGACACCCTGTCCATGCGCCCAGGCGAGCGCGACCTTCGCGGTGACGCTGACATCGCGCGCGGCTGCGGTGACGGCGTGTCCCGATGCGGCTACGAGAGGCGCGATCGGCGTTCCGGTGACACCGGATATCGCCGAGGCAATCGCGGTTTCGAGCGCGGTGCCCCATCCCTTTTCCCCTCCCCGGCGAAGGACATTCGCGACCGTAACGGTCCCGTCGAATGCACGCGTTCCGCCGACCCTGTACGCCCCCGCAACCGCGACTCGGCCTGCGCCCATCGACCCCTCCCTCGGCGCGATGAGCGACACCGCGACCCGCCCCCGAGTCTGCGCCGCGGTGCCGTCGAACGACACATCGCCGTGCGCACGCTGCGCCGCATAGCCCGTCGCATCGAGCCGCCCGGTCGTCAGCACCGCGCGTCCCGTCCACCGACTGAGATCGGCGGTGAGCGTGGTGTCGAGATCCGCAGCGATGCCCCCTGCCCGGCCGTCGGCGCACGCGATTCCGCCGACACGCACCGGGCCGCGTAGCGTCGGTCGTCCCGCGATCGTGACGACACGCAAGGCCGCGGCGACCTGCGTCCCGGCGCAACCCGCAGCGGCCATGCGATCGGATACCGCCGCTACCGTCCCGCGGAACCCGTCGTCGAGCCGCCCGGACCCGGCGATCTTCACGCCAACGACCCCCGCCTGCGTCGCCAGCCGCATCCGCGCGTCGGCGATGGCGACATAGATCGCCGGCAACGCGAAGCGCTGGCCCGACCCGGCCGGCAGCAAGCGATCGATCGTACCGAGCGAAACACGACCGCGAACCACGGTTCCGCGGAGGCGAACATGACCGACCCGCAATCCCGTCACCCGCGCGCCGCCGAACCCGATCGCGGTCTCGGTCTCGATCCAGTCGGCGACAAGATCGGGCCGCGCCGGGTCGCCGATGACGACATTCGTCAGCCGCTGATGCCCGGGCCCCAAAGCCGCCAGCGTATAGCGCGCCGGGACACCTGCCGCCGCGAGCGTCCGCGCGATATAGCCCTCCGCGATCGGCTTGCGGTCGATCCACAGCAGGAGGAGCGCACCGAGCAGGATCGCCGCGACGACGATCGCCGCGCGCGCCGCGCGACGGAAAGCCGGGCGATACGGGATCGGTGGCGCGTCGGGGCGCATGTCGCTCACTCGCCCGCTCCCGGTCGTTACTCGATCGTCACTTAGGCGGCGCGGCAGTGCAGTGGCAACCGCGTGCGATCGGATCGGAATCCGATCCATCATGGTCCCTGCCGGCCCGAAGGACGCTAGCTTCGCCCGTATGAGCGAAGCCGATCCCACGGACGATCATGCCGGCCACCGCGCCCGGCTGCGACGGCGGCTGTTCGACGGACGCGGCGACTCGCTGCTCGATCACGAGCTGATCGAATATCTGCTCGCCACTGCGATCCCCAGGCGCGATACCAAGCCGCTCGCCTGGGCGTTGCTGCGCGAATTCGGCGGGATCGGCGGCGTGCTGACCGCCGATTCGGATGCGTTGTCACGCGTGTCCGGCATGGGGGAGACGTCGATCGCCGCGCTGAAAATCGCACATGCCGCCGCGATCCGCCTGCTGCGCGACGGGATTACCGCGCGCCCCATCCTCGCCAATTGGCAGGCGCTGCTCGATTATCTGCGCGCGGACATGGTCCATCACGCGATCGAACGGTTCCGCGTCCTCCACCTCAACACCCGCAACATGCTGATCCGCGACGAGATGATGAGCGAAGGCTCGATCGATCAGGCCGCGGTGCACGTCCGCGAGGTGATCCGCCGCGCGCTGGAGCTGGGTTCGGCCTCGATCATCCTTGTCCACAATCATCCCTCCGGCGATCCCGCACCCAGTCGCGCCGACATCCAGATCACCCGCCAGATCGAGGAGGCGGGCAAGCGCCTCGGCATCGCGGTCCACGACCATCTGGTGATGGGCGCGAACGGGCATGTGAGTCTGCGGGCGCAAGGACTGATTTGAGGCTTCTGCTAACTCCTCCCCGGGACGGGGAGGAATGAGCGGCGTCCCGCCCGCGATTGTCCCCGAACCCCCACGCTGCTACCCGCCGCGCCTTACCGCAACCGAAAGCACATCATGGTCCCCCGCTATGCCCGCCCCGCGATGACCGCGATCTGGACACCCGAAGCGCGGTTCCGAATCTGGTTCGAGATCGAGGCGCATGCGACCGACGCGCTGGCCGAGCTGGGCGTCGTACCGAAATCCGCAGCGAAGGCGTTGTGGGACTGGTGGGCGACCAACCCCGCGATCGACGTCCCCGCGATTGACGCGATCGAGGCGGTGACCAAGCACGACGTCATCGCCTTCCTGACATGGGTCGCGGAACAAGTCGGCGACGAAGCGCGCTTCATGCATCAAGGGATGACATCGTCGGACGTGCTCGACACTTGCCTCGCGGTGCAACTAGCGCAGGCGAGCGACGTGCTGATTGCCGATATCGACGCTCTGCTGGCAGTTCTGAAACGCCGTGCGATCGAGCACCGGCTGACCCCGACGATCGGGCGCAGCCACGGCATCCACGCCGAGCCCGTCACCTTCGGGCTAAAGATGGCGCAGGCCCATGCCGAGTTCGCGCGTAATCGCGAGCGGCTGGTGACGGCACGCGCGGATATCGCGACCTGCGCGATCTCGGGCGCGGTCGGCACGTTCGCCAATATCGATCCGCGTGTCGAGGAGCATGTCGCGGCGAAGATCGGCCTGTCGGTCGAACCCGTCTCCACTCAGGTCATCCCGCGCGACCGGCATGCGATGTTCTTCGCCACGCTCGGCGTCGTCGCCTCCTCGATCGAACGCCTCGCGACCGAAGTCCGCCATTTGCAACGCACCGAGGTGCTGGAGGCGGAGGAATATTTCTCGCCCGGGCAGAAGGGTTCGTCCGCGATGCCGCACAAGCGCAACCCCGTGCTGACCGAGAACCTGACCGGCCTCGCGCGCATGGTGCGCGGCTATGTCACCCCCGCGCTAGAGAATGTGACGCTATGGCACGAGCGCGACATCAGCCATTCGTCGGTCGAACGCTATATCGGCCCCGACGCGACGATCACGCTCGATTTCGCGCTAGCCCGGCTGACGGGGGTTATGGACAAGCTCGTCGTCTATCCCGAACGGATGCTGAAGAATCTGAACAAGATGGGCGGCCTTGTCCATTCGCAGCGCGTGCTGCTGGCGCTGACGCAAGCCGGGGTCAGCCGCGAGGATTCGTACCGGCTGGTCCAGCGCAACGCGATGAAGGTCTGGGATTCGGACGGCGCGCTGTCGTTGCTGGAATTGCTGAAGGCCGACCCGGAGGTAACGCTGAGCGATGCCGAGTTGGAGGACAAGTTCGACCTGGGATATCATCTGCGCCACGTCGACACGATCTTCGCGCGCGTGTTCGGGTAGCCTACTCGTCCCTTAGCCCGATGCCGATGCTTGCCCGCGCCGAATCCGCCTCGCTCGACACCACTGGATAGGCACAATAGTCCGCGGCGTAATAGGCGCTCGGCCGGTGGTTGCCAGACCAGCCGGTCCCGCCGAACGGTGCGTTCGATGCCGCGCCGTTGGTCGGTTTGTTCCAATTGACGATCCCCGCCCGCGCGTCCGACCAGAACCGGTCGTACAGCGCGGGCGTCTGGCTGACGAGGCTGGCGGACAGGCCGTAGCGCGTGTCGTTCGCCTCGGCGATCGCGGCGTCGAAATCCTGGACGCGGATCACCTGCAGGATCGGGCCGAACAATTCGATGTCCGGCCGTTCCGGCATGTCGGTCACGTCGATCATCGCCGGAATCAGGAACGGCTTGTCGGGAACCGGCCGCTCCAGATGGCGGAGCGGACGACCGCCGCGCATCATCAGCGCCAGGAAGCTTTCGGTCAGCTGGTCCGCCGCCTCGTTGTCGATCACCGGCCCCATGAAGGGCGCTGGGTCGTCGTGCGGGCTACCTACGATCAGCCGGTCGATGATGGTGTTAATCGTCGCGACCAGCGGCTGCGCCATCGCATCGTCCACGATCAGCCGCCGCGCCGCGGTGCAGCGCTGGCCCGCGGAGGTGAAGGCGGACTGCACCACCAGCACCGCGGCGGTGTAGAGATCGGGCGTGTCCCACACCACGATCGGATTGTTGCCGCCCATCTCGAGCGCCAGGATCTTTTCGGGCTTGGTCGCGAACGCGCGGTTCAGATTGATACCGGTCCGTGCGGACCCGGTGAACAACAGCCCGTCGATCCCCGGATGCGCCGCCAGCGCCTGCCCCTCCGCGGGCCCGCCGATCACGACGCGGATACATCCCTCCGGCACGCCTGCGGCGCGGTAGCATTCGATGAGGAACGCACCCGAAGCCGGCGTTTTCTCCGACGGTTTGAAGACCACGGCATTCCCGGCGAGCAACGCGGGGACGATATGACCGTTGGGCAGATGCGCCGGGAAGTTATATGGCCCCAACACCGCGAGCACGCCATGAGGCTTGTGGCGAAGCGCGATCCGGCTGCCCATCGACGCGTCGATCCGGCGTTGCGAGGTGCGTTCGGCATAGGCGGTGACCGATATGTCGACCTTGGCCACGACCGATGCGACCTCGCTCCGCGCCTCCCACAGCGGCTTGCCCGTCTCGCGCGCGATCAGATCGGCGAAGGCTTCGCTGCGCTGACGGACGACATTGGCGAAGCGGCGCAGCGTCTCGACGCGCACGGTCAACGGCAACGCCGCCCAGGGTGCCCAGGCAGCGCGGGCCAGACCGACCTCATGATCGGGATCGCTGACCGGATTCCGCCAGAGAAGCGCACCGGTCGCGGGTTCGTGCGAGAGCATCTCGTTGGCCATGCGCGCCGAACTAGGCGAATGGCGGTTGAGCGGCAAGATGGCGACACAGACACCTTATCCCTCCGCTGGCGCGTGCGAATTATCGGGCCAGCGCGGCCCCCATTTCCCGGATCGCCGCCACTTTCGCCGCCAGTATCGACCAGTCGTCCCGCTCCGCTATCCCCGCCCAGATCGCCTCGACCTCGTCGATCAGCATCGAACAGGGCTCCCCCGACCAATAGGGATGCGACCGGTCGTTGCGCGGCATGTAAGCGGCAAGTGCCGCGCGAACCTCGGCCCACGCATCGCCATATTCCTCCGGCAACACGCCGCCGAACGCATCGAAGAAGAACCGGTCGATCCCGACCCCGGTCGTCCGCAACGCGCGCTCGACCGTCTGGACCAGCGCGCGGTCCCCCTCGCCGTCACGCCCGACGACACCGAGCCGCCACAGGATCGCCGCCGCCACCGCTTCCTGATAGCGCGCCGGAAACGCCTCCAGCGCCGCGACCAGCGGGCCGCTGTCCGCGATCAGCCGCAACGATGACGCCAGCTGCATGACGTCCCAGTGGATCGCTTCCGGCTGACGCCCGAAGGCGTACAGCCCGTCGCGATCGAAATAGGCCGCGACGAACCCCGGGTCCCAGGTCGGGGCGAACCGCCACGGGCCGTAATCGAAGCTTTCGCCGGTCACGTTGATATTGTCCGAATTCAGCACGCCATGCACGAACCCGGCGGCCATGTACGACGCCGCGAGCGTCGCCGCGCGGTTGACGACCAGCGTGAGCAGCCGCGCCGGATCGTCGCCCGGTTCGTCGTACAGCCAGCCCAGCACATAGCCGACCAGCCGCCGCATGTTCGCTTCGTCGCGCAGATACGCCAGCCGCTGGAACGTGCCGATACGGATATGCGAATGGCTGAGCCTGACCATCACCGCGCCGCGGGTCGGGGACGGCTCGTCGCCGCGATCCAGCGCCTCGCTCGTCTCGATCAGCGACAGCGTGCGGCTGGTCGGTACGCCGAGCGCCTCCAGCATTTCGGTTGCCAAAATCTCACGTACGCCGCCTTTAAGCGTCAGCCGGCCGTCGCCCGACCGGCTCCATGGCGTCCGGCCCGACCCCTTGGTACCAAGGTCCATCAGTCGGCCGTCCCGCCCGCGCATCTGCGCGAAGGTGAAGCCGCGACCGTCGCCGATATCAGGATTGTACACGCGGAACTGGTGCCCGTGATAGCGCAGCGCCAGCGGCTGCGGCAGCGTATCCGGCAACGGATCGAACCGGCCGAAATGGCGCACCCACGCGTCGTCGGTCAACCCCGCCAGCCCGATCTCGGCCGCCGCCCGGTCGTTGCGGAAGCGTAGCCGCGCATCGGGGAAATCCGCTGCGACGACCAAGTCCCACATATCGGGACCTAGCGAGCGGATTATGGTCTCGGGGCGATAGGCTTGCGGGTCGATCGGCATCCCGCGATATGGCGGACGTACGCCCAAGGACGCAACCGTGGCCGCCTATCAAAACCTCTATTGGTGGTCGAACGACGGGTTGCGGCTACATGCGCGCGATTATCCGGGTGGCGACGGCGGAGGCCGGCCACCGATCCTGTGTTTGCCGGGGCTGACCCGGAACGCGCGCGATTTCGACGGGCTGGCGGCGAGGCTCGCCGGGCGATGGCGAGTCATCGCGCTCGATTTCCGGGGCCGGGCGGAGAGTGCTTATGCCAAGGACGCGATGACCTACGTCCCGTTGACCTATGTGCAGGACGTCGCCGCCCTGCTCGCCGCGCAATCAATCGACCGGTATGTTGCGATCGGCACGTCCCTGGGCGGAATCGTCACGATGCTGCTTGCAGGCGCCGGCAGCGGCGGCATCGCCGGGGCGGTGCTGAACGATATCGGGCCGGAGATCGAGGCGGCGGGGCTCGCGCGGATCCGCGGCTATGTCGGCAAGGCGAGCGCGTTCCCCACTTGGGAGCATGCGGCACGTCATCTCGCCGGGAGCCAAGGTGATATCTATCCCGACTGGGCGATCGAGGATTGGCTGGCGATGGCCAAGCGGCTGTACCGCCTGAACGGCGCGGGGCGGGTCGTGCTCGATTACGATCTGAAGATCGCGGAGCCGTTTCGCGCGGCGGGCGCTGAGGCCGGTCCCGACATGTGGCGCGCATTGTCGGGGCTGCGCACCGTGCCGACGGCGGTCGTGCGCGGCGGGCGGTCCGACGTGCTGAGCGCGACGACCGCCGACCGGATGGCCGCGACCTTGGATCGAGGGTTGCTGGCCACCGTGCCGAGCGTCGGCCATGCGCCGCTACTGACGGAGCCCGAGGCGCAGGAGGCGATCGATGCGTTGCTGGGCCGGGTTCTCTGACCTCCCCTCCCGTTTAGGGCAGGGGATTGAGGGGTGGGCGCTCCCTGTCCACACGCAGCGTCCGCGGGGAGATAGCGATCGCCGACCCCCAGCCCCTCCCGCTTGCGGGAGGGGAGCAAAGCTGGGAATGCCCATGCCATGACCCACTTCCACGACGCGCTGATCTTCACGCCGAACGATGTCGACCTGTCCCGATCCCCGCTCGCCGGAAAGATCGACGCGGAGACTTATGTGCTCGGCGCGTTCAATCCGGGGCTCGCGCAGCTCCCGAACGGTAATCTGCTTATGATGGTCCGTGTCGCCGAAGCGCTTCGGACGCCGATCGTCGACGGCTATGTTCGATCGATTCGCTGGCAGCAGGGCGAATATAGGCTCGACCGATGGCCATTGGCGCTGGTCGATACCGCCGATCCCCGTACCATCATCATGCGCGGCGGCGGGTGGCGGATCATCGCACTGACATCGCTATCCTGGTTGCTGCCGGTCGAACTGGATCCGGAAGGACGGCGCGTCATCGCTGTCCATTACGACCGTGCGATCGTGCCGCGCGCCTCGTACCAATGCTACGGCGTCGAGGACCCAAGGATCACGAAGGTCGAGGACCGGTATCTTATGACGACGTGCTCGGTCAGCCCGGAACGGCAATGCGCGACGCTCTACACCTCGGCGGACGGTGTGGACTGGATGCTGGAGGGCATCGTCCTCGATCACCAGAACAAGGACATGCTGATCTTTTCCGGGCTGATCGGCGGCCGATACTGGGCACAGACGCGCCCGCTCGGCGACATGTATTTCGCTTACCCGCCGGACAGCGAATGGCGGCCGGGGCCGTCGATCAATCTGGCCCGCTCGCCCGACGCGCTTCATTGGAAACCGCATGAAGCGCCCGGCATCCGCCCTCATGCCGCGACGATCGCGACGGCGCGGATGGGCGGGGGTGCGCCGCCGGTGCTGACCGACCAAGGTTGGCTGACCCTGTGGCACGGGGTCGAACCGTCGGGGGTGGTCGGCATCTACCGTACCTATTGGTCGGTGCTCGACCGCGACGATCCGTCGGTGACGCTTCGCACCGACCACGTGCCGCTGCTAGAGGCCGCGCCTGCGCTGACCGAGCCGCTGAAGGACCTTATGTACATCGACAACGTCGTGTTCACGACCGGGATCGTCGATGGCGGTGACCATTATGTCGTGGCCAGCGGCGAGGCGGACCTGGCCTGCCGGATCACGCATGTCGCGAAGTCGGTATTCGCGTAATTACTTCATCTGTTGCGCGATCGACCGCTTGGTCGCCGCGCCGTAAGGCGGTTTCAGCCCGGAAAGCTTGCCGATATCGAAGCGGCTCTGCTTGAACACCGCCTTGGCGTGGCTGAACGTCTTGAAACCATCGGTGCCGTGATACGCACCCATCCCCGACGGCCCGATCCCGCCGAAGGGCAGTTCCTCCATCGACACGTGGAAGACCACGTCGTCGAGCGTCACCCCGCCCGAAATCGTCCGGTCGAGCACCCGCCGCCGCTCGCCAGCGTCCGGCCCGAAATAATATAGCCCGAGCGGCCGGTCGCGGCGGTTCACCTGCCCGATCGCATCGTCGATGCCGTCGTACCGGACGATCGGCAGGACGGGACCGAAAATCTCCTCCTGCATCAGCGTCATGTCGTCGGTCGCGCCGCGGACGATGTGGAGCGGCATCTTGCGCGCGTTCGACCGTGCGAAGTCCTCGTTCGCCGGGTTCGCGACCTCCACCGTCGCTCCCTTGGCGCGCGCATCGTCCAGCCAGTCGTTCAGCCGCTGGAAATGCCGGTCGTTCACCAGCGATGTATAATCCGGGTTCGCCAGCAGCGTCGGATACATCGCACTTGCCGCCGCCTTCAGACCGTCGACCACCGCCTGTTCCTGCGCCGCGGGGGCCAGGACGTAATCGGGCGCAAGGCATATCTGCCCGGCGTTCAGCATCTTGCCCAGCGCCACTCGCTCGGTCGCCTGTGCCAGGTTCGCGCCCTTGCCGATGATGACCGGCGACTTGCCGCCAAGCTCTAGCGTCACCGGCGTCAGATTGTCCGCCGCGGCTTGGAGGATATGGCGGCCGATCCCCGTCGCGCCGGTGAACAGCAGATGGTCGAACGCCAGTCCCGCAAACGCCTTGCCCACGTCCGGCCCGCCGCTCACGAATGCCAGTTCCTCGGGCGCGAAATAGCTGCCGACGATCTCTTCGAACAGCGCAGCGGTTACCGGGGTGAACTCGCTGGTCTTCACTATCGCGCGGTTGCCCGCCGCGAGGATGCCGGCGAGCGGACCCATTATGAGGTTCACCGGGAAATTCCATGGCGCGATCACGCCGATCACGCCCTTTGGCTGATATTCCACCCAGCCCCGCGCACCGAGCAGCCCAAGCGGGAACTGCACCGGACGCTTGTCGCGTTTCATCCAGCGGTCGACATGCCGGATCGCATGGCGTAGCGGCGCGACGGAGCTGGCGATGTCGGTCAACATCGACTGTTCCCGGCTGCGATGGCCGAAATCCTCCGACAGCGCATCGCAGAAGCGGCCGGCATGATCGGATAGAATCGCGATCGCGCGAGTCAGTCGATCCTTCCGGATCGCGGCCCCGATCGGCAGTTCCGCCATGAACGCCGCGCGCTGGGCCGCCAGCATTGCCTGCATGTTCGTCATCCGCCCGTCCTCACGTGCAGCCGATCAGTCCCGCGACCGGCATAATGATCGTGTCATGCCCCGGACGATCGATCCGCAGCGTCGCGTCGGGCACGGTCGCGCCCTGGGTGAGGTCGGCACGAGCAGCGACCGCCATGTCGAGCGTCGCGGTGACGTCGCCCAGGCCATAGGTCGTCACGCCGGCAAAGCCGTAGCCCCCCACCCCCGACTGCGCGGTGCGCGGATAATCGGTGACGACGCCGTCGATCGACAGGCGAACCGCGGCTGGATCGGCGACCGCCATCGCGACCAGGATCCGTTTTTCCCCGGAACTCCACAGGAACGCGGCGCACCCGGTCGCGGGCAATTGCTGTTTGGGAATCGCGCCGACCGTCACGCCGTTCGCGGCGGCGGCGACCTGCAACGCGAGGAGAAGCGCGATCATGATGCCATCGATATCATGAAGACCCAGGCCGGGTAAGCCGCGATCGCGAGCAGCGTGCCGAGCGGCATCGCCGCATCGCGCGCCATCGTGCGCCCCCGCAGACGCTGAAGCAGGACGAAGCCGAGTCCGATCAGGCATCCGACCAGCAGCACCGCGGGCAGTGTCCGCCACCCGAGCCATAGCCCGATCGCCCCCAACAGCTTGGGATCGCCCCCGCCAAGCCCGTCCCGGTGCCGGACGAGCCGGTATGCGCGCGCGGTCGCCCACAGCAATCCGAACCCCGCGACGCCGCCGATAAGCCGGTCCGCCATCGGCGGATCGAGCCCGGCCCCACCGCCCGCCAGTCCGATGATCGCAAGCGTACCGGTCAGCCGGTCGGGCAGCCAGAACACCGCCAGGTCGAGCATCGCCAGCGCGATCAGCAACCAACCGAACACCGCCCCGGCCACGCCCGACCACCCCGGCGCGACGAGGCCCGCAACGACACCGACCGCAAGCGAAGCCAGTTCGATCGCCGGATGACGCGGATCGATCGCCGCCCCGCACTCCCGACACCGCCCCCGCAGCACGGCGTAGCTCAGGACCGGCACGAGATCGCGTGCGCGCACCGGCGCATCGCAGTGGTCGCAGCGCGATCGGCCGCGGCTCACCGACCGCCCCGCCGGCCAGCGGATCACGAGCGCGGCCAGGAAACTGCCGATGATCGCGCCAACCCCGCCAAGCAGGATCGCCCAGGCCGCCGCTTCGTTCATTCCTGGCGCGATTGATCCCTAGCTTGCGTGAAATAGCGGTAAACCCCGATCAGGTCGATCACCAGCAGCACGACATTCTGTGTGCCGAGCGCCCAGTCGCGGGTCAGCAATCCCCCCGCGATCCAGGCCAAAGCCGACACGCAGAACAACACCATGCCCCAACCCGTATCGCGCTTTCCCAGATCGAGCGCGACGATCGTCGCAGCGACCATGCCGGTACCGGCGGCGGCCCATTTCAGTTCAGTGATGATGTCCATAAGGGTCGCTTACGCCCTTACACCCGGCTTTGTAATTGACCGGCGTCAGTCCTAGATGCAGTGCAGCATAAATTTGGGAAAACTTGTCATGGCCTCCGATCCTGTCGTCATCCTGTCCTACGCGCGCACCCCGATGGGATCGTTCCAGGGCAGCCTCGCCGGTGCGTCCGCGACCGAATTGGGCGCGACCGCGGTGAAGGCGGCGGTGGAACGCGCCGGGATCGCAACCGACCGGATCGACAAGGTCTTCATGGGCAACGTGCTGCCGGCCGGGCTCGGGCAGGCCCCTGCGCGACAGGCCGCGATCGGTGCCGGCCTGCCCACCTCGGTCGAAGCGACGACGGTAAGCAAGGTCTGCGGTTCGGGAATGCAGGCGGCGATCTTCGCGCACGACATGCTGGCGGCGGGGTCGGCCGACATCATCGTCGCGGGCGGTATGGAAAGCATGTCGAACGCGCCGTATCTGATGAAGAAGCACCGCGCGGGCGCACGGATCGGGCACGACGCCATCTACGACCACATGATGCTCGACGGGCTCGAAGACGCTTACGACGCGGGCCGCGCCATGGGCACTTTCGCCGAAGATACCAGCCGCGAATACCAGTTCACGCGCGCCGCGCAGGACGATTACGCGATCGAGTCGCTGACCCGCGCGCTCGGTGCGCAGAATAGCGGCGCGTTCGATGCCGAGATCGTCGGCGTTACGGTCAAGGGGCGCAAGGGCGATACCGTCGTATCGACCGACGAGCAGCCCGCGCGCGGCGATCCCGAGAAGATCCGGCAGTTGAAGGCGGCATTCGCCAAGGAAGGAACGATCACTGCGGCCTCCTCCTCGTCGATTTCCGATGGTGCCGCGGCGTTGGTGTTTACCCGTGCGTCCGTCGCCGAAGCCGAAGGGCTGAAACCCGTCGCCCGCATCGTCGCCCATAGCGCGCACGCCCAGAACCCGGAGCATTTCACCACCGCACCGGTCGGCGCGGTCAGGAAACTGCTCGCCAAGACCGGCTGGACGGTCGACGAGGTCGACCTGTTCGAGATCAACGAGGCGTTCGCATGCGTGCCGATGGCCTGGATGCACGATCTGGGCGTCGATCATGCGAAGGTGAACATCAACGGTGGTGCCACCGCGCTCGGTCATCCGATCGGCGCATCGGGGGCACGCATCCTCACGACGCTCATCGCCGCGCTGCAACGAACCGGCGGCAAGCGCGGGATCGCCAGCCTGTGCATCGGCGGCGGCGAAGCGACGGCAATGGCGGTGGAGTTGATGGGGTAGCCGCATAGCTCAGGCTAGCGATCGAACCACATCCCCCCCCCGCCCCGGCGAAGGCCGGGGCCCAGTTGCAAGCCGGTCGCGGTGGCGCGGTGCCCTCCCTACGCAACCGTGGCGATTGGGCCCCGGCCTTCGCCGGGGCGGGGGGGGGAAGGTTTATCGATCCCGGATGCCACGACAAACTTCCCCTTGACCCCGGAAAAGCATCCGCCGGTTGCCGCAGCGCGCCACACGGCGCATCTAGCCGGAATGCCAAGTCTCCTCGATCCCGACGCCCGCGGGCGCGTCATTCTCGTCGGGGCGGGTCCCGGCGATCCGGGCCTCCTGACCGTCCGCGCCGTCGAGGCGTTGAATATCGCCGACGTGGTCGTTCATGACGGGCTGATCGACCCCCGGGTGCTCGATCTCGCGCCAGCCACCGCGCAGCGGATCTCGGTCGCCAAGCAGCGCGCGCGCCATACGCTGCCGCAATCGGCGATCAACACGCTGATCGTCGCGCACGTCAAGGCGGGTGCGATCGTCGTCCGGCTCAAGGGCGGTGACCCGTTCATCTTCGGGCGTGGCGGCGAGGAGGTCGAGGCGGTGCGCGCGGCCGGATTGCCGGTCGAGGTGATCCCCGGCGTATCGGCCGCGCTGGGTTGCGCGGCGGAGGCGATGTTGCCGCTCACGCATCGCGACCATTCTTCGGCGGTGTCGTTCGTGGCGGGGCAGTGCAAGGGCCTGGCGGATCAGGACTGGTCGGGGCTTGCCGGCCAGGGCCGGACGTTGGTGATCTACATGGGCGTCGCCACCGCGTCCGACATCGCGGACAAGCTGATGGCGGGCGGGGTCGCCCCCGACATGCCCGTCGCGGTGCTGGAACGCGGTACGCTGACCGGCAGCCGCGCGCTGCGGACGCTGCTCGCCGACCTCGGCTCCATGGTGGCGCGCGAAGGCGTAAAGAGCCCGGCGATCATCGTCGTCGGCGAGGTCGTCGAACTGTCCGACGCGACGGACAAGCTGGCGCGCTGGGCGCGGATCGCGGAGGACGTGTCGTGAAGTTGCTGACCGGGAACGACCTGCCGACGGGCGACGTGATCTGGTGGACCGGCAATGGCTGGTCGCGCCATGTCGAGGATTCGGGCGATGTCGGCGCGAACGGCGAACCGATCGCCCGCGCCGAGGAAGGCGCACGCCGCGTCACCGGGGCCTATGTGATCGATGCCACCGAAACCGCGGACGGGCCCCGCCCCGCCCACATCAAGGATCGAATCCGCGCGCTGGGGCCTACCGTGCGGCCGGATCTGACGTTGAAGCCGACCGATCCGGCGGCGGGGAGCTGGGTGATATGAGCATTCTCGCGAATTCCTCCGCGCTCGCGGGGAGGAATTGAATGTATAAATACGACACCTACGACCAGGGACAAGTCGACGCGCGCGTCGACGAATTCCGCGACCAGGTCGAACGCCGTCTTACCGGGCAGCTGACCGAGGACCAGTTCAAGCCGCTCCGGCTGATGAACGGCCTATATCTCCAGTTGCACGCGTACATGCTGCGCGTGGCGATCCCGTACGGTACGCTCGATGGACGCCAGATGCGGATGCTGGGGCATATCGCGCGGACGTACGACCGTGGCTATGGCCATTTCACCACCCGGCAGAACATCCAGTATAACTGGATCAAGCTGGAGGACGCGCCCGACATCCTCGCCGATCTGGCAACGGTCGAGATGCACGCCATCCAGACCAGCGGCAATTGCATTCGCAATATCTCGTCCGACCAGTTCGCCGGTGCCGCCGCGGACGAGGTCGCCGATCCGCGGCCCTGGGCGGAGCTGATCCGGCAATGGAGCACCTTCCACCCCGAGTTCAGTTTCCTGCCGCGCAAGTTCAAGATCGCGGTCATCGCGTCCGATGAGGACCGCGCGGCGATGCGACTGCACGATATCGGCATCCAGCTGGTCCTGCGGGACGGCGTGCTGGGCGCGAAGGTCTTCGTCGGCGGCGGCATGGGACGCACGCCGATGATCGCACCGGAAATCAAGGACTTCGTCGCTGCGGACGACCTGATGAGCTATCTGGAAGCCGCCTTGCGCGTCTACAACCGCTACGGCCGGCGCGACAATATCTACAAGGCGCGGATCAAGATCCTGATCCACGAGATCGGCGCGGCGGACTATGCCCGTCAGGTGGAGAAGGAATTCGCCGCGGTGAAGGCGCTGGGCGTCGACCCGCCGGCGGCCGAATTCGCGCGGATTACCGCGTTTTTCGGCGAACCGGCGTTCGAGGCGAGTCTGCCTGACGCGATCGATCGCAGCGATCCCGATTTCGCGGTCTGGGTCGATCAGAATGTCCGTCCGCACAAGCGGCCGGGCTACGGCATCGTCACGATCAGCCTGAAACCGGTTGGCGGCATCCCCGGCGATGCGTCGGCGGACCGGATCGACCTGATGGCGGACCTGGCCGAGCGCTATTCGCTCGACGAGCTACGCGTGACGCACAGCCAGAACATCGTGCTGCCGCATGTGCGCAAGGCGGACCTGCACGCGCTGTGGACCGCGCTGTCGGCCGCCGGCCTGGCGGAGGCGAACCTCGATCTCATCAGCGACATCATCGCCTGCCCCGGGCTCGATTATTGCAGCCTGGCCAATGCCCGCTCGATCCCCGTCGCGCAGAAGATCGCGACCCGCTTCGCCTCGCCCGAACGCCAGCGCGACCTTGGCGAGCTGAAGCTCAAGATCAGCGGCTGCATCAACGCCTGCGGCCATCATCACGCCGGCCACATCGGCATCCTCGGCGTCGACAAGAAGGGCACCGAAAATTACCAGCTGCTGCTCGGCGGATCGGCGGCGGAGGATGTCAGCCTTGCCCGGATCACCGGCCCCGGCTTCTCGGAAGATGGTATCGTCGACGCGATCGAGCGGGTGACGGACAAATATCTGGTAGTCCGCGAAGAGGGCGAGCGTTTCCTCGACACCTATCGCCGCGTCGGCTTCGATCCGTTCAGGGAGGCGATCTATGGCTGATCTCGCGGGCGACACCGACAAGCTGCTGCGCTTTCGCACCGACGAACCGCATGACGAACCCGCGATCACGATGGACTCGTTCCTCGTCGGTCAGACCGACGCGACCGCCGTCCGCCTGGAGGCGGGCGACGACGCGCGCGCCCTGCTGCCGCATCTCGGGCAAATCGCGCTCGTCGAGGTGAGCTTCCCATCCTTCCGCGACGGCCGCGGCTATTCCGCCGCCAGCATCCTGCGCGAAGGCGGCTATACCGGCGAACTGCGCGCCGCAGGCGATGTACTGGTCGACCAGATCCCCTTCATGCGCCGCTGCGGCTTCGACAGTTTCGCGCCCGAAGCGCCGGTCGATCCGGTCGTCCTCCAGCGCAGCCTCGATCGCTACGCGGAGCATTACCAATCCGCTGCCGATCACGCGGCACCGGTGTGGAAACGCCGGCATGGCTAACGCCGCGCGTGTTCTCGACCTGATCGACGTCGCCCCCGCCGCCCTGGCGGTCGATGCCGCCGCGATGGAAGCCCGCTTCGCCGACGTATCGACCGAAGCCATGCTCGCCGAATTGCTGACGAAGGATTTGCTCGGCCGGGTCGCGGCGGTGTCGTCGTTCGGCGCGGAGTCGGCGGTGCTGCTCCACATGATCGCGCAGATCGACCGTGACGTGCCCGTAATTTTCACCAACACGCAGAAGATGTTCGGCGAGACGTTGGCGTACCGCGACGAACTGGCGGAAAAACTGGGCTTCACGGACCTTCGCGTCTACCGCCCCGATCCGCGCCTGCTCGCGGCTAGCGATGCGAACGGCCTGCGCTGGTCCTATGATCCCGACGGCTGCTGCGATCTGCGAAAGGTCCGGCCGCTGCGCCGCGCGCTCGTCGGCTTCGACGCCTGGATTTCGGGTCGCAAGGGCTTTCAGGCGAAGACGCGCACCGCGATCCCCCGGTTCGGGATCGACGAGGGCAAGCTGAAACTCAACCCGCTGGCGGACTGGGACAAGGGCCGGCTCGACGCCTATTTCGCCACTCACGACCTGCCCCGCCACCCGCTGGAGGCCGAGGGCTATCGCTCGATCGGCTGCGCGCCCTGCACCAGCAAGGTCCAACCCGGCGAAGACCCCCGCGCCGGCCGCTGGCGCGGCTGGGACAAGGTGGAATGCGGCATCCACGTGCCCGAGAAGCCGGGTGAGGAACCGGTGTTCTGAACGGAAAGGCTCGCCATCGTTCCCCTCGCGCTGCGTCATACGGCAAACAATAAACCCAGGTACGCCCGCGATGCCGTTGACCCAAAGGAAGCGATGGAGGAACATGGCCACGGAACCGTTCGATCCGATCGGCCATTGGGGGAGGCATCGGAGCAGTCATGTTCATCAAGGACTTGCGATTGCTTCTGGACGAGACATCCGCCTCGATCCAGACCCTCAACCGTATCTGCCGCGAGCAGCAGGGCGATTGGCGTCAGGAAGTGGTACGGATGCGCCGCCGCGTCTCGGACGAGATGAGCCGGATAAGCGTGCTGGTGGCGAGCTGCAATGAACCGTCGCCATCGCTCATCGCGTTCCGCAACGCCCTGTCGAAGCTGCGCAGCGCGGTGGCGCATCTGCAGGCTTCATGGCCGGCGGTCTCGCTCGATCCAGATAATTTATCCTATCGTGATTCGGTGAAGCATGTCCGGATCGAGCTGGAAGCGCTTGCGGCGGCGCTTGTCCTCTGCGAGCAGGATGGGTCAGGCAGATGATGACGGCGACAGCATTGTGGAAGGCTTGGTACGCTTCATTCGATCAATGGTAGGATGAACGATCCCGATCCTCCAGATCGGAGAAGCGAGTATATTCGGAGTCGAACTTCAGATCGACCGCGCCGGTCGCGCCGTGCCGCTGCTTCGCCACGATGAGCGTCGCCTTATTGGCCACCTTCATCTGATCCGCTTGCCAATCGGCATATTTTGCCTTCTCCGCGTCGCTCGAATGCTCGTTCGGCACCGACGGCTGCTTGAACAGGTTGTAATATTCATCGCGGTAGACGAACCACACCATGTCCGCATCCTGTTCGATCGACCCGGATTCGCGAAGGTCCGATAGCATCGGCCGCTTGTCCTCGCGGCTTTCGACGGCGCGGCTGAGCTGCGACAGCGCGATGACGGGGACGTTCAGGTCCTTGGCGAGCGCCTTCAGACCGCGGCTGATCTCTGATATCTCCTGCACGCGGTTTTCGTTCGATCCCCGGCTGCTGCCTTGCAGCAGCTGGAGATAGTCCACGATGACGAGGCCGAGCTGGTTGTTCTGCCGGCGCTTCAGCCGTCGGGCGCGCGTATGCAGCGACGAAATCGTCAGCGCCGCCGTATCGTCGATGAACAGCGGCAAATGCTCGAGTTCGACCGCGGTCGCCGCCAGCTGACCCATTTCCTGCCGCGAGATCTTCCCCGATCGCAGCACCCCCGAATTGATCCGCGACTGCTCGGAGATGATGCGGCCCGCCAACTGGTCGGCCGACATTTCCAGGCTGAAGAACGCCACCTTCGCGCCGGAGGATTTGTCGGGTGCGATCTTGTCGTCCATGTCGCGCATCCAGCGACGGGCGGCATTGAACGCGATGTTGGTGGCAAGCGACGTCTTGCCCATGCCGGGACGTCCGGCGACGATGATGAGGTCGGATTCGTGCAGTCCGCCGACGAGCGCATTGACGCTGTCCAGCCCGGTGGTGATGCCCGCGATATGACCGCCCGAATTCAGCGCCCGCTCCGCCTGTTTGACGACCATCGTCGTCGCCTGCGCAAAGGTCTTGACGCTGGACTCCGCGCCCCCGTCCGCCGCGACCTTGAACAGTTCCTCCTCGGCCAGTTCGATCTGGGCGCGCGGGTTCACCTCTTCCGACGTGTCCATTGCCCGGTCGACCAGCGTACGGCCGACCGACACCAAGGCACGCAGCATCGCCAGGTCGTAAATCTGCTGCGCGAACTGGCGCGCACCGATCAGCCCGGCACCGCTGCCCGTCAGCCCGGCGAGATAGGCAGGGCCGCCCAGTTCCTTCATCCCCTCGTCCGCATCGAACATCGGGCGAAGCGTCACCGGGGTCGCGAGCATGTCGTTGCTGCGAAGCGTCTTGATCGCGGCGAAGACCCGGCCGTGCAGCGGTTCGAAGAAATGCGCCGGCTCCAGCCGGTCGATGACATCGTCCGCCAAACGGTTGTCGATCATCATCGCGCCGAGCATCGCCGCCTCTGCCTCGACGTTGCGGGGAAGCTGCGGTTCGGGCGCGGCAGGGGCTGGGAATGCGAGGGTGGCCATCAGGCTGCTTCTACGCGGCTCGCCCCGCCGCTCAAGCGTCGTGCGATGGAATGCCGCGGATAAGTGACACGTCCCCGCACCGGCGCTAACGATCCGTGATGGGCGATCCCCGGATCATCGCGATAGACCTCGACGAACGCAGTCTCGGCTGGCGGTCGGCGGATATCGAACAGGAACGGCGGATCGCGATCTTCGACCTGATCGAGGGCAATCATTTCGCGCCGCAGCGTCAGCATGCCGATGGCTATGCGGGACCGTACCGGATCAAGCTGGAGTCCGAAGAGGGACGGCTCGGCATCCATATGTACCGCGAGGACGGGTCGCATCTGGAGACCCTGGTGCTGGCGCTCGGACGATTTCGCCGCCCGATTCGTGATTATTTCGCGATTTGCGACAGCTATTTCCAGGCGATCCGTGCCAGCACGCCGCAGCAGATCGAGACCGTCGACATGGCGCGGCGGGGTATTCACAACGAAGCCGCCGAACTGCTGAAGGATCGGCTGGCGGGAAAGATCGAGGTCGATTTCGACACCGCACGGCGGCTGTTCACCCTGATCTGCGTCCTCCACATCCGCGGCGACGAGGGCATGCGATGACCGACGAGATCGACCGCCTGATCGACGCGGCGCGCGCCGCCTCGGCGCATGCCCATGCCCCCTATTCGCGCTTCGCGGTCGGTGCCGCGCTGTTGATGGCGGATGGCGGCATCGTGACCGGCGCGAATGTCGAGAACGCGAGCTACGGCCTGTCGCTGTGCGCGGAAACCGTCGCCGTCGCGACCGCCAGCGCACAAGGCCGGATCGCACAGATCGTCGCGGTCGGCGTCATCGGCGGCGCGATGGACGCGGACGGCCGGGCCACCGGCCATCGACCGGTCAGCCCCTGCGGCCGTTGCCGCCAGGTGCTGAACGAGGCGGCGCAGATGGCGGGGATCGACCTGCCCGTCCATTGCGGTGCAGCCGAAGGCGACGCGGTCGCCAGCTACGCCTTGTCGCAATTGCTGCCGGACGCGTTCGGCCCCGCGGATCTTGGTATCGTCTGACCGTGCGAAACCCGGTCGCGAAGACCGGCGAGACCTGCTACCTGTCGCATACCGACACAAGCGCGACGGAGACGAACGATGGGAATGCTCGACGGACTGCTCAGCCAGGTGACCGGCAATGTCGATGTGAACACGCTTGCGGCAAAGGTCGGGCTGACCCCCGATCAGGTCGAACAGGCGATGACCGCGCTCGGCCAGGCGCATGGCCAACCCGGCGACACGGTGGCGACGGCCGCGGACAATACGGGGATCGAGCCGAACAAGCTGCAGGACATCGTCAGCCATATCGGCGGCGAGGGCGCACTGGGCCAGTTCGCCGGCCTGTTGCAGGGCCAGGAGGGCGGCATCGGCGGGATGCTCGGCGGGTTGAAGTCCAAGCTGTTCGGCTGATCGCCGAGCCGCAGCGCCGGAGGCCGTCATGCTCCTTGCCCTGCTGATCCAGACGGCGGACCCGGCGGCATTGATCGCCGGGGAAAAGCTGCGCACCACCGCGGAAACGCGGTGCATCGCCAATCCGGACACGACCGACATCACCGTGTGCGGGCGTCGCCATGCCGACCGGTTCCGCGTGCCCTTCGCGACGCCGACGGTGGCGCGTCGCGACGATGTCGTGGCCGAGCGCGGCGAACTGCTCCACCGCAACACGCCGATCCAAGATATGGGCCCATTTCTCGTCGGTGGCGGCGAGATGGGTGTGAAAGTGGGCGTGGGGATGGGCATCGACGTCGGAGCGGGCAAGACCACGGTAGGCGGGTTGCGCCAACTCGCGCCGTGATCGGCGTGTTGTACCTCCTGCTTCAGACCACCACCCCGACCCCGGCGACGAAGCAATGGTCGATCCTGCACGACCCTTGCGCCGCGGCGAGCGACGAGCAGGGCAAGGACATCGTCGTCTGCGGTCATCCCGATGCGATCACGCCGCGTCTGCCGCTGCCGCAATATCGCGGGGCCCCCGATCATCCGGTGCCGTCCAATCCCGATCTGTCCGCGGCCGTCGCGCTGAACGGACCATCGGGCCGCGGCGAATGCGGTGCGTATGGCGAAGGCTGCCCGGTCGCGGGGGGCGGGTATGTCGCCCCGAAACTGGTCGAGGGTGCGCTGGATTTGGCGCATGGCCTCAAGAAGCGGCACTACAAGGGCAAGGGGGTATCGATCCCGCTCGACGAGCCGGCGGTTGGGGATATGAAGGGCAGGCTGCTGCCATAGTCTTGCCCGTTCGTTTCGAACGGATGAGACACCCCTCACCCCAAGATATGCATCCACAACGGCTGTCCCACGACGCTCGGCGAGCCGCGCAGTTTCTCCAGCGCCTGCGCAACGCAGCGTTCGGGCCCTTCGTGCGTCACGATGGCGATCAGCACCTGGCCGTCGGTCATGACCCCGCGCTGGATCAGGCTTTCGATCGACACGCCCGCATCGCGCATCGCCGCGGCGATTTCCGCCAGCACGCCGACCCGGTCCGCCACGGTGAAGCGAAGATAGGCGCGCCCGCGCCGGTCGCCGGTGTCGGCGCGCGGCATCGCAGTCAGCGCGGCGACCGGCATCGCGAAGGCGGGGCCATATTCACCGCGCGCGATGTCGATCAGGTCCGCGACGACCGCCGATGCGGTCGGCCCGTCGCCGGCACCCGCACCCTGGAACAACAGGCGACCGACGAAATTGCCCTCCGCCACCACCGCGTTCAACGATCCGGTGACATGCGCCAGCGGATGGTCGATCGGCACGAGATGCGGATGGACTCGCTGGAACAGTCCGTACGGCCCCGCCTCCGCGATCCCAAGCAGGCGGATCCGGTACCCGAGCGCCGCCGCCTCCGCGACATCGGCGGCCATGATATGACGGATACCGCTCGACACGACGTCCGCGAAGGCGGGCATAGTGCCGAACGCGACCGAGGCCAGGATCGCCAGCTTGTGCGCCGCATCGACGCCGTCGATGTCGAAGCTGGGGTCGGCCTCGGCATAGCCCAGCGCCTGCGCCTCGCTCAGCACCTCGGCGAAATCGTGGCCGCCGCCCTTGTCGGCGGGCGCTTCCATCTTCGACAGGATGAAATTGCAGGTACCGTTCAGGACACCGTAGACACGCGCGATCTCGTTCGCCGCGGCACCGTCGCGCAGCCCCTTGATGACCGGTATGCCGCCTGCGACCGCCGCCTCGAACGCCAGCGGCGCCCGCCCCGTCTCGGCGGCCGTCGCCAGTTCGAGACCGTGATGCGCGATCATCGCCTTGTTGGCGGTGACGAAACCCTTCCCCGCCAACAGCGTCCGCCGCGCCAGCGTCAGCGCGGGGCCGTCCGATCCGCCGATCAGTTCCACCACCACGTCGACATCGGCGCGGTCCGGCATCGCGGTCGTGTCGTCGACCCAGTCGAAGCGCGACAGATCGACCCCGCGATCCTTCGTCCGGTCCCGCGCCGACACCGCGACGATCTCGATCGACCGCCCCGCCCGCCGGGCAATGAGATCGCGATTGGCGTCCAGCAACCGCACGACACCGCCGCCGACCGTCCCAAGCCCCGCCAATCCGATCCGCAATGCCTCGGTCATGTCTGTCCCCTATCCGTCCTGCCAGCGCCTAGCGGACCAGGCGCCGCGCTGTCGACCGGGTAGCGATGGTGCCGATCCCGGCCCGCGGAAGTGGAGGAAGTGGAGGCATGCCATTGCGCGTTCCACATCGTTCGAAAACAATGGGTTGGGGTGGGTGTGATTGCCCTTTCGCGACGCGACGAATGGATTCTGCAAATACATGCAGGCGGCATCGCACGGACCTGGGATTGTAGGACAGTGGGTTCATCGCCTTGCCGATCGGGACGGCATAAGGCCTTAGTCAATCCCTCCCTCAGGGGAAGGATAAAGAATGGCGTCGCCGTTACCCGCCGCCTTCGCCTCGATCGCATCCCAGATCATCCCCGCGACATCCGTCCCGTCGAAGCGTTCGATCGCGACGATGCCGGTCGGTGAGGTCACGTTGATCTCGGTCAGCCATTCGCCGCCGATCACGTCGATGCCGACGAACAACAGCCCGCGGGCGGCGAGTTCGGGCCCGAGCAGCGCGCAGATCTGTTCTTCCTTCGCGGTTAGCGCGGATTTTTCCGCCGACCCGCCGACCGCCAGATTTGAGCGGATTTCGCCTGCCCCCGGCAGCCGGTTGATCGCGCCCGCGACCTTGCCGTCGACCAGCACGATCCGCTTGTCGCCCTTCGCCACGTCGGGCAGGAACGCCTGCACCATATGCGGTTCGCGCCACGTCTGGTTGAAGACTTCCATCAGTGCGGACAGGTTCTCGCCCTCGGGCCCGACCTTGAAGATCGCCTTGCCGCCGTTGCCGTGCAGCGGCTTGATGACGATCGCGCCGTGCTCCTTCAGGAACGCCCGCGTCTCGTCCAGGCTTCGGGTGACCAGCGTCGGCGGCATGAACTGCGGATAGTCGAGGACGAAGACCTTCTCCGGCGCGTTACGGACGCTGGCGGGGTCGTTGACCACCAATGTCCGGTGCGCGATCCGCTCCAGCAGGTGCGTCGCGGTGATGTAGCCCAGGTCGAACGGCGGGTCCTGCCGCATCAGCACCACATCCGCGTCGTCGCCGAGGTCGAGGCTGACCGGGTCGCCGAACGTGAAGTGATCGCCCTCGACCCGCTGCACCGTCACCGGATGCGCGCGCGTCCACACCCGGCCGTCGCTATAGTTCAGGTCCTCCGCGCCGTAATGGAACAGCCGGTGGCCGCGCGCCTGCGCGGACAGCATCAGCGCGAAGGTGGAGTCGCCCGCGATGTTGAGGCCTTCGAGCGGGTCCATCTGGACGGCGACGGTTAACGGCATTGCGAAGACCTTCCGTTCGCCCTGAGCTTCTCGAAGGGCGGTTGTCGTGTCCAATCAGAAGAAAGGTGCTTCGACAAGCTCAGCACGAACGGAAAAGGGGGTCACGGCATCCACGCATTCTCGATATGCCGCGGCCGGGTGCCGGGTGCGAGCAGGATCACGTCGACGCGGATGTCCTCCCCCGCCCCGGCATAGCGCGGCATCAGATATTCCGCCGCCGCGGCCACTCGCGCGAGCCGGCGCTCGTCGATCGCGAAATCCAGTTCGGCGGCGGTCGCGCGCGCCTTCACCTCGACGAACGCGACCAGGCCGCCGCGCTTGGCGACGATATCGACCTCCCCGGCGGGCGTCCGGACGCGGCGATCGAGGATCTGCCAGCCCTTGAGCCGTAACCACCACCCCGCCATCCGCTCGCCGCGCCGGCCTGCGGCTTCGGCGACGCGGCGCTCGCCTGTCCCGCGCGCCCTCATCCCTTCATCGCCAGCGCGCGGGCGTATAGCGTCTTGCGATCGAGCCCGAGCCGCTTGGCGACCTCGCCCGCCGCCCTGGCCGCGGGCAGCCGGGTCAGCGCTTCCGCGAGGGCCGCGTCGCCGTCTTCGGCGCTGGCGGCGGGTGCCTCGCCCGGCGGCGCGACGACGATCACGACCTCTCCGCGCGGCGGCGCATCGGCGTAGCGCGCGGCGAGCGTCGACAGCGTCCCGGTCACCGCCTCCTCGAACGTCTTGGTGATCTCGCGAGTCACCGCCGCCTCGCGGTCGCCCAGCCCCTCGGCCAGCGCGCACAGGCATGCGGCCGTCCGTCGGGCGGACTCGTACAGCACCAAAGTCGCGCGGATGCCCGCTACCTGCGCGACCGCGTCGGCGCGCGCCTTCGCCTTGCTCGGCAGGAACCCGACGAACAGGAAGCGATCGGTCGGCAATCCCGCCAGCGTCAGCGCGGCGACCGCGGCGCAGGGGCCCGGGATCGTCACCACCGCATGCCCCGCCGCGCGTGCGTCGCGCACCAGCTTGTAGCCGGGATCGGAGATCAGCGGCGTCCCGGCGTCCGACACCAGCGCGACCGCCTGTGTCGCCATGCGCGCGATCAGCCCGGGGCGCATTCCTTCCGCATTGTGATCGTGGTACGGCAGCATCGGCCGCTTGACGCCGATATGGCGGAGCAGCCCCGCGGTCACCCGGCTGTCCTCCACCGCGATGATATCCGCGTGCGACAATATGGCGGCGGCGCGCGGGCTCAGATCGCCAAGATTGCCGATCGGGGTCGCGACGATGTAGAGGCCTGGCCCAAGAGACTTGGAATCGAGCGGGTTCATAGGGGCGACCATGACAGAGCAGCGGACGATAGCACAGTCGCGATCGACGCGACCGACGGTACAGTGGCGTTCGAAACGACGGACGGGGCAATGGATCGCGCTGGCGGCGGCGTGCCTGCTCGGCGCGTGTCAGACGGTCGTCCCGCGCGGCGCGGTGGAGGCACCCGAGCGTCAGGCCCCGCGCCTACCGACCGCGCAGTCCGGCGAAGGCGTCGCGACCGGTATCCCGCAGGATACGCAGCGCAATCGGGTCGCGCTGCTGGTGCCGCTGTCGGGTGCGAATGCCGGTGTCGGCCAGTCGATCGCGAACGCGACGATGCTCGCGTTGCTCGACACGCAGAACGAGAAGGTCCGGATCACCAATTACGATACCGCGACGGGCGCGGCGGGTGCAGCGCAGCGCGCGATCGCGGACGGTGCGCAGCTGATCCTGGGGCCGTTGCTGGCCGAGGATGTCCGCGCGGTCGCACCGATCGCACATGCGGCGGGCGTACCGGTCATCAGCTTCTCCAACGACGGCGGTGTCGCGGGTAACGGCACCTATGTGATGGGATATGTGCCGTCGCAGTCGGTCGACCGGGTCGTCGGCTATGCACGCGGACGCGGCGTCGCCGCCTTCGCCGCCCTGGTCCCGAACGGACTTTACGGCCAGCGCGCATCGACCGCGTTCCTCCGCTCGGTCGAGGGCGCGGGCGGGCAGGTGGTGTCGCTGGAGACCTATGGCCGCGCGACCGGCGGGATCGCCGCGGCGGCAGGCAAGCTGGCGGCGAAGGCCCCCTATGGCGCGGTGCTCGTTGCGGATTCGGGTGCGACCGCCGCGCTCGCAGCGCCGATCCTTCGCAAGCAGAGCGGCCCGTCGATGCACGTGCTCGGTACCGAATTGTGGAACGCGGAAAACGGGATCGCCGCGAAGCCGGCGCTGACCGGCGCGTGGTTCGCCAGCGTCGCGGACACGCTGTACCGCCAATATGTCGCCAAATATCGGGTACGGTTCGGCACCTCGCCCTACCGCCTGTCGAGCCTTGGCTATGACGCGGTCCTGTTGACGGTCCGGATCGCGCGCGATTGGCGCGCGGGGTCGCCTTTTCCGGAGGGACGTCTGCGCGACCAGGGCGGGTTCGCCGGGCTGGACGGCGCATTCCGCTTCGGGCGCGACGACATCGCCGAACGCGCATTGGAAGTGCAGGAAATCCGCGCCGGCGGGCCGGTGGTGGTGTCGCCCGCACCGAGCGGGTTCGGGGGGCGATAGCAGGCGAGCGATCTAGACCAGCACCTCCGCGCTCATCACGATCTCTGGCAGGATCGCATCGAGCAACAGCGCCCCCGCCTCCGTCACGCGCAGCCAGTCCCCCTCGCGCACGATCAGCCCAAGCGTCGCGAGCCGCGCCACCGCGGCGGCGTCCACCGGCGCGGCACCGCCCGCCAGCCGCGCGATCCGCGTCAGATCGACGCCATCGCGCAGCCGCAACCCCATCAGCAGCGCCTCGGTCGCCCGGTCGTGCGGGGTCAGCGAGTCCTCCGTTGCCAGGCCGTGACCGTTGCGATCCACCGCGGCCAGCCAATTCTCCGGCTTCCTGTGCCGCACCGTCGCCATGCCCAGCCGCCGGCCATGCGCGCCCGGACCGACCCCGGCATAGTCGCCGTAGCGCCAATAGGTCAGGTTATGCCGGCTTTCGGCACCCGACCGCGCGTGGTTCGATGTCTCGTATGCGGGCAGCCCCGCCGCCGCGGTCGTCGCGCGCGTCGCCTCGAACAGATCGGCGGCCGCGTCGCCATCGGGAATGGTGATCCGCCCCGCCGCCGCCTCAGTCGCGAAACGGGTGCCGGGTTCGATCGTCAGCTGGTATAGCGATAGATGCTCGGTCCCGAACGATAGCGCACGCGCGAGTTCCGCCTCCCACGCCGCGAGCGTCTGCCCGGGCAGCGCATAGATCAGGTCGAAGCTCACGCGCGCGAACGCCGTCTGCGCGGTCGCGAGCGCGGCCAGCCCCTCCCCGACGCCGTGCGCACGCCCGAGAAAGCGAAGCGCGTCGTCGTCAAGCGACTGCAGCCCGAGCGACACCCGGTTGACCCCCGCACCCGCGAGATCGGCGAAGCGCGCCGCCTCGACCGAGGACGGGTTTGCCTCCAACGTGATCTCGACATCCCCCGCCATGCGCCAGTGCCCCGCCGCGGCGTCGATTATCGCTGCGACCGTCTCGGGCGGCATCAGCGATGGCGTGCCGCCGCCGAAGAAGATCGACCCGAGCGTTCGCCCCGGCAGCATCGCCGCCTCGTGGCGCAGGTCCGCCAGCAATGCCGCACGCCAAGCCGCCTGGTCCACCGCGGCGCGGACGTGACTGTTGAAATCGCAATAGGGGCATTTGGATACGCAGAACGGCCAGTGCACATAGAGCGCGAACGGTTCGTCCGGCGATCGTGTTTGGCTGCGGTTCATGCGCGGCCGCTATGCCTCTCCGCAGCAGTCGAAGGAAGAGTGATGGCAAGAAGCGACGCACGCGAACTCGGTTTGCTGATCGCCGCCGCCGTCGCGATCGCAGGCGGCGTGCTCGCCGGTTGCGCGGCCGAGCCGCCGCGCGTCGTCGAACGCCGGACGAACGATGCTCCGGCCGCGCGCGGCGCCGGGCTGCTCCGACAGGCGATGCTGAACGACCAGAACGCCGCGCGCGCCGCGGCCGGCGCTTCACCGCTCATATGGAACGACATGCTCGCCGTCGATGCGCTGTCCTATGCCCGCACGCTCGCGAGGACCGGTCGCTTCCAGCATGCCGAACAGCCGCAGGGGATAGGTCGCGAGGGCGAGAACCTCTGGACCGGCACGCGCGGGGCCTATGCCTATGACGAGATGGTCGGGCATTGGGTCGCCGAGAAGAAGGACGTGGTCGACCTGCCGGTACCCGCCTCCAGCCGCACCGGAAGGTTCGGCGATGTCGGGCATTATACGCAGATCGTATGGCGGGCGACGACCGAGGTCGGTTGCGCGATGGCGAGCAACGCCACCGACGATTATCTGGTGTGCCGGTACTCGCCGCCGGGGAATATCGCCGGGTTGCGGGATTTCTGAATCCCCTTCCGTCATCCCCGCGAAAGCGGGGACCCCGCTTCTTCCTTCTGCGTCAGTTCAAGAGAAAGCGGGCCCCCGCTTTCGCGAGGGTGACGAGGTGAGGCGGATGCGCGATGCCGATCGCCCCCAGCCCTATCGCGGCAAAACCCGCGTGAGGATCATCGACCCCGGCGTCGGCGCGACCCGGCCGTCTAACAGCGCGTTCTGGTTGACCGGGTGGCCGTAGAAATCGCGCATCCGCCCGCCGTCGACACCGACATTGCTCGCCTCGATCGTCGCGCCGGCATAGGCACCGCGCGTGTTCGTCAGCAGGATCACGTCGGCCTTGCCCAGATTCGCCTGACCGTCGGTCGAATAGGTCACCACCGACAGCCCGGCATTGGCGGTCAGCGCGAACTTGCTGCCACCGCGAAACGCATTCACCGCCTTCGCATTCATCAGCAGGAAGATGATCGACCCGCCCTGCGCGCCGATCTGCGCGCCGATGCTGAGCCCACCGAAATTGTAGAAGGCCGGCGGCGTCCACATGCCGCCATGACGGACGGTGACGACACCCGCGCCGCCCTTGCCGCCGATGATGAAGCCCGCCTTGCCATATTCGGGCACGATATACATGCCGCGCGCGCGGCTCATGATTCCCGCTTCGCCCCGATCCCGCTGGAACTCGACCGCGACCGATGCCGCCTTATCGACCAGCTTCTGCGGCCCATACGCGGCATCGCTGTCCGCGCTCGGGTGGCGTGTCTGATCGACTGCGAGGGCGGGGGTGCCTGCGAGCATGAGCGCGAGCGCCGTCGTGCCGAGGATGCCGAATGCGACCGATCGCTTGAATGTCATGGCGGGTTCCTTGTGTACGCACGGATCGGCCGATATCTGCCGGTCGAACAACAGAGGATACCGCGCGGGGTTCCCATGCTTCCGTCACGCCGGACGTGCTCCGGCATCCATCCATGCATACGCGAGCGATGATTTCGGGGCACGATAGACCCTGGCGCAAGGCCGGGGTGACGTCGGGGCGTCACGCCTCCAGCATCCGGATGATCCCCGAAAAATCGGTGGCGCCCTTCCCCGCCGCGGCGAACGCCTCGTACAATTCGGTCGCGCGCTCGCCCAGCGGCGCGGCGAAGCCGGCATCCGTCGCTGCCGCCATCGCGAGCCGCAGGTCCTTCAGCATCAGCGCCGCCGCGAAGCCGCCCTGATAATCGTGGTCCGCTGGCGTGTCCGGCCCGACACCGGGCAATGGCGCATAGGTGGTCATCGACCAACTCTGTCCGGACGAGACGCTGGCGATATCGTAGAATTTCTGCGGATCGAGCCCGAGTTTCTGCGCCAGCAGGAACGCCTCGCATGTCGCGACCATCGTCGCACCGAGCAGCATGTTGTTGCAGATCTTTGCCGCCTGCCCCGCGCCGCTGATGCCCGCGTGTATCACCGCCTTGCCCATGTCGGCGAGGTAGGGCTGGGCGCGGTCGAACCCGTCGTCGCCGCCGCCGACCATGAAGGTCAGCGTCCCCGCCGCCGCCGCCCCGATGCCGCCCGATACCGGCGCATCGACCGCGGTCAGCCCCTTGGCCCGCGCCGCTTCGGCGACGCGCTTTGCGGTGGCGACGTCGATCGTCGAACAGTCGATCAGGATCGCGGACGGCCGCGCGATGCCGAAGACGCTGTCGGTATAGACCTGTTCGACATGCGTGCCGGCGGGCAGCATCGTGACGACGGCCTCCGCCCCGTCCGCCGCCCCGGTGGCCCTGGCGACGGGCAGGCACCCCGCCGCCTTCGCCTTGTCGAGCGCCGCCGCGGACAGGTCGAAGGCGCGGACATCATGCCCCTTCTTCGCCAGGTTCGCGGCCATCCCGCCGCCCATATTGCCAAGACCGATGAAACCGACGCGTGCCATATCCTGCTCCTTTTCTTTCGTCTCCCCTCCCGCGAGCGGGAGGGGGAGCAAGTGTTATTTCCCCGTCCACACCCCCGGCCGCTTCTCGACGAATGCCGCCATGCCCTCGCTCTGGTCGGCACTCCCGAACAGCCCGTGGAACAGCCGCCGCTCGAACTGCACGCCCATCGCCAGCCCCGTCTCGAACGCGGCGGTCACCATTTCCTTGTTCGCCAGCACCGCGAGCGGGGCCATGCCGGCGATCGTGGCGGCGGTCTTCACCGCCTCGTCGACCAGATCGGCGGCGGGGACGATACGGCTGACGAGCCCGGCGCGTTCGGCCTCGGCGGCGTCCATCATACGGCCGGTCAGGCACATCTCCATCGCCTTCGCCTTGCCCACCGC
Source organism: Sphingomonas bacterium (assembly GCF_903642285.1). Lineage (GTDB taxonomy): Bacteria > Pseudomonadota > Alphaproteobacteria > Sphingomonadales > Sphingomonadaceae > Sphingomonas. The sequence continues at coordinate 38,487 of NZ_CAHJWJ010000011.1, forward strand.
GCGGGCCAGCCGCTGCGATCCGCCCATGCCGGGGGCGACCGCCAGCCTGATCTCGGGCTGCCCGAACTTCGCGGTATCCGCCGCCAGGATGAAGTCGCACATCATCGCCAGCTCGCACCCGCCGCCAAGCGCATAGCCCGCGACCGCGGCGATGACGGGCTTGCGCGTCTTCGCGAACCGGTCCCATCCGGCGAAGAAATCCGCGCCGTACATGTCGGCGAACCCCCGCGCCTGCATCTCCTTGATGTCCGCCCCCGCGGCGAACGCCTTTTCGCTGCCGGTCAGCACCGCGCAACCCTGGCCCGGATCGGCATCGAACGCGGCGAAGGCGGCGAGCAGGTCGGCCAGCACCTGCGAATTCAGCGCGTTGAGCGCCTGCGGGCGGTTGAGCGTGACGAGCATTACCCTGTCGCGGTGTTCGACGAGGATCGTTTCGTAGGTGGGCATAGTGTTCTCTCCTTCGTCACCCCGGGCTTGACCCGGGGTCCCGCTTCGTCGGCCGATCGAAGCGGGGCCCCGGCTCAAGGCCGGGGTGACGTATCATTATCAGGCAGGTGTCCACGCCTCCGCGTCCGCCAGCGGCGCGAAGATCTGGTCGATGACGTGATCGGTCACGCCTTCGGGCGTATCGGGGTGCCAGCGCGGCGCATTGTCCTTGTCGACGATGACCGCGCGGACGCCTTCCAGGAAGTCGTGGCGCTGCACGACTCGCGCACCGACCGCGTATTCCTGGCGCATCTCGTCCTCGAACGTCGCCATCGACCGGCCGTCGAGCAGCAGCTTCAGGCTGACCTTCATCGTCTGCGGCGACTTGGTCCTGAGCGTGGCGAGCGTCGTGGCGGCCCACTCGCCGGGATCGGCCGCGAGCGCGGCGTAGATGTCCTCCAGCCGATCGCTCGCGAACAGCCGGTCGATATCGGCACGGCGCGCCAGGATCGCGGCTGCGGGCGGCGCGATCGCCAGCGTATCCAAACTACCCGCAACCCTTTGTGGACCGGCACCGATCCGCGTCTTCGCTTCGACCAGCAAACCGGCGGGCAGGTAATGGGTAGCGAGCCCGAGCGCGATGCATTCCGCGCCGTCCAGCCGGTGCCCGGTCAGCGCGAGAAACTGCCCCATCCGCCCCGGCAACCGCGACAGATACCAGCCGCCGCCGACGTCGGGGAACAGCCCGATCCCGGTTTCGGGCATCGCGAACTTGGTATTCTCCGTCGCGACCCTGAAATCGCACGGCAGCGCCAGTCCGACGCCGCCGCCCATGGTGATCCCGTCCATGACCGCGACCGTCGGCTTGGCATAGGTGAACAGCGCGTGGTTCATCCGGTATTCGGCATGGAAGAACGCACGCGCGTCGACCCCGTCCTTCGCGCCGCTGTCCGCGAGCATGCGGATATCCCCGCCGGCGCAGAAGCCGCGGCCTTCGGCGTGGTCGATGAGGACGACCTCGACCGCGGGGTCGGTTCGCCATGCGTCGAGCGCGGCGAGGATGGCCTGGCACATCGGCAGGTTCAGCGCGTGGAGCGCCTTGGGCCGGTTCAGGCGGATGCGGCCGATCGGGCCGTCCACACGCGTTTCGACATCGCTCATGCGGCCCGCTCCGGACACGCAATTCTTTTCATGGCTTCGTGTCTTTGTGCGAGAAAAATCGGCTCGCACGAAGACACGAAGACGCGAAGAGAAGAACGTGTTGCCGCTTGCGCGGCGGGGGTCAGCCCCCCCCTCATTGCCGCGTCAACTCGCGGCCGACGATCATCCGCATCACCTGGTTGGTCCCCTCCAGGATCGAATGCACGCGCAGGTCGCGCCAGAAGCGTTCGATCGGGTAATCCATCAGATAGCCATAGCCGCCGAACAATTGCAGCGCGCGGTCGACCACCGACGATCCGGTATCCGTCGCCAGCCGCTTCGCCATCGCGGCGAACTTGGTCTTGTCGGGCGCATTCGCGGTGACCTTCGCCGCGGCGACGTAGAGCAGCGCGCGCGCCGCCTCCAGCTCGGTCGCCATGTCCGCCAGCATGAACTGCGTGTTCTGGAAATCCGCGATCGGCTTGCCGAACTGCTGCCGGTCGCGCGTATACGCGATCGCCTCGTCCAGGCAGCGCTGCGCCCCGCCGAGCGAGCAGGCACCGATGTTGAGCCGCCCGCCGTCCAGGCCCATCATCGCGATGCGGAACCCCTCGCCCTCGCCGCCGACCATGTTCGCGGCGGGCACACGGACACCATCGAAGATCACCTGCCGCGTCGGCTGCGAATGCCAGCCGAGCTTGCGCTCGTTCGCGCCGAACGACACGCCGGGCATATCGCGCTCGATCACCAGCGCGGAGATGCCCTTGGGGCCGTCCTCGCCGGTGCGGACCATCGTCACGTACACCTCGTTTTCGCCGGCACCGGAGATGAACTGCTTGGTGCCGCTGACGATCCAGTTGTCGCCGTCCTTGACCGCGCGCGTCTTCAGCGCGGACGCGTCGGACCCCGACCCCGGCTCGGTCAGGCAATAGCTCGCCATCCGGTCCATGCCGACCAGCGAGGGCAGGTATTTGTCCTTCACCCCCGGCGATCCGAACCGGTCGATCATCCACGCCGCCATGTTGTGGATCGAGATGAACGCGCTGGTCGAGGGACAGCCATAGGCCATCGCCTCCATGATCAGCGCCGCCTCCAGCCGACCGAGCGCGATGCCGCCCGATTCTTCGCTGACGTAGATCGAGGCGAAACCGAGTTCGGCCGCTGCCGTGATCGTCTCGCGCGGGAAGATGTGCTTCTCGTCCCATTCGCCCGCATTCGGCGTGATGCGATCCGCGGTGAAGCGGCGCGCGAGGTCCTGGATCTCGCGCTGGTCGTCGGTGAGATCGAACTGGTTGGCGATGGCGGATGGGTCGGTCACGATGTGCTTTCGTTGGCGGGGTCAGCGGCATTGCCGGTCGCGTCGGCGCGGTTGTCCACGGGTGGCAGGAAACGCCCCGCCTTTGCCCCGCGATCGTCGCTGAGGTTCCTGGCGTCCATGCCCGGGGCCTGCGCGCTCCGGCCGCACGCGGCGAGGCCGACGAGCGCGATCGGCGCGAGCATGTACAGCGTGGTTTTGATGACAAGCGGCATCGTCAGCCCATCGTCGGAATGACGAACGCGTCCTGGACCCGGCTCGGCCCGCCATCCTCGCTGCCGCGCGGCAACTCCGCGGTCCCATCGGGCCAGCGCTGGGTGACCGTCTTGACCCTGGTCCAGAACTTCACGCCCTCCATGCCGTGCTGGTTGGTGTCGCCGAACGCCGACCGCTTCCACCCGCCGAAGGTGTGGTAGGCGACCGGTACCGGGATCGGCACGTTGATCCCGACCATGCCGACATTCACGCGTGCCGCAAACTCGCGCGCGGCGTGGCCGTTGCGGGTAAAGATCGCAACGCCGTTGCCGTACTGGTGATCGCCCGGCAGCTTCAGCGCGGTCTCGAAATCGGGGGCGCGGACGATCTGCAGGACAGGGCCGAAGATCTCCTCCTTGTATGCGCTCATGTCCGGGGTGACGTGGTCGAACAGGCTGGGGCCGATGAAGAACCCCGCCTCATGCCCCTGCAGCGCGAACCCGCGGCCGTCGACCACCAGTTCGGCCCCCTCGTCCACGCCGGTCTGGATCCAGTCCTCGATCCGCTTCTTGTGCGCGGCGTTCACGACCGGGCCGTAATGCGCGTCGGTATCGGTGGAAACGCCGACGCGGAGTGCCGCGATCGCGGGGATCAGTTTCGCCCGCAGCGCCTCGGCGGTCTTGTCACCCACCGGCACCACGACGGGTAGCGCCATGCACCGCTCCCCCGCCGATCCGAACGCGGCCCCCGACAAGTCCGCGACGACCTGATCCAGGTCCGCATCGGGCATCACGATCCCGTGGTTCTTGGCGCCGCCCATCGCCTGCACGCGCTTGCCCGCCGCGACGCCGCGGCGGTAGACATAATGCGCGATGTCGGACGAGCCGACGAAGCTGACCACGCCGATCGCCGGATGATCGAGGATGGCGTCCACCATCTCCTTGTCGCCGTGGACGACTTGCAGGATGCCCTCGGGCAGCCCCGCTTCCAGGAACAATTCACCCAGCCGCACCGGCACCGACGGATCGCGCTCGCTCGGCTTCAGGATGAATGCGTTACCCGTCGCGATCGCGACGCCCGACATCCATAGCGGGATCATGCCGGGAAAGTTGAACGGGGTGATGCCTGCGCCGATGCCGAGCGGCTGGCGCATCGAATACACGTCGATCCCCGGCCCCGCCCCTTGCGTATACTCGCCCTTCAGGATGTGCGGAATGCCGCAGCAGAACTCGATGACTTCCAGCCCGCGCTGGATATCGCCCTTGCTGTCCGCGATCACCTTGCCATGTTCGGACGACAGCAGCTGCGCCAGCGCGTCCATATTGGCCTCGACCAGTTCCTTGAAGCGGAACATCACGCGTGCCCGGCGCTGCGGGTTCGTCGCGGCCCAGCCCGGCTGCGCCGCCTGCGCGGCTGCCACCGCACGGTCGAGATCGGCTGACGTGCCAAGCGTCACACGCGCCTGCACCCGGCCGGTGTTCGGGTCGAACACCTCGCCCATACGCCCGCCGCCACCGCCGCCGGGACCCGCGATCAGATGGTCGATGATACGCATGCCTTGCTCCCGAATATATTTTGGGCGCGCCATCGCACGGATGAACGCCTTTGTCAGTCCCGACACCAGGGGAACCGATCGGCGACCGACCGGTTGCGTGATGACGTCAACAAACCTGGGAAAAGCGAATGGATATCTGTCAGTTGATCCTCGACGACCATGCCGAGCAACGTAAGCTGTTCGGCATCATCGAGGAAATCGACCGGACGGATATCGCCTCGCTCGACGCGGTATGGGGTCGCCTGCGCAAGCTGCTCGACACCCATGCCGAAGCGGAGGAGCGCTTCTTCTACCCCATCGTCGTCCGCCGCGGCGAGGGCGCGGGCGATGCCGACGGGATGAAGGACGAGGTCGAGGACGCGATCGACGACCATAACGAGATCCGCGACGCCGCAGCCGCGGTCGGCAAGGAGCAGGCCGGGACGGATGCCTGGTTCAAGGCCGTCGAGAAGGCGAACGAAGCCAACAGCAAGCATATGGCGGAGGAAGAACGCCAGGGCATGACGGACTATCGCCGCCACACGAGCGCCGACGAACGCCACCGGGCGGGCATCAAGTTCGCGGCATTCGATGCGCGGTACGTCGACGGGGTGGAGGCGGTGGACAAGGACCCGGGCGACTATATCGCGGCGCAGGCGAAGGCGGGGTGAACCCGCCGACTTTCACGCCATCAGAGCATGGAGCACGGTCCGCTCCCTCGCGCTGAGGTCGGGGTGCCACAGGTCGCCGATCAGCACCACGCGCGTGTCGTCGCTGTCGTTGACCGCTTCATGCTCGATCGTGTCGTCAAACACGATCGCTTCGCCCAGCATCCACCCGCGACGTTCGCCGCCCACGGTCAGCGAACAGTCTTCGGGAATGATCAACGGAATATGTACGACGAGCCTGACGTTCGTCACGCCGACATGGGGCGGGATGTGGGTGTGCGGTGCCAGGATGGAGAACATCAGATTGGGCGATCGGCCGCCGATTACCGGCGTCGGCAAGGCTGCAAAGGCTTCGACCGTCGCCGGACAGCGATCGGCGTTGCCGCGGACGATGCCGCCCCCGCGCCACAGATGCGCGGCGCTCCATTGTCGCGAGCGGTTGAGATCTACCCATTGATCGAGCGGAACGTCGGTCGGGTGGTCGACATAGGGCACAGCCGCCATCGCGTCGTCGGCCAATAGCCGTAGATACTCCACGGTAAGGGCGGCATGCCCGCGCGCCACCGCGACCAATCCGGCGAAGGTCGCGGAGTCGTGATAGGCGTGCCGCGACAGCATCGGAAGCACCGGCGACACCGCGTCCGCAATCCCCAGTACGAACGCGTCGATCCGCGCGCATTCCTCGCGCGTACAGCCGAGCCGGTCGATTTCCGAAGCCGCGATCCCGGACAATCGCACGGTCCGCGAACGATGCGCCGTGTCGCAGTAGCGGCGCGCATGCTCCAGCCGGGCACGAAGCGCGGGCGGTGCGGCATCGGGTTCGTCGATCAGGGACAAGGCGGCGCGATACGGCTCTTCGGCATCATCGCCCTTCGCCTCGATCAAGCCGGCCTTCAGCAGCAGCGATAGGGGATCGCGCGGTTCGATCGCCAGCGCATGGCCGATCGCGATCATCGCGTCTTCGGAGCGGCCCAGCGCACGGTGGATCGCCGCCAGCTTCTTCCAGGTTACGGCGTCGCCAGGGTCGTATGCCGCCAGTTCCGCCAGCATCGCCGCAGCGGCCGGCAAGTCGCGCCGCGCTGCAGCCGCATCGGCCTGCCCGGACAGGGTCTGGATATCGGCGTTGGACAGCATTCGGGGACTCCGCCGGCGGGTTCGATGTTGCCGGCGGAGCCTATCCCGTTAGAAGTCGACCGTCACGCCGGCGAAGATGTAGCGACCCAGCGAGTCCCACACCTGCGGGTAGGTGTTGCCGTTGCCAATTGTCCCCGACAAATTGTTCGATCCGACGAGCGGCGGATCCTTGTCGGTGATGTTGTTCGCACCGACGTGCAGCGAGAACTTGTCGGCGATGCGGACGCTGGTCGACAGATCGAAGTAGTTATACGCAGGCAGGCGGCTATCCGATGCGAACACGAGACTAGGACGGCTCAGGAAGCTGTTTGGGCTCGAAGCATCGACATTGACGCCGGAAAGATGTCGCCAATTAAGCGAGATCTGGAAGTTGCTTGGGGCATTGTACGTTACGCGCAGCTTCGAACGGTACTTCGGTGCCGGCGCGAAACCATTGGTTCCGTTAGCTGCACTGCAGACCACCCCATAATAGCCGGCGCAATCGAACGTCGTCGTTCCGTCGGCGAGCGTCGTGCCGGGCGAATCCTTCAAGTTGATCAAGAAGGTTCCCGTATAGTCCAGACCCAGCGACCCGATGTTATGAAGACCGGCGCGTTCGAAATCGAAGCGATAGCTGCCGGCAACGTCTACACCGCGGGTCTGCAACTGGCCAACGTTGATCGTGGTGTTAACCACCTGACCTACCGTGCCAAGGAACAGCGAACCGTTCGTCGGATCACGCTGAACCAGCGAACAGAAGCTGGAGCTTCCAGTTGCAAGACACTGGTTCAGAATGATCTGCGCGCCCACCGTGCTGATGGCACCCTTGACCTTGATGTTGAAGTAGTCGGCCGAGATCACGAGCCCGCGAAGGACCCCTTCGCGCGGTGCGATAACCGCGCCCGCACTGTACGTATCAGATACTTCCGGCTTCAGGTTGACGTTACCGCCGCTGAACTGAGTGTACTGATTAGCGCTATTGGCAACGATATTGCCGAATTCCGCTCCAGTGACGCCGGTGCGGGCGCATGCGGCGGCCGAGTTACCGTTGACGGTGCCGTTGATGGCGGTGCCCGCGCAGGGATCCGTACCCGTGAACAGGCTTTGCCCGGCAGGTGCGAACAGTTCCTGGATATTCGGTGCTCGGACCGCTCGGTTATAGCTCGCACGCAGGAGAAGTGGGCTCACCGGCTTCCATTCAACGCCACCCTTGTAGGTGTCGGTGTTGCCGGCGAGGTTGTAATGCGAACGACGATAGCCTGCAGTGGCGACCAAAGATTGGAACAACGTCTTATTTTCGATTAGCGGTACGCGCGCTTCGCCGAAGAACTCATAGACGTTGAACGAACCCGCGACGCCGATGGTCGGACCACCCTGACCGGCGAGATCGCCACTTGTGAACTCCGAATCGGTCAGCAGCTGAAGCTGCTCCTTGCGATATTCGGTACCGACGTTGATGCCGATGCCGTTGTCAGCAAAAGGCGACTTGATGCCGTATTTGCCCAGATCGCCGGTAATCGAGAAATCGGCAACATATTCATCGACGGTCCCTTGCTGGAAACCGGGGGTCTGCAGATAGTTCAGTGCGCCCTGCGTAACGCCGCCAACCGCAAAGAGGTTGTAGGGGACGCAACCTTGTGCCCGCGCATTCACATCGGCGCAGACGATCTGGCCGTTGACCGTGATGTCGTTCAGCGCATTGCGGGTCCGATTGACCGAGAAATCGTTCTGGTAGTTCTCGGCATAGACCACGCGGCCGAACTGCAGATAGCCGTCATAGCTGAAGGCCGGATCGATCTGCCCCTTCATACCGACGACGTAGCGATAGTCGGTATGACGAAGGTCGTTGATACGACCGCCGCCCTCAACGTTGCGCTTGCCGATCGATACGGCACCCGTAGCGGTCGTCGAACCGGCATTCGCGCCGCAGATCGCGGTCGCTTCCGATGCCGACAGCAGCGGATTGTTGCAGTTGATATTGATGACCTGGCCGAAGATGCCCGACGGCGCGATCTGCGCGGTCGACCGATCGTCCATGAACATGAACTCGATATAGGGATCGAACGCCGGCGTGATCTCGTAATCGGCAAACACGCCCGCGGTGTAGCGCTTGTCGGGGCGCTGATAATAATTGTACGGTGCGAAGTTGAACGCGTCACGCGATCCGACATACGGGCGGAACGTGTTGCCGGTCGCCGGGTTGAGCGTCACCTGTGCACCCGCACCACCGTTCAGAATGAAACGCGCCGGGCTGGTCGTGCCCGAACCCGAGCAATTAAATCCGAGCGACGTCGTGACTTCGGCAAGCGAGCAGGCCGAGTAATCGTAACTGTCCTGCGTCACCGCCTGAATCTGACGATAGCCGGCATAAGCGACCACATGACTGCGGCCGTCCGCGCCACCAGTACCGATGACGGCGGTGATGTTCTGCGTTGCACCCACGTCCGTGTGACCCTGCGGAAAGGCGAACCCGCGGCCGCCGGTCGGATCACGGAAAACGTTATCGGCGGTCGCGTTGTTGTTGTCATGATCGAACAGGCTGTACTGCGCGTCGAGGCGAACGCCCTCGAACCGCGTGTTCATGACGAAGTTGACGACGCCGGAGATCGCGTCCGAGCCGTAGGTCGACGATGCGCCGCCGGTCAGCAGGTCAACCCGATCGATCAGCGCCGCGGGTACGAAGTTAAGATCGGCCGCCGACGATACGGGATCACCCGGCATCAGGCGACGACCGTTAACGAGCACCAGCGTGCGCTGCGATCCCAAACCGCGAAGATCGACCGTTGCCGTACCGTTGGACCCGTTCGAAAGGTTACCGCCCTGACCGGAAAAGACCGACGGGAGGTTATTCAGGAGATCCTCGGTACGTGTCACGCCTTCGAGTCTGATTTCCTGCGCGCTGACCGTGGTCAACGGACTAGGCGATACTGCACCGGCATTGGCGATGCGCGAACCGGTGACGACGATGTCCTGACCGCTTTCGGATGCGGGCTGCGCCGGGTCGGTCGGGAGAGCCGAAGCCGAACTGCCACCGATGACGGGTGCGGTCGGAACCGTCGGTGCCGGGTTGGACTGCGCGAAGGCTGGCATCGCGGCGAACGCGCCGGCGATGACGGTCGTCGCGAGCAGCAACGGCTTAACCTGCTTCATCATGGAAATTGCCCCTTTGAAAAACGCTCAGACCGCTGACGGGTCTTCTGGGACGCTCCTCTATGTCTCGCCGGGTCCGATCAAGTCATAAAATCGTAATGACCGACACTTTTACAACGTGTCGTTGCGCCGAAGACACAGCTTGTACGATGCACTTTACGCAGTCAGTCAGTGTCGGTCGATAGAGGAGAAAATATGCCGGCCCGCCCCCTGCTGCACCTCGTGTCAGCACTCGCATTGCTCGCGCCCCTGCCGGCGCTGGCCGCAGACAAGCGAGACGCTACAGATCAGTCGCAAGCGATCGCTACGCTGCTGGCGTGTCGCAAGATCGCGACATCTGCCGATCGGCTCGCATGCGTCGACCGCGAACTCGACCGGTTGAGCGCACGGATCGATGCCGGATCGATCGCCGTCGTCGACAAGGCCCAGGTCGAGCGGCAACGCCGCGAACAATTCGGACTTGCCCCCAAAGGGAGCGCGATCTTTGCGAACGAAGCGAACGGTGGAACCGTCAAGGAAGTCCGGGGGGCAATCGCAAGCGCCTCTACCGATGCATCGGGCAAATGGGTGTTCGCCCTGCAGGACGGCAGCCGCTGGCATCAGATCGACGATTACACGATTGGTAGTACCCCGCGCGCGGGAACGACAGTGCTCATCACCCGTGCGGCGCTGAATTCATTCAAGATGAGCGTCGGCGGACAACCCGCAATTAGGGTCCGCCGCACCGGCTGATCGCAAATGTTCACCACATGCATCAATGGTAATTGGTAACTTGCGCCCGTTCGGTATCCGACCGCACATTCTGGCGATCCTGGTCCCATTCGGCTTTGGTCCTGCAAATCCGGTGGCCACCTAGCCGGGTGCCCAGTTGTTGTGCCTCGACACAAACCAACTTGTCGGGTTGCGGCTTGCGTCCGACGGGCGTCGTCGGCGTCTGGGCCGTACCTGCGGCAACCTGCGCCACCATCAACAATCCGATCAACACGGTCATTCCCCATCCCCCGGCAAAAACGCTGCGGATCAACATATCGCGCTGCGCGGCGGCGTCAAATCGCATCAGGTCAGCGGCTGCACGTCGAACGCCACGGTCAGCCGTTCGCCCGCCGGGGCGGGGCGTGTGCCGTGCCACATCGTGGACGGAAACAACGTGACCTGCCCCACGGCCGGTTGCACTGTCCGTACCGGTGACAGGTCTAGCCCGAGATCGACCGGCGGCTGCCCCAATGTCAGCCATCCCGCCTCGTCATCCGCTCCGCCGTCCGTCATCGCGTCGGGCAACGCGATGTAGCATGCGGAGCTGAGCCATCCTTCGCTGTGGACATGGTTGACGTGATGTCCGCCGTCCGACAGCCGGACCGACCACGACCCGGCGAAACGGATGCCGTTACGCGGGACGGATAACGTGGGGTGAGCGAGATCCACTGCAGGCAACTGGTCGATATGCGCTCGTACCGCGCGCTCGATCGCGGCGCGAAGGCTTCGAATAGCGGGCGATTGGCGGGATAGGAGAACGCCGTCCGTCTGCGTGCCGCCGCGCATGGACTGTTCAAACGGCGCGTGGCGCGCGGTATGCAACGTGCGCAACTCGGCGGCGAGAACCGCGAGATCGGGTGCGTCGATCCCCAGATCATATGTGCCGACCAGCTGCGGATCGCCCTCCAGCCACGCATGGCGCGGGTCGCCGAGCATTCGCCACGCCGTACCTATATAGGGGATTGCGAACCGCGCCGCCGGGCCTGCCGTCATAGGCTCCCCGATCGCAATCGCATCATCCGGCCAGCCGGCGCGCAACGAATGACGCAGGCGGGCGAGCAACACGACCGGGTCGTCGATCGCGGCCAGCCTTGTGAATGCCGCGTCCGCGCGTGCAATGTCCCCGGTCTCGCTTGCCGCCTGCGCTTCGATCAGCGCCAACGGCAGCGTATCACCCAACGCCCCCCTGATTGCATGCAGCATGCCGAGTACCGCGTCGTTTGCGCCGACCGCCGCAATACTCCGCAGCATGCTCGTCGCCACGTTCGCATCGCGAGGCGCGGCAGCCAATGCGACCTGGGCTGCCTTGATACTCGCCCCGTGTCCCTGCCACCGATAGACCAACGATACGAGCGCGGCCCACCCCTCCGCCCAATCGGGTGCGCGTGCCAAACCGGTTTGCAGCGTTGCCTCGGCAAGGTCGTACTGCCCAGCACCAGCCTGGGCCGCCGCAAGTCCGAGCCGCGCCGGCCCGCTGTCCGGCGCAGCGGCGAGCGCAGCAGTGAAATCGGCGGTGGCTGGCCGACCCAGTTCTTCCGACATCCGCGCCCGCGACAATAAGCCGAGAGAAACGCGCGGCGCGAGGGTCACGACGCGGTCGAACGCCGCCAGAGCATCCACCGCCCGGTCCGCGGCGTGCAAAGCCGCCCCAAGCGCCTGCCACGCCATCAACGATCGTGGCTCATCGCGCGTCAAACCGCCAAGCAAGGCGATCGCGGCGAGAACCTTTCCGGCATCCATCGTAGCGAGCGCATGTCGCAACCGGAGCGGCGGGGAGTCGCCTGGCGTCGCTGCGATCGCGCGTTCGTAAAGCGATGCTGCGAGCTCCGCTTGACCGATCGCCGAAGCGAAGGCCGCGTAATCGGTCAGAAAACGCGCGTCCGCCTGCCCATCGGCCAATGCGGAGGCGAACAGCGTCGCCGCAACCTGGGTCTGCTCGTCCTGAGCGGCACCGACTGCAGCCATATGAGCGGAATGAAGGGATGATGCGGCGGTCATGCGACCTGCCTATCGCGGCTACCGGCGCAGCGCGACCGGGATTTTCGCCGTGTGTGGGATCGCAATTGTCACTCGCGTAGATGGGGCGGTATTCCCGGCAACCCTGGTGCATCGCTCCGGGCGATCAGCGCAAGCACGTGATGATCTTGTGCATCATGGCGTTGACCGCATCGCCGTAGCCGGCGTCCGCCGCGACCATCGGGTCGAACCCGCCGCGGATCGCGGCCTCTCATCGGGATCGGCATGATCGGCATGATCGGCCGCGAACCGCGACGCATCGGTTCGATGCCGATCCGAAGTTCGTTGAAACGACACTGCAGGGGCAACGAGAATTTGCGGTCGAGCAGCCAGCCGAGCACGTCGGGGTCGAACAAATCCAGTTCGCCTCGCCGATTTCCCCCGAGGCGACGAGCCGGCGCCGCTCAGGGCGCGATGGCGCGCCAGGCGGCGACCACCGCCCGCGTCTTGCCGGCGACTGTCCTGGCATCGTCGCCCGGGCGGTAGATGGCACCGCCGACCCCGACCCCTTCCGCGCCCGCCGCCAGCCAGTCGTGCATGTTGTCGGCATCGGTCCCGCCGACGCCCCAGGTTTTGACGTCCTTGGGCAGGACGTCCCGGATCGCCTTCAGATAGGCCGGCCCAAGCGCCGTCGCCGGGAACAGTTTCAGCCGGCGCGCCCCCGCGGCGATGCCGCGGAACGCTTCGCTGGGGGTGACGAACCCCGGCATCGGCTCCAGCCCGCGCGCCACGGCACGGGCGATCACCGCGGGGTCGATATTGGGCGTCACCATGATCCGCGATCCCGTATCCGCGAGCCGATCGACCGATGGGACATCCAGCACCGTACCGCCGCCGACCAGCGCATGATCGCCGTAAGCCTGCTGGATCGCGGTGATGCTGGCGAAGGGGTCGGGTGAGTTCAGCGGGACCTCGATCATCCGGATCCCGGCGTCGATCAGCGCGGACGCGATCGACGCGGCCTCTTCCGGCTCGATACCGCGCAGGATCGCGACGATCGGCGGTGCACCGTCGGCGAGGATGTCGTCGATCGTCACGATTCGGTCTCCAGTGCGTTCAGCCCCGCGAGCGCGGCGGCGTCGCCATCGACTAGTTCGACGGCGATGGCATATCCGGCGAACGTGCGGCGGTAGCGTTCGGTAAGCCGGGGATCCCCGACCAGCGCAATCCGGCCCGTCGGCGGTTCGTCGTGCAAGGCCTCCGCGATCTCGCCGCCGATCAGCAGGCCGGAGAGATAGCCAAGCGCCCAGCCATGCGACCGGCCTTCCAGCAGTTGTGCGCTCCGTGCCTCGAACAGCGCACCGATCACTCGCCCCGACCGGGACCGATCGAGCCCATGCGCAAAGCCGATGTCCTCTTCGCCCGGATCGACGGTCGAGCCGGCGGCAGCACGCGCCAGGATCGAATGATCGCGAAGCGACGCGAACAATTCGCCCGTGAGATAGGTGCGAAAACCGGTGATTCGACCGTCCTCGATCGTCGTCCATTTGCTGTGCGTGCCGGGCAGGATCACGCGGTGCCGTCCGTCGGCGAGCCGGGGGTCGAGCGCGACCGCGCCGAAGGTCTGCGTCTCCTCGCCGCGCATCACGTCGGGGACGCCGGCCTTCGTGGCCAGTCCGGCCAGGATCGCCACTGGGATGTCGTCGAGCGCCAGCCGCGCCGCACCGGTGATCCATGTCGCCTGGTCGGCGGGGCATTCGACATAGGGCACCTCGACCCAGCCGTTGCGCGATCCCACCATTCCGCACAGTGCGATCGCCGACGGATCGCCAGCCGCGCGCCATTGGGCGAGCGTCTCGCGCAATACCGCCTCGGGCGGTGTGCCGGCAGTCCCGATCCCCGGTGCCTCGCACCGATCGGTCACCACGCCCGACTCGATCCGGAACAGCCGCAGCCGGCTCGTCCCCCAATCGCCGACGACTCGGTAGCTCATCGTGCGATCCTGACCGGCGTGATCGGGATGCCCGGCACCGGCGCGTCGAACGCGAACAGCCCGCCGGCCAGGGGTTGCGCGGCGAGTTCCACGTCCGACAACCCAGCGCGGGCGGTCGTGACGAAGGCGGTCCGCAGGTCGGGGCCACCGAACGCGACCTTGGTGACGTTTGCGCACGGGAAGGCGACCGTCGCCAGCAACGTTCCGTCGGGCCCATAGCGTCGGACCTGCCACCCGCCCCAAAGGGCCACCCAGACGCACCCTTCCGAATCGATCGACGCGCCGTCCGGATGCCCGTCCTCGGGCGCTATCGTCACGAACGGTTCGCCGTCGAGCAGCCGGTCGGTGGCGGCGATGTCGAACCGCGTGATGACGCCGGCGACGGTATCGACGTGATAGAGAAAGCGGCCGTCCGGACTGATCGCGGGGCCATTGGTTATGATGCTTTCGCCGCCCGCCACGGTGATCGTTCCGCCGTCGAAAAGATGGACCGCCCCGGTGACCTTCGTCTCGCCGTCGTCCATCGTCCCGAACCACAGCCGGCCGGACGGATCGACCGCGGCATCGTTGGTGCGATTATGCGCAGGCATGTCGATCGTCGCGACCGGGTCGCCAAGCGTTCCGTCGCGCACGATATGCAACCCGTCGCCGCTGCCGACGATCAGCCCCCCGTCATCGGTCGGCAACACGAAGCTGGGGCGACCGCCGACCGCGACCGTCGATCCGTGACCGGTCGCCGGATCGTAGCGATGGAGCGCGCCCTGCTTGATGTCGACGAACCACAACGCAGCATCGTCGGCGATCCAGGCAGGACCTTCGCCGAGTGTCGCCGCGACGGGCCAGATCAGGCGACTGAGCAGTTCATCCTCCTGGTCTTCAGTAAGGCTAAGCACTCGACAGGTCCGATCGATCATAATTACCGGCGCAGGGCGGGTTTCGCGTACGGCGTCGCGATCTTCGGGCTCGCGCAATATGTCTCGCGTGACAAGGTGGGGGCCGGGCCCAGGAATACCACCGATTATTCCCGGCGTCGAAGGATCTGCCCTGGTGGGCGATCGACGCGTCGTCGAATCGCGGCGCTCGTCGCATCGACCGCATCGAGGATCAATTCGATCACGACGATCTTCACGCTCGATCAGGCTCCCCGACTATTGTGTTATCGCTCGATGCCATGACCTATAAGCCTGGTTCGTAATTCCTGCGCTCCGGCTCCATCGATCACGAGGTCAAGATGTCCGACACCCCGACGCTCCGCAGCAAGGCGTGGTTCGACAATCCCGCCAATGTCGACATGACCGCGCTGTATATCGAACGCTATCTGAATTTCGGGCTCAGCCAGACCGAACTGCAATCCGGCCGGCCGATCATCGGGATCGCGCAGACGGGCAGCGACCTCAGCCCGTGCAATCGCCATCATCTGGTACTCGCCGAACGCGTGCGTGAAGGGATTCGCGACGCAGGCGGGATCGCGATCGAATTCCCCGTCCACCCCATCCAGGAAACCGGCAAGCGCCCGACAGCGGCGCTCGATCGCAACCTGGCCTATCTCAGCCTGGTCGAGACGCTTTACGGGTATCCCCTAGACGGCGTGGTGCTGACGATCGGCTGCGACAAGACGACGCCCGCCTGCCTGATGGCGGCGGCGACGGTGAATACCCCGGCGATCGCGCTGTCGGTCGGCCCGATGCTGAACGGCTGGCACAAGGGCAAACGCACCGGTTCGGGCACGATCGTGTGGAAGGCGCGCGAGATGCTGGCGGCGGGCGAGATCGACGCGGCGGGCTTCGTCAAGCTCGTGGCCTCGTCCGCGCCATCGACCGGATATTGCAACACGATGGGCACCGCGACGACGATGAACAGCCTTGCCGAAGCGCTGGGGATGCAGCTGCCCGGATCGGCGGCGATTCCGGCACCGTACCGTGATCGGCAGGAAATGGCCTATGAGACGGGCAAGCGGATCGTCGCGATGGTGCGCGAGGATCTTAAGCCGTCCGACATCATGACGCGCGACGCCTTTCTGAACGCCATCCGGGTCAACTCCGCGATCGGCGGATCGACCAACGCGCCGATCCATCTTGCCGCCATCGCCCGGCACATCGGGGTCGACCTGTCGATCGACGATTGGCAGGAACATGGCCTCGATATACCGTTGCTCGTCAATCTGCAGCCGGCGGGCGAATATCTGGGCGAGGATTTCTACCACGCGGGTGGTGTGCCTGCGGTGGTCGCGCAGCTGATCGAACAGGGACTGATCGCCGAGGACGCGATGACGGCGAACGGCCGGACCATCGGCGAGAATTGCCGCGGTGTCGCGATCGAGGACGAACGAGTCATCCGCCCCTTCGCCACGCCGTTGATGGCGGCGGCGGGCTTCGTCGTGCTGCGCGGCAATCTGTTCGACGCCGCGATCATGAAGACCAGCGTGATCTCGCCGGAATTCCGGGCCCGCTATCTGACGAACCCCGACGATCCCGAAGCGTTCGAGGGGCCGGCGATCGTGTTCGACGGACCGGAGGATTATCACCACCGGATCGACGACCCCGCGCTCGGCATCACCACCGAAACGCTGATGTTCATCCGCGGCGCGGGGCCGATCGGCTATCCCGGCGGGGCGGAGGTCGTGAACATGCGCCCGCCCGCCTATCTGATCCGCGAGGGCGTCCATGCGCTGCCCTGCATCGGCGACGGGCGGCAATCGGGCACGAGCGGGTCGCCGTCGATCCTGAACGCTTCGCCGGAAGCGGCAGCGATGGGCGGCCTGGCGCTGCTTCGGACGGGCGACCGCGTGCGGATCGACCTCGGTCGCGGGACCGCCGATGTGCTGATCCCCGACGATGAACTGGCCGAACGTCGCCGCGTGCTGGTCGAGGCCGGCGGCTATCGCTATCCCGAATCGCAGACACCATGGCAGCAGATCCAGCGGTCGCTGGTCGGCCAGTTCGATACCGGCGCGATCCTGGAAGGGGCCGAAACCTATCAGCGGGTCGCGCAGACCCGTGGCTTGCCGCGTGACAGCCACTGACACCATGGCGGCGCACCGCGCGTCGGACCCGACCTACGCAGGCGTTCGCTCAGGCCGCCGTGCCGAGCGCATAGTGGCGGCAATGGTCGAGATACCCCGCCTCGTGGCTGGCGGCGAGATCGACGACGCTCTGCCACAGCCAGGACGGCGCATCGATCGCAAGGTCGCCGTGGTCGCGCAGTGCGGATCGCCATTCTCGGCGCTGGCCATCGTCCATCTGCCGCGCATGCGCCTTGCCAACGACATAGGCGAGGTAGCGTGCCGCCCTCACCGCCTGCGAATGCGAGAATTGCTCGACCTCCAGCTTCAGGTCCTGCGGGGCGAGTTCGCGGATGAACATCGATCGGCCCAGCAACGTCGCCGCGATCATCCGGTCGCCCAGATGCGGCGAAAGCGCGCGCGCACCGGCAACGACGCGCTGGGCCTCGTCCGCGGGCATCTGCGCACCGCCCGCGACCGGTGCCACCGGCGCGACCGCTTCCTTCAGATCGACCAGCGCATAATCGCTTCGCCCCTTCGCGCCCTTGATCGACAACAATACGGCGTAGCGCAGCAGGCCGAGCGAGCTGCAGCCCTTCATCCAGTAAGCCGCATCGACCAGCCGGACGTCGCAGTCATGGCTGTCGGGACTGAGCGACAGGATCTGCCGCTTGATGTCCGGGTCCGCGACCAGCGCGGTCAATGCGGCGCGTTCGTCGTCGTCGATCGCCCAGAATTTCTTGCCGAGCGGAATGCACGGGTCGGTGCCGTCGATCCGTTCCTTCGCCAGATGACGCCAGCGCCGTCCCATCGCGCGACGCTTGACCATGCGGACGACATCGGGTTCGGGACCGGGATCGGCGTCGTTTGCGCTTCGTCGAGCAAGCGCATCGCCATAGCCGTCGACCATTTCCTCGATCATCCGCGCGGTCGCAACGCCGGGCAGGTCCGATCCGCGCGCTGCGGTCGCCAGCGATAGCCCAAGCCGGATAAGGTCATGCGCGGGATTGCCGATCACGGTCTGGTCGAGGTCGCGGATCTGCACCTCGACATCGCCCTCGCCGTTCGACAGCGGACCGAGATTGCCGAGATGGCAATCGCCGCAAATCCAGATCGACGGCCCGACCGGGATGCGGGCCGACACGGGCGACGCCGCCAGCCATTCATAGAATTTGACCGTATTGCCGCGCACATAGGCATGGGCGGAGCGCGCCATCTTCAGCGCGCGGGCGGTATCCAGAACCGCAGCGCGATCGGAATGTGTTGAAGGTGTCATGATCGGGTCCGTCAGCGGATGGGACATGTCCGACGCCCTGCAGCGGGACTGTCCGAGCAGAATAAGATTGCGTCTAGCCTATATCCGACGGGAGGGGAAAAGCATCCGGTGTCTGTCGCCACCGTGCTTATTGCCGGAACGGACAAACCCGGCATGTCGCGCGCTGCAAGGTTCGACGCCGAGTTCAGACACCGGCAACGACCGACGACCACGCGCACATTCAGACGATCGGCTACCGGCACCGCGCCGTCGTTCCGCGACACGCCCGTCGCCCGTGTCTCTGGTTGGGCTACGCTACGCTACGCTACGCTGCGACTGGTCACCGGCGATTCTTCTTCCTGCCAATCGTTCGCCAGACGGCGGTAGGTCGACAGCGCCTGCCCGACCACCTGGTCCATGTTGTAATAGCGGTACGTCGCCAACCGCCCAACGAAACTGACACCCGGTTCGGCCAGCGCCAGCGCCTCGTAACGCTTGTACAGCGCCTGGTTCTCGTCGCGCGGGATCGGGTAATAGGGGTCGCCATCGGCGCACGGAAATTCATGCGTGATGCTGGTTTTTGCCGAGGTCTGCCCGGTCAGGTGCTTATATTCGGTGATCCGCGTATAGGGCAGGTCTTCGCTCGGATAATTCACCGTAGCGACCGACTGAAGCCATTCCATGTCCAGCGTCGCGTGCTGGAACCGCAGCGATCGGTACGGCAGCTTGCCGTAACGATGTCCGAAATATTCGTCGATCGGCCCGGTAAAGACGAGATGGTCGTGCGGATAGGCATCGCGCACCTGGCGATAGTCGACGCCGAGCAGCACATCGATATTCGGATGATCGAGCATCCGCTCGAACATCCTGGTATAGCCGTCGCGCGGCATTGCCTGAAAACTGTCGGTGAAATAGCGATCGTCGGCGTTGCTGCGCGTCGGCACCCGCGCAGTGACGGATTTGTCGAGTTCGGACGGGTCCATCCCCCATTGCTTTCGGGTATAGCCCTGGAAGAACGTCTCGTAGAGCTCGCGACCGACCTTGGAGATCACGACATCGGCGGAGGTGCGGATCGGATCAACGGGTTCCGCGCGGCCGGCGAGGAACGCGTCGACATCGGCGTCGGTCCGCAGATCGAGGTCGTACAACGCGTTCAGCGTCGTCCGGTTGATCGGCATCGGTACCAGTTTACCGTCCACGTCCGACAGCACACGGTGCTCATACGGCCGCCATTCGGTAAAGCGCGACAGATAGTCGAAGATGTCCTGCGAGTTGGTGTGGAAGATGTGCGGCCCATATTGGTGGATCAGCACGCCGGCATCATCCAGCCGATCGAACGCATTGCCGGCCACGTGAGGACGACGGTCCACGACCAGCACCCGCTTCCCCCCGTCACGCGCCAAGCGTTCCGCCATCACCGCACCGGCGAACCCGGCACCGACGACCATGACGTCGTACCGCTCGCGCCGTGCTGGCCATGTAACGGGGGAAACGACAGCCTCGATGCGGTCATGGACGGTGATCTGCGTAGCGATCAATGCGGACATCTCCAGCGCCGTGCTGCTCCACGATCCGCGCCCGATGTGCGCATCCGCGGCATCGCGCCAGGCGAAGTCTCCGCTGCTACGCAATGCCAGCGCCCTGTCGCACGCGGCGATGAAGGCCTCCGGCGTGGCGGCGATGCCGACCGCTTCGAGATCGCCATAGTGGCGAACGACATCGACGACCGGCGTCGATACGACCGGGCAACCCGCGGCCAGATATTCCGGCGTCTTGGTCGGGCTGATGAAACGAGTCGCCGCGTTGATCGCGAACGGCATCAGCGCGACGTCCCACCCCGCCATATAGTCGGGCAATGCGCTGTAGCTCTTGCCGCCGAGATAATGGATGTTCGGCCGCCGCGGCAGATCGCTCTCGCTGATCTTCACGACCGGTCCGATCACCACCAGCGACCAGTTCGGTCGCGCATCGGCGATGGCGGCGAGCAGATCGAGATCCATCCGCTCATCGATGACCCCGCAAAAACCGAGCCGGGGGCGCGGAATGTCCGCCTGATCCACGGGATCGTCCATCGTGTCGCGGGCACGGGCGAAATGCGGCGCGTCGATGCTGGACGGAAATGCATGGACGTTGGAATGGCGATCACGCTTCGCCTCGTAGAGGCTCGTGCCGCCGGTGAAGACGATATCCGCCTTCTCCAGCAACGCCCGTTCCCGCGCCAGCAATTCAGGAGGCGCGTTCTTGAACGCGGAAAGTTCGTCCATGCAATCATAGACGGTGCAATCCGCACGAACATGATCCGAAAAAGACAGCATCATCGGAGTATAGTACCAGCGAACCAAAGGTCCTTTGATCCCTTTCACGATGCCATCAAGCAGCGTCGACAATTCCATGTCTTCGCAATTGCGGTTATCAGGATCGAGTTCCGGCACGAGGATCGTGATGCTGCTATCGGGGCAGACCTCGCGTCGAAGGCGGCTGTTGCCCAGCCCTTCCACGTAAACAGGCTCTTCCCAAAACAGCACATGGTGCTCGAGCGCGAACCGCGACATCAGATGTTGAGGACGCTGGAATACGAAGGACCATCGCAAATGACTGAAACAGATCAAGGTCGGGCGCATATCGTCGGTCATGGGCAACTGGGTAACGACGTCATTTATCGGCGAAATCTGCGCAGTCACTGATGGGCTCCCCGCTGTAATATCATTGTAGTAACATTTCGTGGTGATCGAACGTTCCGATGAAACACCGCCCCATAACATGGGTAAGTGCGATTACGGGAACGATGAAATGACCGGCCCGTTTGAGGCGTCAAGGTCGAAAAGGGAAAACCGCATGACCTCGCTGGAATTATGGGGCGGCCTCGAATATACGGTCAATCGTACGCATAGCGGGTATGTGGACCAGACGCGGTTGAGCGGTCACCATGATCGCGACGACGATCTGGACCTGTTTGCCGAGCTCGGCCTGCGTGCACTTCGCTATCCTGTGATATGGGAAAGGATCGCTCCCGACGGGCCGGGAAGCGCCGATTGGCGCTGGACGGATCGGCGATTGACGGGTCTGCGCGATCGCGGCGTCCGCCCGATCGCCGGGCTGGTCCATCATGGCAGCGGACCTTCGCATACCAGTCTGATCGACGACGGTTTTGCTCCCGCGCTCGCGCAGTTCGCGGGGCGGGTCGCTGAACGGTATGATTGGATCGAAGATTGGACGCCGATCAACGAACCGCTGACGACGGCGCGCTTTTCCGGGCTCTACGGCCTTTGGTATCCGCATCACCGAACAGAACGGTCGTTCTGGCACATGCTCGTCAACCAGGTCGATGCGGTGCGGCTGTCGATGAAGGCGATCCGGCGCGTGGTTCCCACCGCTCGCCTCATCCAGACCGATGACGTCGGGCGGACCTATTCGACGCTTCACCTCGCCGAACAGGCTGCCTTCGACAATCTGCGCCGCTGGGCCGGATGGGATCTGCTGTTCGGGCGGGTGACGCGGCATCATCCGCTATGGCTGCGCCTATCGCGCCATGGCCTCGGCGAACGGCTGGCGCAGATCGCCGACGATCCGTCGCCCCCCGACATCATCGGGGTCAACCACTATCTGACCAGCGACCGGTTTCTCGATCATCGGCTCCAGCGGTACGACGCGCGGACCTATGGGGGGAACGGCAAGCTGCGCTATGCCGATACCGAAGCCATCCGTGTCCTGACCCCGGCACCGGCGGGCCTGACCAACGCGCTTCGCGAAACATGGGATCGCTACAAGGTGCCGCTCGCCATTACGGAGGTACATAACGGCTGCACGCGCGACGAACAACTGCGCTGGGCGGCGGACACTTGGGACGAGGCCGTAGCGCTGAAGGCGGACGGCATCGATATCCGCGCGGTCACGGCATGGTCACTGCTTGGCAGCCACGGGTGGAACACCTTGCTGACCAGGCCCGGCAAATACGAACCCGGTGTCTACGAGGTCGTGGGCGACCGGCCTCGCCCGACCGCGCTGGCGGCGTTGTGGAAGGGATTGCCCCATGATGCGCCCCGGCACCCCGTATTGGCGGGTGCCGGATGGTGGCGCAGACCGGAACGGATAATCTATCCCCCTATCGTGCGCCCGGCGGGGCTTGCGACCGGCACCGGCACCGATGCCGCGCAGCCATTGTTGATCTGCGGCGCGACCGGCACTTTGGGTCAGGCCTTTGCACGCGCCTGTGCGGCCCGCGATATCGCCTGCGTCTCGACAGGGCGCGGGACGCTCGATCTCGGCCGGCCCGAGACGATTGCGGCAACGCTGGACGCGGTCCGACCCTGGGCGGTCGTCAATGCCGCCGGATGGGTCGATGTCGATTCGGCAGAGCATAATGTCGATGCCTGTTTTCGCGCGAACGCCGTCGGCGCGGTCGCGCTGTCCGAAGCCTGTGCGGCGCGCGGCATCGGCGTCGTCAATTTTTCGAGCGACCTGGTGTTCGACGGCACCGCGGAACGGCCTTATGCCGAGGATGATGCGGTCGGGCCGATCAACGTCTATGGTCGAAGCAAGGCCGCGATGGAACAGGTCTGCGCCGCCCTGCCCGGGTCGCTCGTCCTTCGCACCGCAGCGTTCTTCTCGCCCGACGATTCCCACAATTTCGCCGCCGCCGTCGTTCGCAGCCTGTCGTCGGGCCAGCCATTCGGTGCCGCAGAGGATCATGTGGTCACCCCGACCTTCGTATCGCATCTGGTAAGCGGCGCGCTCGACCTGCTGATCGATGGTGCCACCGGCATCTGGCACCTGACGAATGCCGAGGCGCTGAGCTGGGCGGCGTTCGCGCGCCGTATCGCGGAGGCCTGTGCGCTCGATGCCCGTTTGGTAAAGCCGGTGACGGGGCCGTTGCCGCAATGGATCGCCCAGCGGCCCGTGTCGGTGCCGCTCGTCAGTCGACGCGGCGCGCCGCTGCCGCCGCTGAACGAAGCTATCGAAGCATTTGCGGATGGGTTGGTCCGCGCGCAATCCATTCGTCGCTGCGCGTGAAACCGTCCCTCGATTGATCGCTCACTGGGTCGGCATTCTCCTGCCGCCTCGGCGGGCTGTTTATGTCCCGCCGCCCGGCACGAAGCCGTTCGAAGTTCGCGTTCCCGTCGATTCGAACTTCGCGTTCCCGTCGATCGGGATCAGCCGGGCGTCGAGGCGACCGTACCTCCTACGCCTTGGCGGTGCCCGACCCATGCTCGGCATAGAGCGAGGCATAACGGCGCGTGACCATCGGCAGCGCTTCGCCGATCCACCGCGCCATGTCTTCCTCCTCGCCGAGCGATTTCCGTAGCAGCGGGGTCGCGTGGACGAAACCGCCATCCTCGGCCAGCACCAGCAACGACATGTAGCTGGCGATCTCGAAATGCTCGAACGCGTAGTTGGCGAAGCTGTTCTTCACGATCTCGTCGCCGGCGACGGTATGCGCGATCGCGGCCATGCTCCCGGAAAGGCCGAGCGCGGTGTCCTTGAGCGTCGAACCGCTGGTATCGAAGGCCGCGAGGATCTCGTCCAGCCGCGCGATCTGGCCGTTCGTCTCCTCGATGTGGAGGCGCAGGCGGTCGGCGACCTCGGGATAATGCTCGATCCGCGCGACCTGCGGCGTCATGATCGACAAGGCCTGATGCTCGACTGCATGCACATTGCGGAGGCCGGTGACGAAAAGCTCGCGAAGGACGTCGTGCTGTGTTGCCATGATAAGTTGCTCCTTGGTGTGAAGATAGGAATTCGGGTCACAGCGGTCGCCCGGCCTGGCACCGTTCGAGTTCGACGGGATCGTGCGTGCACGTTACGGTCACCTCGTTTCGCCGCTCGATCGATAGCGTTCGCAGCGGTTCCTGGTTCCGGACGGGACTGGCGAGGGCCGAAGCCATCAGCCGCCGATACGCGCGCGGCCCCCGCGTGCATTTGCGCGGCGCACCACGCATTTCGTCGCGGTAGAATAGGCACCGCCGGCCTGCGGCAACCCACCGGCCATCGTCCTGGCAGACCGCGACTCCGGCATGGCCCCGGATGCAGCCCGGCATTGGACCAGCAGGATTTCCGGCGCAGGCCTTGCAGGCCGCGAACCGCGCCGAAGCCCAACCATGGCTCTCCCATCCGCCAGCGCATTCGTCCCGAGGAGCGCAAGCGATGACCGATTTGCCGGGCAAATTGGCGGAGAGGGTGGGATTCGAACCCACGGTACCCGTTAAGGCACGCCGCATTTCGAGTGCGGTACATTCGACCACTCTGCCACCTCTCCGCGAGGGATTTCGCGGCACCGCGAACGGGGCCGGTCGGTCGAGGGCGTGCCCCTATCGCAAGCGTTCGGGGCGTGCAAGCAGCGGCGAGGATCGCGCGGCCCGTTCACGGCTTGTGCGATGCAAAACAAGGATTAGATGGGTTGCATGCCCCGTCACGATGTTACCAGTTTCAGCGCCACCGGTTCGCGCGGAGCGCTTGACGCTCCGCCGATCGCGCACGCCCGTTTCTCGATCGGTGACGTCGTTCGCCACAGGATGTTCGATTTTCGCGGCGTGATCTTCGATGTCGACCCGGTTTTCGCAAATAGCGAAGAATGGTATGAGGCGATCCCGGAGGGTATCCGTCCGAAACGGGACCAGCCCTTCTATCATCTGCTCGCCGAGAATATGGAGTCGAGCTACGTCGCCTATGTCAGCCAACAGAATCTTGTGGCCGACGAAAGCGACGAGCCGGTCGATCATCCCGCCATATCGGGGCTGTTCACCGGCTATGCCGATGGCCGCTATCGCTTGCGGCAACAACACCGCCACTGAGCAGGCGAACGCACGCGCGCGTGGTTGACAAGCCGCCACTCGTCCCTTAGCCGCCACCTCTTTCCGGACGGGCTCATCCGAGTCCTGCCGGGCTATGAATTTTGAAAGTGATTAGGGCCATGTTCGCAATCGTGCGCACGGGCGGCAAGCAATATCGCGTCGCCGCCGGAGACAAGATCGTCGTCGAGAAGATCGACGGCGATGCAGGCGCGTCGGTGACGCTGGGCGACGTATTGCTTGCAGGCGAAGGTGCCGAGATGCAGTCGGTCGAAGGCTTCACCGTCGCCGCCGAGATCGTCGCGCAGGCGAAGGCCGACAAGGTCATCGTCTTCAAGAAGCGTCGCCGTCACAATTATCGCCGCAAGAACGGCCACCGCCAGCAGCACACGATCCTGAAGATCGTCAGTGTCGGTGGCCACACCGCCAAGAGCACCGAGGGCGAAGCCCCGGCCGCTCAGGCATAGGGAGTAGCTTCAGATGGCACATAAGAAAGCAGGCGGATCGTCGCGCAACGGTCGCGATTCGGCCGGCCGTCGCCTGGGCGTGAAGAAGTTCGGCGGCCAGGAAGTGGTCGCGGGCAACATCCTCGTTCGCCAGCGCGGCACCAAATTCTATCCCGGCACCAATGTCGGCATCGGGACCGATCATACGCTGTTCGCGCTGGTCGACGGTCGCGTGTCGTTCAAGGAAGGCAAGCAGGGCCGCAAATTCTGTTCGGTCGATATCCAGGACATGGCGATCGCGGCCGAATAACATCGGGTAACCGGACGGGTTGCCCACCAGGGCGACCCGGGTTCCGCAAAAGCGGACCAGCCAACAAGGGAGACGGGTCCGCCTGGCTCCCTTTTTTCTTGCTCCCTCCCCTTTGCGATGTCGCTGCCCCGTCATCCCGGCGTGGCAGTGGCACCGCGACGCGACGAGGAGGAAGCGGACATGTTCGCGCGTACGAAGAGATTGACGCTCCGGCCCGGCTGGCCAGAGGATGCGCCGGCATTGGCGCGGGCGATCGCTTTTGAAGCGGTGGCGATGAAGCTGGCCCGTCTGCCCTGGCCCTATACCGAGGAAAATGCGCGCGCTTGGCTCACCACGCCGACGCGAGCGAATGACGTCAACTTCGTCATCCTGTCGCACGAGGACCCGTATCCGCAGATCATCGGCGGTATCGCCCTGACACGTAACGGGGACGCGCACGAGCTCGGCTATTGGTTGACGCCCGCTGCCTGGAACCGCGGCTATGCGACCGAGGCGGGCCGCGCCGTCGTTACCATGGCGCGAAGTTCGCTGCCCGTCCGCCGTCTCGTCTCGGCCTATCATCTGGACAATCCAGCGTCCGGCAACGTGTTGCGCAAACTCGGCTTCCGCGCGACGGGGCGGACGGAAATGCGACACTCGGTCGCCCGTGGCGGTACCGTGGAAACGGCATTGGTCGATTACGATATGCAGCAGGACCGAAACGCGTGGTGCCGCTAATCGCGTAACGCGCTTGTCATGGCGGGGCAAAAACCCGACAGCGACGGACCGATGTCTTCCGTCCCAACCCCCGTTTCGACCCGTCGCCGCCTGTCTCCCGGAGAGTCGCGCGATGCCGCGCTCGACGCCGCGCGGTCGTTGCTGGTCGAGCATGGCCCGCAGGCGGTCACGCTCAAAGCCGTCGCCGCGCGGATCGGGCGGACGCATGCCAATCTGCTTCACCATTTCGGGTCGGCCGCCGGATTGCAGAAAGCGCTGATCGCTCGGATGGCGCAGGGGATCGTCGGCACGATCGGCGCGGCGGTGTTGCGGACCCGCGCCGGCGACCAGGACCCCGGGGAGGTCGTCGATCTGACGTTCGACGCGTTCGGCAAGGGTGGCGCGGGCGCGCTGGCGAGCTGGATGATCCTGTCGGGCAACGAGGATGCGCTCGACCCGATCCTGACCGCGATCCACGACCTGGTCGACGAACTGGCCGAGGGGCATAGCGAGAGTGAGCGGCCTATCCACGAGGAAACGCTGCAGCTGGTCCTGATGGCGCTGGGGGATGCGCTGCTGGGCGCGCCGATGGCGCGGGCGCTCGGATTGCCGCGGGACAAGGCGCGGGGGTTGGCGCTGGGGGCGTTGCTGGCGAAGCGGTGATTGGGGGTCGTCGCAGCGCCGCGGCCCTTTTTCGTCACCCCAGACTTGATCCGGTTTCCCCTTCTTTTTCACGTTTGCAGCGCCGCGGCAAAGCCGCGTCGTCGGTCGCGGCGGAGGGCCGCGCCGGCCGGGCGTGCCGTCTAGTCTCGATTTAACGGCGTCAAATCGCTACGGCACGCCATGCATTTCCTCGACCAAGCGAAGATCTTCGTCCGTTCTGGCTCCGGCGGCCCCGGGGCCGTCAGTTTCCGGCGCGAAAAATTCATCGAATATGGCGGCCCGAACGGCGGCAATGGCGGCAAGGGCGGCGATATCGTGTTCGAGGCGGTCGCCGGGCTGAACACGCTGATCGATTTCCGCTATACGCAGCATTTCCGTGCACCGCGCGGCAGCGGTGGATCGGGACAGAACCGAACCGGTGCGGGCGGTGACGATCTGGTCATCAGGGTGCCGGTGGGTACGCAAATCCTGTCCGAGGACCGCGAGGATATCCTGCTCGACTTCACCCGGGTCGGACAGCGCGAGATCTTCATGCGTGGCGGCGACGGCGGGCGCGGCAATGCCAGCTACAAGACCTCCACCAACCGCGCGCCGCGCCAGCACGGCACCGGCTGGCCATGCGAGGAAGCGTGGATCTGGCTTCGGCTGAAACTGCTGGCCGATGCCGGGCTCGTGGGGCTGCCCAATGCGGGCAAGTCGACCTTCATCAACCAGGTGACCAATGCGCAGGCCAAGGTCGGCGAATATGCCTTCACGACCACCCGCCCGCAGCTCGGCGTCGTCAGCCACAAGAGCCGCGAGTTCGTCGTGGCAGACATTCCTGGCCTGATCGAGGGCGCGGCCGAAGGGGCCGGGATCGGCGACCGGTTTCTGGGACATATCGAACGCTGCCGCGTGCTGCTGCACCTCGTCGATGCGAACGACGCCGATGTCGGCGAGTCGTACCGGATCGTGCGCGACGAACTGGAGAATTACGGTGCGGGGCTGATCGACAAGCCGGTCGTCGTCGCGCTGAACAAGATCGACACGCTGGATGACGAGCTGATCGAGGTCCTGACCAGGGAACTGGCCGAAGCGAGCGGCACCGACGTCATTCCGATCTCCGGCGTCAGCGGGACCGGCGTGGATTGGGTGCTGGACACGCTGATTGAGGCGATTGGCCCCGCGCCGGATGCCGTACCCGCGGACGACGAAGGCGAGGACGCGATCGAGTGGTCGCCGGTTTGAATGGTTCCGGCGTTGTGATATAAGATTCGGATGCGAGCTGATCCCGCCTATCGCAAAATAACGGCCGACGAGTTCCTCGCAATGGATTTCGGAACCGACAAGCGATTTGAGTTGGAAGACGGGGTCATCGTGATGATGGCGGGGGGAACCGAGGCGCATGCCTGGGTTCAACTCAACATTCTCTCTTGGTTGCGCCATCGGCTGCGGGGAACGTCGTGTCGGCCCTATGGGCCAGACATGGCGATGCAGATCAGTGAAACCGAAATCCGCTATCCCGACATATCGATCTATTGCGATCAGCCGCCCCGTGACGAACTTGCAGACCGTCGCAAGCTCACCGATCCGCACGTCGTCATCGAGGTCCTGTCACCGAGCACGACCCAGCTCGATCAAGGGACGAAGCTGGAAGAATATAAGAGCATCCCAAGCATCCGCACGATCGCCTTCGTCGATCCGATAAATGAAATGTGCCGCACTGTAGAACGCCAGGGTCCATACAGCTGGATGGATAGCATCTTCTCCGGCCAAAGCGGTGTCGTCGTTCCGTCGCTCGACTTGCTGATCCCGCACGCCGAGATTTTCGCGCACGACTGAACGCGATTGGCGTGCGCCCGGGTCCGCGCTAACGCGATCACCATGCTCTTCCCCCCCGCCTCGTGCCCGCGCCTGGTCGTGAAGGTCGGCTCCGCGCTGATCGTGGATGGCGACGGTGGCGTGCGGCGCCCCTGGCTTGCGGGTCTGGTCCGCGACATCGCTGCGCGGGTCGGTGCGGGGCAGCAGGTCGCGGTCGTTTCCTCCGGCGCGATTGCCCTCGGCGCGCGCCGGCTGGGCCTGGCGAAGGGCGGGCGTGCGAGCCTTGACGATGCGCAGGCGGCCGCCGCCACGGGACAGATCGCGCTGGCAGGGGTGTGGGCGGGGCTGCTGGAGGCGGAGGGGCTGGTCGCCGCGCAGATGCTCGTGACGCTGGACGATCTGGAGGATCGTCGGCGTTATCTCAACGCATCCGCCACGCTGGCGCGGTTGATGGCGTTGCGCGCGGTCCCGGTGGTGAACGAGAATGACAGCGTGGCGACGGCGGAAATCCGGTTCGGCGACAATGATCGGCTGGCGGCGCGTGTCGCGCAGGCGGCGGGCGCGCGCGGGGTCGTGCTGCTGTCCGACGTCGATGGGCTGTACGATCGCAACCCTGCCGCGCCCGGCGCGACGCACATCGCGCGGATCCAGCGGATCGACGCGGTGGCGCATATGGCGGATACCGCCTCCGCCTCGGGCATGGGATCGGGCGGTATGGTTTCCAAGATCGCGGCCGCACGAATCGCCACTGCCGCGGGGATCGACCTGGCGATCTCCAGCGGTCGAGTGGATCGGCCTCTATCGGGCGATCACCGCCATAGTCTGTTCGCCGCGGAGGATCGCGAGGTATCCGCGCGCAAGGCATGGCTTGGCGGCGGACTGACCACGAAGGGCGCGATCCATGTCGATGCGGGGGCTGCGGGGGCGCTGGCGAAGGGAGGCAGCCTGTTGGCGGCGGGCGCGGTGCGGGTGGAGGGCAAGTTCGGGCGCGGCGATGTCGTCGCGGTCGAAGGACCGTTCGGCATCATCGCGCGCGGGCTGGCGGAATATGATGCCGCGGACGCGGCGGCGCTGGTCGGCCGGCGCAGCGACGAACACGCCGCGATCCTGGGCTATGCGCCGCGCACCGCATTGGTCCACCGCAGCCATCTGGTGATGCTGTGATCCTTGCGATCACCGGCGGCACCGGGTTCGTCGGCAGCCATCTGATTGATGGCGCACTCGCCGCGGGGCACCATGTCCATGCGCTTGCCCGCAGGCCGCAGGCGCCGCGCGACGGCGTCGAATGGATTGCGGGTGCGCTCGACCGGACGGCTAGCCTCGATACGCTGGTCGCCGGCGCGGACGCGGTCGTTCACGTGGCCGGCGTCGTCAACGCGCCCGACCGCGCGGGCTTCTCGGCAGGCAATGTGGACGGCACCGCGGCGATCGTCGCCGCCGCGTCGCGGGCGGGCGTGGCACGCTTCGTCCATGTCTCGTCGCTCGCGGCGCGCGAACCGGGCCTGTCGGCTTATGGCTGGTCCAAGGCGGGAGCGGAAAAAATCGTGACGGCCAGCGATCTGGACTGGTCGATCGTCCGTCCACCCGCGATCTTCGGCCCGCGCGATACCGAGATGCTCGAACTGTTCCGCATCGCCCGATACCGCATCATGCCGCTGCCGCCGGCTGGCGGTCGGATGTCGCTGATCTACGTCGAGGACCTCGCACGCCTGTTGCGGGTGCTGGCGACGGGGACCGCGACATCCCGCCAGATGCTCGAGCCCGATGACGGAATGCCCGGCGGCTGGGACCACCGGGACGTGGCGCGCGCGATCGGCGGTGCGGTCGGCACGTCGGTTCTGCCCCTGTCCCTCCCCCGTCCGCTTCTCCGAACGCTGGCACGCGCGGATATCGTGGTACGCGGCGCGCGCGCGAAGCTTACGTCCGACCGCGTCGCCTATTTCTGTCACCCGGACTGGACCGCGCACCTGCACCCACCAGCCGCTGTTTGGACCGCGCAGACGCCCACGACGGAGGCGATGGCAACCACCGTGCGATGGTATCGCCAAAATCGACTGCTATAGCGCCGCAACCCCGCCGCATTTGGCTGCCATCCGGACGAGCATGATGACCGACCGCCAGACCATTTTCGACACCGTCACCGCGCAGATCGCGCCGTTCAACAAGAAGGGTGTCGCCGTCACCGACGCGACGACCTTCCAGGGCGATCTCGAATGGGACAGCCTGACCGTCATGGATTTCGTCGCCGCGATCGAGGACGAGTTCGAAATCATCATCACGATGAACATGCAGGCCGAGATCGAGACCGTAGGTCAGCTGGTCGATGCGGTCGCGAAGCTGAAGGCCACCGCATGACCGAGACCGGACTGCAATCCCAACGCGTCGATTTCGATCCGCCGCCGGTCGCCCCGGCCAACGCTTCTGGGCGCGACCTGATGAGCAAGTTCGACGGCCTGATCGCCGAACGTCAGGCGCTGCTGGATACCGGCGTCACCGATCCGTTCGCGATCGTGATGGAAGAGGTGCTGTCGCCGACGCAGGCGATCATCAAGGGTCGCGAGACGATCCTGCTCGGCACCTATAATTACATGGGCATGACGTTCGATCCCGACGTGCTGGCGGCGGGCAAGACGGCGCTCGACAAATTCGGGTCGGGCACGAACGGCAGCCGGATGCTGAACGGCACGTTCCACGACCATGTCGAGGTCGAACAGGCGTTGCGCGATTATTACGGCGTCAGCGGCGCGATCGTGTTCTCGACCGGATATATGGCGAACCTCGGCATGATCTCGACGCTGGCGGGCAAGGGCGAATACGTCATCCTCGATGCCGACAGCCACGCGTCGATCTACGACGGCTGCCAGCAGGGCAATGCCGAGATCGTCCGCTTCCGGCATAATTCGGTCGACGACCTCGACAAACGGCTCGGCCGGCTGCCCAAGGAGCCCGCCAAGCTCGTCGTGCTGGAGGGCGTCTATTCGATGCTCGGCGATGTCGCGCCGCTGAAGGAGATGGTCGCGGTCGCCAAACGGCACGGCGCGATGGTGCTATCCGACGAGGCGCATTCGATGGGCTTTTTCGGCGATCACGGCCGCGGCGTGTACGAAGCGCAGGGGCTGGAGGGCGAAGTCGATTTCATCGTCGGCACCTTCTCCAAATCGGTCGGCACGGTCGGCGGCTTCTGCGTGTCGAACCATCCGAAGTTCGAGGCGATCCGGCTCGCCTGCCGTGCCTATATCTTCACCGCCAGCTTGCCGCCCTCGGTCGTCGCGACCGCGACGGCGTCGATCCGCAAGCTCGCGACGGCGAACGACAAGCGCGCGCGCCTCTGGGCGAACGCGCGACAGCTGCATGGCGGGCTGAAGGCGACGGGCTTCGCGCTGGGCACCGACCGGCCGGACAGCGCGATCGTCGCGGTGATCCTGAAGGATCAGGAACAGGCGGTCGCGATGTGGCAGGCGCTGCTGGAGGGCGGGCTCTACGTCAACATGGCGCGGCCGCCGGCGACACCGGCCGGCACCTACTTGTTGCGCTGTTCACTTTGCGCCGAACATTCGACGATACAGCTCGACCGCGTGTTGGCGATGTTCCGCGATGCGGGGCGGACCGTGGGCGCGATCGGCTGAATCGCTTGCGCCGTCTTTCCCGGGGTCGTCGCTTGCTGTAGCATGGCACCATGCGGGACGAGGGCGAAGCGATAGCCCCGAGGGACGGATCGACTTGGCGCATCACGGCGCTCGTCGTGATGGCGTTGCTTGGCGTCGTGGTACTCGTTGCGCTGATCGTGACGCTGGGAGGCGCAAATCGCCAGCGCGACCAGGCGTTGCAGCTGCAGACGCACAGCTTCGACGTCATGATCCTGGCCCGTACGCTCGACGGCATGATCGCCCGCTCGGAGGCGTCGCTTGGTCGCTACGTCATCAGTGGGGACAAGAGGCTCGGACGCCTTTATTACGACGAATGGCTCCAGGCGGGCAGCGGAATCGATCAGCTCGACCGCATGAGCCGTACGAGCACGGGATCGCGACCGCGCATCCAGCGTCTGCGCGCTGCCTATGATCTGCGCGGCAAGGAATTGTCTCTGATCGCCCTAAGCACCAATTACGGCAAGAATGGTCAGGCGCTTGCCCGCTATTACCAGGCGCGCGACGCCAGCTCGCTGGCGACGATCAACCAGGTGCTCGATCAGATCATCGCGCGTCAGCGCCAGCGACTGGCGGAACGCACCGCGGCGGCAGCGGCGTCCGTCGACCGATCGAGCCACATCGCCGGCGTTCTGGCGGTATTTGGCAGCCTGATCGTCCTGGGCGCCATCCTGCTCGGCTGGTTCACGATCCGTGCCCTCACCGATCGGGCGGTCGCGCAAGCCGACGCGGATGCCGAACGCAAACGAGCCGAGGAACTGACCGCCGCGGTCGAGGCGGCGACGGGGGCGTTGCGCGTGCAGGAGGCGAAGTTGCGCCAGATTCAGAAGATGGAGGCGGTAGGGCAATTGACCGGCGGCATCGCGCATGATTTCAACAACATGCTCGCGGTCGTGCTCGGCGGTCTCGAGCTCGCGCGACGCAGCCTGAAGGGCGAGGCGACAGCAGCGCACCGGCACATCGACAGCGCGTCGGAAGGCGCGAACCGCGCGGTCGCGCTGACCCGCCGCCTGCTCGCGTTCAGCCGGGAGGAGTCGCTCAAACACGAACCGCTCGTAGCGGCGACTTTGGTGGCCGGCATGACCGATCTGCTGGACCGCACGCTTGGCGACGCGATCGAACTGGTGACCGAGGACCGATCGGATGGCTGGCGCGTCTGTGCCGACCGCATCCAGCTGGAGAATGCGATCCTGAACCTGGCGGTCAACGCACGCGACGCGATGAACGGGCGCGGCACGCTGACGATCGTGACCGGGCATACGGCGCTCGCAAGCCATGCGGTCGGTCAGTGCGTCGCAGGCGAGTATGTAACGATCGCGGTGGGCGACAGCGGCTGCGGAATGACGCCCGATATCGCCGAACGGGTGTTCGAACCCTTTTTCACGACCAAACCCGTCGGCAAGGGTACCGGGCTCGGGCTCAGCCAGATTTTCGCACTGGTCCGTCAGCTTGATGGCGAGATCGGAATCGCGACCGCGCCGGACCAGGGTACGACCGTCACATTGTACCTGCCGCGCGAATTGTCCGAAACGCTGGCGGATGCGGTGGCCGAACCGGCGGCGCCGGCCACCGCCCCGCGCGCGGTCGATATCCTGGTGGTCGAGGACGATCCGCGCGTTCTCGCCGCGACGATCGGTGCGCTCGAGGAGCTGGGGCACCGCGTCGTGGCGTGCGACGATCCGCTGACGGCACCCGCGCTCCTCGACGCGCACAGGATCGACATCATCCTGACCGACGTGCTGATGCCGCGCCAAACCGGTCCGGAGATGATCGCCGCCCTGCCCGACCGGTTCGCCCGCATGCCCGTGATATTCGTAACCGGCTTCGCCGGCGACACCGAAGCAAGCGGGGTCGGCGATCATCAGGTGCTGCGAAAGCCGTTCACGCTGCAGGCGCTCGAAGCGGCGATCGACGCGGTAGCCCCGCATCGCGATACGGAAATCTCGATCGACATCGCCGCCGAATAAACCCTTCGCACACGGCGCACGAATATCGGCTGACGCCTACGCCCCGGCACTCTATAGCACGCCAACGCGTCCGTCCGGGAACCGAATGAAATCCATCGATCGCTATATGGCCCGGCTGATCGCGGTCCCGTTGTTCTCGACGCTGATCGTTGCCGCGATGTTGCTGGTGCTCGACCGCATGCTGCGATTGTTCCAGTTCGTCGCGACAGAGGGTGGCCCGATCAGCGTGGTATGGCGTATGCTCGCCAATCTGTTGCCCGAATATCTGGGGCTGGGCATTCCGATCGGGCTGCTGCTCGGCATCCTGCTGGCGTTCCGGCGGCTTGCGACCTCATCCGAACTGGACGTGATGCGCGGCGTGGGGATGAGCTATACCCGGTTGCTGCGCGTGCCGTACATGTATGCGATCGTGCTGGCATTGCTGAACCTGGCGATCGTCGGTTATCTGCAACCGGTATCGCGCTACTATTACGAAAATCTGCGTTTCGAACTGCGCACCGGCGCGCTCGGCGCGTCGATCAAGGTCGGCGAATTCACCCATCTCGGCGACCGGATGACGATCCGGATCGAAGAAAGCCGCGACAAGGGACGCAAGCTGTCGGGCATATTCGTCCATGCGCAGACGCCCAAGGGTGACTGGATCGGCGTGACCGCGGACCGCGGTCAGTTCCTCGCGACCGACGACCCCAACGTCATCATCTTCCGCCTGACCAACGGCACGCTGATCCACAACCGCGCCGATTTCGTGACGCCGCGCGTGCTCACTTTCTCCTCGCACGATCTGCCGATCAACCTGCCCAAGTTCGAAAGCTTCCGTCAGCGGGGCGGTGCCAATCTGGAATATACGCTGCCCGAACTCGCGCGGCAGGGGCACACCGCACCGACCCACCTGCTGCGGGATTCGGTGCGGGCCGAATTCCATTTCCGAGTCATCGAGGTGGCGACGATGTTTCTGCTGCCGCTGCTCGCGCTTGCGCTCGGTGTGCCGCCCAAGCGATCCAGTTCGGCGTTCGGCGTATTCCTGGCGATCGTGATGATCGTGACCTTCTTCAAGATCAACCAATATGCGACCAGTATCGGCGAACTGGGGAAGGTCGATCCGCTGATCGCCTTGTGGGTGCCGTTTACGATCTTCGCCGCCTTGGTATTCTGGATGTATTATACGATCGCCTATGTTCCCGGTGGCCAGCCTATCGGTGCACTGGAACGCGGCTTTGCCAAACTGGCGAGCGCGATCACCCGACACATGCCCGGCCGCCGACCGCGGACGGTGGTGACGCCATGACGATGGGCTTTTTCCCGTCGCGTACCGTCGCGATCTATATGGGTCGGCTGTTCCTGACCCGGACATTGGGTATCATGGCCGGGCTCGTGCTCGTGCTGCTGACGCTCAATCTGCTGAGCGAATCGGGAAAGATCCTGGCGCAGGCGGGCAATGGCGATGCCGAGGTCTGGCGCTACATCTCGCTGCGCGGGCCGCAGTTGATCGCGTTCGCACTGCCGTATTCTACGTTGCTCGGCACGATCCTGACGCTGATCACGATGAATCAGAATAGCGAGATCGTCGCGTTGAAGGCGTCGGGCCTGTCCGCGCATCAGTTGCTCGCACCATTGTTCGTCGTCGGGTTCGCAATGGCGATCTTCAGCTTCTCGTTCAACGACCGTATCGTCACGCGCGCAAACGCGACGCTCAGCGCATGGCAGAATGTCGACTATGGCCCCCTGCCCGTCGACCGCGGCGACCGGTCCAACGTCTGGGTGCGCGATGGCGACGACTTGATCGAGGTCGACCAGATCCGCGGCCGCGGCGACAACGCGACGCTGACCGGCGTCACGCTGTACGACCGGACGGGCGGCAACATGGTCGGCATCGTCCGCGCGCCGCAAGGCCGGCGACAGGGCGATGGCTGGCTGATCGGACCGGCGACCCGGTTCGACGTCGCCAAGGGAACGCTGACGAAGCTGGGCGCGACCGTCATCGGCCACGGCGTCCGGCCGGATCAGTTCACGCTCGCATCGGTCGATGCGGACGGATTGTCGTTCGGCGCGCTGAGGAACGCGATCAGCGACCTGTCGGGGGCCGGTCGACCGACCAAGTCGCTCGAGGGTGCGCTATGGCATAAGCTTTCGGGACCGTTGTCGTCGGTCCTGATGCCGTTGCTCGGGGCGATCGCGGCGTTCGGCACGGCGCGATCGGGCAAGCTGTTCGTACGCGCGGTCATCGGCATGATGCTGGGTTTCGCCTATTTCGTGGCGGACAATTTCGCGTTGGCGATGGGGACGCTTGGTGCCTACCCGCCGTTCCTCGCGGCGTGGGCCCCATTCCTCTTGTTCCTGATGATCGGCGAAGTGGTGCTGATCCGCAGCGAGGAGTGACGCCTAGCGTGCGCCCATCGTGCTGCGCGCGATTCGATGGACGAGCCCAGGCAGCCCGGGATAGCTCGCGCGGTGATAGGGCGACTGATCGTCCAGCGCTGCCGAGATACGCCGATGCGCCTCGCCGAGCGAATGATAGGGCAACCCCGGCAGCAGATGATGCAACGCATGGTAACGAAGCCCGACCGGTGCCCACAACGCGGGCAGCAGCGTCGGCGGCGGTACGTTGACCGTGTCAAGATATTGCGCGGTGACGGTCATCACCTCGCCCTCATTCTCCCAGAGATGCGCGACCAAGGTGCGCACCTGGTTCAGGACCGCGACGCCGGACGCGACGCCCAGGACGACGACGAACGTCGCAAGCGGCATCGTCCCGGTCGCGACCAGAAGCACCAGTGCGATCGCCCAGATGCCACACGCCGTTTCGAGCCGCAGCCACTGCCTGCGCGACTCGCCTTCGGGCGCGCGACGGCGGAATGCGGGATTGATCGACAGGCTGGAATACCGCTCCACGACCAGCGTCCGCAGCATCGGCGACAGCGCGGAAAGCGGCGTCAGCACCGCATACCGGAAAATGAGCGCGACCGGGGCAAGCGCAGATACCAGAATGAAAACCGGCAACGTCCACGGCTTCATCAGCGCTAGCGGCAGATATTCGGGATCCTCGCTGGTGCCGTAGCGGGTGCGCGCGTGATGAAGGTTGTGCACGCCCTCATACATGAACGACGGGATCAGCATCGGCACGCCCACCAGCGCGTTCCAGCCTGCGCGAAAACCGGGTACCGCCGAATGCTTCATATGCGTCAGCTCGTGAATGAAGCTGAGCGCGCGGTACAAGGCCAGCACCGCGACGAGCCCGGCAACGACCGCCAGCCCGGTCGACGGTACGAAAATCGCCGCCGCCAGTGCGCCATAGCCGAGCGCGACGGACGCGATCAGGTCGGCCCGATAGACGCGCGGCGACGGCAGGTTGAGTTCGCGCGTCAGATCGGCTGCGACGCGAAGCATCGCCTTGTCGTCGGCGATCCGGTGCGTCGGCACGCGCGCATCGTCCGTCGCTGCGGCGCGGGCATCGATACGGAGCGAGCTGGTCATGGCATCGGGCATTGGCGAAAGATAATGGCGGCAGCATGGCATTTACAGGCCGACGATCGGCCGCGGCGATGCAACCCGTCGATAACGCGACTTTTGCTCGCCTTGGTCCATCACGCTGGCTACCATCGACCGCGTACACGCGAGGGGACAGCACACATGGCGACCAATCTGACGATCCGGCCGATCGAAACGAAGAAGGACCGCAAGGCGTTCGTCGACCTGCCATTTCGTCTCTACGCCGACGACCCGAACTGGGTGCCGCCGCTGAAGGGGGAGGCGCTTGGCCTCATCACCCCCGAGAAGAACGGCTGGTACAGCCACGCCAAGGTCCAGCTGTTCCTGGCCGAGGAAGCGGGCAAGGTCGTCGGGCGCATCTCCGCACATATCGACACGCTGGCGCTGACCATGCCCGCGGGCCAGGGATTCGGTCCTGGCGTCGGCCAATGGGGGTTGATGGATGCCGAACGCGAGGACGTGTTCGTCGCGCTGATCGCCGCGGCGGAAAGCTGGTTGCGTGCGCAAGGCATGACCCGGGCGCTCGGCCCGATCTCGCAATCGATCTGGGAGGAGCCGGGCCTGCTGGTCAGCGGCTTCGACCACCCGCCGACGATCATGATGGGCCATGCGAAGCCCGAATATCGGGGCTGGATCGAGCGCGCCGGTTACGCCGTCGCCAAGGAACTGATGACCTACGATCTCGACATCCGGAAGGAATTCCCGCCGATCGTGAAGCGGATCATCAAGTCCGGCGAGAACAACCCCCGGATCGTCGTGCGCGAAGTGGACAAGCGCAAGTTCGAGGAAGAAGCCGCGATCATCCTGTCGATCCTGAACGATGCATGGTCGGACAATTGGGGCTTCGTCCCCCTCACCCCGCCCGAGATCAAGGACGTCGGCGTCAAGCTGAAGCCGATCGTGTTCAACGACCTGATCCGCATCGCCGAAGTGGACGGGCGGCCCGTCGCGTTCATGATCACGCTGCCCGACCTGAACGAGGCGATCAAACCGCTGAACGGTAATCTATTGCCGTTCGGCTGGGCCAGGCTGCTTTGGTGGTTGCGCAAGCCGAAGGTGCGCACGATGCGGGTACCGCTGATGGGCGTCGTGAAGGAGCTGCAATCGTCGCGCCTGGCGAGCCAGCTGGCCTTCATGATGATCGACATCATCAAGCGCGCCTGCGTCGAGCATTATGGCGCGACGCGAAGCGAGATCGGCTGGATCTTGGAGGACAATCAGGGAATGCGATCGATCGCGGAGACGATCGGCAGCAGCGTCAACAAGGTGTATCTGAT
The DNA here is from genome assembly GCF_903642285.1 of Sphingomonas bacterium. Classification (GTDB taxonomy): domain Bacteria; phylum Pseudomonadota; class Alphaproteobacteria; order Sphingomonadales; family Sphingomonadaceae; genus Sphingomonas. Next base: position 78,060 of record NZ_CAHJWJ010000011.1, read on the forward strand.
ATACCAACGAACGCTGTGAGATTTCGCCGACCGGCCGTACGCCGTGGTCAGAACAGGATCGCCCCGCCGCTGATTACCCGCACATCGGGGGTGTCGCGGTTGAGGCCGAACGCACCGAGGAGGTCGATCTGGAACCGCTTCGTCGGACGCCAGGCGATCGACGACGCGGCGAGCAGATGCGTTTCGTGTCCCGACGGATCGTTGTCGCGCTCGACCGACAATTCCTGGTACAGCGAGATGTCGTCGGTCAGCTTGTACCGCAGCCCGCCGATGCCGCTATACGCCAGATGCCGGCCAGCGCCCGACTGGTTCGCGGCAGCGTCCGCCTCGCCGGTGAAATCGACCGCCAGCTTTTCGGTCAGGTTATATTGCACGGGGATGATCCCACCCGCGCTCCATGTGCCTGCCCCGATCGGGTAGCGGCCGGTCGGAGCGGTGACGAACGCCTGGATGCCCGCGGAGAAGGGCTTGCCTTTCTCACCCGTCAGATGTTCGCGCACGGCAAAGCTGATATCGCCCGTACCGTCGACCTGATCGATCTGCCCGGTCGTCTTGTCGCGCGTGCGATCGTGGCCGAACGCGGTCCAGCCGAATTGCACTTCGGTATCCTTGCCCACGCCGATCCGGGCCAGAAGGTCGGCAGCGACGATCCTGTCGTCGCGCTGGTCGCTGCGGTCGTCGCGCTGCCAGTCGAGCGTCGAGAATTCGAAATGGACCTGCCCCGGCTCGGTCGTACAGCTCGACCCGCCGAGGCTGGGCCGGGTCGGGCAGAAACGCGGTTCGTCCTGGGCCATCGCCGGCGTCGCCGCCGCCATCAGCAACAGCCCGGAAAAAAGCCTCTTCATCGCAGCATCACCCAGGTCGGCGCATGATCGCTCGCCTTTTCGCGCGCACGATATTGCTTGTCGACACCCGCATCGATCAATCGATCCGCGACCGCCGGGCTGAGCAGCAGATGATCGATGCGAAACCCCGCGTCGCGTTGCCAGGCACCCGCCTGGTAATCCCAGAATGTCCATACGCCGCCCGCCGGATGCCGGGTGCGCAGCGCGTCGGTCCAGCCCTGTGCCAGCAGGCGGCGATACGCCTCGCGGCTTTCGGGCTGCATCAGCGCATCCTGCGCCATCGCCCGCACCGAATAGCTGTCGTCGTCATTGGCGATGACATTGTAATCGCCCGCCAGCACCGCGGGCACCTCCGCGGCCAGCAACAGGCGCGCGCGCGCCGCCAGTCGGTCCATCCACCGGAGCTTGTAATCGAATTTCGGTCCCGGTTGCGGATTGCCGTTGGGCAGATACAACGCCGCGACGACGAGCCCGTCGACATCGCATTCGAGATAGCGGCTATGCGCGTCCTCCGGCTCGCCGGCGAGGCCCCGTTGCCGCTCGACGGGCTGTGCGCCCTTCGCGAGCACCGCAACGCCGTTCCAGCCCTTTTGCCCGTGCCACACTGCGCCGTATCCGGCCGCCTCGATATCGGCGACGGGGAGCGTATCGTCGGATGCCTTCAATTCCTGCAGACACACGATATCGGGCTGCTGCTCGGTCAGATATTCGACGAGCCGCGGCAGCCGCGCCTTGATGCCGTTGACGTTGTACGTGACGATCTTCAACGTAAAACGTCAGATCGCGAAGCTGGAGCCGCAGCCGCAGCCAGACGCGGCGTTCGGATTTTCCACCTTGAACGCCGCCCCGCCGAGCGATTCGACGTAATCGACCGCGCAACCGCGAACGAGATCGAGGCTGACGCTATCGACGACCAGCCGAACGCCATTCGTCTCGGCTACCGCGTCGTCGGTCGCGATGCCGTCGGCAAACCCGAATTTGTACTGAAATCCCGAACAGCCCCCGCCATCGACCGACAGACGAAGGATCGCGGGTTTGCCCTGCTTGCCCGCGATCGTCGCCACACGCGCGGCGGCGGAAGGCGTCAGGATAATTTCGGGTGCGAGCGTTGCCATCCACTGGAGATAGGACGCTGCCTCCCCAAGGGCAACCGGCTCAATCCTGCGGCGCGGGTCCGTCACTCGACACGGGTATCGAATGGATGGCCCGGTCCTGTGCCGCGAGCAGATAGTCGGCGGTGGTCAGGAACGGCACCGGGTTGACCGCATGACCGTCGATCCGGACTTCGTAATGGAGGTGCGATCCGGTCGAGCGACCCGTCGATCCCATCAATGCGATCAGTTCGCCGCGCTTCACATGCTGGTTCGCGGTGACGAGGATCTTGGACAAATGACCGTAGCGCGTGGCGATGCCCTTGCCATGATCGATCTCGACCATGTTGCCATAACCGCCCGTGCGTTCGGCATGATCGACCATGCCGTCCGCGGTCGCGTAGATCGGGGTACCTATCGGGCCCCGGATATCCACGCCGGCATGCATCGCCGCGGTGCCCCGGAATGGATCGGTGCGGATGCCGAAATTGCTGGTGAAGGCCAGATGCTCGACCGGCTGGGTCGACGGGATGGCGATCGTCCCTTGCTGCAACGTGTCGAGCTTCTTCCACGTCTGGAACAAGGTGCGGAACTGCTGGTCGGCGCGCAGGTCGGCGACGGCCTCGGGACTGTTCGCTGCGATCAGCGGTCCGCCCATGGCTTGCGACGTGCCGCGCGCGAGGATGCGTTCGGGTTTCAGGCCGAGCTTGCGTACCGTGGCGGCGGTCTGCGCGTACCGTTGCTCCAGAACATGCCGGGCCTGCCCGGCCAGCGCGACCTGACGCGATTCGACCTTCGTCATCGGCGCGACCACATCCTTCGCCAGCCGGTCGGTCTGCGGATCGACCGACAATGTCGCGAGCGCGAACGTCTGCGCGTCACCCTTGCCGGTCAGCGCGGCGGCGATCAGCGCCTGGCGCTGTTCCATCCGCGCGGCATGGACCACGGCGAATTTGCGGATCGTCGTGACGCGCGCCTGCATGGCGTCGATTTGCCGTTCCATGTGGGCGATCTGCACGGCGGCGCTGGCCGGCGCGACGACCCCGACCGCCGCGGCGGCATGATAGGCGGCCTCCGCCGCGCCATACCCCGAAAAACCGAAGGCGACGACGCCGAATGCGGCGATCCCGGCCTGGGTCCGGCCCGCGACGCTGAAGCGGCGCAGGGCACGGCCATCATGGAACAGGACATCGCGGGTGGTGAAAAGCGCCCGGACACGTGACAAGACTGCGCCGGCGGTATCGGAAATCTTGGCCATCGGACCCCAAAAGATGCGCCTTCAGCCCGTACGGGACCCCGGCCTCGTTGCCGCGCCGGATACACACCCCGACCCGCCCCTGACCGCTCGATGTCTGGCCGACCTTGTCCGATCGGCGCAATAGCTTCGGGGCCGCCGCGCGTCAGACCGGCATCCGCCTGCGCCGAGCCGTTGAAGAGCCCGCCGATCATCGACCGAACTGGCCGGTATCGGCAGTTCCGCGCGCCGGACCCGTCGGCCTACAACGCCTTTACCGCCTCCAGCACCGCCGCGGCGTGGCCCGGGACGCGAACCTTGCGCCACGTCTTCGCTAGCGTGCCCGCCGCGTCGAACAGGAACGTCGCACGCTCGATCCCGAAATAGGTGCGGCCGTACATCGATTTTTCGCCCCAGACGCCGAACGCGTCGCAGACCGATCCGTCGGTATCGCTGCCCAGCGTCACGCCGAGCGCGTATTTGGCGGCGAACTTGCCGTGGCTTTCGGGCGAGTCCTTGGAAACGCCCATCAGGCCCGCCCCGGCCGCAGCGAAATCCTCGCTCAAAGCCGTGAAGTCCTGCGCCTCTCGCGTGCAGCCGGACGTGTCGTCCTTGGGATAGAAATACACGATCGTCGGCGTCGGCAGGTCGCGGAGACGGACCGGCGTGCCGTCCGCGCCCGTCACCGTCACGTCAGGCATCATTGCGCCTTCATCCATCGTTCGTCCCCGTCAGGTTTTGCCAGATCGCGCGAACGCTTTGCTGCGTTGTGGTCAGCGTTGCAACCACCGCCGCCCAATCGGCCAATCCGAGCGCGCGCGCGATCAACGCGCGCGTCGGCGCTGCGGGGTCCCGGCCGTCGGGTGCGACGAGCCGTAGTATGACCAGCGCACGCGTCAGGATATCGTTCGCCGCCCGTATCGCCGGCGGCAGATGTCCGGCGGCGACCAGGACATCGATCGCGCTTCCCAACCGGGGATCGAACCCCGTCCGATGGACCAGTTGCGCGATCTGCACGGCGAACTCCAGATCGACGAGCCCGCCCGGCGACAGCTTCACGTCGAGCGGCCCGGCAGGCGGCTTGTGCGCCGCCATGTCGCCCCGCATGCCTATCGCCGCCGCCACGATGTCGCGGTCCGGCCGCGCACCTTCCAGCACGTCGCGCAGGATCGTCGCCACCGCCGCGCGGGTCGCCGCCGATCCGAAGATCGGCCGCGCACGAGTCAGCGCCATATGTTCCCAGACCCATGCGTCCTCCCGCTGGTAACGGGCGAACGAATCGACCGTGACGACCAGCGGCCCCTGCGTACCCGACGGCCGCAACCGGGTATCGACCGTATAGAGCGGCCCCGCAGCCGTCGCGACCGACAGCGCCGCGGTCATCCTTGCGGCAAGCCGATTGTAATATAGCGTCGCGCCCAACGGTCGCGCGCCATCCGACTCGGCAGAGAAATCGCCGGTGAACAGATAGATCAGGTCCAAGTCCGAGGCGTGCGTCAGCTGTCCGCCGCCGAGCCGCCCCAGCGCAAGGATCGCAAACTCGCTGCCGGGCACGCGGCCGTGCGTGGCGGCGAATGCCTCGACCGTTGCGGCACCGATCACCGCGATCGCCGCCTCCGCCACGCGGGCATAGCCTTCGGATACGATCAACGGATCGACGGTTCCGGCGACGATCCGGACGCCGAGCGCGAATTTCTTTTCGCCCACCACCCGTCGGACATGATCGAGCCGCCGCTCATATCCGACCGCGTCGCCGCCGCGCATTTCCGCCGCCAGCGTGTCGACATCGCCGACGTCGTCGAATGCGGTCGCATCGATCAACCCGTCGAGCAACGCCGGCTGCCGCCCCAAAGCCTCCGCCAACGGCGCGGCATGGCTGAGTATCAGCGTCAGCAGCGTCGCCAGCGCTGGCCGTGCATCCAGCAAGCGGAACAAATTGATCGCGCTCGGCAGATGTTCGAGCAAGGCGTCGAACCGGAGCAGGACCGCCTGTGGATCGGGCGCGCCGCCGATCGCCGGGACCAGCGTCGGCAGTGCCGCCTCCAGCGCCGCGCGCGCCGCGGGGCTGCGCAGCGCGGGATAGGTGCCCGCCCGCCACGCCTCCAGTCTCGTCCGGGCCGCTGCCGGGTCCGGAAAACCGGCGATCGCCAGGTTTTCTTCCAGTGCCACCGGATCGTGAACGAGCATCGGCGGCGAGCCATCGTCCAGTGCGTCGTAGAGCGTCCCGACCGCCGCCACCCGAGGCGCGAGCAGCGCGATCAGCGCATCTCCGTCCTTCAGCCCGTGCAACCGCGCCACACCGTCCAGCGCTTCGCCCGTGGGCAAGGCGTGGGTCTGACGATCGTCGATCATCTGCACACGGTGTTCGATCGTGCGAAGCAGCGTGTAGCCATCGATCAGCGCCGCCGCCTCGTCCGCGCCGATCCACCCCGCCGCCGCCAATGCCGCCAGCGCATCCCGCGTCGCGGGCGCGCGAACCGACGGATCGCGGCCGCCGTGGATCAGCTGATGGATCTGCGCATAGAATTCCGCCTCGCGGATACCGCCGCGCCCCCGCTTCAGATCATAGCCCGGCCCGAGCCGCTGCCCCTGCGCGTGATGGTCGCGGATCAGTCGCGACATCCCGCGGAGTTCGCGCACCGCACCGAAATCCAGCGTGCGCCGCCAGACGAAGGGACGGATCGCGTCCAGGAACCGCGTACCGAGCGCGATGTCGCCCGCCGCCGCGCGTGCGCGAATGAACGCCGCGCGCTCCCAGGGCAGCGCCTGCGATTCGTAATATCCAATTGCGGCATCGACGGGCAGCGCGATCGGCGTCGCTTCGGGGGAGGGCCGCAGGCGAAGATCGACGCGAAGGACATAGCCGTCGCCGTCGCGCGCCTGAAGCAGTTCCACCACGCGCCGCGCGATCCGGACGGCGGCCTCCTCGGGCACCTCGCGCGGGCGACAGGGCAGCGTATCGGGATCGAAGATCAGGATCGGGTCGATATCCGACGAATAATTGAGTTCGCGACTGCCCTGTTTGCCGAGCGCGATGCCGGCAAACCCGCGGATCGGTTCGTCGGGCGTGCGTTCGGCAATAGCAGCGCGGATCGCGGTATCCAGCGCCCGATCGGCAAAGTCGCTGAGCGCTTGCGTTACCCCGGTCAGATCGAGAATGCCGGCAAGGTCGCCGATCGCGACCGACAGCGCCAGCGCCCGTCGATCGAGCCGAAGCCGTTTCGCGGTCGGCATGTCCGGCGTCGAGGAAGAGGCGGTCAGGTCCAGCCGCCCATCGGCCAAGGCTTCGGCGATCGCCGGTTCGCGTTCCAGCAGCAGACGAAGGAACGGCGACCATGATATCGCCCGCGTCATCGCACCGCGCAGGTTCGTTCGGGAGAAAAACGCTTGCATGGAATTCGCGCATTCTTGCGGTAAATAAAGGCGCAACGATTAACAGGCCCGAACGTTTTACGCTCTATGGCAAATCTGGTTGCCCTTTCCCAAACGCACAGCCGCGGCAGCTATGTCGTCGCGGGTCCGGTGCGCACGGGCGCGATCGGCGATATCCTTCGCGCATCGTTCACGCCGGGCAGGCTCGTCGAAGACGATATCGACCGCCTGCTCGCTCAACTTGATCGGCTAAGCGAACTGGCTTGACGATTAGCGGCCGCGGCTCAGCCCGTCGACCTCCGCCATGATCGTATCCAATGCGGTCTTGCTCGAATCGACTTCGAACGACCGCCTCGATGGCAATGTGCCGCCCGCCATCAATGCCTCCAGTGCGACACGACCGCGCGCGACCCGGCTTTTGATCGTACCGACCGCGACATTGCAGATGTCCGCCGCCTCCTCATAGGCGAATCCGCCCGCGCCGACCAGGATCAGCGCCTCGCGTTGCGGCTGGGGCAGATGAAGCAATGCGCGTTGCATGTCGCCCAATTCCACATGACGATCCTGGCTCGCCGGTGCCGCCAGAATGCGGTCGGCGACCAGATCGTCCCACTCGCCCTTGAAGCGGGCACGTCGCATTTGCGAAAGGTAGAGGTTGCGCAGGATGATGAACGTCCATGCCCGCATGTTGGTGCCGGCCTGGAAACGCTTGCGCGCCGCCCACGCCTTCAGCAACGTCTCCTGGACGAGATCGTCCGCGAGATCGCGGCTGCCGGACAGCGAGCGGCCGAACGCGCGTAGATGCGGGATCACTTGCCCCAGTTGTACCTTGAATTCGGGATCGGACAACGAAACATGTTCGACGACGACCAACTCGCCTTCGTCATCGTCCTCGTCGCGGACATCGCGCGGCGCGGTTGGCGTCATTGGAATTTCTCACCCCGATCCGCGGGTAGGCCCCGGCGCATCCAACATAGGAACCCGATCCGCCGATTGCCAGCGGTCATACGGCCCCGTCCTCAGCGGAAGAACAGGATCGCGAAGACGACAATGATCAGCACCAGCGAGATACCGAGAATATAACGCACGCGGCCGGTCGTCTCACCTGCGCGGGCATCCACGGCACCCAATTCGGTTGGTTCATTCGGATCGTTCATGATTCCCAAACCTTCCAGAACCGTTTTGGCTCCGTAACTTTCTCGATAAATACCGACTCGAAGCTCAGGCCACCGGTACCGTGTTCTGATCGAAGAACAGCGCCTGGCTGATCGCCGCCTTCACCGTCGACCGCTGGAACGGCTTGGTGATGAGGAACGTCGGCTCCGGTCGCTCGCCCGTCAGCAGCCGTTCGGGGAAGGCGGTGATGAAAATCACGGGGACGTCGAACTCGGCGAGGATGTCCTTCACCGCATCGATCCCCGAGCTGTCGTCCGCCAGTTGGATGTCGGCCAGCACCAAACCCGGTCGATCCTCCATCGCGAGACCGACCGCCTCGTCGCGCGTCACCGCGACACCGGTCACGTCGTGACCGAGGTCGCGGACGATCGTCTCGATATCCATCGCGATCAGCGGCTCATCCTCGATGATCAGCACGCGGGCGTGCGTCTGCTGCTCGATCTCCGCCATGGCTTCGGCAACCAGTTCGTCGACTTCGCCGGCGTCGACCTCGATCAGAAAGGCGGCGTCCTCCTGCGTGAAACCTTCCATCGCCGTCAGCAGCAACGCCTGACGCGACAACGGCGTCATTCGCGCGAGGCGCGCGCGGGCGGTCGCCTCATGCCCTTCGGCCAACACGTCGGCCCGTTCGGCATCTTCGTCGAAATTCGTCGAATTCCATATGCCCTGGAACATCCGGTAAAGCCCCAGCCGAGGATCGACATCGCGCGGAAATTGGTCGGGCGCGGCGACGATCGCCTCCAGCGTGGCGCGGACATATTGATCGCCATGCGTCTGGCTACCGGTCAAGGCGCGGCCATAGCGGCGCAGGAAAGGAAGATGCGGGGCAAGCTGCTGACCGAGCGACATGGGGGTGTGATACTCCTGATCTGAAGACGCTCAATGTGCCCAGCACCGCGTGGTTGCAACCCGAACATCGGCAGAAGCCGAAATCCGGGAACACGAGACATGCGGGGTTTTTCGCGCCTGACGCGGGAACCAACGAGCGGATATTTGGTTTCGTTCACAGGAATATGCCTGTCGCAGGTGTTGCCGAATACGATATGGGTTAATGCGTCGCTTCTTTGAGGCTGACAGGGGGATATTTTTAATTTGGGCCAGGACACGCCGAAGCGATCGAGCAAGGACGACAGCAAGGCCCGCGTGCAGGGCAAGGATCGCGATATGGGATCGGCGCTTCGTTCCGTATATCTGAAGACGGTCGAAGAGTCGGTACCGGCGGAGATGCTCGATCTTCTCGGCAAATTACACTGACGACCGGGCCAGATGGCCATGGCGTGATGCCAGACCCTATCGTTGCGACGAGCATGGCGACCGAACACTGTGTACGGCGAGAGGATGATCGGCCGGTAGGCCGTCTCCATTCCCGACTGGCGCGGATGCCGACGGGCGCAAAGCTGTTCCTGATTCTGAGCGGTGCGCTGTTGCCGCTCGCGATAATCGCGGTCTTCGCAACACTGCAAATGACCCGGATCACCGTCGAGGACGTCCGGTCGCGATTGCGCGTCACCGCCAACGAAAGCGCGCACGCGCTCGCGATCGAACTGGCGGGAGACATGACGGCGCTGCGCGTTGCCGTCCGGGCTTTGGGAACCGATCCTACCGATGCGCCCAGTTGCGCACGTGCGCTGGGAGTATTCGCGCAGCAGGCCAATTCGGGGACGCGGTTTGCCATCCTCGATCCGCACGGGACGCTGATCTGCGGCGATCCGATCGCGCGAGCGGCCAATCCGGGTCACACCGATCGCGGAATAGCAGCGGCGATCCTGCCGGATCGCGGGCTCGTCTTGTCCATCACCGGTCCCCGCGGTGGCAATACGGCGCGCGCCTTTTTCCCCGCTCCGTTCCTGTCGATGATTGCCGCACCCACGACCCGCGCCACCGCATATGGCAGCGTGCTGACGGACGACCGCGACGACCAACTGGTGCTCCAGGCGATTCCCGGCGAACAGCCATTCGACCGGCTGGAATCCTCGCACATCGACCTGGGTGTCGCCGGTCTGGCGCTGCGAACCACGACGCGCAGCGCGCCGATCACGTCGTCGTTCGTCGTCGCTCTGCTATTGCCGTTGCTCATGTGGGCGGCCGCGGCCGGGATCGGCTGGTTCGTCGTGGATCATCTGCTCATCCGGCCGCTGCGAAGACTGCGCGCTGCGGTTGCTGCGTTCACGCCCGGGGAGATCATCGATCCCGTCGCGATAACGTCGCTCCCGGCGCAGGAAATCCGCGAGCTGGGTGATACGTTCCGCGCGATCAGCCGGACGGTGGCGCTTCACGAGGCGGGGCTGGCAGAGGGGCTGGTCCGCCAGACCAAATTGACGCGCGAAGTGCATCACCGTGTGAAGAACAATCTCCAGGTCATCTCCAGCCTGATCAATTTCCATGCGCGCGGTGCACGGAGCGCGGACGCCACTGCGGCTTATGCCTCGATCCAGCGACGGGTCGACGCGCTGGCGGTCGTACACCGCAATCATTTTGCCGAGATGGAGGAAAATCGCGGGCTGAACCTGCGCGGGGTCATAGGGGAACTGGCCGCCAATATCCGCGCAACGGCTGCGGATATCAGCATGGGTATGCGGATTACGCTGGATGTCGAACCCTACCTGGTCACCCAGGATGTCGCGGTGGCGCTCGCTTTCCTGATTACCGAATCGATTGAGCTTGCGACGAGCTGCGATCCGTCCGCGCAGATCCGCGTTGCGGTCACGGCCAGCGACGCCGACGCCACGAAGGCGGTGCTTCGCGTCGTTTCGCGTGCGCTGGTCGACGGCGACCTGCTGCGCGAACTCGTAAAGTCCCGCTATGGCCGTGTCATGGAGGGTCTGTCCCGGCAGCTCCGCGCGCCCTTGCACCATGATCCGCTGGTGGGCGCGTACGAGATTGCGTTCGCGGTCCAGGGACGTGATTAAAACGGGCAGGGAAAAAACGCGACCCACCGCGGAACCAACCTCGCCGATCGCCGTTTCTATATTCGGATAGCGACCTTATGCCCCCCCGCTCTCGCTATCCACGAATAGGCCCGGAAGCGTCCACCCTCCCCCCCCGGTGATGCTTTCGGGTCTTATTCTTTTCCGCAGACGTACAGCACTTGCATTGATCGCCGTGCGAACCGATCGATCAGTCTTCGGTTGCGGCCACCGGCTCACGTGCCCGCCGACGTTCGGTTATCCAGATGCCGACCAGTGCAGCCTCGTACAAAAGCACGAGGGGGATCGCGAGCAGGAGTTGCGAACCGACGTCGGGTGGCGTGAGAACGGCAGATACCGCGAAGGCGGCCACGATCGCATATCGACGCGCCCCGACCAGTTGCTTGCGGGTGACAATCCCGGCGCGCTCCAGCAGCATCAGCAGGATGGGCAACAGGAAAGCGAGCCCGAAGCCGAACAGCAAATGCATGATGAACGAAAGATATTCGGCGACATCGGGCAACGCCTGTCGCCTCACGCCTCCGATATTGCCGGAATACCCCAAAAAGAAGTGCAATGCGATCGGTACCGCGACGAAATACGCTAGCGCAGCCCCACCCAGGAACAGCACGGGGGTCGCGGCGAGGAAAGGCAGCACCGCGCGCTTTTCCTTTTTATAGAGACCGGGGGCAACGAACCGCCAGAGTTGGTTGGCGATCACCGGAAAACTGAGCATCATCGATGCGAAGAAAGCGAGCTTCACCTCGGTGAAGAAGCCGCCATACACGGTCGTGAAGATGACCTCCTTCTGACCCGCCGCGCGTAGGGGTGCCAATAGGAAGGCGAACACCGGTTCGACGAAATACATCGCGACCGCGAAGCAGAGCACCAGCGCGGCGATACAGTATAGGAGACGGCGGCGCAGTTCGATCAGATGATCGAGCAACGGCGCACGACTGTCGTCGATCTCGCTCACGACGGTGCGCCGTCCTTCGGTGACCGGGCATCATCGGCGACAGGGGCCGGCGCGACGACGGGCCGCTCGACGTGAACCGGCACGCCGACGCCATCGGCGGGACCGTCATCCGCGGGGCCGCCGTCGGCCGAGGGTAGCGCCTTCATCTCCGCGCCGTCGTATGCGACCGGCGTGGCGTCATCGGAATGTTCGATCGCGGGCTGGTCGATCGCCGGCTGCGGGTGTTCGCGCATGATCCGCTCGTTTTCCGTCGCCCAGCGCTTTTCCATTTCTTCCAGTTCCGCCTCACGCACCATCTCGTCGAAGCCCGATCGGAATTGCCGCGCGACTCCCCGCGCCTTGCCCACCCAATAGCCGACGATCCGCATCGCCTTCGGCAAGTCCTTCGGGCCGATCACGATCAGCGCGACGAACGCCACGAGCAGGAACTCGGAGGGCGCGATATCGAACACGGTGCGTCCCTCAGCGGACGGAGAACGGGATGATGGTGAGGATCAGCGGATCAGGTCCGTTCAGCGATCGTCGCGAACGCGGTTGCCATCGCGGTCGAACGCCGGATCGGCGGATTTCTGTGCGTCGATCCGCGGTGCCGGCTTCGCCGGATCCTCGTCATGTTCCGCCATGCCCTTCTTGAAATTCTTCACGCCCTTGGCGACGTCGCCCATCAAATTCGAAAAGCGACCCCCGCCGAGCAGGAGGATCGCGACGACCGCAAGAACGAGCAGATGAATCGGGCTAAAGCTGCCCATGGCAAGTCTCCTGGATACTGCCCGACACTTAGGCTCCAAAGCGTATCACCGCAATGGCCCCGGTCGAATGGACGCCCACCCGCGACCGAGGCGAGGATCGACGCGTCACGGACCGCGTTTCCTAACCCCCCGTTAATCATTCGGGCCTAGCGACAGGGGATCAACGATCGAGCGCGATGGAGCCGTCCCTTTGCCAACCACCGACCCGTCCATCCCGGGATCGATCGCCGCCACGATCGATCTTCCCAGCCGGCTCAAGGCATTCGATTTCGACGGATCGCTGGTCGGCACGACGCGCGTAGCGTGGGACGTCATCGCCCCCGAAATCACCGCGGTCGCCGAAGCCTATTGGGCGCAGCGGTTGCGCTATTTCGCAGACGGGCGCGTCAGGGCACCCCAGGATACCGCCCGCATGATCGAACTGGGCTGCGTGTTCCTGCGCAACCGCTTCCTCGATACCGCCGGCCGTGCCTGGATCGAAGCGATCGAACGATCGGTCGATGCCGCCTATCAGGCGGACGTCTCGCCGCTGGCGCTGCTGTCGATGATCAGCGCCGGCGACCGTGCCGCGCTCGACGTGCTGATGCGGCGGCTGGAACGAGCCGACCCGCGACTGCCGATGCTGATCGACACGCTGATGCGCTTGTCCGCGCTCGAGGGTGAGATCACGGTCGCCATCTACCAGCGTCACGGCGAGCTTTCCGCCCGCGGCGCGCGGGACCGGCTGGCGAGCGAGTTCCGGACCGGGATCGCCGCTTTGGTCGAGGATGCCACCGAGGAAGGCCATGCCCTGCGCGCGCAGACGGTGCGCAGTTCGGCCTCCGCCCGCGGTGTGCTCGGCAAGGCGAGCGAGGTCGCGGCCGCGGCCGAGCAATCCGCGGTTGCGATGCGCGAGGCGGCGCAGACCGCGGCCGGGCTGATCCGCGCGATCGAGGATGCCCGCACCGAGGTCGAGGCGGC
>NZ_CAHJWJ010000012.1 GCF_903642285.1 Sphingomonas bacterium
CCCCGCCTCGCCGAATGCGCGCCGCGGATCGCCGCCCGGGATCAGTAGCCCCGCCGCGACGATCCCCGACCAGGCGGCGACGCGCGGGACGCCCGCGGGGGCCTTGTCCGCGCCGCGATCGAGGTGCCGCGCGCCGCGGGCCAGCGCGTTCAAGACCTTCGATCGATAGACGAGGTCGGTCGACGACAGGATCAGCGGCGCGTGGCTGGTCCAGAACAGGAGGCGCCGGCCCCAGTGATCGGCACGCCACGCGACACCCTGGACCGTATCGGCATGCGCCTCCAGCCAGCGCGCCATCAGATATTCCGCGACCGGCGCGCCTTGTGCACGCGTCGCCACCGTCGACAGGTCGCGCAGCCAGGCGAAGCCGTGGAGATGGTCCGCAAACGCCCGTCCGAATTGCGGCTTGGCGAGGTCGATCGTCTCGATCGCGTGCCGTTCGCCGCGAAATGACAGCACGCCCTCCAGCAGTGCACGCCCCCGCCCGACGTCGCCGACGATCGGATCGTCGGGTACCGCGATCAGCTTCAAGGGATAGCGGCCCTTCAGCCGCATGCTGTGAATGGGCGTCCGCCAGGTCAGCCGGTGGAAGCGTTCGGACAGGCGCTCTGCCAGCGACAGGCCCTTGTCCCCGCCCAGCCGGATCAGCCGCTTGCCTTCCTCCACGCCGTCGGTCGGGGCGTCGGACACGCCGTCCGTCATCCGCCCCGGAGCGCCGCGATATTGGCGGCGTATCCGGCGGGGCCGCCGCGAAACACCGACGTACCCGCCACCAGCGCATCCGCGCCCGCTGCGATACAGCGCGCCGCCCAGTGCGCGTCGACACCGCCGTCCACTTCCAGGTCGATCGCCCGCCCGGTCTGATCGATCATCCGCCGGATCGCCTCGATCTTCTTCAACTGGTTTTCGATGAAGCTCTGTCCGCCGAACCCGGGATTGACGCTCATCACGAGCACCAGATCTGCGAGATCGAGCAGGTAGTCCAGTGCCTTGGCCGGCGTCCCCGGGCACAGCACGACACCCGCGCGCTTGCCGAGCGACTTCACATGCTGGAGCGATCGGTGGATGTGCGGCCCGGCCTCGACATGCACGGTCAGCGTGTCGGCACCCGCCTCGGCAAAGGCGTCGAGATAGGCGTCGACCGGTGCGATCATCAGGTGCACGTCGAACGGCTTCTTCGTATGCGGGCGGATCGCCTTCACGATCGCCGGCCCCATGCTGATATTGGGGACGAAATGCCCGTCCATCACGTCGATATGGATCCAGTCCGCCCCGGCCGCGTCGATCGCGCGCACTTCCTCGCCCAGCGTCGCGAAATCGGCGGAGAGGACGGAGGGAGCGATGCGGACGGGGTTCATGACACGATCTCTAGGGGGCACCCGGCGGCAGGTCCACTGCGCGCATTTGATCCTTCGTCATGCCGGGACGAGCCCGGCATGACGATGATCGAAGAAAGGACCCTGCGCCCCGCAATCCAATCGCCTGCGCTAGTTATGTAGGTGCAATTCCCCCTCCCCGGCAAAGGCCGGGGCCCAAATGCTAGCTTATTGCGACGGCGCGATACCCGCCATCACCGGATCCGCGGCAGGTGGGCCCCGGCCTTCGCCGGGGAGGGGATGTCTGCCCGAAAGAACGCAATCACCCCCGCCGCGCCGTCGCCCGCGCCAGATCGGTGACCGCGACCTCGGCCAGCACGTCGCCGGCATTGCCCGGTGCCATTACCGATCGCTCCGCGGCACGAACGCGGGCGAGACCGCGGGCCAGCGCGACCGGGGTCCAGCGGCGAAGCGCGCGCGCCGTCGCGGCCTCTTCCCTGAAGAACACGCGGTGGCGTTTCATCACGGTGTCCACGCCCTCGCCGCGATCGATCTCCGCGCGCATCTCGGCCAGCGCGATCAGCCGCCGTGCGATCGCGCGCAGCCAGGGGATAGGCGAGGTCCGCGCCTCCGCCAGCCGCGCGAGTTCGCGGCCCAGATCGGCGGGCCGTCCCTCGATCACCGCGTCGACCGCGCGTTGCATTTCCGCATCGCCCAGGTCCGCGCCGATCGCGTCGATCGCCGTATCGTCCAGATCCTGCGGCCGGTCGGGCGCGGCGTCGAGATAGAGCGCCATCTTCTCGATCTCGCGCGCCATGATCGCGCGGTCGCCGCCCGCGGCCTCCGCGATCCGCCGGCCTATGCCGCCGCTGGTTCTCAGACCATGGTCGTGCGCCAGGCGGACCGCGATCTGTTCGGCATCCGCGGCGGTCGGGGCGTAGCAGGCGAACGCCATCGCTTTCGGCGAGTCGATTGCGAGCTTCACGATTCCGGCGGTGGAGCGAACGCCGGGCGCGATCGCGACGACCGGGTTGCCCGCATGAGTCGCCGTCAGCAGCATCCGGAACGCCTCCAGCGATTCTTCCCCGGCCGGGGCGATACGGATATGCCGCGCGCCGCCGAACAGCGAAAGCGATGCCGCCTCGTCCGCCAGCCGCGCCGGATCGCTTTTCAGCGTCGCCGGATCGAGGTCGATCCGCTCCGCATCCGCGCCCATCGCGGTCTGCAGCCGGCGCGCCAGTTCGTCTGCGACCGCTTCGTCGGGGCCGTGGAGCAGGAACAGGCGGATCACGCCACCGGGCTTGTCGAGCGCGGTGCGAAGCTGGTTCGCGCTAGCCTTCAAAGGACGGCGCTCACTTGGCCGGCGGCGCGGCGATCCGGCGATGCGCGTAGAGCGCGATCCGCGCCACGACGCGGTCCGCGACGATCTCCGACAGCCGTTCCAGCGCGGTGTTCTCCGCTGCGATCGTCGCATATTCGGAACTGACGACGTCGATGCCGGCATCGTAGCTCGACGTCGCGTCGAGCAGTGTCGTCCCGCTCGCCAGGTCGACCAGTTGGTAGCGCGCGCGCAATGTCCGCCGCTCGCGCGTCACGCTGTTGTCGAGCTGGACGCCGAGCCCCGCGATCTGATCGTCGAGCCGCACGTCGAGCCGGTAGAGCGGTGCCGCGCCTTCGGTGGACAGCCGGTCCTTCAGCGCATTGGCGACCAGCCAGCCCGACTTGCCCTGGATCGGCGACACCTCGACCCGGTCCAGCGCCTGCGCGACCGCACCCGACGATCCGCCCGAATAGAGCGGGTGCAATCCACACCCCGCCAGCGGCAGCGCGAGCGCAATTAGAAGGGCAAGCCGCTTCATGCGACGAGGTTCACGAGGCGGTCGGGAACGACGATCACCTTTTTCGGCTCGGCCCCCGCCAGCACGCGCTGGACCGCGGCGTTGGCACGCGCGGCCGCCTCGATCGCCTCTCGCGGCATGCCCTTGGGCAGCACCAGCGTATCGCGCAGCTTGCCGTTGACCTGAAGCGCGATCGTCACTTCGTCGTCGACCAGCAGCGCGGGATCGACCGCAGGCCAGGCGGCATCGGCGATCAGGCCGTCGTTCTTCGCTTCCGCCCAGGCTTCCTCCGCCAGATGCGGCACCATCGGGCTGGCGAGCAGCAGCATCGTTCGTGCCGCATCCTGCCGGTCGCGCGACGGCGCGGCCTTCTCGATGGCGTTGGCCAACGTGTAGAGTAACGCCACCGCCTTGTTGAACTGCAGCCCCTCGATCGCGTCCGCGACACCCGCGGTCGTGCGGTGGGCGAGCTTGCGCAACGGCAGGTCTTCGCCCTGTGCGCTTTCGTCCGTTTGCGTCAGCCGCCATAGCCGCTGGACGAAGCGCCATGCGCCCTCGATCCCGTTCTCGCTCCATTCCAGATCGCGCTCGGGCGGACTGTCGGACAGCATGAACCACCGCACCGCGTCCGCGCCGTACCGGTCGACGATCGGTTCGGGATCGATCGTGTTCTTCTTGGATTTCGACATCTTCTCGATGCGACCGGTCGTGACCGCCCGACCCGTCGCGCGTTCGGTGCCGTTCTCGACCTCGTCGGGCGACAGCCATCGGCCATGGGCGGATTTGTACGTCTCGTGCGTCACCATGCCTTGCGTGAACAGCCCGGCGAAGGGCTCGGCGATGTCGAGCATGCCGATGTGGCGAAGCGCGCGCGTCCAGAAGCGCGCGTAGAGCAGATGCAGGATCGCATGCTCCACCCCGCCGATATACTGGTCGACCGGCAGCCATTTCTCCGCGCCCGCCCGGTCGAACGGCTTGGCATCGGGCTGGCTGGCGAAGCGGATGAAATACCAGCTCGAATCGACGAAGGTGTCGAGCGTATCGGTCTCGCGCACCGCGTCCGCGCTGCAAGACGGGCAGGCGACGTGCTTCCATGTCGGATGCCGGTCGAGCGGGTTGCCGGGGATCGCGAACGACACGTCCTCGGGCAGGATCACCGGCAATTGGTCCCCCGGAACCGGCACCACGCCGCACGCTTCGCAGTGGATCATCGGGATCGGCGTGCCCCAGTAACGCTGGCGCGACACCCCCCAGTCGCGCAGGCGATAGATGGTGGAGCCCGTGCCCCAGCCTTCGCCCTCGGCGCGTTCGATGACGGTCCGCTTCGCGTCCTCGATATCCATGCCGTCCAGGAAATGCGAATTCACGAGACTGCCGGGGCCGGTATAGGCGACATCGCCGACGAATATTGGGGCCTCGTCATCGCCTTCGGACACCACGCGCTTGACCGGCAGGCCGTATTTGCGCGCGAAATCCAGGTCGCGCTGGTCGTGCGCGGGCACGCCGAACACCGCCCCGGTGCCATATTCCATCAGGACGAAGTTCGCGATGTAGACCGGCAGATCCCAGTCCGGGTCGAGCGGATGCCGCGCCTTGAGCCCGGTGTCGAAGCCGAGCTTCTCCTGCGTTTCCATCTCCGCCGCGGTCGTGCCGCCCTGTTTGCAGCGTTCGACGAACGCGGCGGCATCGGGGTCGGTCGCGGCAAGCGCCTGCGCGATCGGATGATCCGCCGCCACCGCGACGAAGCTCGCGCCGAAGATCGTATCGGGGCGGGTTGTGAAGACCTCGACCGATCCACCGTCCGACAGGTCGAAGCGGAACTGCAACCCCCGGCTGCGCCCGATCCAGTTCTCCTGCATCAGCTTGACCTTGTCGGGCCAATGCTCGAGCGCGCCGAGTCCCTCCAGCAGTTCGTCCGCGAAATCGGTGATCTTCAGGAACCACTGGCTCAGCTTGCGCCGCTCGACCAGCGCGCCCGATCGCCAGCCGCGACCGTCGATGACCTGCTCGTTGGCCAGCACGGTCATGTCCACCGGGTCCCAGTTGACCGCCGATTCCTTGCGATAGACGAGGCCGGCGCGGAACAGGTCGAGAAACAGCGCCTGTTCGTGACCATAGTAATCCGGCTCGCAGGTGGCGAGTTCGCGGCTCCAGTCGATCGCCAACCCGAACCGACGGAGTTGCGCCTTCATCGTCGCGATATTCGCGCGGGTCCACGTCCCGGGATTGATGCCGCGTTCCATCGCGGCGTTCTCCGCCGGCATACCGAACGCATCCCACCCCATCGGGTGCAGGACTTCGCGCCCCTTCATCCGCCAGAAACGGGCGAGCACATCGCCCATCACGTAGTTGCGCCCGTGCCCGACATGGATCCGTCCCGAAGGATACGGAAACATCTCCAGCACATAAGCTCGCGGCTTGGCCGAGGCGTCGTCGGCCTTGAAGGTCTGGCGCTCGTCCCAGACTTTCTGCCACGTCGCGTCCGCCTTCAGCGCGTTGAACCGCGACGCCATGATCGAACCCTCAGCCGGCCACGGAGGCGCGGCGCATGTCGCGGGCCTTGGTCAGGATCAGGTCCTCCAGCTTCTGCACGGTCGCGGCGCGTACCGGTGCTGCGACCCAGTCGCCGCCGGTGCGGACCTGGCGGATCGCGGCGACCGACAGCGCGTCGGCGCGCAAGTCCTGATCGAGGATCGACACCGTCACCTTGATCCGCTCGCCCGGCGTCTGCGGATTGACGTACCAGTCGGTCACGATGACGCCGCCGTTCGAGTCGGTCTGCAGCAGCGGCATGAAGCTCAGCGTCTCCAGCGTCGCGCGCCACAGATAGCTGTTGACGCCGATCGTCGTGATCTTGGACGGTGCCATCGCCTCGACCTTGGGACGATGCGCCCGGTGATGCATGCACCCGGTCAGCGCGAGGGCGCTGATCGACAGCAACGCGAGCGGGGCCAGGGACGCGGTGCGCAACGGGCGGTACATGAGGCGATATCCTGACACGAAAGAGAGCGTGTATGGCCTGTAGCAGGCGCTGCGCCCCGCTCGCAAGTCGCGCCTGGGCAAGGCCGCTGTGGGCGGTTTGCAACACCCGCGGACAATCGCACCCACGAAGGTGGCGACGCTCGTCTAAATCGGTATAGCCGCGTTAAGGCCGAACCAGCACCAACGCCGGCGCAGGGACCTGAGGAAGCAATCGTGAACGCGAGGGGCGTCATCGTCGGGATCGTTGCGGGGGCGCTCGCCGCCGCCGGGACGATCGTCGCGCCCGCCTTCGGTGCTTATGAGCAACTGCCGCACCCCGCGAAGCGGACGCAGACGGCGGCGCGTGCGCTCGGGGGTTTCACGCCGGCCGCGGCCGACCCCCGGCTGGCGGCGCTGTTCGCGCGCGGCGGGATCGATCCGACCGATTTCCACTTCACCCCGGCAGAGTCGCGCCGCGGCAATCGCGGCGTGACGATCGCGGTGCGGGCGCGGTCGAACCAGGTATCGCTGGCGGATACGACACGGCTCGCCGCGGCGGCACCGGCGACGAGTATCGGCCTCGCACCGATCGCGTATAATCTGGGCGCGGCGATCGGGTGGAAGCGGCTCGCGATCTCGGGCGACATGGGTCATGTCGATCTCGCCGGCGCACCCGGCAGCCGCGATACCGCGGACGTCGCGGTCACCTATGCCGGTCGTCGCCTGAGCGGTCGGCTGAAGGCTTTTACAGAACATCCGCTGGTGTCCGGACCGCAGCTGGCGTCCGAGATGCCGAGCTATTCGGTCGATGTCAGCAGTTCCTACGCGCTGACGCACAATCTGAACGTGACCGCGGGTGTCCGCTACCGTGCGGATCGCGATCGGTTGGCACCGTCGACGCTGGATGCGACGCATGACAGCCAGGCCGTCTATCTGGGTACCGCCTTCCACTTCTGATCCCGCACCCTCGGGTGAAGCGCGTCGATCGCCGCCCAGCCGTCGAACCCTTGCCGCCTGATCCGCCGGAACCGGCGCGGGTCCATTCCACCCAGCGCCACGATACGGATGCTCAGCCCCCCGCCGATCTGCGCCGCGCGCATGACGCCGGCCGGTCGGATGCCGGGATGCGAGCGCGTGGCGAAGACCGGCGAGACGAAGAGCGTTGTCGCCCCCCGCACGACGCCGGCGATCGCCTCGCGCCGGGAATGCGCTGGCCAGGTCGTCGGGTGCGCGCCCGCCGGGCCGCGGCCGTGAGTCGCGTCAGGACCCAGCCGCTGCGTTCCCGCGACGACCAGCATCAGCCGCCGCGCCGTGGCGATCCGCCGTACGCGCGCGAACAGCGCCCGACGGTCGGCCGGCGGGGTGGCATAATGGCGAAAGACGACGCCGGATCCGGGCGGCAACCGGCGCAGCGCCGGCCACAGCGCGTCGCCCGTGCGTTCGTCGGTCATCAGCCAGACAAGAGGGTTCCGGGGCGGCATTCGCCCCCCTATAGCGCGCCGATGGATGCAGACATCACCCAACGCCGCGGCGATGTGCTGGCGCGGATCGCCCGCGCCGCGGCGCTGGCCGACCGACCGCCCCCGACGCTGATCGCGGTGTCGAAGACTCACCCGGCGACGGCGATCGCTCCGCTGCTGGCGATCGGCCAGCGCGATTTCGGCGAGAACCGCGTGCAGGAGGCGGCGGACAAATGGCCGGCGTTGCGCGAGGACCATCTCGAGGCGGTCCTCCATCTGATCGGCCAGCTCCAGTCGAACAAGGCCGACGAGGCGGTCGCGCTCTTCGATGTCATCCATTCGGTCGATCGCCTCTCGCTCGTCGCCGCGCTGGCGCGCGCGATGGACAAGGCCGGGCGGCGGCCGGATTGCTTCGTCCAGGTCAATATCGGCGAGGAGGCGCAGAAAGGGGGCTGTGCGATCGCCGATCTGCCGCATCTGCTGGCGCAGGCGCGGGTCGCGGACCTGCCGGTCGTCGGCCTGATGTGCATCCCGCCCGCGGATACCGAGGCTGCGCCCTATTTCGCGCTGCTGGCGACGCTGGCGCGCGACGAGGGGCTGACCGGTCTGTCGATGGGGATGTCCGACGATTTCGAGACCGCGGCGATGCTCGGCGCGACATATGTCCGGGTCGGCAGCGCCCTGTTCGGAGCACGCGGATGATGCGGGTGCGGTCCGGGGGATCGCCGCGAAGCAACCGATCCCCCAGACCGGTTGGCTGCAGGTTCGCGGCGATCCTATTCGATTTCGACGGCGTGCTGGTCGACAGCGAATATGCCGGCAATCGCCAGATCGCCGAATGGCTGACCGCCGCCGGATACCCGACGACGACCGAGGAATCGATGGCGCGGTTCATGGGACTGGCGGGCGGCGATTTCCTGGCGGCGATCGAACGCTGGATCGGCCGGCCGGTCCCGCCCGAATTCCACGTCGCGCGCGGCACGGAGAATGCGCGAGTGATGGCCGAGGGCATCGCGGCGGTGACCGGCGCGGTGGCGTTCGTCCGCGCGCTCCCCGCCGACCTGCCGCGCGCGGTCGTATCGTCCAGTTCGACCGAGTGGATACGCTGCCACCTCGACCATATCGGCCTGGCCGACGCGTTCGGCGACCATATCTATTCGGGCCGCGAGCATGTCGCGAACGGCAAGCCCGCGCCCGACCTCTATCTGTACGGTGCCGCCGCGCTGGGCGTCGCGATCGAGGACTGCGCGATTATCGAGGATTCGCCCGTCGGCGCGACCGGCGCGGTCGCATCGGGGGGCTATGTGATCGGCCTGACCGCGGGGCAGCATTGCGGCGACGGGCATGACGAGCGGCTGAAGGCGATCGGCGTAGACGCGGTGGCGGACGACTTCGTCGAGGTCGCGCGGCTGCTGGGATGATCGAGGCGGCGGTGCAGGCGACGCTGGACGCGGTCGCCGCCGCGATGGCGGACGAACCCGACGACTGGTGGATCATCGGCAGCGCCGCGGTCGCTCTGCATGGTGCCGATACCGAAATCGCCGACATCGACGTGCTGACCAGCGCCGCCGCCGCGCGCCGCATTGGTGCACGCCTTGGCATCGAACCCATCGCCCGCCCGAGCGATCGGTTCCAATCGACGGTCTTTCTCTCGCTGGTCGGGTGGCCCCTTTCCGTCGAGGTGATGGGCGATCTGGCGCTAGCGATTGGGGGATCATGGCTTCCCATCCGCCCGGTTACGCGTATGCGGATCGGCACGATCTACGTACCTTCGCGCATCGAACTCGTCGAAATCCTGCACCGATTCGGCCGCGAGAAGGACCATATGCGCGCCGTCGCACTTGGCGCTCACAGCTGATGCCCGGTCCGGTCCCGCTTCGTCGCCAGATAGCGTTCGTTGTGCGGGTTGGGCGGCAGACTGTGCGCGATGCGTTCGACGACGTCGATCCCCGCGGCGGCCAGCGCCGCGACCTTGGCGGGGTTGTTGGTCAGCAGCCGCACCCGGTCCTGCCCCAGCAGCGCCAGCATCCGCGCCGCCACGCCGAAATCGCGCGAATCGACCGCGAAGCCCAGCCGGGTATTCGCATCCACCGTATCGTATCCCTGATCCTGCAACGCATAGGCGCGCAGCTTGTTGACCAGCCCGATCCCGCGTCCTTCCTGGCGCAGGTACAGCAGGATGCCCCATCCGCTCGCCCGGATCGCGGCGATCGCGGCGTGCAGTTGCGGTCCGCAATCGCATTTCAGACTGCCGAGCACGTCGCCGGTCAGGCATTCGCTGTGGAGGCGTACGAGCGGGGGGCGGCCATCGGGCTGCCCGATCAGCAGCGCGACATGTTCGTCCGCGCTTTCGGGAGAGCGGAACGCAACGATCTCCGAATCCTCCGCACCGCCGACGGGCAAATGCGCACGCGCCGCGATCGTCAGGCGCTCGGCATACTCGTGCGTATCGATGTCCGCAACGCCGAGCGTCACTGCCGGATCGACACCGCCGACGAAGAACGCCGGCAGCAGGCCGGCGATCCGTGCGATCCGCAGCGCCGCCGTCGCCGCCGCGCGATCGGTCAGCGGCAGCGTGCGGAACGGTCCCTTCATCGGATAGGCGAGATCGAATTGCGGATCGGCGAGCGCGGTCGCGGCTGCGAAATCGATCCAGGGCGCACGGTCGATCAGCACCGGCGCGTCGGGGGCCGCAGCGGCGATCTGGTTCGCCAGCGTCAGCGTCGCCGCGCGCCCCGTCGAGATCAGGATCGGTGCCTGCCCCGCCGGATCGAACGCGGCGAGCCGGCCGGCATCCGCGGTCTCGATCGCCAGCAGCGCCATCCCGTCGATCGCGATCGGCCATCCGCGTCGAAGCGCGTCCACCCCGCGCGCCGCGCTGCGCGGATCGGTCAAAACGCGAACTCGGTCATGATCGGGACATGGTCGGAGGGTTTCAGCCAGCTGCGACAATCCTCGAACACCCGGTGCGCGGTCGCCGCCCTGGCGGCATCACCCGTGGCCCACATATGATCGAGCCGTCGCCCGCGATCGGATACCGCCCAATCCTTCGCGCGGTAGCTCCACCAGGTATGGAGGCGGGCGGGGGCCGGGTAGAAATGCCGGCCCAGGTCGGTCCAGTCGTTCGATGCCTTCAGCGCGTCCAGCGCGGCGACCTCGACGGGGGTGTGGCTGACGACATCCAGGAGCTGCTTGTGGCTCCAGACATCCGATTCAAGCGGCGCGACGTTGAAATCGCCGGTCAGGATCGTCGGGGCGTCGAGCGTTTCGGACCAGCGCGTCATCCGCTCGATGAAATCGAGCTTCTGGCCGAATTTGGGGTTCGCCTCGCGGTCGGGAATGTCGCCGCCGGCGGGGACGTAGACATTCTCCAGCCGCACGCCGTTCGCCAGCCGCACGCCGATATGCCGCGCCTCGCGGTTCGCCTGCCAGTCGAGCCGGTCGTCCGCCGCTATCGGCACACGCGATACGATCGCTACGCCGTGATGCATCCGCTGACCGTGGAGCATGATATGCCGGTAACCGATCGCGCGGAACGCGTCCGCCGGGAAGTCGCCGTCGATGACCTTGGTCTCCTGCAGGCACAGGATGTCGGGTTCGACCTCGCGCAGGAACTGCTCGACGATGGCGATCCGGAAGCGGACGGAGTTGATGTTCCAGGAGACGATCTTCACCGGTGCGCAGATAGGGGGTTTCCGGGGGGACGTCACCCCTGGTGCCGGGGGGCACGCCGTGGCGAAGCCGCGTCGTCAGCCGAAGCTTTGCTCCGCTGGCCGTGCTCGGGCGAGTCTTGCGCCTCCGGCATGCGCCCTTCGCAGAAAGGCCCCCGCTCCGGGGGCATGGAGCGAGGGCCGACCTAGCGTTCGTCACGCAGGCGGGAAACGTGCCGACCAGGCAACAGGGGGGAAAACCTGGAACCGACCCGCATCCGCAAGACGGGCTCTAGCCGCGTCAACCTGTCGCGCGCATGAATGGATACGGGCAAACCGGTTCAGTTGCGCCCCGTCACCGGTCGCGGGTCGTTCCAGCGGAACGCATTGTCGCTGACCGGCCCGCCATAGAGCTGTTTCGACAGGCGGATCGTCGTCCGGTTGTTCTGGCTGTCGAGCGCGACCCAACCCTGCAGCAGCAATCCCGCGGGGGCGGACCCGTCATGCGCGAACACCAGCGTGATCCGGCCATATTCGGGATGCTTCGGGTCGTTCGCCTCGACGCTGACCACCCGCGGATCGGCGGTCGGAACGACGCGTGCATAGCGGCCGATGTCGCGGCTCGGGTCGAGCAGCACGCCCAGCGGCGAATTCTTGATCGGCCAGCGTTGCACCTGCTTCACCGAATAATCGATGAAGGTCAGCGCGCCGCCTTCCGCCACGATCAGCAGCGGTACGCCCTTCTGATATTGGAAGCGGATCCGCCCCGGCTGCTTGAGCGTCAAAGTGCCCTTCAGCACGCGCCCGTCGCGATCGGTCTGTGCGAAATCCGCGGTCAGCGTGGTCATCGCCTGCAAATGCCGCTGCACGAGCGCCAGATCGTCGGCGGGCTGTTGCGCGGCGACGGGGGCAGTCATGACGATCGCGATCGACGCCACTGCGGGGAACGGGTTGCGGAACATGTCTCTCTCCTGTGGCGCGAGCGTTTGCGCAGGGGCCGTTGAATGCGGCATGAATCGCGGGTGCCTCCCGCCTCGACTCATTCTTGCCACGGTTGATCGTGATAACCGTTTGTACCGCGCACGATGCGTGTACCTTCGCGAACAGGAGGCAGGTGATGCAAAGCGCGCTGGACGACGAAGTAGACGGGAATTTTGATGCATTCCATGCCATCCTGCCGCAATTGCTCCAAAAACATATCGGTCAGTTTGCGTTGCTTAGGCACCAGGTCTTGGAGGAATGTTTTGTCGATCTTCGTTCAGCCTTCGAGGCGGGGTCGTCGCGCTTCGCCGATCAACTTTTTTCTGTTCAAGAAGTGACGGATCGTCCCGCCGATCTGGGTTTCTTCAGCCATGCCGTCGATACGCGGATCGCTTGAAAACGGGCAGCCGCTCGTTCAGATTCTGGTTTTCACCGCTCGGTGGACGGCCATTCCCCGTTTCGCATGAATTCATCGCTCTGATCGACACCGGATCGACCAAGACCTGCATTACTCGAACCGTAATCGAAGCGCTGGGATTGGAAGCGCACTCGCATTCGCGGATGCTGGTGGCGACACCTAGTGGGCTCGAAAGACGGCGAGCCTATGGGTTTTCGGTGGGGTTTCTTGACGAAGGTGACGGAACGCTCGGCGCGGCACGAAGTCCGCACTATTTCCCGGATGCGATCACCGGCGCGGACTTCGTCAAAAACAGCAATTTCGACGTACTTTTGGGAATGGATATTTTGCGTCAAGGAAAGCTGATCTTCGAAAACGGGCAATTCGAATTCACATTCCGCGCCTGATCAGATCGCATGCCCCTCCGCATCGCGCAGCACCTCGCGGCGGCCGACATGGTCCGGCCGCCCGACGATGCCGTCCTTTTCCATCCGCTCGATCAGGCGGGCGGCGGAATTGTAGCCGATGCGCAATTGCCGCTGGAGCCAGCTGGTCGACGCCTTTTGCGATTCGCACACCAGCTGGATCGCGTTTCGATATTGCTGGTCCTCCGCCGTATCCTCGCCGGTCGGCGATCCTTCCAGCGTGAAGCCGTCCTCGGGTTCCTCGGTGACCGACGAGATATAGTCGGGCTGCCCTTGCGCGCGCCAATGGTCTGCGACGAGGCGCACCTCGTCGTCGCTGACGAAGGGGCCATGGACGCGGACGATGCCCTTGCCGCCGGGCATGTAGAGCATGTCGCCCTTGCCCAGCAGCTGTTCTGCGCCCTGTTCGCCCAGGATGGTGCGCGAATCGATCTTCGACGTGACGTGAAAGCTGATCCGCGTCGGCAGGTTGGCCTTGATGACGCCGGTGATGACGTCGACCGAGGGGCGCTGCGTCGCCATGATGAGATGGATGCCCGCCGCGCGTGCCTTCTGCGCCAGTCGCTGGATGAGGAATTCGACCTCCTTGCCCGCGGTCATCATGAGGTCCGCAAGCTCGTCGACGATCACGACGATCTTGGGTAGCGGCTGATAGTCGAGCTGTTCCTCCTCGTAGACGGGGCGGCCGGTGTCCGCATCATAGCCCGTCTGGACGCGACGGCCGAGCGGGGTGCCCTTTGCGCGCGCGGCGAGGACCTTTTCGTTGAAGCTCGCGAGCGAGCGGACACCGAGCGAGGACATCTGCCGGTAACGATCCTCCATCTGCTCGACGGTCCATTTGAGCGCGCGGACGGCCTTGGCCGGATCGGTGACGACGGGCGCGTAAAGGTGCGGGATATCCTCGTACATGCTCAGTTCGAGCATCTTGGGGTCGATCATGATCATCCGGCACTGGTCGGGCCGCAGCCGGTACAGCAGCGACAGGATCATGCAGTTGAGCCCCACCGACTTGCCCGACCCGGTGGTGCCCGCGACGAGCAAATGGGGCATCGGCGCGAGATCGGTGATGACCGGATCGCCTGCGATGTTCTTGCCGAGGATGATCGGCAAGCTCGCCGCCATGTCTTCGAAGCTGTCGCTGGCGACCAGTTCGCGGAGCGCGACACTCTCGCGCTTCGCGTTGGGAAGTTCGATGCCGATGACGTTACGTCCCGGGATCACCGCGACCCTTGCCGATATCGCGCTCATGTTGCGGGCGATATCGTCGGCCAGCGCGATGACGCGGCTCGCCTTGATGCCGGGTGCGGGTTCCAGTTCGTACATGGTGACGACCGGGCCGGGGCACACTTTCGTGATCGACCCTTCGACCTTGAAGTCGTCGAGTACGTTTTCCAGCAGCCGCGCATTGCGGTCCAGCGCCGCCTTGTCGACGGTGTTCTTCGGCATAGGCGGCGGCTCGGCCAGCAGGTCGACCGAGGGCAGCGCATAGCTTTGGCCGAGATCGAGCTGCTGCTGTTTCAGCTTGGGTTTGGCGGCGGACGGAGCGAGCGTCCGGTCGGCGATCACGGGGGCCGGACGCGGATCGGGCTCGGCGACCGCGCGCGGCGCGACGGGCTTTCGGGTCAGCGTCAGCGGTTCGTCGAAATCGTCGATCGCAGCGACGCTTTCACGGCCACGGGTGCGGCGCAGACGACGGCCCTGCTCGACGAAATCGATTTCCAGGCTCCTCGCCCAGACGATCACGCCGCCGATGCCGAGCGCCAATCCGACCCCGCGCGCCGCCCATATCTCGGCGATGGGACGGCCAAGCGAAGCGAGCCCCGAATGCACGCCGCGCGCCACCGCCAGCCCGACGACCCCGCCCCAGCCGGCGGGCAACGCCAACACCGACGCATCGGATACGAAGGCCAGCGCCGCGGCCATCAGCGCCACGCCGATCGCCTCGCCGCGCAGCATCCGCCCCCAATGCCCCGCCGGCTGTTCGCGCCACAGCCGGAGCGCGACGATCGCGGGAACGGGCAGCAGCAACGCCGCGATGGGGCCGAAGGCGGTCAGCGCCAGATCGGCGAACCATGCGCCCGGTTCGCCCAGGAAATTGGCCGGCGCGCCGCCCGCCGCGGTGTTGAAGGCGGCATCGGCGGCATGATAGCTGGCGATCGCCGCCGCCATCATGGCGGTGGCCGCCAGCAGCGCGATCGCGGTCAGCAGCGCGCCGCTCCTGACCGCACCCGCCCGCCACGTCTCGCGCCACAAGGCTGGCTGCGCCCGGCTCGCCATCGTTCCCGTCCCCGTAAAATGTCGAAATGCCCGGGGAATCATCGGCTTCCCGGGCTTTGCAGTCAAGGCGGACGGGCGTAGGAGCCATGCCATGGATAGCGACGTCATCATCCTCGGCGGCGGTCTGGTCGGCGCGACGCTGGCCGTGGCGCTGGACACGCACGGCCTGTCGTCGATCGTGATCGATCCCGCGGACCCGGCGGTGACGCTGGCGGCGGGGTTCGACGGGCGGGCGTCGGCGGTGGCGAGCGCGAGCGGGCGGTTGCTCGACGCGATCGGGGTGGGCGCGCGACTGGCCGGGCAGGGCTGCGCGATCTGCGGCATCCGGGTCAGCGACGGGCTGGAACCCGGTGCGCTCGATTTCGAACCGGACGCGGACGATGGCGCGCTGGGTACCATGTACGAGAACAAGCTGCTGCGGCGTACGCTGTTCGAGGCGGCGCAGGCAGCGCCCGGGGTGGACCTGCGGATGCAGACGCGCGCGACTTCGGTCGACCGTGCGGCGGCCGGGGTCACCGCGACCCTCGATACGGGCGCGGTCGTCCGCGCGCCGTTGCTGATCGCGGCGGAGGGGCGCAACTCACCGACGCGCGAAGCGGCCGGGATCGCCGTCGCGCGGTGGAGCTACGACCACACCGCGATCATCGGCGCGTTCCATCACGAACGCCCGCACGACAATACCGCGTTCGAGATCTTCTACCCCAGCGGCCCCTTCGCGCTGCTGCCATTGCCCGACGACGCGATCGGCCACCGGTCGGCGATCGTCTGGACGGTCGACGCGAAGGATGCGGCAGGCATGCTGAAGCTCGGCGATCGCGGCTTCCTCGCGGAGGCGGAGAAGCGGATGGGCGGGTTCCTGGGCACGCTGTCCCACGCCACCCCCCGCGCGAGCTATCCGCTCGGCTTCCACCATGCCGCGCGGATCGTGGGCGAACGGCTCGCGCTGGTCGGCGATGCGGCGCACGGCATCCATCCGATCGCGGGGCAGGGGCTGAACCTGGGTTTCCGCGACGTCGCGACGCTGGCGGAGGTGCTGGTCGAGGGCAAGCGGATCGGGCTCGACCTGGGCGACGCCGCGCTGCTGGCGCGCTATCAGCATTGGCGCGGGCTCGACACGTTCATGGTCGCGCTGGCGACCGACAGCCTGACGCGGCTGTTCGGCATTCCCGGTAGGACGGCAAGCGCGGTCCGGCGGTTCGGCATCTCGGCGGTCAACGCCATCCCGCCGCTGAAGGAGCGTTTCATGGCGGAGGCCCGCGGCGAAAGCGGGGATCTGCCGAAGCTGCTGCAGGGGTTAGTTGTGTAAGTCCGCCACCCCTTCGTGAAGCGACGTCCCCGGTAGCAACAAGAAAGCACCGACAGTGGCAATCATAGCGCAAACCCAAAGCCAATATCCTAGCTCATAGCCAGTGATAGGAACGACAGTCCCCGCCTCGTTCGTCACGATCCGCGGAAACAGAACGGGAAGTAATGCGCAAGTGATGGCGATGAAAAGTCAGTATCGCAGCAGCGACGCGGACTCGAAACCAGACCGCCATCCATGCAACCACGATAGCAGGGTTCGCTAGCCACGCCAGATGAGCTACCGCGTCAGGAACGGCAACCAAGCCGATCCAGCCGAAGAGCAACGATCCCCAGCCGGGCCACTGATGACATTGGCCATCGACGCACAGCGTATCAAACGCTAGCGATACGGCGAACAACCCCATACCGACCAAAGCCATCACGCGGCTAGCTTGACCGCGGTCCATCAATTTTATTTCATCCCAGCGATTGAGGTCGTCTTCGCCAGCCGACGCGCCTCTTCGGCCAGCATCACAGGTACACCGTCGCGGATAGGGTAAGCGAGTCCCGCCGCGTCCGACAGCAGTTCGCCCGCCGCTTCATCATACCGCAGCGGCGTTCGCGTGACCGGGCAGACGAGGCGTTCGAGCAGCCAAGGGTCGATAGTCACTTCCCCTCTCCCCTTGTGGGAGAGGGGGGGAGCGGCACCGCCGCGGAGGGGTGAGGGGGACTGCTCCGTGTCGCGTTGCGACCCGTTTGCCCCCGGTCCCCCTCACCCTTTCGGCGCTCCGCGCTTCCCTCCCTCTCGCACATGGGAAGAGGGGCCATGAGTCCCCTCACTGCAACGTCACCCGGTCCTCGCCGTCGTGGCGGCCGAAGAATTGCATCAGCTGGATGATCAGTTCCGCGCGCGTCTCGATATCGCCCGCCTCCAGCAGCGCCTGCTTGGCGGCGGAATCGAACGGTGCGATCTGCGCGATGCCGTTGACCAGTGCCTCGTCGTCCAGCCGCCCCACCGCGTCCCAGTCGACCGAATAGCCCTGCGTATCGGCGAAGCGCCGCGATTCAAGCTCCAGCGACGATCGCCGCCCGAGCGACAGCGTATCGTCCGCCACGACCGGCAGCAATTCCGCCTCGACCTGACGGAACGCGGTCGCGACATCGAGTTCGCGGACGATCCGGAACAACGACACCCCCTCCAGGATCACGTTGTAGCGACCGTCGTCCATCGCTTCGACCTCGGCGATCCGGCCGACGCAGCCGAGGTCGAACAAGGCCGGCGGGACATCCTCGCTGCCGGACACCGGGCGCGGCTGGACCATGCCGATCCGCCGGTCGCGCGCCACCGCGTCGGAAATCATCGCGCGGTAGCGGGGTTCGAAGATGTGCAGCGGCAAATGCATGCCGGGAAACAGCAACGCCCCGGGCAGCGGGAAGATCGACAGCCGCGTGGTGGTGCGCTCGCGTGCCACGCCCATCACCCGAACAGGATCGCGGAGAGCCGGCGGCGCTGTGCCGACACCCACGGATCCTCAAGCCCGACGACCTCGAACAGCTTCAGCAACTGCGTCCGCGCCGCGCCCTCGTTCCAGTTACGATCCGCGGCGACGATGGACAGCAGGTCGTCCGCCGCCGCGTCGCGGTCCCCCGCCGCCATTTCCGCGCCGGCGAGCGCGAAGCGTAATTCATGGTCGTCGGGGTCGGCGGCAACCGCCGCTTTCAGCGCGGCGAAGTCCTCGACGGGTTGCGCGGTCTTCGCCAGTTCGATCGCGGCGCGGGCGCGGTCGATGGCGGCGTCCTTCGTGCCCGCGGGCAGCGCCGCGATCGCGGCTTCGGCGTCTTCCATCCGCCCGGCGGCGACCAGCGCACGGATATGACCGGACAAGACTCCCGGATGATCGGGGGCCATTTCCGTCAACTGGTCGAAGATGCCGACCGCGCGCTCGCCGTCGCCCGACGCCAGCACGTCCTCGCCCATCGCGATCAGCGGCTCCAGTTCGGCGGCGGCGCTGGCGGCGTCCGACTGGATCGGCAGCTGCTTGAGGAGCTGGTCCAGCATCGTGCGCAACTGCGATTCGGTGCGCGCAGGCGTCAGGTCCGCGACCAACTGACCTTGGAACATCGCATAGACGGTCGGGATCGACTTGATCTGGAATTGCGCGGCGATGAACTGGTTCTTGTCGGTATCGACCTTGGCCAGCACCACGCCCTTGTCGGCATAGTCCGCCGCGACCTTCTCTAGCAGCGGGGTCAGGGCCTTGCACGGCCCGCACCATTCCGCCCAGAAATCGATGACGACGAGGCTGGTCATCGACGGCTCGACGACATCGCGGCGGAACGTCTCGACGGCGGTCTTTTCGGCGGGGGACATGCCTAACGTGGCCAAGGGATACTCCTGTAGGTGCGCCCCTATGTGGGGCAAGCGCGGCCCCGCGCCAAGACGTGACGGTTCAGCTTTCCGCGCGGCCCTTGAAACCTTGCGCAATCACATACCATTCGGACGACCCCTTGCGGCTCGCCGGCGGTTTGGCGTGCTTCACCGCGGTGAAATTGCGTTTCAGGACCGCGACCAGATCATTGTCCGCGCCCCCCGCGAGCACTTTCGCGACGAAGCCACCGCCCGGGCGCAGGATGCCGCACGCGAAATCCACCGCCGCCTCGACCAGCCCCATCGTGCGCAGGTGATCGGTCTGCGGATGGCCGACGGTGTTCGCCGCCATGTCGGACAGGACGAGATCGGCCGCCCCGCCCAAGGCCTCCGTCAACCGCGCGGGGGCCTCGTCCGCCATGAAATCCATCTGCAGGATGATGACGCCGTCGATCGGATCGACCGGCAGCAGGTCGATGCCGACGACGATGCCGGCGGGCACCTGTTTGCGTACCACCTGGCTCCAGCCGCCGGGCGCGATCCCCAGATCGACGATCCGTTTCGCCCCCTTCAGCAGCGCGAACCGTTCGTCCAGCTCGATCAGTTTATACGCCGCGCGGCTGCGATACCCCTCCGCGCGGGCGCGGCGGACATAGGGATCGTTCAATTGCCGCTCCAGCCAGCGCGTCGATTGCGCGGTACGCCCGCGCGACGTCTTCACGCGGACATGGCCGCCGCCGCCACCCCGGCTCACCGTATATTGGCCGGACGCGGGGCACCCATCAGCCGGCGGAGGATGCCCTCACGGATGCCGCGATCGGCGATCCCTACGCGTTCGGCGGGCCACAGGTCCATGATCGTCTCCAGGATCGCGCAGCCTGCGACCACCAGGTCCGCGCGCTCGGTGCCGATACAGGGTAGCCGCGCCCGCTCCTCGA
Organism: Sphingomonas bacterium; assembly: GCF_903642285.1. Taxonomy (GTDB): domain Bacteria; phylum Pseudomonadota; class Alphaproteobacteria; order Sphingomonadales; family Sphingomonadaceae; genus Sphingomonas. Next base: position 19,896 of record NZ_CAHJWJ010000012.1, read on the forward strand.
TCGACATCCGCGACAGGTCCGCGCTGATCCGCCGCATCGCAGGCGCGGGGACGATCAGCCCGTCGACCACCGCGCGGTCATAATGGTCGAGCCCCAGATGCACGCTGCCGAGCGTCGTGACCGTACCGCTCGTGCCGAGCAGCCGCGGCGCGTGGACACCGCGCGGCAGTCGGGATGCGAACCCCGCCATGCTGTCCGCGACCAGTGCGCGCATCCGCGCATAGGCGGCGGCGCGGCCCTCCGGCCCCTCGCCACCACCGGCCTGTTCGGTCAGCGAGACGACCCCCCAGGGTGCCGAATGCCAGTCGAGCACCACCGGCGTCGGTCGCGCGGTATCGACGAGGACGAGTTCGGTCGATCCGCCGCCGATATCGAACACCAGGGCCGGATCCTCGCCGGGCTCGATCAGCGAATGGCAGCCGAGGACCGCAAGCCGCGCCTCTTCCTCCGCGGAAATGATGTCGAGGTGAAGTCCCGTTTCCGCCAGCGCGCGTGCGATGAAGGCGGGACCGTTGACCGCGCGGCGGCACGCCTCGGTTGCGACCGACCGCGACAAGGTGACGTTGCGCCGCCGGAGCTTGTCCGAACAGACGCGGAGCGCCGCGATCGTGCGTTCGATGGCGGCGTCGCTCAGCCGACCGCTCGCGGCCAGCCCCTCGCCAAGCCGTACGATCCGCGAAAAGGCATCGATCACCGCGAATCCCGACCCTTGCGGGCGTGCGATCAGAAGCCGGCAGTTATTGGTACCGAGGTCGAGCGCGGCATAGGCATGCGCACCCGGATAGGCTGTATCGGCGCGCCTTGCGCCATTGCCCCCCTTGTCGGGGCCGGCCGGTGCCGGGTGGGGAGGGGCCCCCGGCCGGTACGGCATCTTGGCGGGCGCGTCCCCCATGCCGTCGAACTCGCAATCTGATCGTCCGGCGCGGGCGAGCTTGCCCGTTCGGTGCTTGCCCTATGAGGTAGCGCGTCCTCACCCCCGCGACAAGCGCCCCGTCCCCCGTGGCGACATTGACAGTTCCGGCCACCTTGCCTAGGGCCGCGCTGCTGCGTTGCCCCGTCGTCTAATGGTAAGACTGCGGTTTCTGATACTGCCTATTGAGGTTCGAATCCTCACGGGGCATCCAGCCTTTCCCCACGATCTCCGGCGACTTACGACGCTTCCCCGATCGCTTTCGTCGCGTCCGCGCTCGTCCAGTCGGTGCCGCCGCTGCGACGCCAGACCTCGTGGCCCGTCGAATCCAGCAGGATCGTCATCGGCAGGTTCGCCTGATAGGCCAGGCTCAGCCCGAGCTTCGGATCAAGATACGGTTTCAACGTCGCGAACCGGTGCTGCGCGAAGAAGGGCGCGACCTTTGCGTGGCCGTCGAGATCCTGCGAGACGGCGATCACCGCGACCTTGCCGGCCAGCGCCTTCGCCGCGGTGTCGAGCGTGGGCATCTCGGCGACGCAGGGCGCGCACCAGGTCGCCCACAGGTTCAGCAGCAGGGGCTTGCCGCGGAAGGCGGCCAGCGTGACGGGTGCGCCGTCGGGACCGGTGAAGCCGAGCGTCGGTGCCGCTTCGCCCTTGTGCGACCGGTCGAACGTCATGGTCTTCGTCCCCGGGGTCGGCTCGGGCTGGACCTCGTCCGGCGAGATCGCGGCCGCGGCGTTCGCATCGGCCGCAGCGTCGGCTTGCCCGGGGGCCTGCGATTTCCTATCGCAACCAGCGGTCATGAGACCGGCACCCAGGAGACAGGCGATAGCGGCGCGCGAGGACAATGTGGGTTTCACGGGCGGCGGCTCCAATGCGATGTGGGGCGGGCGCTTCGCGGAAGGGCCGGCGGCGGTGATGCGCGCGATAAACGCGTCGATCCCCTTCGACAAGCGGCTGTGGCGGCAGGATATCGCCGGGTCCAGGGCGCATGTCGCGATGCTGGGCGCGGCCGGCATCGTGTCCGCGGCAGATGCGGCGGCGATCGCGGACGGGCTGGACCGGGTCGCGGCGGACTATGAGGCGAACGGGGTCGCGGAGGATCTGGCGCTCGAAGACATCCATATGCAGACCGAGGCGAAGCTTGCCGCGGCGATCGGCCCGGTCGCGGGGCGACTGCACACCGCACGGTCGCGCAACGATCAGGTCGCGACCGATTTCCGGCTTTGGGTGCGGGACGCGGCGGACGAGGTGCTCGCCGCACTCGAAGCGTTTCGCCAGGCGCTGCTCGCGCGCGCGGCGGAGCATGCCGACAGCGTGATGCCCGGCTTCACCCACCTGCAATCCGCGCAACCGGTGACGCTCGGCCATCATCTGATGGCGTATCACGAGATGATCCGGCGCGACGCAGGCCGTTTCCGCGATGCGCGGGCGCGGATGAACCGGTCGCCGCTGGGATCGGCGGCGCTCGCGGGGACGGGGTTTCCGATCGACCGGCATGCCACGGCGGCGGCGCTCGGGTTCGACGGGCCGATGGCCAACTCGCTCGACGGGGTCAGCGACCGCGACTTCGCGATCGAATATCTGACCTGCGCGGTCCAGTGTTCGCTGCATCTGTCGCGGCTGGCGGAGGAATTCGTGCTGTGGGCGTCGCAGCCCTTCGGCTTCGTGGCGCTGAGCGATCAATGGTCGACGGGCAGTTCGATCATGCCGCAGAAGCGCAATCCCGACGCCGCCGAGCTGGTGCGCGGGCATGCCGGGCGGATCATCGGGTGCATGACCGCGTTGATGGTCACGATGAAGGGCCTGCCGCTCGCCTATTCGAAGGACATGCAGGATGACAAGCCGCCGGTGTTCGAGGCGCACGACCTGCTTGCGCTGTCGATCGCGGCGATGACCGGGATGATCGAAAGCGCGACGTTCCGTACCGGGCGGATGCGTGCGGTGGCGCAGGCCGGGTTCGCAACCGCGACCGATCTTGCCGACTGGCTGGTGCGCGAGGCCGGGTTGCCGTTTCGCGAAGCGCATCACGTCACCGGCCGGACGGTGGCGCGCGCGGAGACGCTCGGGATCGCGCTCGACGCGCTGTCGATCGCGGACCTGAAGGCGATCGATGACCGGATCGACGAACGCGTGTACGGCGTATTGTCGGTCGATGCGTCGGTCGCCAGCCGGACGAGCTTCGGGGGCACCGCGCCGGTCAACGTACGCGCCGCGATCGCCGCCGCGCGGGGAGAATGACGATGCGTCTCTTGCCCCTGCTGATCGCCGCCGCGACGCTCGCCGGATGCGGATCGGCGTCGCAGCTGAAGCCGGCGGCGGGCAAGAACCTGCCCGTCGCGCCCTATGGCGTATCGACCCGGCCGACGTCGCTGCAATTGCTGACCCCGACGAGTCAGGAGCGTCCGCAGCGCAGCGACGAATTGCTGACCAATTCGCAGGCGCGCCGCAGCGACGAATTCGACCTGCCGCCGCAATAACGATGGACCATTTCGGCTATAGGGACAGCGTCCTGCACTGCGAGCATGTGCCGCTGCCCGAAATCGCGGCGGCGGTCGGCACGCCGGTCTATGTCTATTCGACCGCCACCTTCCGCCGGCATGCGCAGGTGTTCCGCGACGCGCTGTCCGCGGTGCCGCGCGTCCATCTCGCCTATGCGGTCAAGGCCAATCCCAATCTGGCGGTGCTGCGCGTCCTGGCGGGCGAAGGATATGGCGCGGACGTCGTGTCCGCGGGCGAGATGGCGCGGGCGCTGGCCGCCGGGATGGACGCGAAGGACATCGTGTTCTCCGGCGTCGGCAAGACCGTGGACGAACTGGCGCGCGCGCTCGATGCCGGGATCGGCCAGTTCAATCTGGAACTGGAGGAGGAGGGCGAGGTGCTCGGTATGCTCGCGGTCCAGCGCGGCACGGCCGCGCCCGCGGTGCTGCGCGTGAACCCGGACGTCGACGCCGGCACGCATGCCAAGATCTCGACGGGCCGCCGCGAGAACAAGTTCGGCGTCGCGATCGATCATGCGACCGAGATGTACGCGCGCCTCGCCGAGGTCGACGGGCTGAGCATGCGCGGCATCGCGATCCATATCGGCAGCCAGTTGCTCGACCTCGCGCCCCTGGAGGCGGCGTATGAACGGATCGGGCGGCTGGTCGCGGACCTGCGCCGTTTCGGCCATTTCATCAGCCGCGTCGATCTGGGCGGCGGGCTGGGTGTGCCCTATAAGCCCGGCGACGCCCCGCCGAGTCCCGCCGACTATGGCGCGATGGTGGCGCGGGTGACGCGGGACTGGGACGTCGAACTGATGTTCGAACCCGGCCGCGTCATCGCGGGCAACGCGGGGGTATTGCTGACCGAAGTGGTCTGGGTCAAACCCGGTGCGGTCAACCCCTATGTCATCGTCGACGCGGCGATGAACGACCTCGCGCGGCCGGCGATGTACGACGCCTGGCACGACTTCGCCGCGGTCCGGCCGACGGGCGCGCGGATGACCGCGAACATCGCCGGGCCGGTGTGCGAAAGCGGCGATACCTTCGCGATGGGTCGCGACATCGACCACGTCGCGCGCGGCGATCTGGCGGTGTTCCGAACCGCGGGCGCGTACGGCGCGGCGATGGCCTCGACGTACAACAGCCGCGCGCTGGTGCCCCAGGTGCTGGTCGACGGCGACCGGTTCGCGGTGGTCGCGGACCGGGTCGGCGCGGAGACGCTGATCGCCGCCGAACGCGTGCCGGACTGGCTGCGGTGATATCGCCTTTCTCGTTCTCCCGCGAAAGCGGGAGTCCAGGGTTACGGGATGTATCGCCCGCGGCCACTCGGCCCCGGCTTTCGCAGGGGAACGGGAGGTGAGCCTTCACAGCCTGCCGCTGTTCATCCGCATGGCGGGCCGTCCGGTGATCCTGCTTGGCGCGGGCGAGGCGGCGGATGCGAAGCGGCGACTGCTGGAGCGCGCGGGTGCGGCGATCGTCGGCGAGGATGCGGCAGCCGCACTGGCGATCGTCGCGATCGACGACGAGGGCGAGGCACTGGCCGCGGTGGCGCGGCTGAAGGCGCGCGGGGTGCTGGTCAACGCGGTCGATCGGCCCGATCACTGCGATTTCACGGTGCCCGCGATCGTCGATCGATCGCCGGTGCTGGTCGCCGTCGGGACCGGCGGGGTCTCCGCCGGGCTCGCGGCCGCGCTTCGCCAGCGGATCGAGGGGATGTTGCCGGCCGCGCTGGGCGCGCTGGCGACCGCATTGTCCGATGCGCGCGGCGCGATGCGGACGCGCTATCCGGACGGCGCGGCGCGGCGGCGTGCGATCGGGGCCGCACTGTCGGCGGGCGGCGTGCTCGATCCGCTCGGACCGGCACCCGACGTGGCGGCGTGGCTGGCCGATGGCGGGACCGTCACCGGATCGGTCCGCCGGATCATGCTCCGGTCAGGCGATCCCGACGACCTGACGCTCGGCGAGGCACGCGCGCTCGCGCAGGCGGACCGGGTGGTCCACGCCGCCGACGTCCCCGCCGCGATCCTCGACCGCGCGCGCGCCGATGCGGTGCGGATCGCCGCGGGGACGCCCCTCGCGGCTATGGAAGGACTGACGGTGGCACTGGAGATGGCGGCATGAGCGGGTTCGGCTACCGGATCACGGGCGACAAGGCGACCCGGGTCGCGGTCAAGGAGGCGCTCGACGGTACTGCCGACCTGATATGGGTCCATCTGACGAGCAACGAAGAAGAGGCGCAAGCCTGGCTGCGCGACGAGGCGAAGCTCAGCAGCTACATCGTCGATGCGCTGACCGCGATGGAGACGCGGCCGCGGTGCGAGGCGTTCGACGACGGCGCGCTGCTGAACCTGCGCGGCCGGTCGCACGAGGCGCTCGACGTGTCCGACCTGCTCGCCTCGGTCCGCATCTGGGCGGTGAAGGGCCGCGTCTATTCTGTGACGCGCAAACCGCTCTGCGCGGTCGGCACGGTGGAGAAGGACGTGAAGGCCGGGCAGATCGTCGATCCCGGCGACCTGATCGCCGCCTTCGCGACCGCGATCACGGCGGACCTCGACCCGCAGGTCGCGGACCTGGGCGACATGCTCGACGATTGCGAGGAAAGCCTGGACGCGAACAAGGTGTTCGAACTGCGCCGCCATGTCACCCGCGTCCGCGTCGAGGCGATCGCCTATCGCCGTTTCCTGAACCCGCAGCGCACCGCGCTGGAAAACCTGGCGGGGTTGCCCGGCGAATGGCTGGCCGCCGACGACCGGCAGCACCTCGCATCCGCCGCGGACCGTGCCGCGCGCATGGCGGAGGAGGTGGAATCGATCCGCGAACGCGCGTCGCTGATCCATGAGGCGCTGACCGACCTGCGCGCCGAACAGATCGACCGGCGCAGTCTGGTCATCGCGATCGTCGCGATGATCTTCCTGCCGCTGACCTTCATCACCGGCGTCTACGGCATGAACGTCGCGAACCTGCCCTATGCGCAGAGCCCCTGGGCGTTCGATGCGATCATGGGGTTCTGCCTGGCGATCACCGTCGGCGTGCTCGGCTATTTCATGCGCAAGCATTGGTTCCGGTAAGGGGCGCGCTTTCTCGCCGGCCGGTTACGACCCCGGATGTTCTCCCGCGAAAGCGGGAGCCCAGGGTTGCGGAGCACATCGCTCGTGGCGCCCGGACCCCCGCTTTCGCGAGGGAACCGTCGGTTGCGCGTTTCCGATGGACGAGGATGGTTCTACGCGGCGCGCGCCATCGTCCAGGCGGAGGCAACCTCGCCGATCGAGTCCGCCGCCGCGCGGAACGGGGAGGAATCATGGCCGACCGCGGCGTTGACGATCGTCCGCCGCGCCCCGGCGTAGAATTTCGCCAGCGTGCTCGACAGCGGCCCCCCGCGCTCATGGTCGAGACCGGCTTCCAGCGCGAACAGGATCGCGGTCGCGCGGGTGATCCGCTCGCCCTTCTTCGCGAAATTGCGCGCGTCGGTCGCCCAGGCGGCGGCGCGCAGCGCGGCGATCAGCTCCTCGTACAACAGCTGCACGAGCGCGGGCGCGTCGGCGCCGGAGGTGCGACCGGCGACGTCCACCTGGCGGTAGGTCGATGCGGGATCGCGGGCGAGGGCGGTGGCATAGGCCATCATCAGCTCGTCTTGTTCCAGGCGGCGATCTGCGCGGTCAGGAAGGTCTGGGTCGACTTGTAGGCGGAGATCTTGCTGTCCATCGCGGCATATTGCTGCGTCAGCTGCGTCTTGGTCGCGGCGGCCGCGGTCGTCTGATCGGTCTGCTCGTCGGTCACCGTGCTCTGCTGCTTGGTGTAGTTGGCGGTGTCGACGTCGAGGCCGTAGGTCGGGTCGGTCGCCGCGGTGGCGATCGCGGACAGCGCCGCCGACAGGCCGTTGCCGGTCGACGCGGTACCGCTGCCGATGGCCAGCATCGCCTCGACATCGTCGGGAAAATTGTTGAGCGCGTTGGACAGCGCGGTCTGGTCGAGCGTCAGCGTCCCGTCCTTGTTCGTGCCGACGCCCAGCTCGGCGAGCGTGGTCGGCGCCCCCGCGGCGGACGCGGTCGACAAGGGCGTCGTGGTCAGCTTTGCCAGGCTGCGCTGCAGCGCGGTGACGGCGGGATCGGCCTTCAGCACGCCCGTCACCGGATCGGTCTGCGTCTGAAGCGTCGCGAGCACCTGATTGTAGGTATCGACGATATTGCTGATCGCCTGGCTCAGCGCCGATCCGGGCGGCGTCGTGCCCAGCGTCACCGGCGTCGTCGAGGCCGCGACCAGCTTCAGCTGCACGCCGGAGATCAGGTTACTGATCGTGTTGCTGGCGCGGTGGAAGGTGGCGCCGTCCAGCGTCACGATCGCGTCCTGCGCGCTGGTGCCGATCGTCGTGCCCGTGGCGTCGCGCCCGACGTTGAGCGTCGACAGGCTGGTCCCCGTCGCGGTCGGGTCGGTGTCGGTACCGGTCAGCGAGAACGCCTGCGACGCGCCGGTCGCGCCCTTGATCGACAGGCGCTGCCCATTGCCGTCGGCGATGACGGTCGCAGTGACACCGGCATTCGCCGCGTTGATCTTGGCCGCGATGCCCGACAGCGTCGCGTCGCTGCCGTCGATCGTGATCGACACCGGGCTGGAACTGCCCGCGGTGAAGGTGGTCGTGCCGCTGCTGTCGGTCGAATCGCTGCCGAATTGGAGGGAGAAGGTGCCGGGGCGGAACGCGGTGGCCGGATCGACGGTGGTGTTGGTGGTCGCCGCCTGTGCGCTGGCAAGCTGGTTGACGACCAACGTCGCCGACAGGCCGGCGAGCTTGGATCCGGCAAGGCCCGTCGCGGTCAGCACAGAGGTGTTCGAACTGGCCGGCTGCGTCGACAGAGAGCCGCCGGTCGCCAGCGACCGGAACGCGCTTTCGAACCCGGTGATGCCGCTCTTCACCGCGGCGACGCCGGAAATCTGCGCGGTCAGCGTCGTCTGCTGGTCGGCGAGCTGGCTGTTCTTCGCGGCATATTGCGCGGTGACGAGCGAGCTGACGAGCGAGGTGATGTCGATGCCCGACCCCGCGCCCAGCGTCTGGACGATCGATGCCGGGGAAACCGTGGTCGTGGCCGCGGTCGAGCTGGTGCTGGTCGTGCTCGTGGTCGTCGTCATCGTCGTATCTCCGGCACCTGTCTCAAGGAACGGCCGCGGCCCGGGATACTTTAGGTCGTTTTGACGCCGTATTCGTCGAACCGCGCGGACGGCGGGACGTCTACGGGCGGCGGCATGCCGCCCATCTTCGCGTTCAGCCCGAGCACGAAGGCGAGCACGGTCGCCAGCGCCATGTACAAGTCGTCGCGGACCTCCTGCCCCTCGCGGCTGGTATAATAGACCGCGCGCGCCAGCATCGGATATTCCAGCATCGGCACCCGGTTCTCGCCCGCCAGTTCGCGGATCGCCGCCGCGGTCGCGCCGCGCCCGCGCGCGACGACGACGGGGACCTGGTCGCGGCCCCGATCGTAGCGGAGCGCCACGGCGAAGTGGGTGGGGTTGGTCAGCACGACATGCGCCTCCGCCACCGCCTTGCGGATGCTGCGGTTCGCCATCGCGCGCTGCTTGGCACGCTGGTTCTGCTTGGCTTCGGGCGAGCCTTCGGTTTCCTTGTGCTCGTCCTTGATCTCCTGTTTCGACATGCGCAATTTCGCCAGCAGGCGGACGATCTGGATCGGCACGTCGAGCCCGGCGATCGCCGCCAGCCCCGCCGCCATCGCGATCAGGACGCCGATGAACGTGCCGCCGAGCGCGCCGACCGCCGGGCCGAGATCGGCGGAGGACAGCCCGATCGTGACGTGCGACGCGCGCCACAGCATGTAGCCGCCGATCGTCCCGAGCAGCCCGACCTTGGCGAGCGACTTGCCGAGTTCGATCCAGCCGTTGGTGCCGAAGATCCGCTTCACCCCCGGCCCCGGGTTGATCCGCGATGCCTTCGGCGCGAGCAGCGATCCGTTGAAGTGCAGCGCGCCCAGGCTGCCGCCGCCAAGGATCGTCGCCGCCAGCGTCATTGCGAACAGGGCGGCGAGCGACGGCGCAAGCTTCCATCCCGCCTCGGCAAGCGGCCGCCAGGGGGAGAAATCGGCGATGTCCGCATGCGTGAACGACAGGCTCGCCGCCATCACCGCCTTGCATGCGCCGACGAGCGACCGGCCGAAGACCGACAGCCAGACGACCCCGGCCAGGACGACGAGCGCGGTGCCGAAATCCTTGGAACGAAGGACGTTGCCGTCCTTGACCGCGTCGCGCCGGCGCTTGGCGGTCGGCGCTTCGGTCTTTTCGCCGAACTCGTCCGCCATCAGCCGAGCACCAGGTTCTGCGTCGCGGCGAGCGCTTCGCGGATGATGACGACCATGTAATCGCCCATCGCCGGGAACGAGAGCGCGAGCGCGACGACCCCGACCGCCAGGCTGGCGGGCAGCCCCACCGCGAAGAGGTTCAGCGCCGGCGCGGCCCGGCTGAGCATCCCGACCACCAGGTTGAGGCACAGCAGCAGGAAGCCGACCGGCAGCGCGAGCAACAGCCCGGCGAGGAAGACGTAGCTGCCGAAGAACGCGATGTCCTTCAACCGGTCGACGCCGAGCCACGCGGCACCCGGCGGCAGCGCGTCATAGCTCTTCACGATCATCTCGACGAGCACCAGGTGGCCGTTCATCGACAGGAACAGAAGCGTCAGCATGACGGTGAAGAAGGTGCCGAGCGCGGGGGTCGAGCGGCCGTTCTGCGGATCGATCGAATTGGCGAAACCGATCCCCATCGACGTGCCGATGACCTCCGACGCCAGCAGCGGCGCGGCGAACGCGACTTGCAGCACGAAGCCGAGCGCGATGCCGACCAGCGCCTCGGCAAGGACGGCAAGGATCGTCGCGACCGCGAAGATCTGCGGCGGCGGCACGATCGGATGCGATGCGAGCACGAGCACCCCGATCGCGCCGGACAGCGACACGCGCACGACGAGCGGCAACGAGACCGCGGCGAACACCGGTGCGGTCATGAAAGTCGCACCGACGCGGACCATCACGAATACGAGCGCCCAGAGTTGCGGTTCGATCGAGAGGCCTAGACCGAGCACCCGCCTATTTCACCAGATCCGGAATGCGCTCGAAGATCCCGATCGTGAAATCGCTCAGCAACCCCAGGATCAGCCCGCCGAAGATCACGATCGAAACCGCGACCACCACCAGCTTCGGTACGAACGACAAGGTCTGTTCGTTGATCGACGTCGCGGCCTGCACCATGCCGAGGATCAGCCCGGCCAGCAGCGCTGGGATCAGGATCGGCGCGCACGCCAGCGCGAGCACCCACATCGTCTGGTTGGCGATCGTCAGGAAATAATCGGCGTCCATCAACGCGCTCCGTCACCCCGGCCTTGTGCCGGGGTCCAGGGCAACGAGCGCCCCGTTTGTGACTCTGGATGCCGGGACGAGCCCGGCATGACGAAAACCAGTGCGCTCATGTCGCGAACGAATTGGCGAGGCTGCCCATCGTCAGCGCCCAGCCGTCGACGAGCACGAACAGCAGGATCTTGAACGGCATCGATATGATCGTCGGCGACATCATCATCATGCCGAGCGACATCAGGACCGTCGCGACCACGAGATCGATGACGATGAAGGGCAGGAAGATCAGGAATCCGATCTGGAACGCGGTCTTCAGTTCGGACGTGATGAACGCGGGCAGCAGGACCGAGAAGGGAATGTCGTTGGTCGATGCATAGGGCCCCGACTTGGCGAGCCCGGCGAACAAGGTCACGTCGGCTTTGCGCGTCTGCTTCGCCATGAAGGCGTGCAAGGGCGCGCCCGCGGTCGTGATCATCTGCGTGCCCGCCAGCTTGCCCGCCGCATAGGGCTGGATCGCGGTCGTGTTGATCTGGGCGATCGTCGGCGCCATCACGAACAGCGACAGGAACAAGGCTAGGCCGATCAGGACCTGGTTGGGCGGCGTCTGCTGCAACCCCATCGCCTGGCGCAGCATCGACAGGACGATGATGATCCGCGTGAAGCTGGTCATCATCAGCAGGATGCCGGGCAGGATCGTCAGCAGCCCCATGATGATGAGGACCTGGAGCGACATCGACAGCGGCGCGGACTGGCCGGTCGCGGCCGCCGCACCGCCACCGATCTGGCCGAGCGCGCGGTCCACCGCATCGCCGACGCCGGGGGCGGCGGGGGCCGCGGGTGGAACTTGCGCGAAGGCGGGGACCGCGACGATCAAGGCGATCAGGACCGCGAGCGCGATCCACCACCACCGGCGGCTGCGGGATGCGCCGGTGCCGGTGCCGGTCGTACGGAACAGCGCGGGGCCGGAGCCCTTGCGCGTGACGGTGACGGTCATAGACCCGCCTTGTCGATCAGCGTGACGCCGTTACGCGCGACCGACACGAGCAGCCGGCGGCCCTCGAAATCGATGACCGCCAGCTTGACGCCGGTCGACACCATCATCGTCTCGCGCACCGTCACCATGCGGTTGGCCGGCTTGCCCGGCATCCGCGTCTCGAACTTGCGCCACAGGACGAGGCAACCGACCATCAGGCCGCACACGAGCGGCAGCAGGACGACGAGCTTCAGGACATAGGACCACAGCACCGGGTCAGCCGCGCTTTTCGGGGCTGACGAGTTCGGTCATGCGGACGCCGAAACGCTCGCCGACGGTCATGACCTCGCCGCGACCGATCAGCGTGCCGTTGACGAACACGTCGAGCAGCTCGTTGGCCTGCCGGTCCAGCTCGATCACGCTCGATTCGTCGAGCGCGAGCAGTTCGCGCAGCGTCAGCGAGGTCGACCCGATCTCAACGGTCAGCTTGACATCGACGTCCTGCAGCAGCCGGAAATTGGCCGCAAGCGAAGCGTCGACCGGAAACCCGCCGGTCATGTCGTTCATGAATGCATTCCTTCGTCGATGCGGGAAATGGAGGTGAGCTGGATCGCGGCGCGCCCGTTCGACGTGCCGACGGTGCCGCAGCCGAGCCGGTCCTTGCCGACCATGACGGGGACTTCGTTGGCGATATCGATCGGGATGACGTCGCCGGCCTTCAGCGCCATCAGCGTCGACAGCGAGACGACGGGTTCGGCGAGGACGGAGCGGATCGGGAAGCGCACCGTCATCGCCGCGCGCGTCAGCCCGCTGCGCCACTGCGGATCGGGCGCGGACGTCTTGCCGAGCACCTTGGCGGTCAGCGACGCACCGTGCGGCTTCAGCGCGGCGACCGGATAGACCAGATCGACGAACACCGGCTTCGCATCGCCGATCGCCAGGCCGAAACGCGTGACGATGACGGGATCTTCGCCGTCGATATCGGCCAGGATGGCGGCGTTCGCCTCGACCCGGCCGGGGGTGAAACTGATCCGTGCGAGCGGTTCCCAGCTGGCGGCGAGCGGCACCGCGATCGATGCGCCCAGCCGCGCGATCAGCGCCTCGGCCGCCGGTGAGAATTCGGTCGGAAGCATCGGTGCCACCGCACCGGTGCCGCCGAAGAACAGGTCGAGCAGGCCCAGTATGAAGCGCCCGTCGAACATGCAGAATGCCTGGCCCGTCGGGCCGAAGCCTGCCGTCGGCGTCATCGCGAGCGGCAACCAGGCGGTCAGGAGGTCGCCGCGCTCCTGCCGGTAATCGACGAAGCGTTCGACCGACAGCGGCTCCGCCCAGCAGCGCACCTCTCGTCGCACCACGGGTTCGAACACGCCGCGCATCGACCGCGCGAGCCGGGCCGACAGATGCTGGAGCGTGTGGAGATCGCCGAACGGGTTCAGCTTTACCGCGCCCAGCACGCCGTCATGCGCCGCGCGCCCGCGGGTGCGTTTGCGGCGTTCGGGCGTATCCTTGGTTGTCGCGGCGTTAACCATGCCTCACTGAACAACGAAATTGGTAAAGTAGACGTTACTGACCCCGCCGAATCCTTCCTTTTGCTTCAAAACATCGTTAATCGCATGGACCAGCCGGACCTGGAGCCGGTGCTTCCCCTCGGTCGTGTAGACCTGCTCCTCGGACGTATCGCCGAGCGTCATCAGGATGGCGGAGCGCACCGCGATGTCGTTGGTCTTCAGGTTCTGGATGACGGTGTCGTCGTACGGCGTGGACACCGCGACGCCGACCTGAACGAAACGCGGCGAGTTCTGCAGGTTCGCGGTGAAATCCTTTTCCATCGCGAAATAATTGGACGCATATCGATCGCCGCCCTCGCCCGACGGGGGTGCGTTGCCCTTGGCGGGTGCCGATTCGCCTCCGCCGGCGCTGCGTTTCTGTTCGTTCTTGGGGACGAGCTTCGGCCCCTCGACCACGGGCTTGGCCTTTTCGCCACCGCCGCCGACCATGCCGCTCCTCGCCGCATACAGCCCTGCCCCGACCCCGCTGCCGATCAGGGCCAGCAGGGCGACGCCCATCACCAGCATTTTGCCGAGCTTGCCCTTCTTCTTGGCAGGGACTTCGGTATCGGATTTGTCGCTCATCGGTTCGTCCTCACGCTATGCGGGTGTCGTCGTCGGCGATCGTGGTCGCGACATTGGGGGAAGAGGGTCGCGGCGCGGTCGGTTGACGCGCCATGGCCTGTTGCTGTTGCTGGCCCGCGCCACTGCCGCCGCCATCGACCGTGCTGCCGCCAAGCCGAAGCCCGCGCTGTTCGGCGATCGCGGCGAGCCGCGGCTGCGCTTCGGTCAGGATCGCACGAGTTGCGGCCTGGTCCGCGGTGAAGCGGACGTGCAGCGTGTCGCCGTCCTTGCGCACCGACATCTCGATCGGTCCGAGCGCATCCGGGACCACGCGGATCCTGCTGCTGGTCGCGTCCGCGGCGTCGCGCAGCGTCTCGATCCGGTCGACCATCGCCTGCGGCCACTGGCCGCGGCGCAGATCGAGCGGGGCCTGCTGCGCGTCGCTCGTCGCGGCGAGCGCCAGCGTTGGCTCCGTACGCGCGGCGGCAGCCGTCGACGGCGCGGCCGTCGCGCCGGTGGCGGGATCGAGCCGCGGATCCTTGGCCAGCCCGGCGCGCATCGCGGCACCGAACGCCTGGATCGCGGATGTCGTCGTCGCGACGGTCCCGGCGGCGGGCGGCAGGGGCCTCGCGGGCGGCGACAGTGCGATGACGGGCGCGCTGCGGGTGTCGATCTGGATCGTACCGGCGACCGGCGCGGTGACGGGCGCGGACTGCGGCGCGTCGATAGCGGTTCCGGCGATCGACACGGGTGCGGCGAAGGCGACGACCGGCGCGGCGACGGGCGGCACGGCCGGAACCGAAACCGGCTGGATCGGGACCGGTGCGGCGGCGGCGACGATCGCGGCTGCGTCCGGTGCCGCGACGGGGGCGGGCACCGTGCCCGCGACCATCGGCGACGTGGTGGCCGGCACGATCGACGGATCGACCGGCGTGGCGATCGTTGCGGGATCGAGCGCGTCCGCAGCACCGCGCGGCTGTGCGACGATCGGCGGGGATATCATTGTCGGCGATACGACGGGCATCGCCGACAATGCGGCCGGTGCCGCTGCGGGGGCGGGCCCGATGCCGGTCGATATCGGCGGCGCGTTGGTCGGCACGGTCGAGGGACCGGCGGGCGCGGCGATCGTCGCAGGCGCAGGCGTGTCCGCCGTTTCGACGCGCGGCTGCGCGTCGATCGGCGGGGGCGATACTGCCGACGGCGATACGATGGGCGTATCCGGCGCTGTGACGGGCACCGCTACGAATGCGGGTGCGGTTCTGGCGAATATCGGCGGCGTGGTAGCGGGTACGATCGACGGACCGACCGGCGAGGCGATCGTTGCAGCATCCGCTGTGCTTGCCGCCGCGCCGACCCGCGGTTGCGTGGTGATCTGCGTGGGCGATACCGCGGCCGATGACGCGATCCTCGTCGCGGCGGCCGGTGTCGCGACGGAGGCGGGTACGACACCGGCGAATATCGGCGACGTGGTGGCCGGGACGATCGACGGACCGACCGACGACGCGACCGTTACGGTGCCAAGCCAGCTTGCCGCTTCGACCCGGGGTCGCGTGGTGACCTGCGATACCGTCGTCGGCGATACGGCGGCCAGCGCTACCGCCCCGACCGGTGCCGGTGCGGGCGCGGGCGCTGGGGTCGGGGGTATCGGCGGTGCGGTCGCCGCTACGATCGACGGATCGACCGGCGCTGCGATCGTCGCCGGATCGGGTGCGTTCGCGGCTTTGGCTGGCGACGGGGCGGCGGTCTGTGGACGCGATACCGCGGCCGTTGCCGTCGCCGGCCCGATGTCACCGGTCGGCGGGACGGGTATCGCCTGGCCCGACGAGGAAGCGAACATCGCCGGCACCTCCTTGCGCGACACGGCTACAGGCATCGGGGCGACCGGGCCGGAACCGGGCGTTTGCGATTCGGCCGCGGGTGCGTCCGCGACAGCGGGCAATGCCGCGATCGGCGCGGACATCAGCGGCAGCGGCACGCCCTGATCGAGCGCGACCGCGGTCGCACCGGTATCGCTCGAGACAGGTGCAGGCCCCGGGGCCGTAACCGGTGACGGCATCGCCGCGAACAGTCCCGGATCGGACGCGACGGGTGATCCCACCGGCAAGCCGCTGCCGCCCGCGGCGGCATCCTGCCGATCGTCGGCATCGTCCTTCGTCTTCTCACCGGCGGGCGGCGGCGGATCGGTATCGTCGCCCGCGACGGATGCCCCCGCGATCTGCGCAAGCGACGATGCGAAGATACCCGTCGATGCCGTCGTACGCGCGGCAGGGGACGCGGTCGGGCCGGCAATGGCGGTGATCGAGAGATTCATGCGCGGCGTCTCGGGGCGATAGTCATCGCAGGGCGATCAGCAAGGATCGTGCCGTTTTCCCGCGCTTGCCGGTGCGCCCGGTGGTGTCTCTTCCAGCGCGCGCATCTCCGCGCGGATCGTCGCGGCATCGGCGCGCACGATCAGCTTTTCGATCGCGCTCTGGTCGCGGCGTGCGGTGCGGGTCGCCTCGGCGGCGCGCGCGCGGAAATCCTCGGCGTTGCGCATGCGCGCAGCGGCGGTCAGCGCGGATTGATGGAGCTTGTCGCGGTAATGCGCCGCCGCGCCGAGCGACACGCCGACCGCACTCGCCGCGATCGGCGCGACGGCGGCGGCCAGTTCGGCGATCCGGGCGTGAAGCTGCGCTTCGCTCGCCGCATGATCGCGTGCGCGCGCTTCGTCCGCATGCGCCAGGTGAAGCTGGATCGTGCGGACCCGGTGAAGGCGGGCGAGCGTCTTGCCGCGGGTACCGCTCATCTCAGCCGCCGAACACGCCGACCAGCTCGACGATCGCTTCGCCAAGCGGCACGACCGCGTCCGCATCTTGGCGGATATAATCCATCACGGTGGAATGGCAGGCGATCGCGGCGTCGATCGCCGGGTCCGCGCCGTGGCGATACGCACCCATCAGGACGAGATCGCGGTTCTCCTCGTACGTCGCCAGATGCCGGCGAAGCGCGCGTGCCGCCTTGACGTGCGCGGCGTCCGCGATGTCGGTCATCACCCGGCTGACCGACGGACCGATGTCGATCGCCGGATAGATGCCGCGTTCCGCCAGCGCCCGCGCGAGGACGATGTGCCCGTCGAGGATCGACCGCGCCGCGTCGACCACCGGGTCGTTTCCGTCGTCGCCGTCCGCCAGCACGGTATAGATCGCGGTGATCGACCCGCCCGAATGGACGTCTACCCCCGCACGCTCGATCAGATTGGGCAGCATCGCGATCGCGGACGGCGGATAGCCGCGCGCGGACGCGGGTTCGCCGAGCGCCAGCCCGATCTCGCGTCCCGCATGTGCGACCCGGGTCAGCGAATCCATGATGAGGAGGACCTGCTTGCCCTCCGCGCGAAAGGCTTCGGCGATGGCGGTCGCGCGCAGCGCGCCGCGGATGCGGAGTACCGGCGAATGGTTGGCCGGCACCGCGACGACGACGCTTCGCGCGCGCGCTTCGCCCGCGACCTTGGTCTCCAGGAAATCGGCGACTTCGCGGCTACGCTCGCCGATCAGGCCGATGACGACGACATCGGCCTGGGCGGCGCGGACGATCATCCCGAGCAATACCGATTTGCCGACGCCGGATCCCGCCATGATCCCGACGCGCTGGCCCTGGCCGATCGTGAGCAGCCCGTTGATCGCGCGCACGCCGACGTCCATCGGCTTCAGGACCCGCCCGCGGTCGAGCGGGGATTGCAGCTTGCCGGCGATCGGCCAGCGGCCGGCACCGCGGATCGGCCCGAGCCCGTCGATCGGTTTTCCAGCACCGTCGACGACGCGGCCGAGCAGGGCTGCACCGACTTCGGCCTCGCCGGGGGGGCCGATCGGACGCACCGGCGCGCGTGGCAACAGCGCGGCTGGGCCGCCGAGGTTCATCAGCAGCGTACGGCCGCTGCGGAAGCCGATGACCTCCGCCTCGACCTGGCCCCCGATTCCATCGGCGCCGTCCGCGCCGACGCGGCAGATCGTGCCGACGGGCAAGGTCAGGCCGACCGCCTCCATCAGCAATCCGTCGAACGAGGCGAGCAGCCCCGACACCATCGGCGCGGGGACGAGCGGGGCCTGGCCGAGCGTTTCCAGATATTGCGTCGCGAACCGGTTCAGCATGGCGTCCCGGGGATCGGGACGCGGTCGATCGCGCGCGTCAGCTGGTCGAGCCAGTGCGCCGGGCCGTCCTCGACGATGGTGGATGCGGTTTCGAGAACGAACCCGCCGCGCGCGACGCTCGCATCGCCCACCGCGAAGACGGTTTTCGGCAAATGTCCGGCAAGCATGGCGACGTCGTCGGGATGGACCCGGAGCATCGCCGCCTCCGCGGCATCGGCGAGCAGGTCGACCGCGCCCTCGATCCGCGCGGCCAGCTTTTCGGATGAGATGCCGACCTCGCCGACCAGTTTCTCGACCAGGATGAGCACGGTGCGACGCAATTGTTCGGCGATCCGTTCGCGATCGACATGATCGCCCGTGCCGAGCGCCACGGACAGCCCGGCGATCAGGTCGGCATCGCGGCTGTCGTCGGTGCGCGCGGCGGCGAGCCCCGCGGCATAACCGGCGGCGCGTGCGGTCTCGATCGGATCGATATCGCTCTTGGTATCGAGCGGATTCCACCCGGCGGTCGGGTTGCTGCCTGGATCAGCGGGGCTGAAATGTTTCGGGCCGGGCGTGCCGGGCGCTTGCGGTGAAAAGGACACCGGCCCGCTCGGCGCAGCGCGTGTGCGCGGATCGAACGCGGCGAAGCCCTCGGGCGGCGCGAACGCACGTGCGAGCATCTGCGCCGCGTTGTCGTGGCGTGCGGCGAACCCAGCTACGAAGTCAGACATGGGGGACATCAGACATAATCGTCGTCGCCGGCACCCATCATGATCGTACCGTCCTTGGCGAGCGTGCGTGCGATCTGGATCATCGCCTTCTGTGCCTCCAGCACCTCGGCGAGCTTCATCGGTCCGCGCGCTTCCATCTCGTCGCGGATGCCGTCCGCGGCGCGCGCGGACATGCAGCCGAGGAAGCGTTCGCGGATCGCCGCATCGACGCCCTTCAGCGCGCGGGTCAGGATATCGCCGTCGACGTTGCGGATCATCGTGCCCAGGTTCTTGTCGTCCATCTCCAGCAGATTGTCGAAGACGAACATCGCCTCCTCGATCTGCTTGGCGATTTCGCGGTCGATCTTGAACAGTTTCGGCATCACGCGCTGCTCGGTTGCCTTGCGCGCGCCGGACAATAGCCGCGCGGCCTCGCGCGTACCGCCGAGCGTGACGCCGGCAGCACCGGACGACGAACCGCTGCGGTTCGCGAGCATCGTCTTCAGCGTATCGACCGCCTCGGGCGTGATCGGTCCAAGCCGTGCGACGCGGTGCAGGATGTCGGGCTGCACCGCATCGGGCAGCAGTTCGAGCACCTGGCTGCCGACCACGGGATCGAGGTTCGCGATCAGCACGGCGGCGATCTGCGGATGTTCCTTCTCGATCATCGCCGCGATCTCGCTCGCGTCGAGCCAGTCGAGCAACTCGATCTCGCACGCCGCCTCGGGCGGGGTGATCCGCGCCAGCACGCTTTCCGCCTTTTCGGGGCCGAGCGCGCGGTTCATCACCGCCTCGATCTTGAGGCGTGGGTCGAAGCCGATGGCGGTGCGTTCGCGGGCATGGCCGACGAAATCGTCGAGGACGTTCTCGACCTCCTGTTCGCTGACGTCCGCCACCGCGAACATCGCCTTGCCGAGCTGACGCACCTCTTCGGGATCCAGTTTCTGCAGGATGGCGGCGGCTTCCTCCTCGCCGACGAGCATCATCAGCACCGCGGCGCGCTCGACGCCGGTATAGGTGCGCAAGGGCAGGGGAACGCTCACGACTTGATCATGTCCCGGACGGCCAGCGCGGCGCGTGTCGGATTGTCGCGCGTGAAGCCGCGCACCGCGCCGATCCGCTCGTCATAGCCGCGGCTGCCCTCGAGCTGGTCGAGGCTGACCGGCCCGCTGGCGATGCCGCCCTCCATGCCGGCAGCCGGCGAACCCATCGGCGCGCCGAGCGCGATCCGGGGCGTATCCTCGCGCTTCTTCATCAGCGCCTTCGACAGCGGGCGGACACCGAGGATGAGGACCAGCAGCGCGATGAGGATCGCGGTTCCGTCGCGCGCGACGATCGGCAGCCAGGCATTGTCGTACCAGGCGGGCTTGCTCGTGGTGCCGGCGTCGGCATCGGCGAATTTCTTGCTGATGACGGTCACTTGGTCCTGGCGCTGCGCATCGAAGCCGACCGCGCTCTTCACCAGATCGGTGATCTGTCCGATCTCCATCGTCGTTCGCCTGCCCTTTTCGGGATCGCGCAGCAGGACCGCGACCGACAGCCGCTTGACGCTGCCGGGGGCGGCGCGGGTGACGGACACTTCCTTGCCCAGATCATAGGCGCGCTGGAAGGCGTCGGTCTGTTTCTGCGCGTCGGGGGCGGGGCCGCCGGCGGTCGGGGCGGGCGTCGGCGTGCCGGGATTGCCGGTCGCGGCCTGCGGCGTCGTCAGCTGGCTCGCGGGCGGCGGCGTGTTCGACAGCGCGCCGGGAATGCCGCCGGGCGCGGTCGCGGCACCGTCCTTCTGGTTGCCGACCCAATTGCCGGTCTCGGCACGGAGAACGCCGGCCTTGTCGTAGCTTTCGCGCGTCGCCTGCGTCTCGTCGAGATTGACGTCCGCCTGCACTTCGGTGGTGAAATTGCCCGCGCCGAGCAGCGGGGTCAGCAGCTGGATCAGCTGGGTGCGATATTTGTCCTCGACCCGGCGCTGGAAATCGATCCGCTGGCCGTTGCCGCCGTCCCCGGCACCGCCCGATTTGGTCAGCAGCGCGCCGAGCTGATCGACGATCGTGACGTCGTCGGGCTTCATTCCCGGCACCGACGAGGCGACGAGATTGACGATCGACGACACCTGCGAATCGCTGAGCGATCGTCCCCCCTGAAGTTTCAGCACGACCGACGCGGAAGGATTGGCATTGTCGCGAACGAACACGCTGGCTTCCGGCATCGCGAGGTGGACGCGCGCCTGCGCGACCGCGTCGATATCCTCGATCGATTTCGCCAATTCGGTCTCACGCGCCTGGCGAAGGCGTTCGCCCTCGACCGCACGGGACACGCCCATCGGCAACTGGTCGAGGATCGCATAGCCGCCGGGCGCGGCCTTGGGCAGGCCCTGGCCGGCCAGCAGCATCCGCGCCCTGGAGAAATCCTCTTCGCCGACGGTCAGCGCACCGGTGCCGTCGTCGACATGGCTCTTGATCCCCCCTTGCGTCAGCGCGGCGGTCACCGCGGCCTTGTCGCTGTCGGGAAGCCCCGTGAACAACGTCTTTTGCGTCGGCGTCGACAGCGTCATCCACGCGAGCGCGGCGGCGGCGATCAGCCCGATCATGAGCGCCATCGGCAGCGACCGACGGACGGCCGGCTGCGCCAGGACGCCCTTCATCTGGAGGAGCGGGTTCGCGAACCGTTCGGGGCTCGGATTGATGGGGGTGAGGGCATTGGACATCTGTCGTTACACCGGCATGCTCATGATGTCCTTGTAGGCGGACAGCAATTTGTTGCGGACTTGCAGCGTGGCCTCGAAACCGACCGATGCCTGCTGGCGGGCGAGCATCACCTTGGCGATGTCGACGGTATCACCGCGCTCGTAGCTATCGGACAGCTGCGACGCCTGGTTCTGGCCGTCGTTGACGCTCGTCAGCGCCCGATCCATCGTCGCGGCGAAGCTGGCGGGCGTGGTCGACGACGTCGCCGGGGCGGCGACGCCGGTCGCGGCACCGGCACCGGCATTGGCGCGGGACAGCGCGTCGTTCTTGTCGAGGATCTGCTGGCGGAGCTGCAGGATGCGGTCGATCCCCATCGACGCGCCGCCGCCGATGCCCCCTATGCTGCCGATCGTCATGCGGTCGCCGCCCAGCCGGCGGCCGCGCCGATATCCTCGCCCTGCTCGCGCGCCTTGGCCAGGCGGTAGCGAAGCGTGCGTTCGGAAATGCCCAGCCGCCGCGCGGTCTCGATCCGGCTGCCGCCGCATGCACGAAGCGTGTCGCGGATCGCGGCGAATTCGCTCAACTGCACGATGTTGCCGAGCGTCGCCGACTGATCGTCCGCGCGGTCGAACACCGCCGCCGCCGGACGGTCGAACACGATATGGCTCGCATGGATGGTATCGCCCGCAGCGAACAGCAGCGCGCGCTGGATGACGTTTTCCAGTTCGCGGACATTGCCCGGCCAGTCATGGCCGACCAGCATCTCGACCGCTTCGGCGTCGGGCCAGGGGACGACCTGGCGGTTGCCTGCATGGCGCAGGATCATCGTCGCGGCGAGCGCGGGAATGTCCTGGCGACGCTGCGACAGGGGCTTGGTCATCAGCGGGAACACGGACAGCCGGTAATAGAGATCGGCGCGGAACCGGCCCGCGGCGACCTCGCCCTGCAAGTCGCGGTTGGCGCAGGCGATGACGCGGACGTCGATCGATTGCGGCACCGACGCGCCGATCGGCACGACCTCGCGTTCCTGGAGCGCGCGCAGCAGCTTGGCCTGGAGCTGGATCGGCATCTCCGCGATCTCGTCGAGCAGCAGCGTGCCGCCGTTCGCGGCGCGGAAGAACCCCTCGCCGCCCGACGACGCGCCGGTGAACGCGCCCTTCTGATGGCCGAACAGCAGCGCCTCGAGCATCGATTCGGGCAGCGCCGCGCAATTGATCGCGACGAACGGCCCCTCCTTGCGCGGGGAATTGTTGTGAATGGCGCGCGCCAGCACCTCCTTGCCGGTGCCGGTCGGACCGTTGATCAGCACGGTGATCTCGGCTTGCGCGACTCGTTCGGCCAGCGCGAACAGCGCCAGGCTTTCGGGGTCGGCGGCGGTCGGCGTCTCGGGTCCGGCGAGCAGCGCGCGGGCGAAACCGTTGCCGATCGCCGCGTCGGCGGGGCCGAATGCGATCCGCGCGGGGCTGCCGTCGCGCGACGGCAGGACGGTGCGGTGATCCTCCGCGATCACGACGGTGCGCGCCGGTGCGGTGATCGCCTCGCCTTCCGCGACCAGGAAGATGTCGCCCGCCATCGGCACCGCATCGGCGGTACCGATCCCGAACCCCTGCGCGCGGAGCGACGACACCAGCGCGTATTTGCGGGCGGTGACCGCAGCAGACGGAAAGATCGAGCGCATGAAAACCCCCTTGGACGAACGGGGAATGCGGCCTTGCTGGTAAATGGCGAGTTAAAGCCGTCGCCGGCCGGCAGAATATTTCCGTGCACACACTCGCATGCACACACGGGGCGCGTTCGCGCGCGCGCGAGGTCGGTGCGGGGGCATGGCAAAGGGCGCGGATTTTTTGGCTTAAGCCTGCCGACGGCCTGCCGTTCTCACTCTTGGCGGCTCGGCCTTCCGCTCTCGGGGGGCGGCGGGGAACGCCGAAGACGGAGAAGAATCCATGACTGTTATCGCAACCAATGTTAATGCACTGCGGGCATCGACCGCCTCGACCAACGCCAACATGATGCTCTCGACGTCGATCGAGCGCCTGTCGACCGGCAAGCGGATCAACTCGGCCAAGGACGACGCCGCCGGCCTCGCGATCTCGACTTCGATGCAGTCGCAGATCACCGGCATGAACCAGGGCATCCGCAACGCCAATGACGGCATCTCGCTGGCGCAGACCGCGGAAGGCGCACTCGACGAAGTCACGAACAACCTGCAGCGGATGCGCGAACTGGCGGTTCAGGCCGGCAACGGCACCTATTCGTCGAGCGACCTTGCGAACATCAAGACCGAACAGGATGCGCTTGCTCAGCAGATCACCAACATTGCAACGAACACGCAGTTCAACGGCCTTGCTCTGTTCGACGGTTCGCATGCCACGGTGAAAATTCAGGCGGGCGCCAACGCGGCCGATGCCGTCACCATGTCCATGGGAGCCAGCTTGACCGCCGACGCCACGATCACTCCGGTGGTCGCAAGCGGTGCATCGGTCACCGGCGCGACCCTGGCGCAATATGATACGGCGATCTCGACGATCTCGACCCGCCGCGCCGGCCTGGGTGCCGCCCAGAACCAGCTGCAGTCGGCGGTCAACAACCTGACGTCGGATTCGACCAACCTGTCGGCCGCGCAGAGCACGATCCAGGACACCGACTTCTCGGCGGAATCGACCGCGCTGGCGAAGGCGCAGATCCTGACCCAGGCGTCGACGGCGATGCTCGCCCAGGCGAACCAGAGCCAGCAGAGCGTCCTGAAGCTGCTTCAGTAATCGCTTAGCAGCGCTGGCACCGCCCCCCCAAGGGTGTCGGCGCCGAGCGATCCCGGTCCGTCCGCGGG
This sequence comes from Sphingomonas bacterium, assembly GCF_903642285.1. Lineage (GTDB taxonomy): Bacteria > Pseudomonadota > Alphaproteobacteria > Sphingomonadales > Sphingomonadaceae > Sphingomonas. The sequence goes on from NZ_CAHJWJ010000012.1 coordinate 44,040, forward strand.
CAGGGCAGGAACCCCGGCGACCTCGGTCGCCGGGGTTCCTGGTGTTTGGGGTTCGGGCACGCGGACGTCGAGGCGCGAGAACCGAAGGACGGCCTTCGCGAGCAATCGCCGAGCGCTGCCGTTTCCTACCGAAAAGCGTCCACCGATCGAAACGGCGTTCGGGAATGGCCGGGTTTGGTGGTTCGCGCTCGGGCGGCTTTTTGCGAAGGATGTGCGATTGCTGCCATACGGCGGCACCCATCCTCTGCGGCGATTTCGTCTTTTTATCAGCTAAACGCGCACATTTGGGCTTGCCTGAAAAAATGCGAAGCGCTCCTTTTGGTCCAGGCAACGGAAGGCAGATGAGATGAAACTCGATCTAAGCCGCGTGATCATTTTCACCGACAACATGACGGAGATGGAAGACTTCTATGGCAGGGCTATTGGGCTCAAGGTCGTCGGAAGAGAGGACGGCTGGGTCGAACTCAGCGGTGGGACTTGTAATATCGCCTTGCATTCGGGGCGTGCAAAACCTGGCAATCGATCGCCGAAGCTCGTTTTTTACGCCGACGACGTGGCTGCTGCGCGGGCGTATCTGATTAAACGGGCCTCGGATTTCGGGCCTGTTAAATCTACGGGAACATTCGATATGTGCGATGGCAAAGACCCGGATGGCAATCCGGTCCAGATATCCGGACGCAAGTGACGTCTGCTTTCTTCAAACCCGGATGCAGGGTGGAACGTCGGGTCTTGGGCGTTAGAGGACGGCGTTGTCCGGCATGGTTGCGTGTGCGGCCAAATGGCGAACGGAAGCGGTCCGGCTCCATGGCCCGCTTTATCATTGCGCCTCGCAATGTTGGATTTTTCGTGCCAATCGTCCCGCCATGCGGAAGACCTCGGCCCCGGTGCGCGCGCTTGCAGTACATGCAATCGGTCGCCCAGGGGCGATTTCGGCGCGGACGTGGCGTCCACTTCGTCCACTTCCGAATGCGTTTTCTGCAATCGCCGGCGGATCGCAGGCACCGCCGCGGGCGTCAGATCTTCCGGGCGAGCGCTTTCTTCAACCGGCCGTGTGCCGATGCCTTGATCTGGCAGACGCGCGCGGCACCGACGCCGAGCACCTGGCCGATCTCCTCGAGGTTCAGTTCCTCGACATAATAAAGCTGCACCACCTGCGCCTCGCGCTCGGGCAATGCGCCGATCGCGGCGATCAGCGCGTCGCGCAGGTCGCTCTCCGCCAATTGCTCGAACGCGTCGGGGGTATCGTCGGCGAACCAGGGCAGGTCGTCGGCGTACAGATCGTCGATCGGTTCGAAGCGCAGCGCTTCGGCGGTCGCATAATCGGCGCGCAGCTTGTCGAGGCTGACGCCCAGATGCTCGGCGATCATGGCTTCTCCGGGAGCTTGGCCGTCGCGCGCCGACAGAGTGGCGATGGCGTCGTTATAGGCGCGGCGGCGACGCATCGCGCCGCGCGTGGTGGTGGCCTGGCGGCGCAATTCGTCGATCATCGATCCGCGAAGCCGCGTGGTCAGATATTGGCGAAACGTCACCTGGCCGCGATCCTCGAACGCGGCGACCGCCTCGACCAGCGCGACGAGCCCGACCTGGACCAGATCCTCGACCTCGACGATCGACGACATCGATCCGTGGACATGCCATGCGATCCGGCGGACCAGCGGCAGATGGTCGCGGACCATGCGGTTCGCATCGCGCGTCGATGGCCGCGGGCCATAGGTCAGCGGTGCGGGTATGAGCCCGGCTTGCGCCGGTTGGCCGCCCTGGAAAGCGGTTGCCATCGGTTCCGCACTCATGCCGCCAGCGCCTGCAGGCCGCCGACCTGTGCCGGCTGCCCGGGCGCGCCGATCACCGCGACGACCTCGACCGCCTTTTCCTCGGGCACCTCGAAGAAGCTGAGGACGGGGGTGTCGGGCAGGCAGGTGCGCACCAGCTTGCGGATCGCGATCCGGATCGCTGGCTGGACGACCAGCGCGAACGGCTTCGCCTCGTCGATCAGCGGTTGCGCGGCGCGTTGCAGCGCCTCGACGATGCGTCGGCCGAGATCGGGTTCGATGACGTTGCGCCGCGACGCGTCCGAGCGGATCGCCTGGCCGAGCAGCCCCTCGAGCTGCCCCTCCAGCGTCATGACGCGCAGCGGTTCGCGCACGCCGCACAGTTTCTGGATGATGAGCGGCCCGAGTTCGGGGCGGATCGCCTCGATGATCTCGTCCGCGTCCTGCGTCCTCTGCGCGACGACGGCGACGGCCCCTGCGATCCGGCGGAATTCCTTCAGCGGGACATTCTCCGCCAGCAGCCCGCGCAGCACCTGTGTCAGCGTGGTCAGCGGCAGCGGGGAGGGGCATAGCGAGGCGACCAGCTGGCCTGCGCGCTCCTTCAGCCCGTCGAGCAGGCTCTGCACCTCGTCGGGGCCGAGCAGGTCGGCGGAATGCGTACCGAGCACATGGTTCAGATGCGTAGCGACGACGGTGCCCGGATCGACGACGAGATAGCCCGCGCCGGTCGCGGCGTCCGCGTCGCCTGGCGCGATCCACGTCGCCTCCAGCCCGAAGGTCGGATCCTTGGCCTTCTTGCCTGTGAGCGGGCCGAACGCCTGGCCGGTATCGAGCGCCAGCATCTCGTCGGGGGTCACCTGATCCTCGCCGACGCACACGCCGTTCACGAGGATCCGGTAGGTATAGGGGGCCAGGTTGATGTCGTCGCGCACCCGGCATTGCGGTACGACGAAGCCGAGTTCCTTGCTCAGCTGCCGCCGCACGCCGGTGATCCGCCCCATCAGCGGCGCACCGCGGCGTTCGTCGACCAGGGGCACGAGGCCGTAACCGATGTCGAGATTGACCTGCATCGCGTCGGTCACCTCGTCCCAGCCGATCTTGGACTGGTCGACGGGTTCGACCGCCGCGATCGGCACGACGACGGGGCGGCGCGCGATCTGGTGCAGTTTCCACGCCGAGAAGCCGGCGATGGCGGCGGCGGTCAGGATGACGAGGTGCGGCATGCCCGGCATCAGCCCGAGCAGCCCGAGGATCACCGCGACCGGCGTCCAGGTCCGCGCCGATCCGAACTGGCTGCCGATCTGGCCCGCCAGATCATGCTTGGAGGTGACGCGGGTGACGATCGCTGCGGCGGCGATCGACAGCATCAGCGACGGCAGCTGCGCGACGAGCGCGTCGCCGATCGCGAGCAGCACGTAATTATGCGCGGCCGCCCCGATCGTCATGCCGTGGCTGACGGGGCCGAGGATCAGCCCGCCGACGATGTTGGCGCCGAGGATCAGCAGGCCGGCGACCGCGTCGCCCTTCACGAACTTGGACGAACCGTCCATCGATCCGTAGAATTCCGCCTCGGTCGCGGTGTCGATGCGGCGCTGCTTGGCTTCGTCCGGCGTGATGAGGCCCGCGTTCAAATCGGCGTCGATCGCCATCTGCTTGCCGGGCAAGGCGTCGAGGGTGAAGCGCGCCGACACTTCGGACACGCGCCCAGCGCCCTTGGTGACCACGATCAGATTGATGATGACGAGGATCGAGAAGACGAACAGCCCGACGACATAGTCGCCGCCGATCAGGAAGCTGCCGAACGCCTCGATGACATGTCCCGCCGCGCCTTCGCCCTCGTGCCCGTGCACCAGCACGACGCGGGTCGAGGCGACGTTGAGGCCGAGGCGGAACAGGGTCGCGAACAGCAATACGGTCGGGAAGGCGGAGAAATCGAGCGGCTTCTGCGCGTTCAGCGCGACCATCAGCACCGCAAGGCTGATCGCGATGTTGGTGACGAAGAACACGTCGAGCATCGCCGCCGGGATCGGCACGACCATCAGCACGACGAGCAGCAGGATCGCGAGCGGCAGCGCGGCGCTTCGCAGATTGGGCAGGATGCGGTCCATGCGGTCAGCCACCCATCTGCGCGAGCATCATATAGGCCAGCCGGGCGGTGTCGGGGGTCGGGCGGAAGAGGCTTGCCGCCGCACGACCGGTATTGCCGGCATTGCCGCCGAGATGGCCCATCGTCGACTGCGCCCAGGCGATGGCGTCGGACGCGCTTTCGCCGTTGCCGGTCACGACGGTGGATGTGCCCATCGACAGCGCCTGCGCCATCAATGCCGTTGCGGACGGGGATGCGCCTGCACCGGTCGCACCGGCCAGCATATTGCCGGCACCCGACCCCAGCTTGTCGCCGAAATGCTGATAGATGTCGGACAGCGAACGCGCCCCGCCGTTCGCGCTGTAGAAGATGCCGGAATTCGCCGCGGCCGCCCCGGGAAACAGCGAAGCCGCATTCGTAGCCGGATTGGCCTGCATCGCGCTGAGGAATTTGGTCGCGCCGCCGAGCCCGAGGAAATGCGCCATGTACAGATCGGTGCCCGTCGCCGCACGGCCGAGCGTGCTCTCCAGCGCGGTCTTGTTGTCCGCGGCATGCTCTGCCGCCATCAGCGACGCGACCTGCGGATCGTTGCGCAGCGCCAGGATCGCGGACCGGGTCGCGCCGTCCGCGACGGTCAGCTTGCCGTTGGCACCCGGCTGGATCGCGTTCGCCGCCCAGCCGAGGCCTGCGTCGCTCCCGTGTTTCTTGACGATTGACAGCCAGCTGGAGTCGATGAACTGGTACAGCCCCGACGCGCTGGAGGTGCCGGCCTTGGCACTGGCGTTCAGCCCGCTTTCCAGCTTCGCCTGGCCGAGCAGATAATCGAAATCGATCCCCGTACGACTGCTCGCCTGCGCGATGGCCGACTGGATTCGATTGGTGCTGATCGGATTGACGGTCATCGGTGCTGCGGATTTTCCCTGTTCGGGGAAATATCAGCAAGGACCGTGCCAAAGTGCTCCGGATTATCGGAAGCATCGCCGTCATGCCGGGCTTGTCCCGGCATCCAGAGCAATGGCGGTACGCTTGCCGCCCTGGATCCCGGGACAAGCCCGGGATGACGAGCAGGAGGAACGAACGGCAGTCTCGACCGCGCGTGTTACGCGTAGGCCGCGGCGATCCCCGGCCGGTAGTTGCCGGCATGGTCGCCGGTCAGCATTTGCAGGCGGCGGCGGACATTTGCCGCCATCAGGTTGACGTAGATGCGGCAGGTCTCGTTCAACCGGTTGGCCTCTTCGGCGAGCTCGCGCAGTTCGGGGCCGGCGGGGCCCTGACCGAGCGCGGCGACGGTTGCGATCGCGGCCAGTTTCATCGTCGTCGCGCGTTCCAACGACGCGACGTCGTTGGTCTTCAAGGCAGTGATCTCGGCATGCAGCGCATCGATCACGTCGATCAGGGCGTCACGCCTTGTCATTCGAATTCCATTCCATCCGGAGCGCCAGCAGCCGGTCGGCGATGGTCGCCGGCAGGATGGGAAAGGTGCCGTTGGCGATAGCGTGACGGATCTCGGCGATTCGGTTCGGATCGACCGGCGCTGCAGCGGCCATCGACCGGGCCAACGCGTTCGCCTCGGTCTGCGCGGTGCCGGATGTGCTTGCCGACATGGCCGCCGGCGTGGACGGCGCGACCGGATTGGGGGCCGCCGTCGCAGCGCGCGGCGCGGCGGCATCCACCATCGTCACTGTTTTCACGCCAATTGGATCGACCATGTCCGCACCATCCGGTTGTCGCTGACAGGGGATCAAACGGCCGTTGCGTACCGCGCTTTAGCATTTTATTGAATCCAGCCCGGCAGGGTCGCGCGTCCGCTGGCGACCGCGACCGCCTGGACCGGGTTTCGCGTGTCGTCGACCTTGACCATGAAGCGACCGCCCGGGGGGGCATCGCCCATCGCGACGCCTTCGCGGCTGATCGAAAAACCGTTGGACTCCGCTTCGATCATCACGGGATCGCCGCGCCTGATGACGGGTTCCGCGCGCACCGCCGGGCTCGCCGCGCCGATGGCGACGGGTGGCGGCGTGGCGGGCATCGCGACGGGGACGAAGATCCGCCAGTTGGGCGACGAACACGACACGACGACCGCATCGTGATTGTTCGTCCGCCACGACATCGCGACCATCGAACAATTCGCCAGCCGCAGCCGTGGATCGACCGGGGTGCGTGCGCCGCCCTCCGTCCCCGTCGCCTGACCGGTAAAGCCGGCGACGGCGCGGTCGAGCGCGATCGTGTCCTGGAACGGCACCGCCGTCGCGGCGGCGGGAGCAAGCAGTGCGATCATGACGATGTGGCGGATCATGGCGTTTCTCATCGGGTTCGGCCTCATCGGGTTTCGCCGGCAAAGGCGAGGGTGGCGACGGCGTCGCGTCGGCCGGTATGCATGGCGGTCGCGATGGCGAGGCGACCGGGCGCGACGACATGCGCCGCGATCAGCGCCGCAGCGACCGTCCGTGCGCGGTCGGCCGCCAGGATGGTGCCGCTGCCGGTCGCGGCATCGATATCGCGGGCGCTGCCGTCGACCGATCCGGTGATGGTCAGCAGGACGCGCGGGTCGCGGGTCGCGCCGCGTGCCCAGTCGATCAACACGGTCGGCGCGGCGGACAGCGTCGCGGTGCCGGGTGCGAAATCGGGACTGGCGGCGGCGGCGACGGGCATTGGCGGCGGCGCGGGAGGCGGTGGTGCCTCAACGGTGCCGAACCCCTGGCGAAACCCGCGGGCGAGCGCATGGCGGTCGATCCGCTGGCTGGCGTTAACCAGCACCAGGAACCCGACGAGCAGCAGTGCCAGGTCCGCCAGCGTGACGAGCCATAACGGCCGGGCGGCGGGGGGCAGGGGGAATTCATCGGTCATGCGACGCTCGCCAGCGCCACGCCGGTCTGCTCGCGCGCAGCAAGCGCGGCCAGCGGTGCCTCGATCCGGGCGCGTTCGAACGCCTCGGCACGACCGGCGATCCGCAGGCGATTGGCGATCGGCATCGCGACCAGATTGGCGAGCAGCGCGCCGTACAGCGTCGCGAGCAACGCCACCGCCATCGCGCCGCCGATCGCGGCGGGGTCGGTCATCGTCGCGAACATCCGCGCCAGCCCGGCCAGCGTGCCGACCATGCCCATCGCCGGTGCCGCCTCGGCCGCTCCGGCCCATATATCGGCGGCGGCGGCATGGCGTTCGATCCGCGCGCGGCGCAGATGAACGACAAGCGCGGTTGTCGTCCCCGCATCGGCACCGTCGACGATGCCGGCGATCGCCGCGGCGAGATCGGGATCGGCGATCACCGTCCGATCGAGCGAGAAAATGCCATGGCGGCGCGCGATCCGGCCAAGCGCGGCGACTTGGGCGATCATCGGCGTCGCATCGAACCGCTTGCGCCCCAGCGTCGCGAGCGCGGCGACCGCGCGCCCCGTATCGTGCAGCGGGCTACGCAGCAGCACCGCCAATATCGTGCCGCCGAGCACGATCGCCAGCGCGATAGGATCGAAGAAGGATGCGAGCGTCATACCCGGACTGCTTTGCAAGTGGCGGGCCAGTTCGGGCCGGGACGCTAACTCCACCTTCCCCCCGGAACGAGTCCGGGTGACGACAAGGGCGGACGAAGCCGAAACCGGCAAGGCTTGCCGCCGACCGGCAAACCCTTGCCGTCCCACCCCTCGATCCGCGGCTATCCGCACCGCCGGCGAAACTGGCACGGCCATTGCTTAGCCATTCGCGTGCACAGTAACGTGCAGGAGATCGGCCCATGTCGGGGGATACGCTTTTCGGGATCGACGGCGCAGCGCTCGAGGTGCGGGCGCAGCGCATGGGGTTGCTCGCGTCGAACATCGCGAACGCGTCCACGCCTGGGTTCAAGGCGAAGGACATCGATTTCCAGACCGCGCTGGCCGCGGTACAAAGCCAGCGGGATTCGGGGTCGGGCGACGATGCGTTCCAGCAATCGGTGAAATACCGCACGCCCACGCAGACGTCGATGGACGGGAACACCGTCGAACTGGGCCAGGAACAGACCGCCTTCGCCGAAAACGCGGTGCAATATCAGACCACGCTGTCCTTCCTGAACAGCCGCATCAGCGAGATCACTCGCGCGTTGAAGGGGGAATAGACCAGATGTCCGCACCCCTGACCATTTTCCAGGTGGCCGGCCGCGCGATGTCCGCGCAGCTGGTGCGGATGAACACGACCGCGTCGAACCTCGCCAATGCGGGCGGCGTCGCCGGCTCCGCGGAAGCGGCCTACAAGACGATGAAGCCGGTGTTCCGCACCAGCTTCGACCAGGCGTCCAGCCTTGCGACGGTGGATGTTGAGAAGGTCGTGACCGCGGGCGATGCACCGACCAAGCGCTACGACCCGAGCAACCCGCTGGCGGACAAGGACGGCAACGTCTTCGAGGCCGCGGTCGACGAGACGCGCGAGCTCGTCGACATGATGGAGACCGCGCGTTCGTACCAGAACAACGTCGAAGTGATGAACACGGCGAAGTCGCTCATCCTCGACACCCTCAAGATGGGCCGCTGACCATGACGACGAGCACTTTCGACACCACGCTGAACAGCCTTGGCATCACCAATCCAAGCACCGCGTCGGCGACCGCTGCGGCGGCCAATGCCTCGACGTCGTCGACGCTGAACCAGTCCGACTTCCTGACGCTGATGACCGCGCAGCTGCAGAACCAGGATCCGTTCAACCCCGTCGACAACACGCAGATGGTCGCGCAGATGGCGCAATTCTCCAGTGTCGCCGGCATCAGCCAGATGAACACCACGCTGTCGTCGATCGCGACGAAGCTTGGTGCGACATCGGCGACCGATGCGATGTCCTATGTCGGCAAGACCGTGCTGACCGCCGGCAATACCGCCTATGCGCGGTCGTCGGGCGGCATCGCGGGGCAGGTGTCGCTCGCCGGCGACGCGACCGACGTGAAGGTCACGATCACCGACCAGACCGGCAGCGTGCTCAAGACGCTGTCGCTCGGCGCGCAGAAGGCAGGCAATGCCAGTTACGATTGGGACGGCACCACCGATGTGGGTGCCGCCGCGGGTAACGGACCGTTCACCGTCAACGTCGCCGCCAGCAACAACGGGACCACGGTCGGCAGCACGTCGCTGGTCTGGGCACCCGTCGAATCCGTTTCGCTTCCCGCCAATGGCAATCCGCTGCTGACCGTGACCGGTGTCGGTCAGGTCAAGCTGTCCGACGTCGTTTCGGTCGGCTGATCCACCCTTTTTCCAGGAGTATCCCCAATGACCTTCTACACCTCGCTTTCCGGTCTTCAGGCCGCCCAGACCGATATGTCGACGATCAGCCACAATCTGGCCAACGTCTCGACCACGGGCTTCAAGAAAAGCCGGACCGAATTCGCCGACATCGTCGCGACCAGTCTCGCCGCCAATCCGCGCACCGTCGTCGGCTCGGGCGTCGCGGTGAAGGAGAACAAGCAGCAATTCGCCGAAGGCAGCATCACCACGACCGCGTCCTCACTGGATCTCGCGATCTCGGGCGACGGTTTCTTCGCAGTGAAGACCAGCGGCGCGGCCGGATCGATCGACTATACCCGCAACGGCAGCTTCCAGGTCGATACCAACCATTATGTGACCGATGCGCAGGGGTCCAACCTGCAGGTCTACCCGGTCGATACCGAAGGCAACGTGACCGCGACCGGTGCCGACGGGCTGACCAGCCTGCAGCTGCCGGAGAATAGCGGCGCGTCCGTGCCCACCGCCGCCGTTGCGCTGAAGATGAATTTGTCGTCGAACACGACACCCGTCGCTTCGACCTTCGACCGGACCGACCCCGCCACGTACAACAATTCGACCGCCACGACGATCTACGACGCAGGCGGCAATGCCGAGACGATGACCAACTATTATGCCCGTGGCGCGGATTCAGCGGACGGGTCGAGCAACTGGTCCGTCTACAGCTATGTCGGCGACCAGCAGCTTAGCGTCGGCGGCAGCACCGCGCCGATCCAGCTTAGCTTCAACGCGTCGGGTGGCCTGGTCAGCCCGACCGCGCCGACGCAGTTCGATGCGTTCGTGCCGCAGGGCAGTGCGACGACGCAGAAGCTGTCGTTCGACCTGACCGGCTCGACGTCGCTGTCCTCCGCCTTCGCGGTCGCATCGCGCACGCAGGACGGCAAGGCCGCGGGACAGCTGTCGGGCGTGACGATCGACAATAACGGACTGGTCACCGCCAGCTTCTCGAACGGCGATACCAAGAAGCTGGGTGTCGTGGCGCTCGCGAATTTCGTCGACCCGACGGGTCTTCGCCAAATCGGCGACAGCTACTGGACGTCGACCGGCGTCTCGGGCGCGGCGGAGCTCGGTCAGTCGAACGCGCCCGGCTTCGGCAATCTGATGTCGGGCTCGCTCGAAGGATCGAACGTCGACATCACCGAGGAACTGGTCGACCTGATCTCCGCGCAGCGTAATTTCCAGGCGAACGCCAAGGCGCTCGATACGCAGAGCAAGATCTCCGAGACGATCTTCAACATCCAGAGCTGATCGAACAGGAGGCGACGGGGATTTAGATGGACAAGCTGGTCTACACGGCGGCGACGGGGCTGAAGGCGCGGATGGCCGCGCAGGCTGCGATCGCGAACAACATGGCGAACGTGTCGACCACGGGGTTCCGGGCCGACCGCGTCGTGTTCGACCAGATCCAGCTGAAGGGCGGCGGCACGACGATCGAGGCGCGGTCGCCGACATCCGAAGAGGTGACCGACGCCGACCGCTCGCCCGGCGCGATCCAGTCGACCGGGCGTCCGCTCGACGTCGCGATGAACGGCAACGACACCTGGATGGCGGTGCAGGCGGCGGACGGCAGCGAAGCCTATACGCGGCGCGGCGATCTCGAGGTCGCGGCCTCGGGCGTGCTCCAGACCGGCGACGGCTTCCCGGTGATGGGGTCGTCGGGGCCGATCACGCTGCCGCCCTACCAGTCGCTCACCATCGCCGCGGACGGTTCGATCTCGATCATTCCGGTCGGCGGCGACGCGAAGAACCCGCAGGTCGTCGACAAGATCAAGTTGGCCAGCACCAAGGGGTCGGACACGGTCAAGGGCCTGGACAATCTGCTGCGGGTACGCGGCGGCGGCGTCCTGCCCGACGATCAGGACGCGAAGGTGCAGAGCGGTGCGATCGAGGGATCGAACGTCAACATGACGCAGGCGCTGGTCGACATGATCGAGAACCAGCGCGCCTACGAAGTCGAGGCGAACATGATGAAGAACGCCAAGGACATGGACGAGGGCGGTGCATCGCTGATGCGCCTGCCCTCCTGAGGAGAGACTAGATGAGCAGTGCAGCCATGCACATCGCGCGCACCGGGCTCGATGCCCAGGACATGCGCATGCGGGTGATCTCGAACAATCTCGCGAACGTGAACACCACCGCGTTCAAGTCCGATCGCGCGAATTTCGAGACGCTCGCCTATCAGGTCGTGACGTCGCCCGGCGCGCAGAGCTCGGCGGACAGCAAATACGCGACCGGCCTCAATCTGGGCACCGGCGTAAAGATTCAGGGCACCGCGCGGATCGACACGCAGGGGACGTTCCAGCAGACCGGCAACAGTCTCGACCTCGCGCTCGACGGCAACGGCTATTTCCAGGTGCAGCTGCCCGGCGGTCAGCTCGGCTATACCCGCGCGGGCAATTTCTCGCGATCGGCGGAAGGCCTGCTGGTCACGAGCGAGGGCTATCAGGTCCAGCCCGGCATCACCGTCCCGCCGACCGCCACGTCGATCACCATCGGCACCGACGGCACCGTGACCGCGCTGCTCGCCGGCCAGACCGACGCGACCACGCTCGGCCAGATCCAGGTCGCGAGCTTCCCCAACGCCGCGGGCTTGCAGAACACGGGCGACAATTACCTGACCGAGACCGCGGCGAGCGGTACCGCGAACCTGGGCATCGCCGGCCAGGACGGCCGTGGCAACATCCGCCAGGGCTCGCTCGAGGCCTCCAACGTCAACGTCGTCGAGGAACTCGTCGACATGATCGAAACGCAGCGCGCCTATGAGGTGAATTCCAAGATGATCACGGCCGCCGACGACATGCTCAAATATGTCAACCAGAACCTCTGACATGGCATCGCGTGCACCCACCCCGTTCCGTTTCGGCGGTCACTGGATCGAGATCGCGCTCGGTCTCGCCAGCGCGGCGCTCGTCGCGGCCGCACTGGTTCCGGGCCATGCCGAGGCCAAGGTCTTCAAGAAGAAACCGGCGGAGGATTTCTCGGTCGCCAGGGCACCGGCGGTCGTCGCCGCGCCGGTCGCCCCCAACGGCGCGATCTTCCAGGTCGCGGGCGGCTATGCCGCGCTGTACGAGGGATCGCGCGCCAAACGCGTCGGCGATCCGCTGACGATCGTGCTCGTGGAGGCGACGGCGGCGTCCAAATCCTCCGATTCCAGCGTCGATTCGTCGGGCGGGATCAGCCTGACGCCGCCGACCACCGGCGCGTTGTCGCTGTTCAAGAGCACCGACGCCGCGGTCAGCGGCGGGCGCAACTTCAAGGGCACGGGGACCGCCGACCAGGCCAATTCGCTGACCGGCCAGGTTTCGGTGACCGTCGCCGAGGTCTATGCGAACGGCACGATGCTGGTGCGCGGGCAGAAGCGCGTGACGCTCAACCGCGGCGACGAGTTCGTCCAGATCAAGGGCATCGTCCGCTCCGCCGATATCGACGCGGACAACCGCGTGCTGTCGACGCGCGTCGCCGATGCGCAGATCGCCTATACCGGCAAGGGCGACGTCGCCCGCGCCTCGCGCCAGGGCTGGCTCAGCCATTTCTTCTCCATCCTTTCCCCGTTCTGAGGACGCGTATCATGGTCCGCTATCTGATCGCCTTCCTCGCGCTGTTCGCCGTGGCCGCCCCCGCCTCCGCCGACCGGATCAAGGATCTGGGCGGGTTCCAGGGCATCCGGTCGAACCAGCTGACCGGATACGGCATCGTCGTCGGGCTCGCGGGCACGGGCGACGACAATCTGGAATATACCGTCCAGTCATTGAAGGCGGTCGCCTCGCGCTTCGGTCTGCAACTGCCGTCCACGGTCAATCCGGGGATGAAGAATGCCGCGGTCGTGCTCGTCACCGCCGACCTGCCGCCGTTCGCGAAGCCCGGCCAGCGGCTCGACATCACCGTCGCGTCGATGGGCAAGGCCAAATCGCTTCGCGGCGGCAGCCTGATCCTGATGCCGATGCTCGGCGCGGACGGCCAGATCTATGCGATGGCGCAGGGCAATCTCGCGGTCGGCGGGCTGGGCGTCGAGGGCGCGGACGGATCCAAGATCGTCATCAACGTGCCGTCGACGGGTCGTATTCCCGAAGGCGCGACCGTCGAACGCGCGGTCGCGACCGGGTTCGACACCGCGCCGACATTGACCTTCAACCTGGCGCGCGCCGACTTCACGACCGCGCAGAATGTCGCGGGGGCGATCAACAAGCGGATGGGGATGGGCTCGGCGGAGGCGCTGGATGCCGTCTCGATCGCGGTGCGTGCGCCGGTCGGTGCGGACACCCGCGCGACGCTGATGAGCCAGATCGAGAACCTGGATGTCGTCTCCGCCGAACCGCCGGCGAAAGTAATCGTAAATGCGCGCACGGGTACGGTCGTTATCAACTCTGCGGTCAGGGTCGGTCCCGCCGCGGTGACGCACGGCAAGCTGACTGTTCGCATCGACGAGAACCAACGCGTCAGCCAGCCGGCCGCGTTCAGCAACGGACAGACCACGGTCACCCAGAAATCGGGAATCGCGGTCGACGAGGAGAAGCGCCCGATGTTCCTGCTGGCCCCCGGCCCCAAGCTTGCCGACATCGTGAAAGCGGTGAACGCGATCGGTGCCTCGCCGGCGGATCTCGTCGCGATCCTGGAGGCGTTGAAGGAAGCCGGTGCGCTGAAGGCGGAGTTGATCGTCCTGTGACCGCCCTCACCGCGCCCTCGATCACGCCCGGACCCGCGGCAGCCGGCGGCATCGCGACCGACAGCAGCCGGACGACCTCGCCCGAAAACCTGAAAAAGGCCGGGCAGAAGTTCGAGGCGGTGTTCGACGGCATGATGCTGAAATCGATGCGCCAGGCGAAACTCGCCGATCCGTTGTTCGATTCGAAGGCGATCGATACCTTCAGCGAGATGCAGGATGCGCGGTTGGCGCAGACAATGGCGGAACACGCGCCGATCGGCATCGGCAAGGCGATGACCGAGTTCATCGCCAAATCGCAATCCGATCTTAACCCGCCTGCGGCAAAAGCGTCGCCATGAGCGATATGCTTTCGATCGGCGCGAGCGGCGTCTACGCGTATCAGAACGCGATGGCGACGGTGTCGGAGAACATCGCCAATACCGGCGTGGACGGCTATTCGCGCCGTTCGACGACGCTGGCCGAGGTCCTGACCACGGGCGGCGGTATCGCGTCGCGCAACACGACCGCCGGACAGGGCGTCGTCGCAACGGGCATCGCCCGCGCAGGCGACGTCTACAAGACGCAGGCGGTGCGCAGTTCGGCCACCGATCTGGCGAAGACGCAGACCGGTGCCACCTGGCTCGACCGTATCCAGACCGCGCTGACGGGCAATTCGCTCGGCGACCGGCTGACCGCCTTCTACGCATCCGCGACGACGCTTGCCGCCGATCCGACCTCCAGCGCCTCGCGCTCCGCGATGCTGGGCAGCGCGACCACCGCCGCGGCATCGCTGACCGCGACGGGCAGGGCGCTGCAATCGGTCGACGGCGATCTGGATTCGACCGCGCAGGGTGCGGTGTCGACGCTGACCAATCTCGGCCAGACGCTTGCCAAGATCAACGACGGCCTCAGCCGTACCGCGCCGAACACGACCGCGGCCGCCGAACTGTCGGACCAGCGCGATTCGGTGCTGGACCAGATGAGCGCGATCACCGACATCTCGGTCACCACCGACCAGGCGGGTCGCGCGACCGTCAATGTCGGCGGCACCGGCGGCCCGGTCCTGGTCTCCGGATCGGATTCGGCGAGCGTCGCCTATTCGCGTAATGCCGAGGGGGCGGTCGGCTTCAACGTCGACATGAACGGCTCGGTCAGCACCTTGTCGCCGAACGGCGGCGCGTTGGCGGGGATCGTCGACGGCGCGCAGAAAGTGGCGGATGCGACGAGCGGCCTGAACGGCATCGCGACCGATTTCACCACCCAGGTCAACGCCGTCCAGGCGCAGGGCCGCGATCTGAACGGCCAGCCCGGTGCCGCGATCTTCGCGACCGGTACCACGCCGACCGACGTCACCGTCGCGCTGAACGACCCGAATGGTATCGCAGCGGCTAGCGTCGGCGGCGGGTCGCGCGACGGATCGAACCTGGATGCGTTGCAGTCGGCCCGCACCAACAGCGCGGTCGAGACGCGGACGACCACGCTCGTCGCCGGCAACGCCGCCGCGCTGGCGCAGCGGCAGAGCGTCGCCACCGCGCAGACGGCGATCCACGATGGCGCGGTATCGGCACGCGACGCGGTATCCAGCGTCGATCTCGATACCGAAGCGGTCGATCTGCTCCGGTTCCAGCAGGCCTATTCCGCGGCCAGCCGGGTCATCCAGGTCGCGCGCGATACCTTCCAGTCGATCATTGCGATCAACTGATCATGCAGGTCGCGACAAGCCTATTCTACGATCGCAACGCCGCCGCGATGCAGGCGCTGCAATCCCATGCGGACACGCTCAACACGCAAGTCGCGACCGGCAAGAAGCTGACGTCCGCGTCCGACGATCCGGTCGCGTATCAGACGCTGCGCGGGATCGCGACCGCGACCGCGAACGACACCGCCTACAAGGGCAATCTGACGCTCGCCGGTTCGCTGCTGACGCAGACGGATACCACGCTCGGATCGATCACGACCCAGCTGCAACAGGCGTCGTCGCTGGTTCTCCAGGCGCGCAACGGCACGCAGACCGCGGACAGCCGCAAGATCATCGGTCAGCAGCTGGCCGGTATCGCCGACAGCATCGCCGCGCTCGCCAATGGCAAGGATGCGCGCGGCCAGCCGATCTTCGGCGATGCGAACGGCGGTGCCGCGGTCACGAAGAACGCGGATGGCAGCTATACCTATGCGACGACGACCGGTTCGCCGATTCCCGTCGGCGAAGGCCAGACCGTGCAGACCGGCGACACCGCCGCGCGCGTTCTGACCTTCGGGGGCAAGGATACGCTCGGCGTCCTGTCGACGCTCGCCGCCTCGCTCCAGGCGGGCACCGCGACCGACGGCGACATGGGTCAGGCGATCACCGACCTGACCGATGCGGGCACGCAGGTCTCCGACGTGCAGGCATCGGTCGGCGCGCGCGGTGCCCGCGTGGATATATTGCAATCGACGCTGACGACGACCGCCAACGATCGCGAGACGTTGCGTTCCGGGCTGGAGGATACCGACACCACGGCGGCGCTCGCGGAATTGTCGAAGACGATGACGATCCTGTCCGCGACCCAGGCGAGCTTTACCAAGCTCTCGTCGCTGTCGCTGTTCGATTATCTCAAATAGCGGCGACGCTCCGAATAACCGCGGTGATCGCCCGTCTTGGTAACCGCTTGGCTACCAAATCCGGTTAACGATGGTGCGAACGCCGGATCGTCCGGTCTATCCGGGGATAAACGACACCCATGTTTCCGATCATCGGCATCGTCGTCCTGCTCGGCATGGTGTTCGGCGGCTTCGCCTTCACCGGCGGTGCGCTCGGCCCCGTCCTCGAAGCGATCCCGCACGAAATGCTTATCATCGGTGGTGCCGCCGCGGGCGCGCTCATCATCGGCAATTCGGGCAAGGAACTCAAAGGCCTGGGCGGCGGGCTCGGCAAGGTGTTCAAGGGCCCGAAATATAAAAAGCAGGATTTTCTCGACGTCATCTTCCTGGTGTCGAAACTGATGAAGATGCTGCGCACCGACGGCCCGATCGCGCTGGAACCGCATGTCGAGGATCCGGCATCGTCCGCGGTCTTCGCCGAATATCCCAAGCTCCTGAAGGATCATGCGCTGGTCAACCTGATCGCCGACACGCTGCGACTCGTGGTCGTGTCGTCGGGCACGCTCGACGTGCATGCGGTCGAGGAGGTCATGGACCATTCGATCAAGACGCATCACCATGAAGAGGAGAGCGCGCACGGCACGCTGACGAGCCTCGCCGACGCGCTGCCCGCGCTCGGCATCGTCGCCGCGGTCCTGGGCGTGGTGAAGACGATGGGGTCGATCGACAAGCCGCCGACGATCCTCGGCGCGATGATCGGCTCGGCGCTGGTCGGCACGTTCATGGGCGTGCTGCTGGCCTACGGCATGGTCGCGCCGCTCGCGAACCGGTTGCGTCAGGTGCTCGATGCGGATGCCGCGATCTACGGCGTGGTGAAGCAGATCATCATCGCCTCGCTCCACGGCCATCCACAGCCGCTGGTGATCGAGGCCGCCCGTTCGGGGATCGCGCACAAGAACCAGCCGGGATTCGCCGAAGTGTTCGACGGCCTCAGGGGCAAGTAGGGCATGGCCGCGCGCGCACCGCACGGGACGAACCAGCCCCCGAAGATCATCGTCAAGAAAATCTACATCGAAGGCCATGGCGGTCATCACGGCGGCGCGTGGAAGGTCGCCTATGCCGATTTCGTGACCGCGATGATGGCGTTCTTCCTGTTGCTGTGGATTCTCGGCGCGACGACCGAGAAGCAGCGCAAGGGTATCGCCGATTATTTCGCGCCCACGCTGATCGATACGCGCACGCTCGGTATCGGCGGTGCCGGTCCGTCGGGGGGCGATTCGCTGCTGTCGCAGAGCAAGCTCGGGCCGCACACGTCCAAATCACCCTTCCAGACCATCGCCGCGCCCGTCGCCAATAGCGGCGGCACGGAAACGGGCAATCGCGCCGCGGACAAAGGCAAGGGCCGCGAAGCGATGGCGGCGGAGGACCGCAAGAATTTCGAGGCGATGCGCCGCCACGTCCTCGAACAGATCAGCGGTTCCGCGACCCTGTCGAAGCTCGCGAACCACGTCCATTTCGTCCAGACGCGCGACGGCATGCGGATCGATCTGATCGACGATGCCGATTATTCGATGTTTCCGCTGGGGACGACCGCACTGGACGCGAAGGCCGGATCGCTGATCTCGCTGATCGCCGGATCGATCCAGGGCATGGCGAATCCGATCATGATCCGCGGGCATACCGACAGCGTGCCGTACGGCGATCCGCGCGCGATGAACAACTGGATGCTGTCGTCGGGCCGAGCCGAGGCGACGCGGCGGCAACTGGCGCTTGGCGGGATACCCGAAACGCGGTTCGAACGGATCGAGGGCGTCGCGGACCGCGAGCCGATGATCGAGAAGGACCCGGCCGATCCGCGCAACCGGCGCGTGGCGATCACGCTACTCTATCGACCGGGTGCGTTCGGGCAGTGATCCACCGCGACGGTGAACCGCGGACGATGCCATGACATCGTCCGCGGACCGATCGTTCAGGCGTTTTCTTCCACCTTGGCCTTGCGCTTCGCGGCGGCGGGCGCGGTCTCGCCCTTGCGTTGGCCGGGCTTGCGGCCGAGGCCGATCTTCTTCGCCATCGCGCGACGGCTTTCCGAATAGGTTTCGGCCACCATCGGATAATCGGCCTTCAGGCCATAGCGTTCGCGATATTCGTCCGGGGTCATGCCATGCGTCGACAAGTGGCGGCGCAGTGTCTTGTATGGCTTGCCATCGATCATCGAAATGATGTGATCCTTCGACGCCAATGACTTACGCGCGGAAACCGCGGGTGTGTACTCGGCCGCGGGTTCGGCAACCGGAGCAACACCGGTCGCGCCAAGAAGCGCGGACACGGTATCGTGCATCTTGCCGAGAAAGGCAGGAACTTCGTCTGCCGAAATACGGGTATTGGGATTGCCGAGCCATGCGATCGTCAACTCCGTCGCCAGTTCGACCGCGTTGGTGTCGGTCATATCTTCGTTCATCATCGTCTCCATTTGAATTGGATGCGATCTAGCAAGAGATCGCCGCGGGTCAATAACGAAAGATCGGAATTGATGAATAAATATCGGATCCTTCGTCCGGCGGCGCGTAGAGTGCGCTCGTGGCCACGGTATCGATAGGGCGTCGCGGCGGCGTGCGGGGTCGTAACGACTTGCCGCATTCGGCCGGTAAAGTTTTCGCGGGGGCGCAAAAGATTACTGGAATTCAATCGGTCGCATCGCCATTTGGAGGACATGATGAAGATTGCTCTCCCCGCCCTCGCCGCCGCCGCGCTTATTGGCGTGGCTGGCTTTTCCGCCGGTACACGGGCCGCGGAGCGCGCGGTTCCCTTGCCGAAATCCACGATCGACGTTCCCCCGGGAACGGGATCGCAGACGGCTGTCTTTGCCGGCGGATGTTTCTGGGGAATGGAGGCGGTGTTCGAACATGTGAAGGGCGTGAAGTCGATCACCGCCGGGTATGCCGGTGGTGCGGCGGGCACCGCGACGTACGACCAGGTGTCGACCGAGACGACGCGCCATGCCGAGGCGATCCGGATCGTCTACGATCCGCGGATCGTCAGTTTCGCGACGCTGTTGCGCATCAATTTTTCCATCGCGCAGGATCCGACCGAACTCAATCGCCAGGGTCCCGACAGCGGCAGCAGCTACCGCTCCGTGGTCTTTCCGCAAAGCCCGGCCCAGGCGCAGGTGACCCGCGCCTATATCGCGCAGCTCGGTGCGGCGCATGTCTTTCCCCGGCCGATCGTGACCGCGATCGAAACCGGCAAATTCTATCCCGCCGAGGCGTATCACCAGCATTTCTACGACAGGAATCCGACCTATCCGTACATCGTGATGTGGGACAAGCCGAAGGTCGCGGCGTTCAAGGCGGCCTATCCGGCGCTGGCGCTGCCGACGCCCTAAGCGGCGATCGGAAAGCGCAGCATCCGGTCGGCGACGGGGATCAGCGCTTCCGCCCGCTGCCCCACGGCGCGGACGATTTCGGGATCGTGCGCATCCAGCCCGCCGGTCAATGCGCCGAACGCGGGCAGGATCAGTTTCGTGTCGGTCGCGACGAAACATCGCCGCGCGACCTGCTTGCCGCGCACCCTGACGCGCAGTTTCGGGTGGTAATGCCCCGACAATTCGCAGCGCGGCTCGCCCGGTCGTGCTTCGTGACGTAGCATCAGACCGTGCAGCACCGCTTCGTCGACCACCCCGCCGCCGCAGCGATCGACCATATGCGGATCGTGATTGCCGGTGATCCACGTCCACCGCATCCCCCCGGTCAGCGCCAGCAGCATGTCGCGGGCGCGCGCCGGCAACCGGGCGCAGCCGTCGACGTCGTGGAAACTGTCGCCCAGGCACCAGACCTCCTCGGCACCCGATGCGGCGACAAGCGCGGTCAGATCGGCCAGCGTCGCGATCGAATCATAGGGCGGCAGCATCTGGCCGCCGCGCGCGAACCAGCTCGCTTTCTCGAAATGCAGATCGGCGACCAGCATCGCGCGTCGCGCGGGCCAGAATACGGCGCCCTGCGGCAGCGCCAGCAACGAATGACCGCCGAACGAAAAGGGAACCATGTCCGCGCCATGCCGCCCCCGGACTCGCGGCGCAACCCCCGCCGTGCCGTTGCCGCAAGCCCCGCTGGCGTTGCCGGGGCGATGCAGGTACAGCGCGCCGTCTCCTGCTAGGTGTCCCTCACGCATATGCCGTTCGTCAGCGCTACCGACGCCGCCGGACCGCCGTCGCTTGCCGACGACGGTCACGGCCATCCGCGTCCGGCGATGGCGGCGCTGACCATCGGCGCGATCGGCGTGGTGTTCGGCGATATCGGTACCAGCCCGCTTTATGCCTTTCGCGACGCACTGACCCCGGCGGCCGGGGACGGGATCGATCCGTCCGAGATACTGGGCGTACTCAGCCTTGCGTTGTGGGCGCTCTTCCTCGTCGTCACCGTCAAATACGTGCTGTTCCTGATGCGCGCCGACAATCAGGGGGAGGGCGGCGTGCTGGCGCTGACCGCGCTGGCCAGGCGGGCGCTCGGCTGGCGTTCGCGCACCGCGCTGCTCCTGGGGGCGGCGGGGGCTGCGCTGTTCTACGGCGATGCGATCATCACGCCCGCGCTGTCGGTGCTGTCCGCGGTGGAGGGGATGCAGACGATCCCTTCGACCGCGGCGTTCTTCGATCAGAATACCGTGCTTACGGTCACGATCGTAATCCTGGTCGGCTTGTTCGCGATCCAGTCGCGCGGGACCGCGGATATCTCGCGGCTGTTCGGACCGGTCTGCATGCTGTGGTTCCTGACGATCGGCGGGCTTGGGCTGTGGCACATCGCCGACGAGCCGACGATCTTCCGCGTGCTCGTCCCGACCTACGGCATCGATCTGCTGCTGACGCACGGCGTCACCGGCCTGTTCGTGCTCGGCGCGGTGTTCCTGACCGTCACGGGGGCGGAGGCGCTGACCGCGGACATGGGGCATTTCGGGGTCAAGCCGATCCGGATCGGCTGGTTCTTCCTCGTCGCGCCGGCCTTGGTCCTGAATTATCTCGGCCAGGGCGCCTTCGCGCTGGCGTCGCTGGAACGCGCCGGTGCGGCGCATGTCGCCTTCGTCAATCAGAGCTGGTTCTTCCTGATGGCCCCCGAAAGCGTGCGCGGGTTCCTGATCGTGCTCGCCGGGTTCGCGACGATCATCGCCAGCCAGGCGGTCATCACCGGCGCCTATTCGCTGACGCAACAGGCGATCCAGCTCGGGCTGCTGCCGCGGCTGCGGATCCGCAACACGTCGGCGGCGAGTTCGGGGCAGATCTATCTGCCCGCGATCAACTGGCTGCTGCTGATCGGCGTGCTGATGCTGGTCGTCCAATTCCGGACGTCGTCGGCGATGGCGGCGGCGTACGGCATCGCGGTGACGGGGACGATGGTGGTGACGACGTGCCTCGCCTATGTCGTCGTCCGCCACCGCTGGAGCTGGTCGCGCACGCTGGCGATCGCGGTGATCCTGCCGTTCCTGACGCTCGATCTCGTCTTCTTCGGCGCGAATATCCTGCGTGTGGTGGAGGGCGGCTGGGTGCCGCTCGTCGTCGCCGCGGCGATCGGGCTGGTGATCTATACCTGGGTACGTGGCAAATCGATCGTCGCCGCGTTCGAGCGGCAGCAGAGCATCTCGCTCGCCGATCTCGCCGCCGCACTCGCCAAGCGCCCGCCGGAACGCGTCGAAGGCGTGGCGGTGTTCCTGACCGGCAACCCCGAGGCGGCACCGGGCGCGCTGCTCCACAACCTCAAGCACAACAAGGTGCTGCACGAGCGCAACCTGATCGTCAGCATCCGCACCGCCGACCGCCCGTTCGTCGATCCGGACAAGCGCGGGCATGGCGAGCGGATCGACGATAATTTCAGCCGGGTCGTCCTGACCTACGGCTTCATGGAAACCCCCGACGTCCCGCGCGACCTTGGGCTGGGCGCAAAGCGCGTCAACCGCGCGCTCGATCCGATGAAGACCAGTTTCTTCATCGGCCGCAACACGCTGAAGGCGGGCGCGGACAAGGGGATGCCATTGTGGCAGGACCGCATCTTCATGTTCCTGCAACGCAACGCCAGCGACCCGACCGATTTCCTGAAAATCCCGCCGGGCAAGGTGCTGGAACTGGGCGAGCAGGTAACGGTGTAGCGCCGATTCCCGCCGGCAGGCGGGGAGGACTTAAGGTCGGCTATTTTGCCGCCAATTCCGCCCGCACCGCCAGCGCCCGTGCGAAGACCGCCTCGAACATCGCCGCGGTCAGGCGGCCGGTATTGGTGTTGTACCGCGAGCAGTGATAGCTGTCGATCAGCACGTGACCGCCGGGCATCCGGTGTTCCGCCAGATGCCCGAACTTCGCCTTGGGCAGTCGGCCGCCCAGCACCTTCACCGCCGACTGGTGCGCGATCTGACCGAGCGCCACGAACACGCGGGCATTGGGCAGCACCGCGGCCTGACCTTCCAGAAACGGGCGGCAGGTGCGGATTTCCTCAGGGCTCGGCTTATTCTGCGGCGGCAGGCATTTGACCGCGTTGATGATGATCGCGCCGTCCAGCGCCAGATCGTCCTCGGGCGTCGCGGCATAGGTGCCGTGCGCCAGGCCGAACGTGCCGAGCGTATCGAACAGCAATTGCCCCGCATAATCGCCGGTGAACGGCCGCCCGGTGCGGTTCGCGCCGTGCTTGCCGGGGGCGAGGCCGACGATCGCGAGCCAGGCCTGCGGGTCGCCGAACGCGTTGACGGGCGCGTTCCACCAGTCGGGATATTCGACGCGCAGTGCCTCGCGGAACGCCACGAGGCGCGGACAGCGCGGACAATCGCGCGGGGGTTCGCTGGCGGGAATGGGGGAGGGTGCGAAGTGCATGGCCTTGCGCTACGCGGACGACGTGACGACGACAACCTATGCGATCGCGTTCGGTGCGAACCGGCGCAGCCGGGCGGGTAGCCCCGAAGCGGCGATCGCGGCGGCGCTGGTGCGGATTGGCGGTGTCGTCGCGGTCTCGCCCGTCCTGCACAGCGCCCCGGTCGGGCCGTCGATCCGGCGTTTCGCCAATGCGGTGGCGATCGTCGAGACGCACGAGACGCCGCCGGCGCTATTGGCGCGGCTGAAGACCATGGAGCGCGCGTTCGGACGGCGGCGCGGGCGGCGCTGGGGCGCGCGACCGATCGATCTGGATATCATATGTTGGTCGGGCGGCATTTGGTCGGGGCCCGGACTGGGCATTCCGCACGTCGCGTTCCGCACCCGCGCCTTCGTGCTGCACCCATTGGCGCGGATCGCGCCCGACTGGCGCGATCCGCTGACCGGCCGGACCATGCGCCAGCTCGCGCATATGGTTGACCGCCGCAAGCCACGGACCTAGGCGAAGCGCGGTCTGGAGTGGGCCCATAGCTCAGTTGGTAGAGCAACGGACTTTTAATCTGTAGGTCTCGGGTTCGAGTCCCGATGGGCCCACCAGACGCGGGATGCGATCTTCACTCCGGCACGATAACATTGTCACAGCGGCAACTTAATGACACGCCGCACTACCGGTTAGACTAAACTCCGCTTGATAAAGTAATCAACGACGGTTCGATCGATATATAAAACAACTATCGACATCTCGGTTGTTTCAACGGGCGCTACTGTGGCTCATACAATCAATAATTCGATTTTATTGAACCGGTCAATTTTATTTTTCGCTATGAACTCAAGGTACGGTAGACGTAGGACTTGCCTGGTTATGACAGTGTCCGTCGTCGGACAGGATAATAACGCCCCTACTATCTGCCGACGCTCCCGGATCATGGGGTCGTGCGAGCCCATGGGACTATGTACGCCTTAGTTCCCACGTCGGAGACAAACGTGCATCCCTGAGTCGCCGACGACCGCTCGACCGCCAAGATAGGCCAGTCTCTACCAGCGACCACCGCCAGATCGACGACATCCAACAAAGGTCGGTAGATGCTCGCGGCGTCCACCGACCGAGGAACCGGCCATGGAACCGCGGTCCGCAGCCGACCTCCGAAAGATACGAAATTCACGCCTTTGACCGTTGCAGAGACGTCAAGGCAATTTTGCGTCACTCGAACCCTGGCGCTGCCTCCTCCACGAAGCGGGAAGGCGGTGCTGCCACCGTTGCGTATGATGACGTCCGGTTTCCTGTAAGCCGAGCCTTTGAACCCACGGTGCTGGACCGAGTGCCGATCCTGTTTGCCGTCCGCCATGCCCCTGAACGGCCAGCCTCGCGATGGCCGGATCAACCAGGCCAGCGCGTCGAGGTCGTATTCTTCGGACGCCAGCAGAGCGACAAGGAAGGCGGACACGCAGGCCACACATCCGCCGATCTCGTCACGGAAGATCGACAGCAGGCCGAGGCTGTACTCCTCCATGATCTCCGTGACCGCCAATCGAGATTTCGCGCGGGCGATCACGATATTCGCGAGGGTCGCGGCGGACGGCTCGTGATCCGACTTCGTGAAGGTCATTCGACCACTCCGTTCCGGTGGCTCCGAACTAGTACCTCAGGCGGCTCGGCGTACGGGCACGTCTCGCGGGCGAGCGATCCCATCGTCGTTAACCGGCATTCCGACGTGAGGCCGCGATCGCTGATCGCGCGCCCCATTACAGAAACCCTGTGACCGGTCGGACGGTCGCGCGTTCCCCAAGCGTCGGGTCGGCGACGTACAACGCAAACAGGTGCTGAGTAAGGATCGGAGCTCCCTCACTCATCGCGGTCTCGCCCCAGGCCTCCCAGCGGTCCAGACGGGATGCCAGCCAGACGTGAAAGAGGTCCCGTCCATCGGTGTCCGCGAACGTCTGCATCCAGATGGTGCGCCGGATCGGCACATTCTCCCCGAGACCGTCGCCTATCAGCGCGACGGTCGGCTTGCCCGAAAGGTCCTTCCGAACGAAGCGGAACGGAAGGCGCTTCGCAAATTCTTCGACCCTGTCCAACCAAGCTGCCCGTTCCGCTTCAGCCGTTTCGGGCGGGGTGATCGTATCCATCGCCGCGCGGCCGGCAGGGATAAAACGGACCGCGGGATCGCGCGTGGACGCGAGCATCACCAGCACAGCGATCCCCTCAGAGGATACGTGGCGTCCGCCATCGGAGAAGTGGCTATTGTCAGCCTGATCGCTGGCAACCAGCCCTTCGCGCATCAGCCAGAGATCGTAGAAGCGCTTGTATTCCGCATCGCCTTTGAACAGGTCGTGGACATCTTCGGTCACCCCGATCACGCGGCGTGACATCGCCGCCAGAACGGCGGTCATACGTTCAAGCTGCTCCGCCATGGCCCGGTCGTCTCGGACGCGCATGCCCAAGCGACCGACCCAGAACGCCTCACGGACCGACGACCAACGCCGACCATCCCCATCGATCAGCAGCGGATGATGCCCACCGTCTGCATGAAGCCAATATCCCCATGGGAGGTTGGGATTGTACCTCTCCTCGTACGTCATGCGCGGCGCGTCGGGCTGAAGGGGTCGAGCCCTACGCCTGGACGATCACCGTCAAGCGGCGGCATTGGACGTCCGTTCGCGATGGCGTGCAACTGGGCTGCCAAGTTCGTCGTCTCGCGTACAAGGTACGCCTCGTCCCGGTACGAGGCGCCCGTCTCCGCAGCCAGCGCGCGTTGATATCCGTCCGGCACGATATCGTAGACGTGGTCGCAGCCGAAGCCGAACCACCAAAGGTTGTCGGGGACGTCCACGACGGTCGTCGGCGAGGCGGCCGATCCCGACGAAGGCGCCCTCGACCCCAAGGGCCGAGACACTGCTGCCGCGGATGCCGTATGCCGTCTCGTCGTCGCTGCCGCCGGAACGTGGCAAACGGAACGGCTTGGTCGCTCCCGCTCCTCACACGATTCCGAATAATTCACGCCGCCGTGAACAACGATGGGTGGGTCATGCGGCAGGGCCTGGTAATCCACGCCGTGGAAAGGGTGGTCTGGCCCGATCCCGACATAACCGTGAAGGGCACCGTTGCTCTCCCGTCGCACGATGCACGGCGATCCAGTCGCCGGGTCGATCCAGCTGACCTTGTCGGGCTCCGCGCTCCACGGCCCCGGCTTCTTCGGATGGACCTCGGGAACGTGGTAGACTTCCAGCGGTGGAATGGACGTCCCGGCGAGGAAGCGTCCCGCAGGTACGTTTCCTTTCGCTACGACTGCGATCGTCTTTGTAGGTTTTTTGGCCATTTTCATTTTTCCTCGTTCACGTGAGAGGCGAGTGTGTTGGCAATTATCGGGATTGGTTCGTCCCGCGGGCATCGGGCATCGGGCATCGGACATCGGACCTCCGCCGTCACACGTAGCGGTCGTTCCAGGTCACTCGCTCGACGATGGGTCCGAGCTTTTTCGGAAATGCGTCCGCGGCGTAGACCTGGCCTGCGAGCCACCACTCCTCCGCCACCCGGTCTGCGTCGCGGACTTCGCGCCACCACTCCCTAGCGATTCCGTCCCACCGGTATCCTCGAGCCTTCAGCCGGTCCTTGACCTCGAACGCCGCACCAACCGCGCGAAAGCGCCATGACGGCGCGCGGGCAGTCTCCAGCATTTCCGCGAGAACAGTTCGGCCGCACGGCAGATCGTGGCCGAGCAGCGCGATCACCGCATCGACGTCGTCAACCGCGCGGTGGGCTCCGTGGAACAAACCGATCCGGCTCAGCAGCCAGCCGAGCGACCGGTTGCCATCGAACCCGTTCGCCCGCCAATCGACGTCGTTGCACGAGCAGCACCATGCCAGGCCCGCCGCATCTGGAAGACGCCGCACCAGCATACCCAGGTCGAAACGGGCGTTGTGCGCACATACGAACTCCGCAGAACGCAGCAGCCGCATCGCCTCGCCATCATCGATCGCCTTGCCGACTAGCTCGGCGTCGGTAATCCCCGTCAATTTCGCCACGTCTGCCGGCAATTCGCGACCGGGATCCTCGAGCCACGAATACGCCTTGTCGATTGACACGATCACGCCGTCCGGATCAAAGCGGATACGACGCATCGCCAGTTCGACGATCACGTCGTCGTCCCCGATCCCGGTGGTCTCCGTATCCAGCACGATACCGATCGAGGTGCCGTTACGGCGACCGACGCCGGTATGGCCTTCCTTCAGCTCCAGGCGCCGCAGGACGCGGTAGTCGTCGCTGCCGTCGATCGCACGAAGCGTCTCTTCGTCGAACATGTCCCCGGTCATCGTGTATCTCCTCTCTTCGGGACGAACGAGACCTGCGCCGGACCAAGAGAGGTCCGGCGGCACGTCCGCGACGGTCGGGTTCGGTCAGGCCAGGAAGCGCTGCTCGATGTTCAGGTCGATGCCGGCGGCAAGCGGCGAAGCGGGATCGGATGCGATCAGTGCGAGCGTGTGGCAGATCGCCTTGGAGACCAGCGCCCCGACGAGCGGCGCGGTCGGATCGAACCCCTCGACGATCACCGCATCCGCCATGGCCGCGCCCATGCGCATGTACAGACGTCCGGCGATCTCCGACTCGTCGCTCGCGAGGGAGGCATGGAACGCCTGCACGATCTCGAAGCCGTCGTTCGCGATGACAGTCGCGGTGAACAGGCGAGGCTCACCCTGGTCGCGGTCGAAGGGCGACAATTCCCCTTCGCCTCCGTGGCCGTACCCACGCTCGAACTCCACACCCGTAAAGTCGATATCCTCGTCCTCGTCGTCGTCCGACGCCAGCGCGTCGATGGCAGCCGGTTCAGCGTCCAGACCGATCGAGAGACCGTGAAGGAGGATGCCGCGCAGGCACGCTCCACGCTCGAGACAGGCATCGAGTGCCGTCGCGCCGGAGAACAGCACGCGCGGTGCAAGCATCCAGGTCATCGGATCGTGCGCGACCCCTTCGCGCTGGAAGCGGCCCGCCGCCTCACTCGCTACGAGGGCAACGCGCGAGATTGCGCGACGGGTCGTGACGACCACGTCGTCCGAAGGCTCGTCCTCATCGAGCGGATCCATATAGGCCATGATGGATGTCGCGGCGAAAGTCGGAAATGAAGGGACTGTATGGCGAGCGACATCGCGCGCGTTCGTCAGCGGGGCGGTCATGATGGTCATGTCTCAACTCCGGTCGCCGGTGGTCGAAAAGCGCCGGGACAAGGCGACCAACCCCGGCGATCGCCATATGCGAACGCAAGAATGTCGTTTCAATACTCCATGGAATATTGTATGGTCAGTTCGGCTTTAACCATCAGGTAGCAGATCGCGCTTGATGGGGGCGTTCCAGTCCATACAGTAGCGGAGTGAAAAACATGAAGGCCATGCAGGTGATGTCGGCGCTCTCGCAGCAGACGCGGCTCGACGTGTACACTCGGCTCGTCGCCTCGCTGCCGGAGGGCATGGCGGCAGGCGAACTCGCGACCGCCACCAAGACAGCGCCCACCGCGATGAGCCCGCATCTCGCGATCCTGTCCAGGGCAGGGCTGGTGAAATCCACGAAGGTCGGACGGAGCATCATCTACCGCGCGGTTACGCAGCCACTCGATGGCTTGGTCGAGTTCCTTTCCACAATCCATGCCCTCAGCGGCTCCAATTCAACAACGGAGTTGTAAATAGGCTTCGAACCGGGACCCCCCGATCGGCGTGTAAAAGGGACCCCCTTTGGAAGGCGTGTGACGTGGTGTCGGGTACTACTGCCCTGCAGGAGGAATCGTTCATATTCGCTGATCTCAACGAGACCAGCCGACCCAAGGAAGGCGAAGCGGACCTCGTCGTAGCCGAACCGGATCGGGACGCAGAGTCCATCCACGAGGCCATGCTCTCGACCGTCCGCCATGATGAACGCGCCGTCCGGCGACAGCGTGGCGACCCTCCAGCGTGACCGTCCTGGCGGTCCGGAACACCGCTGGGACGACAGTATCCTTTATCCAGTGCCGCGCGCGCTGATGGCGTTCAGCCCAACCAGGCATGCTCTTGCCGAAGAGATATTCCGCACCGTGGGAATTGCCGCCGCCAAAGACGCGCAGGTTCCCTGCGCACTGGAAGCCCAGTGGTCGAACGCGCTCTATGAAGAAGTCGTTCAGCGCGTACCTGTCACCGCCGTCGCCAACGGCCGACATGATGCCCAGCGCCGCCGATCAAAGGCGTCCGGTCCGGCGCCGGGTGCGGACCTCGCGTCTGGCATCTAGCTGAACCTCGCCGTCGCTTTTAGACGCTTAGGCCTACAAAAGGGCCTCTCTTTTGTGCGCCTATCCACAGTCAACCGGTCTACAGTCTGCCTACAGGTGCGTTACTTTCGCCTCCCCAAAAATGGCAAGAGGATGGATAACGGATGATGTATCGGGTTTTTTAGATCGGATTTGGGTGTAATTGCTTTCGTCATTGCATCGCCATGAAACTGTCCTATCAATATGCACTGCTGATAACTGGGAAGCGAGTCTTTGATGGCACTGCTGGCGCAAGTGATACTGTTTGGCGGCCTCATGGGTCTTGGGACGGTAGCCGCAGCGACGGAAACGATCATTTACACCTACGATGCGAAGGGGCGGGTCATTCAGGTCGTGCACAGCGGCACGGTCAATAATAATTTGCAAACGACCTATCAGCATGACCACGCTGACAACCGTGTGCACGTAGCCATGACGGGCGGCTCCAACTAACACCACAATATACCAGAGGCGATGTCATGAACTGTTCGACTATGGTTGCGCGGCGCAGCCTTCGCACGCGCCGTGTCGTCTTGCTGCTCTCCAGCGTCATCGGATCGGTGGTAACCCATACCGCGTTCGCACAGCTGGCCGCACCTGCCCCCGTCCGTTCCTCGGTCGACGGGAACAGCGTCGATCTGTTCCTCGGGACATTCAATGCACGTGGCGCGCCCATCACCCTTGGCGCGTCGTCGCAGGGGCTGACCTATCAGCAGATTAATACCGGGTCCGGCTGGACCGACAACACAACCGTATCGCTGAACCAGAGCGGCAACATCATGACCGTGGCAATTGGCGGTTATTCCGACTCATTCACTGTCTCGGGATCGACCTTTACGCCGACAGAGGGCAACGGGGCATCGCTCACGGTCAGTGGCAACGTCTTCGCCTACACCCAGTCGGACGGCTCGGTCATCCACTTCAACAAGACGATGGCAGGCGTCTATCCATATTATTCCAACTACGGGCGGGTGACGGACATCACCAGCCCGTCTGGCCTCAAAGAAACCTTCTCGTATTACAGCATCAGCTATTGCTCCCGATCGAAACCTGGAGGTGATGGTGACATCTGTACGCAGCACAATTACGCCTACCGTGTCACGACGGTGTCGAGCACCGCAGGATACAGCCTGACGTTCAATTATGGCGAACTCGATCCTTATGACCCTGAAGATCCCTCCGACCAGCCGAATTTCCAGGAGTTCTCGACGGTGCTAGGCGTCTCGTCCACGAACACCGTGACAGGGGCGGCTGGTCCTTCGGAGAGTTTCTCGGGCAGCACTGACGCCAACAACAACTATGTCGTGACGATCACAGACCCTGCGGGCCGTTCGACGCTCTACCGGTCGAACGCGATCGGTATCGTCGGTATCCGCCTGCCCGGCAGCACCAATGACGACGTCACCGTCGCCTATAACGGGAGCAGGGTCAGCGGCATTACGACATCGGTCGGCACCACGACCTATAGCGCCAGTGATAATGGCGGCCTGAGAACGGTCACCGTCACCGATCCCGCATCGCACGTGACGACATACGTCTTCAACCTGGCATCGCAGCGGATGACCTCGGTCACCGACGCGCTCAATCACACCACCAGTTCGCAATATGACGGCAATGGCCGGATCACCCAGGTTACCAGACCGGAAGGCGACGGGCTGAGCTATGCCTATGACGGTTATGGCAATGTCACATCGATCACAGCGAACGCCAAGGGTGGCGGGTCGCAGCCTGTGTCGTCGGCGTCTTACCCGTGCAGCAGCGCAGCAACCTGCAACAAGCCCGCATGGACGCGCGACGCGCTCGGCAACCAGACCGATTATGCCTATGATGCGACGACCGGCGAAATCGCGAGCGCAACCGCGGCTGCGGGCGCGAACGGCGTTCGTCCGCAGACACGCTACACATACACGAGCGTGGGCGGCGTTTCGCTGCCGATGACTATCTCGCAGTGCCAGACTGCCTCCAGCTGTTCCGGCGGCACGGACGAGGTAAAGACAACGACCGCCTACAATGCGAACCTCCTGCCGACGAGCGTGACCACGGGGGCGGGCGACGGATCGCTGACGGCGACCACTGCCTATGCATATGACGCGGTCGGCAACGTCGTCAGCATCGACGGGCCGCTGCCGGGTGCGGCGGACACAACGACGTTCGCGTACGATGCCGACCGCGAACTGGTCGAGACGATCTCGCCGGATCCCGACGGCAGTGGACCGCTCAAGCCACGCGCCTCGCGCACGACCTACAATGCCGATGGTACGGTCGCGCAGGTCGACATCGGCACCGATACCGGCAGCAACTTCGCCGCGTTGCAGACGGTGGCGACGAACTATGACGCCGCACACCGGAAGGTGCAGACGACGCTGAGCGCGGGCGGTACCATGTTCGCGGTGGTGCAATATGCCTATGACGGCGCCGGCCGGCTGCAATGTACCGCGCAGCGGATGAACCCGGCCGCGTTCGGTTCGCTGCCCGGGGCGTGTTCGCTCGGCACTGCCGGCAGCTTCGGCAACGACCGGATCGGCTTCACCCATTATGACGCGATCGGCCGCACGGATTACGTGACCACGGCGTATGGTGCGCCGGAAGCGGCGACCGAGCATATGAGCTATACCGCCAACGGCAAGACGGCGAGCGTGACGGATGCGAACGGCAACGTGACGAACTACGGCTATGACGGGTTCGACCGTGCGCTGACGACGACGTATCCCGGCGGCAGCTACGAGCAGCTGGGCTATGATGCGAATGGCAATGTGACGAGCCGTCGCTTACGCGATGGTCAGGTACTGAACTACAGCTACGACGCGCTGAACCGGCGAACGTACGACGACAACCCCAACACCAATGTCGCAGAGGTGGACGTGAGCTACACTTACGACAATCTGGGCCGTGTGCTGACCGCGGGGGACCAGAACGGCTGGACGGTATCGCTGTCCTATGATGCGCTGGGCCGGGTAGTGCAGCAATCGAGCGACCTGTCGAGCAATGCGCTGTCCTACGACATCGCGGGCAACCTGTTGCGCCAGACGTGGGCGGATGGGTTCTACGTGACCTACGATCATCTTGTAACGGGTGAGGTGAGCGTCGTCCACGAGAACGGCGGCTTCGCGCTGGCGACGTTCGCGTACGACGATCTGGGTCGCCGGACGAGCCTGACGCGCGGCAACGGCACGGTGACGGGCTATGCCTATGACGCGGCGTCGCGGCTGAGCGGGCTGACGCAGGATCTGGCGGGAACGGCACAGGACCTGACGCTGGGGTTTGCATACAACCCGGCGGGGCAGATCGCGAGCCGGACCAGTTCGAACGATGCCTATGCATTTACCCAGAGCTATAACGTCGACCGCGCCTACAGCGTCAACGGGCTGAACCAGTATACCCAGACCGGGAGCATCACGCCGAGCTATGACGGCCGCGGCAACCTGACGCAGGCGGGGGGGCAGAGCTATGTCTACAACACTCGCAATCAGCTGTTCCAGACGAGCGATACGAGCCAGCTGTTCTACCGCGGTCCGGCGGGGACGCTGGGGCAGATACTATCGGGCGGCGGAGGTGAGAACCTCGATTATGTGGGTAGCCTGCTTACAACCGAACTAAACGGCAGCAATGGCGCGGTGCTCAGACGCTATGTCTACGGCCCGGGCAGCGACGAACCGATCGTCTGGTACGAGGGATCGGGGACGAGCGACCGGCGCTACCTGCACGCCGACGAGCGCGGCAGCGTGATCGCGGTCACCAACGACGCCGGCAGCGCGATCGCGATCGACACATACGACGAATACGGCATTCCGGGCAGCGGCAATATCGGTCGGTTCCAGTATACCGGGCAGAAGTGGATACCCGAACTCGGCATGTACGACTACAAGGCGCGGATGTACTCGCCCACACTCGGCCGGTTCCTGCAGACCGATCCCATCGGCTATGGCGATGGGCTGAACTGGTATAACTACGCGGGTGGGGATCCGGTGAACTTCACCGATCCTAGCGGAACGCTGTTTACCTGTAATAACGGAACCACCTCGGAGACCGCGGCAGGTTGTGGAGGTGCCAATGGCGGCGTTGCCGGTCCGGACATCGTAGTCAATGGACAGGCTGTCGCTTCAGGGCTTTCTCCATCCGACCTACAATCTTATCATCTGCCGGACGGACGTATTATTGACCTCTCGAATACGATACCGGGCGATATCGTAATCGCAGCCAAGCAACAGCCGCAGAATGTTGATCCACCATGCAAGCCGGGCGTGAATTGCAAGCTTCCTACGCCACCTAATCCTTGCACTCTTGCCAATAATTTCTGTGGACCTAAACCAGTCCCACCAAAGCCGCGCACGAAACTCAAATTTGGTGCGCCGGAAGACCCATTATTCGCAGTACTAGATAGTATCGGATGCGTGACGAGTGTATTTGCGATTGAAACAGTAGTAACGGCAGCAACGGCAGGCGTTTCATGCGGGTTAGCTGCCTCAGACTTTTTGCACCCGGAGCGGAACTGAGTATGAATCGAGCTATACTATACTTGGTCTTCTTTTCGACATTTTTAATAACAATACTGATGTTTACAAACATTCCAAATCATCGATTATTTTCATTAATTGTTTTGTCGTTAGTCATGATAACATTAATTTATTCTAAAACCGGGAAAGCTAAACGGGATTGAATCTATTATTGGAGTTGCGTTGCCGCAGAATAACCAGCCCATCACCTGCGCAACGGTGCTACCAAACGGTCGAACTGTTGGGTCATACGTTGCAGCCGCTATCGATCAGACGTTGGCCAATACCGGTCCCGGTTCGGGTGCAACATCCGCATTGGACGTCATAGATCAGGTGGGATCGAGAGGTCCGATCGACTTCAAGCTCAATTTCAAGGGGCTGGCTAACGCGACTTTCCTCGGAGAGGCGGGCAATTTCGCCTATGGTGCGGTGGCTTCCGGTGTTGGGCTATCTCAAGGGGTCGCCGAGTTTGGGGCGGGTGCCTATGCGTTGAAGAATAGTAAGCTCAACATCAACAATCCCTTCGGCGAAGACAACAGTGCTGCCAAGCAGCTACCTAGGGGATATGCGACAAACGGGTGCCGGGGACGATGACAACCCTCATCAGCCCGCTAAGTCATAGGTTTTGGAGAGGGTATCTTCTCTCCACACTATCCGCAGCTTGTTGCTTCGCCGTAGTCCATGGGGTTCAGGCGCTTGTCGTAAGCATAGCAAAATACGGTATCGCCGATCCCAAGCCCAGTGCACTGCTCACGCTTGTAATCTACGAGGCCATACAGGCGGTTGTGTTTTTCGTCTGCGGTGCCATCGCCGTTCTTCCGTTCTGCTACTTGGCGGATAGATTTATGAAGATACCGGCAGAAATGGAGACCCGGATAGGTATAGTGTATGGTGCGCTTCTGGGGTTGACCTTCTTGCCATTAGCGGCAGGCTTTGCGGTATCTGTATTGCCGGAGCCAGACGATCCCACCTTCTGGGCGAGGTGTCTGGAGTTCTTGCTGCCTATGCTAATAGCAGGGGGTGTAGGAGGTATAGTCTTCGTGAGGAGACGGCACGGCACTGCCGGCCGGGAACCTAAAGCTCTATAAGCTGAAATCCACGTCAATGGGGCTGGCGATCGTCGCCGCCTTCCCCCGTGCGAGCGTCTCGTCGATCGCACCGACCTTCGCGCCGTCGCGGCCTTCGATCGCGTCCACCAACGCCGGGCGATCGTCGGTATAGAGTAAGCGGTAATTCTTCCCCACTGCGCGCGGGATATCTGTATCCATCCGGCGGGTGCCGCCTTGCCGGCGAGATGAGCGACCGGTCTTAAGCGTGCTCTTACGAGCGAGCTCAGGAGCGGTTGATGGCACGGGTCATGGTGATGTCAGGTCCGGAGCGGCGTCGACGGTGGGGCGATGACGAGCGCGCGCGGATCCTGTCCGAGGCGTTTTCGCCTGGGGCATGCGTGGTTCACGTGGCCCGCCGCAACGACGTATCGACCTCGCTGATCTATACATGGCGGCGTAAGCTTCGCCTCGCGGCTGGCGGATCAGTCGTCGCGCAGCTGCCTGACCCAGGCTTCGCCGAGGCGATCGTTGTCGATGACGGTACGCGGCTGCGAGCTGAGGACGCAGCTGTCGTTCTCGACCTGGCTGATGGCGGGCGTCTGAGGATCTTCGCCTCGGCGTCACCGGCGCTGGCGGCAGCGGCATTGAAGGCGATGCGGTGATCCCGTCGGATGCGCGGGTGTGGATTGCGATGGGCCACACCGACATGAGGAAGGGGATGCAGGGGCTCGCGCTGCTGGTGCAGCAGGGTCTCGGCCGCGACCCGCATGGCGGCGACCTGTACGTGTTCCGCGGCCGGGCCGGATCGCTGCTGAAGATCATCTGGCATGACGGGATCGGCATGTCGCTCTACGCCAAGCGGCTGGAGCGCGGCCACTTCATCTGGCCATCGGCGAAGGACGGCACGGTGTCGTTGTCGCGTTCGCAGTTGGCCTGCCTGCTCGACGGGATCGACTGGCGCAATCCTCAGGTCAGCTGGCGCCCGGCGAGCGCAGGATAGGCTCATATCGCTTGCACCAAGGGGCGGAGGATGATTCATTCTCCCTCGTGGAAGCCACCATCTTGCCCCTTCCGGACGACGTCGCCGCATTGAAGGCGCTGCTCGCTGCCACGATCCAGCGGGCCGACGATGCCGAGGCGCGGCTGGCCACGGCCGCGGCGCGCGAGAGCGCGACCCAGGCGATGATCGCGCACCTCAAGCTTCAGATCGCCAGGCTGAGGCGCGAGCAGTACGGCCCCAGCGCCGAGCGCAGCCGCCGCCTGCTCGAGCAGATGGAGCTGCAGCTCGAGGATCTGGAGGCCGACTCCGGAGAGGACGATGTCGCGGCCGGAGCCGCCACCGCCAAGGCGACGAGCGTTGCCCCGTTCGAGCGCAAGCGTCCGGTCAGGAAGCCGTTCCCCGCACATCTGCCGCGCGAGCGCGTCGTCATTGCCGCGCCGTGCTCGTGCCCGGCCTGTGGCGGCTCACGCCTGTCGAAGCTGGGCGAGGACGTGACCGAGACGCTCGAGGTGATCCCGCGGTCGTGGAAGATTATCCAGACCGTGCGCGAGAAGGTCGCCTGCCGGGACTGCGAGACGATCAGCCAACCGCCAGCGCCGTTCCATGTCGTGCCGCGCGGTTGGGCCGGGCCGAGCTTCCTCGCCATGCTGCTGTTCGAGAAGTACGGCCAGCACCAGCCGCTCAACCGCCAGGCCGACCGGTTCGCGCGCGAAGGGGTGCCGCTCGCCGTCTCCACGCTCGCCGACCAGGTCGGCGCAGCGGCGTTCGTGCTCACGCCGCTCTACCGGCGCATTGAGGCTCATGTGCTGGCTGCCGAGCGGCTGCACGGCGACGACACCACCGTGCCGGTCATGGCCAAGCTCAAGACCGACGTCGCCCGGCTATGGGTCTATGTACGCGATGACCGGCCGTTCGCCGGCGCGGATCCACCGGCGGCGCTGTTCCATTACTCTCGCGATCGGCGCGGCGAGCACCCGCGCGCCCATCTCGCCTCCTGGTCCGGCATCCTGCAGGCCGACGCCTATGGCGGCTATGGCGAGCTGTATCGCGAGGGACGCTTGCCGGGTCCGGTGCGAGAGGCGGGCTGCTTCGCGCATGCCCGGCGCAAGTTCTTCGAGCTCGCCGATGTCGAAGGCACTGCTCGCAAGCGGAGCCGCGGCGAGCGGACCAGCATGATCTATCCGATCGCGCTCGAAGCCGTGCGTCGCCTCGACGCCCGTTCGACATCGAGCGCACCATCAACGGCAAGCCCGCTGCGACCCGCCTTGCAGCGCGCCAGGAGATCAGCGCGCCGCTGATGGCCGAGCTCCACGCGTGGCTCGTCGCCCAGCAGGCGATGCTGTCGCGCAACCACGATCTCGCCAAGGCGATCAACTACATGCTGCGACGTTGGGAGGCGTTCACCCGGTTCCTCGACGATGGCCGGGTCTGCCTTACCAACAACGCCGCCGAGCGCGCGCTGCGCTGCGTGCCCCTGGGTCGCAAGGCGTGGCTGTTCTGCGGCTCTGATCGTGGCGGCCAGCGCGCCGCCATCCTCTACACCCTCATCCAGACCGCCCGGCTGAACGATGTCGATCCGCAAGCATGGCTAGCCGACGTCCTCGCCCGCATCGCCGATCATCCCGCCGCCCGGGTGGACGAGCTGCTGCCCTGGCACTGGCGGCAGCCACGGGCTGCGCTCGCCGCCTGATGGCGCAGGTCAACAAGGTCCACTCGGTAAGGACGCTCGCGCTCGTCGCGCGTGACCTCGGCACCGATGAAGACTGGCTCGCCGAACTCGCGAACGGAATGGACCGGGAGGATGGCCTGATCTGGGTCTACGCCATTGACGAGGAGGACGGCATCATGGCGTTCACCGACATCGGCGTCGAGAACCTCGCCACCCTCATCGACGATCTGGGCTCGTCTCGACCGCACCAGCCCAACGGCCGCTGACCGCCCGAGGCCTTTGCCGGATGGCTACGGATATCTGTGTTCGATGTAACAAGTTTCGAACGTGGTTTGCTCAGGCGGCCTGAGCGATGTCGTTCATTTCGAACATTGCCTGGGCGGCGTTTGCATTGACCCAGTTCGCCGGAAGCAGATCGTCGATCGGATCGCCATCGCGCCTGGTGACGACGCGGGCCAGCACGTCGGCAAGATAGGCGTTTGGGTTGATAGCGTTGAGCTTGCAGGTTTCGACCAGCGATGCGATCGCTGCCCAGTTCTCGGCACCCAGTTCATGCCCGGCGAACAGCGCGTTCTTGCGCTGGAGGGCGACCGGTCGCATCGATCGCTCGACCGGGTTGTTGTCCAGGACGATCCGGCCATCTTCGAGGAACCGGCCCAGGCCGACCCAGTGGTTGAGCGCGTAGTTGATGGGCCCCAGCGTCGGGGAGCCGCTGAACATGCGGCGGCGCTTCTCGTCGAGCCATTGGCGCAGATCCTCGACCAGGGGCTGCGACCGCGCCTTTCGGATTGCAAGACGCTCATCGGGCGCGCGACCGTTGATCTCGCGTTCGATCTCATAGATCTGACCGATGCGCTGCAATGCCTCCTGCGCGATCGGCGCGGTATCGCCCTTGGCGGCGTCGAAGAAGCCGCGCCGCACATGCGCCCAGCAGTAAGCAAGCACCGACGCGCCGCCGGGACGGTTCGCCTTACCGAACTGACCATAGGCCTCATAGCCATCGACCTGTAGGATCCCGTAATAATCGGCAAGGAGCTTCGCCGCCCACATGCCGCCCCGGCCTGGCATGTATGTATAGATCGCCGGCGGGTCGGCACCGCCATGGGCACGATCGTCGCGGGCGATCGCCCAGAGATAGCCGGTCTTGGTCTTACCTGTCTTCGGTGCCAGCACGTTGGCGGTGGTCTCATCGACGAACAGCCGGGAACCGGCGAGTAGTTGCTGCTTCTGTAACGCGACGATCGGCTTCAGATACCCGGCAGCACGACCCACCCAGTTGGCGAGCGTCGCTCGACCGATCTCCACACCCTGGCGCGCCATGATCTGCGCCTGCCGGTAGAGCGGAAGATGATCGGCATATTTCTTGACCAGAACATCGGCGAGCAGCCCCTCGCTCGGAAGACCGCCAGGCACAATGTGCTTCGGCGCCCGTGCCTGCGCAACCCCGTCGCCGCACGAGCGGCAGCCCATCTTCGGCCGCACCGTCACCAGCACGCGGTACTGCGCAGGCACGATGTCGAGCCGCTCGGCCCGGTCCTCGCCGATCCGGTGCAGTGTGCCGCCGCACCCTGGGCAGGCGCAGACGTCCGGCGATCTCGATCTCATAGCGTACAAGATGAGCCGGCAGTGATGACCGCGGCTCGTCGGAAGCGTGCCTTTTCGATGGCGCGCCACTGGCACGCTCGATCCATTCCGCGCTCTGCTCCTGGATCAGATCGACCTTGCCCATCGCGACGTCGGTATCCTCGAACGTCAGCAACAGCTGAGCGGACGCCATCTTCTCCGATCGCTTGCCGAAGTGCATCCGATTGAGAACATCCAGAAGATGCTGTAGCCGGGCGAAGCGAAGTCGCTCGGCGATGATCATCGCCTTCAGTGCACCGACATCGTCGGGGAGGTGATCAGCGGTCCCGTCCACGACACGATTTCAGCATATCGTGTCACCTGCGCAACGGCTTTTCGGCAGGACGATTCGAGCGTGCGACCTATTGCGCCATCACCGGCCGGGCCACTTTCGGCGCGTGAACACGCGACCAGTCGAGCCCCTCGATCAGCGCTCCGGCTTGCGCCGCCGACAGGCTCATCACGCCGTCGCCGAACCGCGGCCAGCGGAACTTGCCGGTCTGAAGCCGCTTGGTCACCAGCACGAGACCGGTGCCATCCCACAGCAAAAGCTTGATGCGATCGGCCCGCTTGCACCTGAACACGAAGAGGATTCTCGAGAACGGATCGCGCTGAAGCTCGTGCTCGACCAGCGAGGCGAGACCCACCATGCCCTTCCTGAAGTCGACCGGCTTGACCGCTACCAGCACTTTCAACGGTCCCGGCGGGATGATCACCGCGCCACCTGCGCCGCCAGCAATACCCGCTCGATATGATCGGCGCTGACCCCGTCCGGAACCCGGATCGTCAAGCCGCCGAGCTCGATCAGGATTTCCCCGCGCGCGCCATCAGACCTGGTCGGCTGATCCACAACCGCGGGCACGAACGCCGTATCGCTGCTTGTCTCCATCCGCTCCCGCACCTCGCGTCGCCAGGCGTAGAGATGCTGCGGCAGCATGTCGTTGCGCCGCGCGATCTCCGCGACATTCGCGTGCGCCACCATGCTCTCGGCGATGATCCGCGCCTTCGCCTCCGGCGTCCAACTTCGCCGCACTCGACCCGCCGGGATCACGTCCATACGCTGAGGCTGCAAATGTGCGCTCGTTTCGAAAGAGCTTTCGAACGTCGCTACATCGTCCATCACTACATACACCCCGATCCCAAATCGGGGTCACCATAACGGCTTCAGCCATCGCGAAAATGTGGGAGGAAATTACCGCTTACCTTCGTAACCGGCAGGAACGTGTTGTTCCAATAGTCATATTCCGTCCGGATTTCCCCGTTCGTCCCGCATGTTGTCGTATCGCCGCATATTCGGACGACGATCGGTCGCGTGATGGTGCCGCTGCCAGTATCATGCGACTCATACTGGACGTATGTCATTCGCCGAACGCCTGAGGCATCCGCTGGCGCGGCTTCCGATGTCAGCTGCCCGTTTGCGTCGTAGGTATAGTCGGTTTCCCGATTTAGCGCGTCTCGGTGCCATACCGGACGATTGCAGGTAAACTGCCCGCAATTGGGATCAAAATTATTGGTTTAAACAAGATCGGCCAGGTTGGAGGTGCCGAGTTAAACAAACTCGTCATTGCCTCAAGATTTTTTCCGCATGATCAATTTTAAGTCTTTCCCCCGAGAAACGCAGATTCATCGAAAGTAAACGCGCTTCTATTATTCTACCTGCCAAAACCTTATTGGGCCTGACGAGAACATCACCCTCTCCAGCCAATATATCTCGGGAGTAATTCGCAAACTGCCTATGCATCATCTCGGGAAAGGCAGGAGGCCAAGCCACAATCCTAATGCTAACTCCCTGACACAGCCTGCTAGGAACGGCAAGATACGCGGGGCGTATCGCTATCGAAACAGTATTCCGCAGATATGCATCCCCCTTTTGGTTTTGATAAACCCAACAACGTTTTATAATCGAGTTAGCCTCAGAATTACAAGACACTAGAACAGAAGCCAAAGCTAAAGGGACTATTTTGCTTTTCATATCAATATATCGGACAGTTCGTTCCAGGGAACGGCTGTTCGTATTTGGGCGGAGAGCCATTAGAAACTTGAATACAGCTCGCATAAGCACCCTCCCTTATTGCATTCCGACGAGCTTGCGGCGACATGCCTGGTCGAAACCGCGTACCAGATTGACCAGCAGCCTC
This sequence comes from Sphingomonas bacterium, assembly GCF_903642285.1. GTDB lineage: Bacteria > Pseudomonadota > Alphaproteobacteria > Sphingomonadales > Sphingomonadaceae > Sphingomonas. The sequence continues at coordinate 85,430 of NZ_CAHJWJ010000012.1, forward strand.
ATCGACAGCTGCTTCAGCGGAAAAGGCAATTCGTTCACGGTTTTCTACGTCTGCTAACGATCGATACGGTCCCCAACCACGATCGAGAATACCGTGCGTAGTTTCGTGAGTAATTACCCCTATAAGAGACTCGCCATCTGCTTTGATCAGACCGAAATTAATGCCGATACTAGTAATATCACTTGAAGTGCTTGATTGTCCGTAGTCGGGTGTATTGCTGATCGAAGAAATTGTTACACCATTTTTCTGTCCTTCGTTCCCTAAGAACTTTGTGATCGAGCTTGCGATATTATTGCCTGGTATCCTCGTACCGATATTTGGAACTTTTGCTAGCTGAGAGATATCGCGGACGGCTTTTTTTACATCATTACAAGTACCCTCGGTATCACAGGTATAATCTCCCGTTGGATCGCCGTGATCCACCGGATCGTTGGCCACATAGGCATAGAGATTGACCTGATCCTTGTACCCGATCGGATCGGTCTGCATGAACCGGCCGAGCGAGGGGGAGTACATCCGGGCCTTGTAATAGTACATGCCGAGCTCGGGCAGCCAGATCTGACCGGTATACTGGAACCGCCCGGTGTTGCCGGCATTCGGGATGCCGTACTCGTCATACGCGTTGATGGCGGTGCGCCCAAGGCTCGGCTCGTACAGCGCCACGATCGAGCCCTCGTGATCCGCGAACAGATAGCGCGTGTCGGACAGGGTCGGCCCCTCCTGCCAGATCTCCGGCGTGTCCGCCCCCACCCCCGAGACGTAGCGCCGGAGCAAATTGCCCGACCCGTCATACTCCGCCGCCAGCGCGTCCCCGTCGTACAGATACTGCGTCGTGCCCGTGCTCGTGCCCGATGTCTGGTACAGCCGGCCCAGCGGATCGTAGACGATACTCAGACCCGCCGATGTCGAGGTGAGCCGGTTCTCGATGTCGTAGGCATAAGTGGTCGTCCCGTCCGAGGTCAGGTTCCCGTTCGCGTCATATTGGAACGTCGCAGGACCCGCGCTGCTATACTGGTTCAGTCCGTTCGCCGCATACGCCCGGTTCACGTTCACCGCGCCGGTGAACGCATAGCCGTCATTGCTGCGGGCCTCGCTCGTGATCTGGCTCGCCGTGTTGTACCCAAGCGTCGTCGTGGTCCCCGCACCGCCCCCCGTCAGGTCCTGGATGCCCAGCGTCTGCAGCCGGCCGACCGGATCATAGCCATAGCTCACCGCACCCCCGAAGTCGGTGCTGATACGACCCGCCGCGTCATAGCCCTTCAGGTTGCGCTGCCCGCCGTCGCTCGCCAAGGTCTGCACCGGACGGTCCAGCGCATCATAGGTGAACGAGAACCATGCGCCGTCCGGATGCGTCACCCGCGTCCGGTTGCTCCCCGCGTCATATTGATAAGCCAGCGTCCGCGCGGTGCCCGCCATCGCGGTCGTCCCCGACAGCAGCCGGCCCAGCCCGTCATACCCCCGCGTCACCGCATCCCCGCCGCTCGCGCTGTCGAACCGCGCCGCGGTCATCTCGCCGGCCACGTCGTACGCGTAATACACCCCCCGCGCGCCGCCGTTCGGGTACGTCTTCGATACCAGCCGGTTTGATGCGTCGTAGGCGTAGGCGATCGTCCGCCCGTCGCGCTTCCTCAAGGACGTCCGGTTGCCCACCGCGTCATAGCCGTACGCCTCATAATCGCTCGCGTTCGTCTGCCCCGCGCTCGTCGGCGACGGAAAATTCCACTGCACCTGCCGGTCATACCCGTCATACGCCATCGTCGCCAGGTTGCCGTTCGCATCCGTCAGGCTCAGCTGCTTGCCGTCCGCGCTGTATGTGTAGGTCGCATAGTCCTGCTGCAGCGAGGTCCCATACGCCTTGGTGATCTTCAACAGCTGACCGCCCGCGTCGTAGCTGTTATAGGTCACCCGGTCCGGTCCGTCGCTCCCTTGGCTACCCAGGCTGCACGCGCTCGCCGGCAGCGAGCCGAACGCCGATGCGTTCAGCCGCTCCGCCGTGCAGGTCAGTTGCCCCCGGTCGTCATACGCCTTGTCGGCGACCGTGTAAGGTGTGCCCCCCGACGACACCGCGTCGCGCACCGCGTAGCGCCGGCTGTCGTAGCTGGTGTCCGTCCGGTCGGTCTCGTTCAGCGAAGGGTTGGTCGGATCGCTCACCCATCCCGTCTGCACCCGCACGACCTTGTCGTCCGCATCGCGGTAGCTGTAAAGTTTGGCTGGGTGGTTGCCGCTCGCGTCCTTGCCGCCGATGTCCCAGATCTTGCGGCCCAGCACATCGTAGCGCATGAAGACGGTGTCGTCCGTGCCCGGCAACGGACCATCCATCGATAGCATTCGGCCGGCGTTGTCGTAGGTATAGGTCGTGGTCAGCGTGATCCCGTTCGCCGCGTCGATCTGACGCTTTGTGACCGGCAAGAACGTGTTGTTCCAGTAGTCATATTCCGTCCGGATTTCCGCATTCGTCCCGCATGTTGTCGTATCGCCGCATATTCGGACGACGATTGGTCGCGTGATGGTGCCGCTACCAGTATCGTGCGACTCGTACTGGACGTATGTCATTCGCCGAACGCCTGAGACATCCGCTGGCGCAGCTTCCGATGTCAGCTGCCCGTTTGCGTCGTAGGTATAGTCGGTTTCCCGATTTAGCGCGTCTCGGTGCCATACCGGACGATTGCAGGTAAACTGCCCGCAATTGGGATCAAAGTAATCCGTCTCAACAAGATCGCTCAAGTTGGCGTTAGGTTTTGCTTTCTTTCGTGCGCTGACGATATTACCGTAATTATCATAAGTAATCTGATCGATACCCCCTTCTGGATGCGTTATCTGAACAACACGAAAGTTGGTATCGTACAAATATGACGTTGTCCGATTTAGCGCGTCCGTGACACTGGTGATAATGTTACGCTTTTCCTGTGGTGATAGTCCCGCAACCGTGACGCCGTACGTCATTGAAAAACCGTTTGGACCAGTTACCAACAAGCCCGTATAGTTATAATCACTGATATAGGGATTATAAGTCGCGTTGCTAAAACTGTAGTTCCATACGACACCATCACGGTTAATAGTTGAAATTAGAGAAGCGTTAGCGGCATCGACGGTGAGCTGAGCCGAAGACTCTGTGGGTAATTGCCGAGTTCCACCCGATGTTTCGTTCTGGGCCCCAAGTGAAAAAGCGCATCCCGAACAGTGGAAGACCCGGTTAAGGAGATCGGTCGCCGATCCGTCGCTCGTATACGTCAACTGACCAATGGGATTGGTGGCGTCAGCGGGGCTATATAGTGAAACTTGCGCAGGGTTGCCGAAAGCCGTCGAACTGATGTCCGAGCTTTGATAGGTGATTGTTAGATAATAGCCGGTGTTGCTTTGAACCCGTATTGGTCTACGGCTTGAGAAGGTAGCCCCTCCGGCACCGGTGTAGTTGGTAGTATCGTATGTGTAGGTCAGTACCTCGCCATCAGTAAAAACGGCGGTCGAGGCATAATACATTTCGGTACGGTTGGTGGTCGATGCAGCCGCTTGAACGACGTCGAACGTGTATATGTCGTTAGACGGCGCACTTTGATAGATACGCGCATTGGCTATGAATTGCGCGCCATCTCCTGTCTGACTAGTACAATCGTAATCAGGGCAAAGGAAGGAATCGGAACTGCTACCGCCTGTGTGAACGGAATAGGTGTTGTTCGATTGATCGCCGCTCGACGCTAAGTTCCCGACGACATAGGGCGCTACGTCATTGATGCGGGTGAACGTCAAATGCGGGTCGGCGGGAGTGGATAACGACGTTTCGTCAATCGTCAGCTTCCCATCCGCCAAGTTCACCCCGTTGCGATCCGGCTCGACGCGCAACGGAGTTGCGACCTGCGGTGTTGGGGCAGATTGTCCCTGCGCCTCGCCGCTCACCAACGCAGCTGCTAACGTTATTATTGATAGTGAAGCATTGTAACAGCGCTTGTTCAGCGTCTGGGAACGCATTGTCATGAACAAATCCTGTCATGGATAAATCCGTTAATGATGCCGCTTAATATTAGTACTAATTCAGATTACAGCTTGTGTTGCCTGTAATTTGAATCGATAGCGTGGCCGTAGCCGTCCGACCTGAAATATCGGTGATAGTGTATTGGACCACGGCCGTGCCGTTAGGCGCATTCGAGTCAAATTCTATTGTTTGACCGTCGATAGCGTAAGCATTGCCCAAATTGCCGGAATAACTCGTCGAAGACAGCTGAATGCCGGTTCCGGTGTCATTGGCCAGAACGTTCACCGTGACGCTCGAGCAGGTCTGCATCGTCGTACTGTCGTTATTCGCCACGGGAGGCGGCGACGCTGGCGGAGGAGGTGGTGGCGGTGGAGGCGGAGGTGGAGGG
>NZ_CAHJWJ010000013.1 GCF_903642285.1 Sphingomonas bacterium
GCCCCTCCCCTTCAGGGGAGGGGTTGGGGGTGGGGCCGTGCCGCAGGCATCCACGTCGGCACTCGGGGAGAGTCCCCACCCCAACCCCTCCCCTGAAGGGGAGGGGCTAGCAGACCTCGCCGAACGCGCGGCCCGCCTCGCGAAGGCGGACCTCGTCTCCGGCATGGTCGGAGAATTCCCTGAACTCCAGGGCTTGATGGGCGGCTATTACGCCACGGCGCAGGGCGAAGACCCGCGCGTCGCCGTGGCGGTGCGCGATCACTACAAGCCGGTCGGGCAGGGGGACGACGTGCCCACCGATCCGGTGACGGTGGCGGTGTCGCTGGCGGATAAGCTGGATACGATCACCGCCTTTTTCGGGATTAATGAGCGGCCGACAGGTTCTAAAGATCCGTTTGCTCTGCGCCGCGCTGCTCTTGGCGTCATCAGGTTAGTGACAGTAAATAATTTGAGGCTCGGATTTCGCCGCGTCTTGATCGTCGCATTGATGGAGCACGGTTTTTTCTGGTGGAACCGGCTGCTTGCTGGCGCGCGCCGCATTGATGAGGACTTTCGTCCCAACCTACGTTACTTCATTGAGTTGGCAGATAAGCATAACGTCGATACTCAATCACTTAGAGGTGCGAGTATCGAGGCGGCATTGTCGGCTCGGCTCTCAGCAGCAGATGTGCCGTCCGCAGTGTTTGCGTTTGCTGACATGAAGCAGCAGGAGATCGTGCCCTTTTTTGGTGAACGTTTGACCGTCCAGCAACGCGAAGCCGGTGTCCGGCACGACCTGATCGATGCGGTGTTCGCGATCGGCGGGGAGGACGACCTCGTCCGCCTGCTGGCGCGGGTGCGGGCGTTGCAGGGGTTCGTCGGGACGGCGGATGGGGCGAATTTGCTTGCCGGGTATAAGCGGGCGGCGAATATCTTGAAGAAGGAGGGGTGGCCTTCTTCTTCCCCTCTCCCGTTGGAAGAGGGGCAAGGCGCGCAAGCGCCGCGGGGTGAGGACAGGGGGGAGACGGTGCCGTCCTCACCCGACCTCGCTGCGCTCGGCCACCCTCTCCCAGAGGGAGAGGGGAAGAAAAATCTGTCCTACACGCCCGAAAACGGCGAAGCCGCGCTCATCGCCGCGCTCGACGCGGCGGAGCCCGCCGCCGCGGCCGCGGTGGCGCGAGAGGATTTCGAGGCGGCGATGATGGCATTGGCGAGTTTGCGGGCACCGATCGACGCGTTCTTCGACACCGTCATCGTCAACGATCCCGATCCGGCGAAGCGCGCCCACCGGCTGGCGCTGCTTGCGCGGGTTCGTGCTGCAGTGCACAATGTCGCCGATTTTTCCCGTATCGAGGGATGAATTCTCTTTTTACGTAGTGTCCACTTCGTCCACTTCCGCGCGTTCGCAGACGCAGCAATAGGCATTTAGAGGTCCGATCATGACGCAATATGTTTACCGGTTTGGCGGCGGCGTTTCGGACGGGGGCAAGGGCGACAAGAACCTGCTCGGCGGCAAGGGCGCGAACCTGGCGGAGATGGCGTCGATCGGCCTGCCGGTGCCGCCGGGCTTCACCATCTCGACGCCGATGTGCACGACCTATTACGACGAGGGCGAGCAGTTCCCGCAGGGTCTGCGCGACGAGGTGGCGAACGGCATCGCGCATATCGAGGGGATCACGGCCAAGCGCTTCGGCGATGCGTCGGACCCGTTGCTCGTCTCCGTCCGCAGCGGCGCGCGGGTGTCGATGCCGGGCATGATGGACACCGTCCTCAACCTCGGGCTGAACGATGCCACGGTCGAGGGGCTGGTCGCCGCGTCGGGCGACGCGCGCTTCGCCTGGGACAGCTATCGCCGCTTCATCCAGATGTATGCGGACGTGGTGCTGGAACTCGATCACGGCGCGTTCGAGGAGGCGCTGGAGGTCGCGAAGGAGGATCGCGGCTTCACGCTCGATACCGAGCTTTCCGCCGACGACCTGAAGGCGCTGGTCGCCGAGTATAAGGGCCTGGTCGAGGCGGAATGGGGCAAGCCCTTCCCGCAGGACGTGCACGACCAGTTATGGGGCGCGGTCGGCGCGGTGTTCGGATCGTGGCAGTCCGAGCGGGCGAAGGTCTATCGCCGGCTGAACGATATCCCGGCCAATTGGGGCACCGCGGTCAACGTGCAGGCAATGGTGTTCGGCAACATGGGCGAAACCTCCGCGACGGGCGTGGCGTTCACCCGCGATCCGTCGAAGGGCGACCGCGCCTATTACGGCGAATTCCTGATCAATGCCCAAGGCGAGGACGTCGTCGCCGGCATCCGCACCCCGCAATATCTGACGAAGACCGCGCGCGAAGAGGCAGGCGCGAAGGCGGCATCGATGGAAGAGGCGATGCCCGCGGTCTATGCCGAACTCGCCGCGGTGTTCGACCGGCTCGAAACGCATTACCGCGACATGCAGGACATCGAATTCACCGTCGAGCGCGCGAAATTGTGGATGCTCCAGACGCGGTCGGGCAAGCGCACCGCGAAGGCCGCGCTGAAGATCGCGGTCGACATGGCGGAGGAGGGGCTCATTACCCGCGACGAGGCGATCGCGCGGGTCGATCCGCAGGCGCTTGACCAGCTGCTCCACCCGACGCTCGACCCCAGGGCGACACGCGACGTCATCGCCAAGGGTCTGCCCGCCTCGCCGGGTGCGGCCTCGGGCGCGGCGGTCTTCGACGCCGATACCGCGGAAAAGCGGGCGGCGGCGGGGGATTCGGTGATCCTGATCCGCACCGAGACCTCGCCCGAGGATATCCACGGCATGCATGCGGCGAAGGGCATCCTGACCGCGCGCGGCGGGATGACGAGCCACGCCGCGGTCGTGGCACGGGGCATGGGGCGACCCTGCGTGTCGGGCGCGGGCAGCGTCTCTATCGATGCGAAGGCCAAGGTCATGAGCGTCGGTGGACGCGAGGTGCGCGAGGGCGATACGCTGACCATCGACGGCACGACGGGCGAGGTGATGGCGGGTTCGGTGCCGACGGTACAGCCGGAATTGTCGGGCGATTTCGGGACGCTGATGGGCTGGGCCGACGCGGTCCGCCGGCTGAAGGTCCGTGCCAATGCGGAAACGCCGCACGATTGCCGGACCGCGCGTGATTTCGGCGCGGAAGGCGTCGGGCTGTGCCGGACCGAGCATATGTTCTTCGAAGGATCGCGGATCACCGCGGTGCGGCAGATGATCCTGGCGGAGGACGAGACCGGGCGTCGCGCCGCGCTCGCCAAGCTGCTCCCCGAACAGCGCGCCGATTTCGCCGCGATCTTCGAGGTGATGGCGGGGTTGCCGGTGACGATCCGGCTGCTCGATCCGCCACTGCACGAGTTCCTGCCGCATGAGGAGACGGACTTCGCCGATGTCGCGAAGGCGGCGGGCGTCGACGTCGACATATTGAAGCGCCGCGCCGCCGAACTGCACGAATTCAACCCGATGCTCGGCCATCGCGGGTGTCGGCTGGCCGTGACCTATCCGGAAATCTACGAGATTCAGGCACGCGCGATCTTCGAGGCGGCGATCGATGTCGCGGCGGCATCGGGTGCCGCGCCGATCCCGGAGGTCATGATCCCGTTGGTCGCGACCAGGCGGGAACTGGAACTGATGAAGGCGGTGGTCGACAAGGCGGCGAAGGCGGTGTTCGCCGAGCGCGGGACGACGATCGAGTATCTGGTCGGCACGATGATCGAATTGCCGCGTGCGGCGCTGCGTGCGGGCGAGATCGCCGAGGTCGGCGAGTTCTTCTCGTTCGGGACCAACGATTTGACGCAGACCACGCTTGGTGTCAGCCGCGACGATGCCGCGCGGTTCCTCGGTGTCTATGTCGAACAGGGCATCTACGCGAAGGACCCGTTCGTCAGCATCGACGTCGAAGGAGTCGGCGAACTGGTGAAGCTCGCCGCCGATCGCGGAAGGGCGACGCGGCCCGACATCAAGCTCGGCATCTGCGGCGAACATGGTGGCGACCCGGCGTCGATCGATTTCTGCGAAAGCGTGCGTCTGGATTACGTCAGCGCCTCACCCTACCGTGTGCCGATCGCACGTCTGGCGGCGGCGCAGGCGGCGTTGAAGGCGCGGTAGGCTATCGGGCCGTGCAAACCCTATCGTCACCCCGGCCTTGAGGCGGGGGTGACGGAGAATTGGTGGCAATGCAGCGCATTACGTCCGCGGCGCGAAATCGAACCAGCCGCGGCGCTCGCCCGCCGGATAGGCCGGTCGCGCCACCGGTCGCGCCACCGGTGCCGCGGTCCGCGGTGCCATCGTCTGCGCGGGCACCGGCGCGGCGTCGCGAAACCGGGCGTTCTCGCGTTCCAGTTCGATCTGGCGCGATTTCTCGGCGGCGATCCGGGCTTCGGCGTCCTTGCGGCTGGTGGCATGGGCGTCGCGTTCCGCGGCGTACCGATCCCGCCATTTCCGCCCGCCGGGGTGGCTCGCCAGCCCGAGAAACCACCCCGCGACCAGGACCAGCGCCAGGATCGCGAACTGAGTCGCCGTGAACGTCATCATCGAAATGCCTCCTGTTACGGATGCACAACGACCGACGGCGTGTCGGGTTGCGTTACGAGTGGCCGACCCCGCCCTTGAACGCGTCGCCGATCGAACAGGCCGCCGGCCCCAGGATGACGACGAACAGGACGGGCAGGATGAACAGGATGAGCGGCACCGTCATGATCGCGGGCAGCCGTGCCGCCTTTTCCTCGGCGCGCATCATGCGTTCGTTGCGGAACTCGGCGGACAGGACCCTGAGTGCCGACGCGAGGGGCGTGCCGTATTTTTCGGTCTGCACCATCGTCGTCACCACGCCCTTGATCGCGTCCAGCTTGACGCGCATCGCCAGATTTTCGAACGCGGCGCGGCGTTCGGTCAGGAAGCCGAGTTCGATCGCGGTCAGGGTGAACTCGTCGCCCAGTTCGGGATAGGCGCGGCTCAGTTCCCGCGACACGCGGTGGAACGCGGCATCGACGGTCAGACCCGCCTCGGCGCAGATCACGAGAAGATCGAGTGCGTCGGGCAATCCCTTGCGGATGGCGTCGGTGCGCTTCGTGATCTTGTTCTTCAGGAAGATGTCGGGTGCCTTGTACGACAGGATGAAGCTGACCGCGACGATCCCGTACCGCTTGAGCGGGGTATAGGTCGCGAACATGTCGGTGCCGTAGACGAGATAGACCATCAGCCCGCCGAACACGATCGGCAGGACCAGTCGGCCGAAAATGACCGCGACCGCCCATTCCTTTTTCCGGATGCCCGCCTGCATCAGCTTGATCTGCGCGGCCTTGACCTGACTGTCCTGGAGGACCTTCATCGACTGCAGGATGCCGCGCATCCGGTCGGCGGTGTCGTTGCGCTGGACCAGCTTGGCGCGACGCTTGGTGGAGGCGGTGATGCCGGCCTTCAACTGTTCGCGCCGATCGTTCAGCGCCTTTACCCGCTTCGTCATCGGGTCGCGGACGCTCATGACGGTGTAGATGGCGAACATGACCGCGAAGGCCGCGACACCCGACAGCATCGTCGCCACCCACAGGACATCGATGCCCAGGATCTTCGGTCCGCCCGTCTCGCCCATGGTGCCGTCCGTTCCCCGTCAGATCTCGAAATTGATCATTTTGGCCATCACGAATGCGCCGATGCCCATCCAGCACAGGCCGCCGATACCCCCGATCATCAGCCGTTGGTCTGTGAAGAAGGTCTGCATGTAGCTGCCGTTGATCAGGTAGATCATGATGAACACGATGAAGGGCAGCGCGCCGATGATGTAGGCGGATGCCTTGGATTCGGACGACATCGCCTTGATCTTCAGCTTCATCTGGCCGCGCATACGAAGCACATTGGCCAGATTGGCCAGCGTCTCCGCGAGATTGCCGCCGGTTTCGCGCTGGATGGCGATCGTGATGACGAAGAACTGGAATTCGGGGGTGCCAAGCCGGTCCGCGGTATCCTGAAGCGCCGCGTCCATGGTCTTGCCGATTTTCATCTTGTCGGATACCATGCGGAATTCCTCCCCGACCGGGCCTTCGACTTCATGGCCGACGACCCCAATGGTTTCCGAGATCGGCAGACCCGAGCGGAGCCCGCGAACGAGCAGTTCGATGGCATCGGGGAATTTGGCGGTGAATTTGCCGATCCGGCGCTTGGTCATGTAGCCGACGGCGAAATGCGGCAGGCCGACGCCGACGAACAGCCCGAAAAAGACGGCGAAGAGGATCGGCATGCCCAGGGTTTTCATCGCGACCAGCACGACCAGCGCGATGACGCCCGTCGCGATGCCGTAACCACCGACCGTCCAGTTCTTGCCGGTCATCGCCAACCGCTTCGCCAGCAGTGCCGGGTTTGGCAGCAGACGGCCAAAGGCGAGGTCCATCTTGGTATCGCGATTGTTGCTGATCCGTCGCATCTGCGATTCGACGACCGCGCCCTCGACATGACGCAGGCGCATCGCGCCTATGCGGCGCGTCTGCGCGCGGGCCGGCGACGGTCCGGCAAGGGCGAACGCGATCATGCCGAGCACGACCGTTGCGCCGATCGCGATCATCAGCAGCGGCATTGGGTTCATCGCGCGCAATCCCTTCCCGACGATGGCGCGCCGCCGCGTTTCCGTGGCGGCGGGCGGCTCACTTCTTGGGTTTCTTCGCCATCAGCGACTTGATGTCGCCGAACTTGCCCATCAGCGATCCGCCCTTGACCCGCGGCTTGCCCGCCAGCCCGGCACCGTCGCCCGAACATACCAAAGCGACGCCCTCCGCCAGCTCGACGAGCGGTGCCACGGTCTTCGTATTCTTGCCGGCCTCGGCAAACGGCTTGCCAAGTTTCGCTGCCTGAGCAGCGAGCTTCTGATCGAACGCTATCGCGAAATCGATCTTACGTTCGATCGAGCCTTCGAAATCCTTGCGGCTGATCTCCAGGCCATTCGCATGCAAGCGGTTGGCGACGAGGATGACCGCGGTCTGCGGCGCATTCGTTTTCAGCCAGGACAGGATACGGATGGTGTCGCGCGCCGCGGCAAGCGTCAGTTCGGTCACGATGACTGCGATCTGGACCTCGTTCACCAGGTGCGGATGCTGGACCAGCATGCCGCGGGGCAGATCGACGATGGTGCATTCGAACGCCGCGCGCATTTCCTCCTGCAATTGGTAGAAAGCGGCACCATCGGTCATCATCGGCGCGTTGATCGGGGCTTCGGCGGACAGCACCGCGAGCTTTTCCGATGCCTTCACCATCGCGCGTTCGATGAACAATCCGTCGATACGGCTCGGGTTTTCGATCGCGTCGGTCAGGCCGCGCCCGGGTTCGAGGTCAAGTGCGAGCGCACCGGTGCCGAAATGCACGTCGAGGTCGAGCAAGGCGGTCGATCGGCCATGCTTGTCCGACAGCAGCCAGGCGAGCGAGGTGGCGACCGTCGACGCCCCGACACCGCCGCGCACGCCGATGACCGCGGTCGCGCAGTGCGGCCGGTCGACCGCGACATCCGCCACCTTCGGCGCGTTGAGCATCGCATACGCATGGCTGAACGCCTCGCGCAGCATGTCGGGATGCAGCGGCTTCAGCAGATAATCCTGAATGCCGCTGGCGACGAGATCGCGGTACAGGCGCACATCGTTGACCTGACCCGATGCGATCACCACCGTACCGGGCTCGCACACTTCGGCCAGCGCGTTGATGTCGTTGAGCGGATCACCCGATTCGGCGAGGTCGACGAACAGGATCAGCGGGCTTGCCGAGACCGACAGCGACTGGATCGCGTTGCGCAGGCCGCCCTTGTAGATCTTGTCCGGCGACCAGCCGAGTTCGGTCGCGATCGGGCGCACCGTATCCGCGGTGGTGTCGTCGCAGACATAGGCCATGAAGGGATCGCGTTGCGCCGCGCCGGCGGGTTTCCACGGTGCGTTCATCTCATTTCCCTCCCGTGCTTTCGGCTTTCATTCCCTGCGCACCGGTCGGCAGCGCCTTGCGGAAGGCGGTGATCGCCTTGCCCGATACCGTCGTATCGGTCGTCTCGTCGGACGACCGGCCGTGAACCAGGTCCTCCGGGCGCGCGATCATCGCCGCCAGCGATGCGTTCGTCGCGCAGCCATAGTTAGACGAGGTGTTGCTGTTGAATTCATGCGCCTCGTCGCGGCTCCAGTCGGGGCAACCGGGAACGGTCGCCTTCATCCGGCTGATGACGATCCGCACCGTGCCCGGTGCGATCGGCGCGGCGCTGATCGGCGCATCGTCGCCCAGCAACAGACCATAGCCCGCGATGACGGTGCCGACCTGTTCGTGCACCCGCGCGGCCGGCACGCCGGCATCGTCGATGGCGATGCGGTCGCCATAGCCGACGTGAAGTGCGGCCATCCAGCCGACCAGCCGGCGCTGTTCGCCCGGTGCCAGGCCGCCGCCCGCCGTGGCGAGATCGAGCGCATAGTCGCTGCGGGTCACGACGGCCTGATGGACCGATTCGAGGCCGCGATTCTCGGTACCCATGCAGCCGCCGAGCAGCAATGCCGGGACGAGCGAGCCGAGCGGGACAAGGCGCATCTTCATGGAACGGAATCCTCGGGTGGGGGCGCGGTTACGGCGGATCATTCGGAAAAGCCCGGCATGGCGGCGGGCTGACCCTTTTTGGGGACGACCGCCTTGGGGGCGGAATCACGAAGCGCGTCGGGCGACGGCGCGGGCAAAGCGGGTGCCGCCCCGCCGATCGCCAGCGGCGGCGCGCTGGGTGCCATCGTCGGGACGGGACGCTTCGCGCCCGTGACGCCGCCGCCGAGGTCGCCCTTGAACACGCGGCCCAGGTCGGTCGGTGCCCGGCTGCCGTCGGTAGGCAGGACGATGTCGGACGGATTCTGTACCGGCCTCACGAGATACGGCGTGATGACGATCATCAACTCGGTCTCGTTGCGCTTCCATGCGTTCGAGCGGAACAATGCGCCGAGCACCGGCACGTCGCCTAGCCCGGGTGCCTTGTCGATCGAATTGGCATTGTCGTTCGAGATCAGGCCACCGATGACCATGCTCTGGCCGGACCCCAGTTCGAGCGTGGTTTCCGCGCGTCGTGTGGTCAGGCCGGGAATTGACACGCCATTCAGGGTCACCGCACCGGCCGCCGACAGTTGCGACACTTCCGGGCGGACGCGCAGCGAGATGCGGCCGTCGGACAACACCGTCGGCGTGTAGGAGAGGCTGATACCATATTGCTTGTATTCGATCGATACCGCGCCAAGGCCCTGGCTGACGGGGATCGGGATCTCACCGCCCGCGAGGAAACTGGCCGTCTCACCGGACATAGCCGTCAGGTTGGGCTGTGCGAGGGTCGTCACTTGACCATCGGTCTCGCCCAGATCGAGCGAACTGAGCAGGTCCATCCCAAGCGCATGGCCCGCAAGACCGAGCACGGTGCCGGCACCGGTGCTGCTGCCCGGGAAGGTATATTGCGTGGCGCCCGGCAGTAGGCCGCTGGCGGTCGCGGGTATCGACAAGCCGTTTGCGTCGACGGGGGCACCGTTGACATAGCGCGCGACGGGATTGCCCGTCACCGTCGTAATGCCACCGCCGGCGCGGCCTGATGCGATCCCGAAGATCGCACCGCTGCCGTTCTGTCGGTTCTGCAGATTGATGCCGATATTTTTAACAAACGACCGGCTGACCTCGGCGATGCGGACCTGCAGGTTCACCTGCAACGGCGTTGCCGTCTTCAGTCGATTGATGACCGCGATCTTCAACACCGCACCGGGTGTCGTCACGTCGACGCCGGGGTTCAGCAGTGACGCCACCAGCTGCTGGGCCTGCACCGAGTCCGCGGGCGAGGCGACGGTGCCGGTCAGCACCGCCATCTGGCCGACATTCAGGATCCTTATGTTCGCATCCGGCATCGCCGCCTTCAGCATCGCGTCGACCGACGTGATGTTCTGGCTGACGCGGACGTTCGCGGAATAGACGACCGCACCACTTGCACTGGTCGCGAAAACCGTCGCTTCGCCGAATGCCTTGCCGAACAGGTGGATTCTGCGGGCATTGTCGACATAGACGTCGGCGACGTCGGGGGCGGAGACCCAGATGTCGCTGACCGCAACCGGCAGGTTGATCAGTTCGCCCTGGCCGATCGACAGCAGGACGTTGCGTGTCGGTCGCTCGGCCGTCGGCGGCAACTGGCGAACGCCGGCAGCATGGCCGGTGCGACTGCGTACCGGTGCGGCGACCGCGATGCACGATCCGGCCACCAGGGCCGTCGCGACGCCCGCGGTCAGCGACCGGTGCAGGAAAGCTGGGATCGTCATGTCAGTTCTTCCCCCCGACCGTAACGGCCGTGACTTTGGCATCGGAGCCGTCTGCGGGCTTGCGGGTCACCGTCAGGGTGACCGCGCCTACCGGGACGGCGGTGGCAGTGCTGCCGCGTGCGACGTGGACAAGATCGCCCGATACTGCGGCCGTTGTGGACCCGGGGGCCAGGGCGTTGACCCCGCCAACGCCGGGTGCGCTTTCGGCCTTGCCCGGCACCGTGCTGCGCTGGAAGCGCGAGACGTCGGCACCCGTTGCGAACGAATTGGCTCCGCTCTGCGGCTGACCGGCGACCTGGGCCAGCATCGCCCGCTCCGCCTTGGGATCGGTGCCAGCCGGCACCTTGATCCGGCCGGAGGCGATCGCCTCTTCCAGCTGCGAAGAATTGTCTGCGATCGATCGGAGCGACAGCGACAGCGATCCGACCGTCTGCGCAACGGCGATCTGCTCCGCGATCTTGGGCGTCGCCTCGACCGTCACGGTGCCGAAGGTCTTGACTTGGGTCTTGCCGTCTTCGCCGACGGCATTGTCGGTGCGCTGATCGGTCGCCAGCACGCGCAGGTTGCGCAGAACGGTTTCCGAAACCTTCAGCGGCGATCCGTCACCGCCGCCCGATACCGACTGCGTCAGCACGAGGTCGATGCGGTCGCCCGGGAATACGAAGCCTGCGACCGCGCTCTGGGTCGACACGGGGAAGGTGACCGCGCGCATGCCCGGTCCGAGCGCGGCGGCCAGAAAGCCGCGATCGCCCGGCTTCACCAGCGCGCCCTGCGTGACCGGTTGACCCGCGGTGATGGCGTTACGGACGACTGTGCCCTGCAACGAATGGAGATCGGTCCGGGCGCGAAGATAATAGGCGTTGTCGACCAGTTCCTTCGGCCAGGGCTGGAATTTGAGTGCGGTCGCGTCGAGGATGGTGCCGACGGGCAATGCGCGGGTCGCGACCAGCACTTCCGGGCCATCGATCACGACCGCCGTCGCGGCGTTCGCGCGCGGCGTTGCACTGCCTGCGATCATCGACCGCGCGAAGAACGCGGTAATCCCGGCGACGAACAACGCGCCGATCAGGAGTACGAGCTTGCGACTATCCATCTCTCAACAGGCCTTTCGGGCTACGCCGGGGGGTGAAACCGACGTTAATCATCACGATAATTGGTTAAGGATCGGTTCGCGGATCGTGACGATCGCTGCGAACGCGATCGCGACGCCGTACGGGATCTCGATATTGCCGCTACGGCGACGCAGCCGTTGCTCGGCGATCAGGGCAAGCGTGATCGCGCCGCCCGCCAGCGACATCGCGACCAGCATCGCGACGAACCCGCCGAACGGGAGCCACAGCGCGAGCGCGGCGATCAGTTTCACGTCGCCGCCGCCCATCCAGCCGAAATGGAACGCGGCGGCGAAGATCGCGAAGACGCCGATCGCCAGACCGATCTGGGCCGCGACGTCGGGCCACGGATACAGCCCGTTCGCCCACCACCAGACCGGCGCGAGCAGAACGATCGCGCCGGTTTTCCAGTTCGCGATCTCGCGGCGGCGAATATCCTCCAGCCCTGCCCACAAGAGCAGCGCGATCAACGCGACGAACGGCACCACGACGGAAACGAACCCATGCATGACGGATGGTTCTAGACGCGAGGGCTTATGAAACCGTAACCGTGCCCGCAATGGATCGCACCAGCCCCAATCGCCGCACGATTCCCGCCGGCGCGCAGCTTTCGACCTGGACCGCGCCCGATGGCTGGTCGCTGCGCCGGTTCGACTGGCGGGGCCGCGGCGAGCGGGGCCGTTTGCTGTTCCTGACCGGTCGCGGCGATTTCATCGAAAAATATATCGAGACGTTCGCGCATTTCGTGGGGTGCGGCTGGTCCGTGACCGCATTCGACTGGCGCGGGCAGGGTGGGTCCGGGCGATTCGGAGCCAATCCACGAATCGGTCACATCGCCGATTTCGACATATTGGTACGCGATCTGACGGCGTTTTGGGCGGAATGGGCTGCGGAGCCCGGTCCACGCGTCGTGCTCGGACATTCCCTGGGCGGGCACCTCGTCCACCGCGCTCTGGTGGAAGGTGCGATCGATCCGCAGGCGGCCGTGCTGGTCGCGCCGATGCTCGGGCTGAAGGCACCGCTCGGCGCGGCGCTGAGCGGCTGGGTCGCGCATATGCTGGCCGGGCGCGGCGACCCCGCGCGCGCGGCATGGAAGGAGGGCGAGCGGCCCGGTTCGCGGCTCTCTCGTCAGGCGCTATTGACCCACGACCCGGCGCGCTATGCCGACGAGCAGTTCTGGCTCGATTGCTGTCCGGAACTGAAGCTCGGGCCGCCCAGCTGGGCATGGCTCGCGGAGGCGTTCGCCTCGACCGCCGCGGTCGCGCGCGATCCGCGGTTGGCAGCGATGCCGGTTCCCGTACTGATGCTGCTAGCCGATCGCGATGCGCTGATCGACTCGCGCGCGGCACGGCGGATCGCGCGGGTTATGGCCGACGCGACCGTTGTTCGGTTCGGTGCCGAATCGGCGCACGAGATCCTGCGCGAGGCGGACGGGGTGCGCGACCGCGCGCTGGCGGCGATCGACCGGTTTCTCGACGCGCGGGCACCTCGCGCATGACCTACGATATCGCGATCGTCGGCGCAGGGATCGCGGGTGCGACGCTGGCCGCCGCTCTGGCCCCTCATGCGAGCGTGCTGCTGCTCGAATCCGAATCGATGCCGGGGATGCACGCCACCGGCCGCTCCGCCGCCTTCTGGTCGGAAACCTACGGCGGTCCCGGCATCCAGCCGCTCACCTCCGCGTCCGGCCCCGCACTGCGCACCGGCGGCTTCGTCGATCCGCTCGGTTCGCTGCATATCGGGCGGGCGGGGGATGCGGGCGCGATCGATGCGATGCTGACGGCGTTCGCCGGCTCGGGGGTCGATCTTCGCCGGGTCGATCCCTCGGGCCTCGTGCCGGGATTGCGCGCCGATTGGACGCTCGGTGTCGCCGAACCCAGCTGCGCCTATATCGACGTCGCCGCGCTTCATGCCGATGCGCTGGCGACCGCGCGGCGCGGCGGGGCGATGCTGGTGACCCATGCCGAATTGTCCGCGGCGACCCGGCAGGACGGTCGCTGGTCGATCGCCACGCGCGCCGGGGGGTTCGACGCGACCATCCTCGTCGACGCGGCAGGTGCCTGGGCGGATGTCGTCGCCGTGCGGGCGGGGGTCGCGCCGATCGGCATCCGTGCCTATCGCCGGACGCTGGTGCAGCTTCGTACCGATCCCCCGGCTCCTGCCGGGCTGCCGCATGTCGCGGACATATCGGGGCGCTTCTATTTCAAGCCCGAGCCCGGCGGACGCCTGTGGCTCAGCCCGCATGACGAGATCCCGAGCGATCCGTGCGACGCGCAACCCGAAGAGCTGGACGTCGCGGTCGCGATCGACCGATTCGAGGGCGTGGTCGACTGGCGTGTCGAAGCGGTCGAACGGCGCTGGGCCGGCCTGCGCAGCTTCGCGCCGGACCGGTTGCCGGTGTACGGCTTCGACCCCGCCGCGCCCGGTTTTTTCTGGTTTGCGGGACAAGGCGGCTTCGGCATCCAGACCGCGCCCGCAGCGGCGATGCTGGCGGCGTCGATCCTGTTGGGCCATGCGCCGGACCAGGCGGTCGCGGAGATCGATCCGGGGCGGTACGGGGTCTCGCGGTTCGTTCGTTGAGGGAACCGAGCGACCGGCAT
Organism: Sphingomonas bacterium; assembly: GCF_903642285.1. GTDB lineage: Bacteria > Pseudomonadota > Alphaproteobacteria > Sphingomonadales > Sphingomonadaceae > Sphingomonas. The sequence continues at coordinate 13,965 of NZ_CAHJWJ010000013.1, forward strand.
TTCTCCGTAACCCCGGGTCAAGCCCGGGGTGACGAGAGTTGGTTGCGTTTCGTCAGCGCGCACGCCCCCCGCTCGCCGTCACCGCCGCGTCGCTCGCCAGCCGGTCGCAACGTTCGTTGTCCGGGTGCCCGGCATGGCCCTTGACCCATTTCCAGTCGATCACGTGCGGCCCCGCGGCGGCGAGCAAGGCCTGCCATAGCTCGGCGTTCTTCACCGGTTTCTTGTCCGCGGTACGCCAGCCGTTGCGCTGCCAACCGTGAATCCACTTGGTCAGGCCGTCCATGACATACCGGCTGTCGGTCGACAGCGTCACCGCGCAGGGCCGGCTGAGCGCCTTCAGTGCCTCGATCGCGGCGGTCAGCTCCATGCGGTTGTTGGTCGTCAGCGCCTCGCCGCCCGACAATTCCTTCTCGTGCGCGCCGCTGCGGATCAGCGCGCCCCAGCCGCCCGGGCCGGGATTGCCCTTGCACGCGCCGTCGGTGGCGATCTCGACACGAGTGAGCGTCATCCGAACACGTCCTGCGTCTCGTAGGTTTCGAGCCGACGCAGATAGGCGAGCGGATCCTTGCGGGTCACCAGCGCATCGGCGGGCGTGTTCAGCCAATCCCAGGCCCGCGTCAGCAGGAAGCGAAGGCACGCTCCGCGCGCCAGCACCGGCAACGCCGCCCGTTCCGCGGCGGACAGGTCGAACCGCGTCGCATAGCCATCGATCAGCGCCTGTCCGATCGCCGGATCGTAGTTCCGCCCGGCACCGTCGAAGCACCATGATGTGTGAATGACCGCCAGGTCGTAGGCGCGGATGTCGGTGCAGGCGAAATAGAAATCGATGACCCCCGTCACCGTGTCGCCCAGCATCAGGACGTTGTCGGGAAACAGATCCGAATGGATCGCGGCGACCGGCAGGTCGGACGGCCAGGCACCGACGACGCTCGCCAGCGCACGCTCGACCCGGTCGAACATGCCGGGCGCGATCGCATCCATGTCTCGGCCGCAGCGCGCCAGCATCGCGGGCCAGTCGCCGATGCCCAGCGGGTTGCGCCGCGTCTGTCCGAAGGTGGCGAGGCTCGTGTGGAGATCGCCAAGCGCGGCACCCGCCGCATGCGCCTGTCCCGCGGTCGGATGCGATACGGACACGCCGTCCAGGAATTCGATGAGGCACGCCGGACGCCCCGCCAGCATCTGTACCGCGACGCCCGTCCGATCCGGCAGCGCGCGCGGTACCGGATTTCCGTCGGCTGCGAGGTGATCGAGCATCGCCAGGAAGAAGGGCAGGTCCCGGGTCTCTGTCCGCTCCTCGTACAGCGTCAGGATGAAACGCTCGCGATCGGTATCGACCAGATAGTTGCTGTTCTGCACACCCTCCGCGATCCCCTTGGCGGACCGCAGGTGGCCGTGATCGTAGCGCGACAGGAACTCCGCCAGCGCCTCCGCGGAGACCTGGGTGTAGACGGCCATCCGCTAAACGCTCAGGCGGCGGCTTCGAGGCCGCGGGGCAGCTTGAACGCGACCGTCTCGCGCGTCGTCTCGACCTCGCGTTCGACGATCTCGTAACGAGTCGCCAATAACGCGATGACTTCGCGGACCAGGATCTCCGGCGCGGACGCGCCCGCGGTCAGGCCTAATGTGCGGACTCCGTCGAGAAGGCTCCAGTCGAGATCGGCGGCGCGCTGCAACAGCCGCGCCCGCACCCCTTCGCGTTCGGCCACTTCGACGAGGCGAACCGAATTGGAGGAATTGGGCGCGCCGATCACGAGCATCGCGTCGCATTCCGCCGCGATCGCCTTCACCGCGGACTGCCGGTTCGACGTCGCGTAGCAGATGTCCTCGCCACGCGGCGGCTGCATCTCGGGAAAGCGGCGCTGCAACACCGCGACGACGGCGGCGGTGTCGTCCACCGACAGCGTCGTCTGCGTCAGGAAGGCGAGGTTCGCCGGGTCCGCAGGCATGAACAGTTCGGCATCGGCCGCGGTCTCGATCAGCGACATCGCCCCCGCCGGTACCTGACCGAACGTGCCGATGACTTCGGGGTGCCCGGCATGGCCGATGAAGACGATGTGGCGGCCCGCGGCGACGAGCCGTTCGGCCTGACGATGGACCTTGGATACCAGCGGACAGGTCGCGTCGAGATAGTCCAGTCCTCGACCCTGCGCCTCGACCGGTACCGACTTCGGAACGCCATGCGCGGAAAAGACGACGGGTGCACCATCGGGGACCTCGTCCAGTTCCTCGACGAAGATCGCGCCTTTTTCGCGCAGCGCATCGACCACGTAGCGGTTGTGCACGATTTCGTGGCGGACATAGACCGGCGCGCCATGTTTTTCGATCGCCAGTTCGACGATCCGGATGGCGCGATCGACACCCGCACAGAAGCCTCGCGGTGCTGCGATCACCAATTCGAGCACCGGCTTGAACGCGGATTTTGTGTCGATGACCATGATCATGCCGTTCTACGCGATTGCTTGCGTGGGCGAAAGCCGGTTCCTATGGTCCCGCCGCCAGCCGGACCGCCCTCGTTCAACCCGGGGTGCGCGCCCGCGACACGAAAAGGTATGCGTGCCCGTGACATTTCCGAAATCCGTCCTCGTCCTGCCGTCCCTGGGTCTTGCTGCCCTCGTCCTGGCGGGTTGCGCCGCCAAGAAGGGTGAACTGGACGAGACTGGCGGCATCACCGCGATCCGCTCCGCCTGTCCCGTGGTCGGCGTGCCCATCGGCACCGGCGACGTGACGCTGTTCGACCCCGCGACCAGCCGCGATTCGACCGCGATCGACGTGACCGCGACGATGACCAACGTGCGGTCGACGTGCAATGACGACGTCGGCGATCAGGTGGCGACCAACGTTACCTTCGACATCGACGCCCGCCGCGCGCGAACCGATGGCGCACGCGATGTCGTGTTCCCCTATTTCGTGACGGTCGTTCGCGGCGGCACGGCGGTCGTCGCCAAGCGAGTCGCCCGGGTGAACGTCCATTTCGACGCCGGACAGGCGCGCGCGCACGCCAGCGGCACCGCGGCCACGTCGATCACCCGGTCGGCCGCGACGCTGCCCGCCGACGTGAAGGAAAAGCTGACCCACAAGCGCAAGGCGGGCGATGAGGACGCCGCGACCGATCCGCTGACGCTGCCCGAGGTACGCCGCGCCGTGTTGAGCGTCACGTTCGAGGCGCTGGTCGGTTTCCAGCTGACCGACGACCAATTGAAGTACAACGCGACGCGGTAAGACGTCGCACTATGATTAGCCTCCCCGGCGAAGGCCGGGGCCCAGTCGCGAGATGTTTACGAGAAGTAGGCCTGCCGTCGACAGGACACGGCGACTGGGCCCCGGCCTTCGCCGGGGTGGGGTGTTTGTCGGAAAGGTGCGGACACCGATTGACGGCAGCGCGACCCGGCGGCAATGTAGAAATTGTCGATGCCGGGCGACCGGCTGCGACGCGCGCGGGAGAGTGTCCTTTCAGGACCGCCGAAGGAGCAACCGCCCCGGAATCTCTCAGGCAACCAGGACCGCGCGGGTCGAATCGACACTCTGGAAAGCGCGCTCGGGCGATCGGGCGCCACCGAAGGTGTAACCCCGGCGACAGGCCGGGGGAAAGCTCTCAGGTTCCGTGACAGAGGGGGTTTCGGATCGACCGGCGGATTCGTCCGCGGCCGACCGCCCTTTGGAGACGGAACGATGCGCGACGCCCCCCCGACTGCCGCCGACGTCATCGATCAGGCCGACGAATATGTCGAGCTTGCCGCCGACCTGCTGCCGCTCGATGCCTGGCACCGCGCGCACGGTGCGCGGATGGTGCAGTTTGCCGGCTATGAGATGCCGATCCAGTATGACGGCATCATGGCCGAGCATGTGTGGACGCGCGAATCCGCCGGGCTGTTCGATGTCAGCCATATGGGCCAGCTGGTGTTTTCGGGCGAAGGCGCGGCACGGGCGCTGGAGAGCGTGTTGCCCGGCGATATCACCGGGCTGGGCGAGGGGCGGATGCGCTATTCGCTGCTGCTCGGCAGCGGCGGAGGGATCCTAGACGACCTGATGGTCACGCGGCGTGGCGATGCGTTCTACGTCGTCGTCAACGGCGCGACCAAATATGACGATATCGCCTATCTGCTCGACGCGCTACCCGACGGTGTCACGATGAACCTGATGGACGACCAGGCGCTGATCGCGGTGCAGGGACCCAAGGCGGTCGACGCGCTGGCGCGGATCGTGCCCGGCGTGGCGGCGCTGACCTTCATGACGGCGGCGGCGTTCGACTGGAACGGCGCGGTGCTGTGGATCAGCCGGTCGGGCTATACCGGCGAAGACGGGTTCGAGATATCGGTGCCGGCGGACAATGTCGTCGCGCTCGCCGATGCGCTGCTCGGCGAACCCGAAGTGAAACCGGTCGGCCTCGGCGCGCGCGACTCGCTGCGGCTGGAGGCAGGGCTGCCGCTTTACGGCCATGACCTCGATCCGGATATCACCCCGGTGATGGCCGATCTGGGCTTCGCATTGTCGAAGCGTCGCCGTGAGGCTGGCGATTTCGCCGGCGCGGCGCGCATCCTTGCCGAACGGGACGCGGGGCCGGTCGTCAAGCGCGTCGGGCTGTTGATCGACGGTCGGCAGCCGGTGCGCGAGGACGCGGCGGTCGTCGACGAAGAGGACAGCACCGTCGGCAAGGTGACCTCGGGCGGCTTCGCGCCAACCGTCGGTGCCCCGATCGCGATGGCCTATGTACCCGCCGCGATGGCTGCGCCCGGTACCCGTATCCGCCTGGTACAGCGCGGGAAGGTCCACATGGCGACCGTCACCGCGATGCCCTTCGTTCCCCATCGCTATGTCCGCGCAGGAGGCAAATCATGAGCCGTTACTTCACGCAAGACCATGAATGGATCGACGTCGAGGGCGGGACCGGCACCGTCGGGATCAGCGAATATGCGCAGAGCCAGCTGGGCGACATCGTGTTCGTCGCCGTGCCCGAGGAGGGCAAGCAGCTGGCCAGGGGCGACGAGGCGGCGGTGGTCGAATCGGTCAAGGCGGCGTCCGACGTCTATTCGCCGGTGTCGGGCACGGTCATCGAGGGCAATGCCGCGCTGGCCGACGAACCCGCGCTGGTGAACACCGATCCGGAAGCGGGGGGGTGGTTCTACAAGATCACGCTGACCGATGTGAGCGAGCTTGGCGCGCTGATGGACGAAGCCGCCTACGCGGCCTTCGTCGCGAAGTTGTAACTTAGTTCGTCATGCCGGGCTCGTCCCGGCATCCATCGTGCCGCGAGGTCGGGGCAAGAGGCTCTGGCGTTCGACGATGCCGCGCGATGGACCCCGGCACGAGGCCGGGCTGACGGAGGATCGTTTGGCCCGAGGCCGGAGAAACATGTTGCGCTATCTGCCCCTTACCCAGCCCGACCGCGACGCGATGCTCAGCGTCGTCGGCGTGTCTTCGATCGACGACCTGTTCGTCGACGTCCCCGAATCCGCCCGCCTGCCCGGCCCCATCGCCGGCCTGCCCAACCACGCGTCGGAAATGGCGGTGGAGCGGCACATGACCGCGCTCGCGCGCAAGAACCTGACCGCGGGCGAGGTGCCGTTCTTCCTCGGCTGCGGCGCGTACAAGCATCACGTGCCTGCCAGCGTCGACCATCTGATCCAGCGCGGCGAGTTCCTGACCGCCTATACGCCCTATCAGCCCGAGATCGCGCAGGGCACGCTGCAGATGCTGTTCGAATTCCAGACGCAGGTCGCGCGGCTGCTCGGCACCGACGTCGCCAACGCATCGATGTACGACGGATCGACCGCGTGCTGGGAAGCGATCGGGATGGCGCGGCGGATCACGAAGCGTGGGCGTGCGATCCTGTCGTCGGGGCTGCACCCCCATTACGTGTCGGTCGCGAAGACGATGGCGAAATATACCGGCGACGTGCTCGACACGACCGCGCCGTGGCTGGTGCCCGCCATGGACGTCGACCGGCTGATCGAGAAGATCGATGACGATACCAGCTGCGTCGTCGTCCAATATCCCGACATCCTGGGCCGTATCGCCGACCTGACCGAGCTGGCCGCGGCGTGTCACGCGAAGAAGGCGCTGCTGATCGCGGTCGTCACCGAACCCGTCGCGATGGGTGCACTGAAATCGCCGGGCGAGATGGATGCGGACATCGTCGTCGGCGAAGGGCAGTCGCTGGGGGTCGGTCTTCAGTTCGGCGGCCCCTATGTCGGGCTGTTCGGGTGCAAGGACAAATATGTCCGCCAGATGCCGGGACGGCTGTGCGGCGAGACGGTGGATGCGGACGGTCGCCGCGGCTTCGTGCTGACGCTGTCGACGCGCGAACAGCATATCCGGCGCGAGAAGGCGACGAGCAACATCTGCACGAACAGCGGCCTGTGCGCGCTGGCGTTCTCGATCCATATGACGCTGCTGGGCGAGGCGGGGTTGCGGCGGCTGGCGGGGATCAATCACGCAGGGGCGTGCCGTGCGGCGGAGCGGCTGGCGCAGGTGCCGGGGGTCGAGCTGGTCAATGAAGGCTTCTTCAACGAATTCACGCTGAAGTTGCCCGTCGAAGCGCGGCCGGTCGTTCGCGCGCTGGCCGATCAGGGGATATTAGCGGGGGTGTCGCTCGGCCGGCTCTATCCCGACGAGGCGGCGCTCGCGAACGGACTTGTCGTCGCGGTGACGGAAACGACGGCGACGGAGGATGTCGAGGCACTGGCGTCCGCATTGACGGACGCGCTGGCATGACGGGGGTGGTTCCAATGTTGGAAAAACCATGCTTCGTGACCGGCATGCCCGCGCTCGCATCCGACCGGCCGAATGCCCCTTTCCGCGGTGGCGTGGCGCGTCTTTCGGAAAGACGCACGCACGCCTCCACTTCCTCCACTTCCAGTTTTTGCAATCGTCGCACGCAGCGTGCGGCATCGATCGGAAAGCGTTGATCCGATGGCATTAAATCAGAGCGGCTGGCGGCCCGAAATGTCGTCGGACGGCCGAGCGACCGCCTCCACTTCCACCGGCAACAAGGCGCTGATGCTGGAGGAGGCGCTGATCTTCGAGATCGGCGACTCCGACACGACGGGCGTGGATTTCGATTTCCCCGGAGCTCCTGCGAACGCAGGAGCACCGGGTTCCGAGGGTGGCGCGCGTGGCCCCGGGTTCCTGCGTTCGCAGGAACACAAGCTGGGCTCGCTCGCCCGCACCGCCCCCATCGGCCTCCCCGGGCTCTCCGAACCGGAAACCGTCCGCCACTACACCCGCCTGTCGCGCCAGAATTACGGCATCGACCTGGGCTTCTTCCCACTCGGCAGCTGCACGATGAAGCACAACCCGCGCCTCAACGAGAAGATGGCGCGGCTGCCGGGGTTCGCCGACGTGCATCCGCTCCAGCCGGTCGATACGGTGCAGGGTGCGCTGGATGTCATCAATCAGCTTGCGGTGTGGCTGATCAAACTCACTGGCATGCACGGTGTGGCAATGACACCCAAGGCGGGCGCGCATGGCGAACTGTGCGGTATCCTTTGCATCAAGGCGGCGCTGGAAGCGCGCGGCGAGGGACACCGCAAGGTCATCTTGGTGCCCGAAAGCGCGCATGGCACCAACCCCGCCACCGCTGCCTTCGCCGGGTATACCGTCGAGGACATCCCGGCGACGCCTGAAGGCCGGGTCGACACCGCCGCGCTCAAGGCGCGGCTTGGGCCGGACGTCGCAGGCGTCATGATTACCAACCCGAATACCTGCGGGCTGTTCGAGCGCGACATGAAGGCGATCTCGGACGCGGTCCATGCGGCGGGCGGCTATGTCTATTGCGACGGCGCGAATTTCAACGCGATCGTCGGTCGCGTCCGGCCCGGCGACCTCGGCATCGACGCGATGCACATCAACCTGCACAAGACGTTCTCCACCCCGCATGGCGGCGGCGGTCCGGGTTCGGGGCCGGTGGTCCTGTCGGAAGCGCTGTCGCCTTATGGTCCGCTGCCCTTCACCGAGCGCTTCGCGGACGGGCACATCACGCTGGTCGAGGAGGAAACGGTCGGCGATCGCCACCCGCGCAGCTTCGGGCGGATGAGCGCGTTCCACGGCCAGATGGGGATGTTCACCCGCGCGCTGACCTACATCCTCAGCCACGGCGCGGACGGGCTCCGGCAAGTGGCCGAGGACGCGGTGCTGAACGCGAACTATGTCCTGCGGTCGCTCGACGACACGCTCGATGCCCCGTTCGGGGGCAGCGGACCGTGCATGCACGAGGCTTTGTTCTCCGACGCTGGCCTCGCCGATGGCTTCTCGACGATCGACATCGCCAAGGGGCTGATCGACGAGGGATTCCATCCGATGACGATGTACTTCCCGCTCGTCGTCCACGGCGCGATGCTGATCGAACCGACCGAGACCGAGAGCAAGGCGGCGCTCGATCAGTTCATCGCCGCGCTGCGATCGGTGGCGGAGCGTGCCAAGGCGGGCGACCGGGCGCTGAAATCGGCACCGCATTTCGCGCCGCGCAGCCGCCTCGACGAGACGCTGGCGGCACGCAAGCCGCTGCTGGTCTGGAAGGAGGCGGTGCCGGTCGCCGAGGCTGCCGAATAACCTTTCCTACACTGTGTCGGTCGTCTAACACACGGTCGGGGAATGGCCGGGGATGAGCGATATATGGGCGGGCAAGCGGTACAGCCGAACGGACTGATGCAATATGTGATCCCGATCGCGGTCATCGCCATCGTGTTCCTGATCCGCGGTCGCCAGATGACCCGGATGCGACGGCTGAAGCTGGAGCAATTGTGGATCGTGCCGGCGATCTACCTCGTCATCGTCGCCGCGGTGTTCGCAACCACGCCGCCGACGGCGAAAGGCTGGCTGGCGGCGGTCGTCGCGCTTGCGGTGGGTGCCGTGCTCGGCTGGCAGCGCGGACGCCTGATGGCGATCCATGTCGATCCGGAAACGCATAGCCTCAGCCAGCGGGCATCGCCGCTCGCCATGCTGTTCCTCTTCGCGATCGTCCTGGTCAGGATGGCGGCGCAGAGCGAGGGGCGGGCAATGCACCTGGATGTCCAGCTGGTGACCGATGCGGCGTTGGCGCTGGCGCTCGGCAATTTCGCGGTGACGCGGCTGGAGATGTACCTTCGCGGCAAGCGTCTGCTGGCGGCGGTGCGGGCGAACCGCTAAGCGCGAGCGCCATGGCCATCAAGCACGCGCTCCCCGTCACCCGCCAGGCCGATTTCGCCGCCTGGTACCAGTCCGTCATCGCCGAGGCCGATCTGGCCGAAGAATCGGGGGTGCGCGGCTGCATGATCATCAGGCCCTGGGGCTATGGCATCTGGGAACGCATCCAGCGTCTGCTCGACGACCGGATCAAGGCGACGGGGCACGAGAATTGCTATTTCCCGCTCTTCATTCCGCTGTCCTATTTCGAGAAGGAGGCGGAGCATGTCGAGGGGTTCGCCAAGGAAATGGCGGTGGTCACGCACCACCGGCTGATCGCGGACGGCAAGGGTGGCCTGACCCCCGACCCCAGCGCGAAGCTTGAGGAGCCGCTCGTCGTCCGGCCGACCAGCGAGACCGTGATCGGCACTGCATTCGCGCGTTGGGTGCAGTCCTGGCGCGATCTGCCGGTGCTCATCAACCAATGGGCCAACGTCGTGCGCTGGGAAATGCGGACGCGGATGTTCCTGCGGACGTCCGAATTTCTCTGGCAGGAGGGACATACCGCGCACGCCTCCGCCGACGAGGCCCGCGAAGAGACGCTGAAGATGCTCGAGGTCTACCGCTCCTTCGCGGAGGACTGCCTGGCGCTGCCCGTCGTGGCCGGCGAGAAGCCGGAGAACGAGCGCTTTCCCGGCGCGGTCGCGACCTATTCGATCGAGGCGATGATGCAGGATGGCAAGGCGCTCCAGTCGGGCACCTCGCATTTCCTCGGCACCAATTTCGCGACCGCGCAGGGCATCCGCTTCCAGAACGCGGCTGGCGAACTGGAATTGGCGAATACCACGAGCTGGGGCGTGTCGACGCGGATGATCGGCGGGGTCATCATGGTGCACGGCGACGATGACGGCCTGCGTGTGCCGCCGCTCGTCGCGCCGTGGCAGGTCGTGATCGTCCCGATGCTGCGCGAGCAGCCCGAGGACGAGGCGATCGTCGCCTATTGCAAGGATTTGCGCGAGGAACTGGGCCGGCGGTCGGCGTTCGGCGAACCGATACGCGCCTTGCTGGACCTGAAGCCCGCCAAGGCCGCCACCAAGCGCTGGGGCTGGGTGAAGAAGGGTGCGCCGATCGTGATCGAGGTCGGTGGCCGCGACATGGCGGGCGGCGCGGTGTCGGTCATCCGACGCGACCGGTTGTACCGGGACGACGGGAAGCTCGACAGCATGGTCGTGCCGCGCGGCGACTTCACCGCGGACGTGCCGGCCATGCTGGAATCGATCCAGACGGTGCTGCACGCACAGGCGACCGATCGGCTGAAGGCCAACATCGCGCCCGTCGACGACTGGGCGGGGATCGCGGCGCTGTTCGCGGAAGGCCACGCCAATCCGGGTTGGGCCGATGTCCGCTGGGCGAAGCCGACGGGCGCGGCGTTGGATGCGGTGGTCGAACGACTGAAGGCGTTGAAGCTGACGATCCGCAACGCGCCGATGGGTCAGGGCAAGACCCAGGGCGAATGCATCTTCACCGGCGAACCGGCGGTGGAGCGGGTGTTGATCGGGCGGTCTTACTGAGCGCCGGTCCTGTTGGGCATCGGGCAGGGTGCCGGCCATTCGCGCGGCATCACGGTCGCCGAAGACCGCGAAGCGCCGGTCAGCCGGGGTACGTCGCGTTCCACCAGGCCGCGAATGCCGCGCGCTCGGCGGACGTCATGTGCAGCCCGAGCTTGGATCGCCGCATCAGGACATCGTCCGCCGCGCGCGCCCATTCGCGATCATGCATCCAGCGCGCCTCGATCTCGGTCAATCCGGCGGCGAAGGCGCGGCCCATGCCGGCCTCGTCGGTGACGCCTGCGAGCATCCGCCGCAGCATAGACCCATAGGCGCGCGCCATCCGTTCGCTGCGCTGGGTGCCGAGACATGGCCAAGTCCGGCGAACCTCGCCCAGAAACACGGCGAAGGGCGCGATATCGCCGCCGGGGAATATCCGGCCTCGAGTCGTCCGCCGGGCCGATCGACCGAGCGTCGGCGCAAGCTTGCCGATCGCCTCCTCCGCCAGATGGCGCGCCGTGGTGATCTTGCCGCCGAACACGGACAACAGGGGCGGGCCGTTGGTATCGAGTTCCAGCACGTAATCGCGCGTCACCGCCCGCGCCTCGCTCGCGCCGTCGTCGTAGAGCGGTCGCACGCCGGACCAGGTCGAGGTTACGTCGCCGGGGGCGACCTGCCGAACGAAATGCTGGTTCACCGCGTCGCACAGATACGCGATCTCGTCGGCGTCGATCACCGCATCCTCCGGGCGATCGACGGGGATGTCGGTGGTGCCGATCTCGGTCGAGTCGCCCAGATACGGGATCGCGAACACGATCCGCCGGTCGGGGAGTTGCAGGATATAGGCGTGGTCGCCGTCGTACAGTCTTGGCACGACGATGTGGCTGCCCTTGACCAGTCGTACCCCGGCCTCGGCATTCACGCCCAACCGCCCGAGCAGCGCAGCGACCCAGGGGCCGGCGGCGTTCACGATCGCGCGCGCGGTGACGTCGTCGCCGTCGGACAGCGTCGCGCGCCAGATGCTGCCGTCTCGACGCGCGGACTCCAGCGCGGTGCCGACGCGAATGTCCGCGCCATTGTCCGCCGCATCGATCGCGTTAAGCAGCGTCAGCCGCGAATCGTCGACGAACGCGTCCGAATATACGAAGCCGCGCGCGCCGCCTTTCAACGGCGCGGTAAAGGCGGTATCGTTTTTGCGGAGCGAGCGCGATCGTTTCAGCGTCATCCGGCCGCCCAGCATATCGTAGAAATACAACCCCAGCCGAACCATCCCCCATGGCCGCACCGCATTTTCGTGCGGCAGGACGAAGCGCAACGGGCGGATGACGTGCGGCGCGGCCGTCACCAGCCGCTCGCGCTCCCGCAACGCCTCCGCCACGAGTTTGAAGTCGTAATATTCGAGGTAGCGCAGGCCGCCATGGATCAGCTTGGTCGAGGCGGATGATGTCGCGCCCGCAAGGTCGCCTTGCTCCACCAGCAGGACCGACAGCCCGTTCAGGACCGCCTCGCGCGCGATCGCCGCGCCGTTGATGCCGCCACCGACGATAAGCAGGTCGTACGTCGCCATTGTCATGTGATCGTTCATAGCGGGTGACGTCCGCTGCGCGAAACCCTATCTCCGGGCGATGCACAAACCCAAGGCAGGGCTTCCGAGCCGCCAGCAGATCCTCGATTTCATCGCGCATTCGGAACAGCCCGCGGGCAAACGCGAGATCGCGCGCGCCTTCGGGCTGAGCGCGCAGGACAAGATCGTGCTGAAGGCATTGTTGAAGGACATGGCCGACGAGGGGCTGATCGATTCGGCGCCCGGCCGCGCGTTCCACAAGATGGGCGGGGTGCCCAAGGTGACCGTGCTGCGGATCGCGGATGTCGACGATAGCGGCAACGTCTGGGCGGTGCCTGACCGGTGGGAGGCGGAAGGCGTGCTGATTCCCCGACTGCGCGTGCGCGAGCGCAAGGGTGGAAGCCTCGGGATCGGCGATCGTATTCTAGCCCGGACGGAAGAGGCCGGGGTCGGGTGGATCGCGTATCCGATGAAGCAGATTGCCGCTGCGTCTGACCGGTTGATCGGCGTGCTGCGCGAGGAAGGCGGGCGGTTGTGGCTGACCGGCGTCGATAAGAAGGAACGCCGCGATTACGCGGTGTCGGACGCCGGCGAGGCGGGGCCGGGCGATCTGGTGCTCGCCGAACGCAGCGGGCGACCGCCGCGGGTCACCGCGCGCGTGGTGCAGCGACTGGGCGATCCGTTCGCGCCGAAGAGCTTCTCGCTGATCGCGATCCACAAGCTGGGTATTCCCGACGTCTTTTCCGTCGAGACGCTGGACGAGGCGCGCGTCGTCGCCGGGTCGGCGCTTGGCGAGGGGCGGGAGGATTTGCGCGACTTGCCGATCGTCGCCATCGATCCGGCCGATGCGCGCGATCACGACGACGCGGTGTGGGCGGCACCGGATGACGACCCGGCCAACGAGGGCGGGTGGAAGGCGATCGTCGCGATCGCGGATGTCAGCTTCTATGTGCGTCCGGGCTCGGAACTGGACCGCGAGGCGCGGCGGCGCGGGAATTCGGTGTATTTTCCCGATCGGGTCGTGCCGATGCTGCCGGAGATGCTGTCCGCGGACATCTGCTCGCTGAAGGCGGGCGCGGACCGCGCGGCATTGGCCTGCCATTTGCGGATCGGGAGGGACGGGGCGCTGTTGTCCTGGCGCTTCACCCGCGCGGTGGTGCGGATCGCCGCGAATATCGCGTATGAGGATGCGCAGGCGGTGATCGACGCTCCTGCCCGCGAACGGGAAGGGGAGTTGTTGCCCATCCTCCAACCCCTCTGGTCCTGCTGGCAGGCTCTCGCCAAGGCGCGCGCCGCGCGCGCGCCGCTCGATCTCGATCTGCCCGAGCGGCGTGTCGTCCTCGACGAACAGGGCCGCCTGCTGTCCGTCGCGCCGCGCGAACGACTCGATGCGCACCGGCTGATCGAGGATTATATGATCGCCGCCAACGTCGCCGCTGCCAAGGCGCTGGAGGCGAAGAAGGCACCGGTCATGTATCGCATCCATGAGCCGCCGAGCCGCGAGAAACTGGTCGCGCTGAAGGACTATCTCGCGACCTTCGACGTCGCCTTCGCGCTCGGTCAGGTCGTCCGGCCGGCGACCTTCAACCATGTCCTCGACAGGATCGGCGACGCCGATTTCCGCCCGCAGGTGATGGAACAGGTGTTGCGCACGCAGACCCAGGCCTATTACGGCCCCGCGAACCACGGCCATTTCGGCCTCGCGCTGGGCAGCTACGCGCATTTCACCTCGCCGATCCGGCGCTATGCCGATCTGCTCGTCCACCGATCGCTCGTCGGCAGCTACACGCTGGGCCCGGGCGCACTGCCCGCGGCGGATGCGGCGAACATGGAGGCGGTCGGCGAGCAGATCAGCCGCCTCGAACGCCGCGCGATGGAGGCGGAGCGCGACACGATGGACCGCTACGTCGCGGCCTATCTCTCCGAACGGATCGGCGAGACGATGCCCGCGCGCATCACCGGTATCGCCAATTTCGGTGTATTCGCGACGGTGGAGGGCGTCGGCGGCGACGGCCTGTTGTCGGTACGTGATCTGGGCGGCGAATATTTTCGCTTCGACGAGGCGGCACGTACGCTGACGGGGGAAACCAGCGGCGACGTCTATACGCTCGGCCAGCGGCTCGATCTGAAACTGGCGGAGGCGAACCCGGTATCGGGCGCGCTGCGGTTCGAACTGCCGGGCGGGAAACAGGCCGCGCCGCCGCGGCGCGTGGATCGGGTGGTGAAGCATCGCGGCCGGCCGATGAACATCCGGCATCAGGGGAAGAAGCGTTAGGGTATCGTCCCCCGGCCTCGTGCCGGGGTCCAGGGCCAGGGAGCGTAACGCTTGCGGCTCCGGATGCCGGGATGAGCCCGGCATGACGCAGTTTCTATCCCGCCCGGAACATCAGCCCCGCCTTGTCCTGCAACCGGTGCCGCAGCGTCGCCCCCAGCAGCGCCCCCGGCGTCCAGATGCCGCCTTCGCCCTCGGTGTTCAGCAGGCACAGTGCGGTTTCCGCGATCATCCTGCTGGTCGACCCATATCCGGGGTCGCGATCGCCGGTGACGACGCAATCCATCCGCGATCCGTCGGGCATCAGGCCGATGAACAGCAGGTCGTAATAACCTGCGTCACGCTCCGCCTTCGACGGTCCCTCGCCCGGCTTCGGCCCCTTGTCGGACGCGAGCGGGTTCAGCTTCGCGATCGCCTCCGCCGCCGCGCGCCCGACATCGCCGAGCCCGGCGACCATCATCTCGTCATAGACGAAATCCTTGCCATAGGCCTGGCCGAGCAGGAAATTGGTGCGGTGCACGTTCTTCGTGTTGATCGGTGCCATGATGAACGGCGCGACCCAGGCGCCGATCGTCGTGTCATATTCGGGCAGCAGGCCCATCGGCTGGTGCGGCCCGGAAAAACCCGGTGTCAGCGCAAACGGATTGGTCAGCAGCGCGACGATCGAGGGACTGCGCGCCGCGGCGGCCAGCGTTGCCTTCAGGCTGGCCGCGGTACCGCCCGAAAAGCCGCCCTGCATCTTGCGGACGCGGCCCTTCACGCGGCGCGCCGGCACGCCGTGCTTCGCGACCGCGCATTCCTGCAAGGACTGTACGCCGAGGTCGAACGGGATCGAGTCGAACCCGCAACTGAACACGATCCGCGCGCCGCTGGCCTTCGCCGCATCCTGGTGCGCGTCGATCATGTGCCGCATCCAGGCGGGCTCCCCGCACAGATCGACATAGCCGGTGCCTGCCTCGGCGCAGGCCGCGACGAGATCGCCGCCATAGAGTTGATAGGGCCCGACCGTCGTCAGCACGACTCGCGCCCGCTCGGCCATCGTCTTGAGGCCGGCAGGATCGGATGCGTCCGCCACCACCAGCGGCGTGTCCGCCGGCGCGCCGATCAGGTCGCGCACCTCCGCCAGTTTCGCCGCGCTGCGCCCGGCCATCGCCCATCGCGGTCCGCCGGTCGGATAGGCCTGTACGAGATATTCGGCGACCAGGCGGCCGGTGAAGCCGGTGG
This sequence comes from Sphingomonas bacterium, assembly GCF_903642285.1. GTDB lineage: Bacteria > Pseudomonadota > Alphaproteobacteria > Sphingomonadales > Sphingomonadaceae > Sphingomonas. Next base: position 29,671 of record NZ_CAHJWJ010000013.1, read on the forward strand.
CACCGTAGACGATCAGATCGAAGTCTCGCATGTCGTCGTCTCCCGGTGTCAGGCCGCCTCGTTGAACTGCAAGCTCGCCAGCCGCGCATAAAGGCCGCTGCGGCCGATGAGGGCGGCGTGGCTGCCTTCCTCGACGATCCGCCCTTCCTCCATCACGACGATCCGCCGCGCGGCGCGCACGGTCGCGAGCCGGTGGGCGATGACCAGCGTGGTCCGATCGGCCATCAGCCGTTCCAGCGCCTGCTGCACCAATTGCTCGCTCTCGGCGTCGAGCGCACTCGTGGCCTCGTCCAGCAACAGGATCGGCGAATCGCGCAACAGCGCGCGCGCGATCGTCACACGCTGCCGCTGCCCGCCCGACAATCTCGCGCCGCCTTCGCCAAGGAACGTATCGAGCCCGTCGGGTAGTCGGCGCAGGAATTCGGCTGCGTTGGCGGCCTCCGCGGCGTCCCACAGCTCGGCGTCGGTCGCATCCCAGCGACCATAGCGCAGATTGTCGCGCGCCGACGCGCCGAAGATCACCGTCTCCTGCGGCACCATCGCGATCCGGGCGCGGATATCGGCAGGATCGGCCTCGCGCAGGTCGACGCCGTCCATCGTCACACGGCCGCCGCTCGGATCGTAGAAGCGCTCCGCCAGTTGGAACAGCGTCGTCTTGCCGGCACCCGATGGCCCGACCAGCGCGACCGTCTCGCCGGGGGCGATGGTCAGCGTGAAATCGTGCAGCGCGGCGACGTCCGGCCGCGTCGGATAGCGGAACGCGACATGCTCGAACGCCAGCGCCCCGCGCGCCGGCTCGGGTAGGGCACGGGGCTCGGCCGGTGCGGCGATGCCTGTGACCTCGGTCAGCAGTTCATGCAATCGCTCCGCCGCACCCGCCGAGCGCAGCAGGTCCCCGTAAACCTCGGTCAGCGACCCGAACGAGCCGGCGACCAGGAACGCGGCGACGAGCGATCCGGTGAGCGATCCTCCCGACAGACGCCCCTCCGCAACGTCGGACACGACCGACCAGAGCAGCCAGAGGATCGCGCCGAACAACAGCAGGATGACGAGCGCCGTCATCAGGGCGCGGATGCGAATGCGGCGCTTGGCGGCGGCGAAGCCCTGTTCCACCGCGCTCGCGAAGCGTTCGCCTTCGCGCGCTTCCTGGCCGAACGCCTGAACGATCTTCATCGCGCCAAGCGTCTCCACCGCGATCGCGCCGATATCGGCGATCCGGTCCTGGCTGGTGCGCGAAAAGCCACGCACCCGCCGGCCGAGCAGAACGATCGGCAGGACGATGATCGGTATCGCGAGCAGCAGCGATCCGGCGAGCTTTGGCGCCAGAACGAACATCGTCGCGACGCTGGCGATCCCGGTCAGCGCGTTGCGCAGCGCGACGGAGACGGTGGTGCCGACTGCGGTCTCGATCTGCGCGGTATCCGCGGTAAGGCGCGATGCGATCTCGGCCGGCCGGTTCTCCTCGAAGAAACGCGGCGCGAGGCCGAGGAGATTGCGCTGCACCGCAATCCGCACATCCGCCACCACGCGCTCGCCCAGCCAGGAAACGAAGTAGAAGCGCACCGCGGTACCCAGCGCGAGCAGCAGCACCAGGCCGAACAGCGCATAGAAGACCTGATCGATATGCGCCGCATCGCCGCCATGCGAAAAGCCGCGATCGATCATCGACCGGATCGGATAGGGGATCGACGCCGTCACGAGCGACGTGACGAGCAATGCCGCGAGCGCCGCCGCGACCTGCGCCGGGTAATGCGAGGCGAAGCGCCACACCATTTTCAGGCTACCCAGACGGCGCGGTACGGCTGGAAGCGGAGATGTCGGGGACGGTTGTCGGGCCATGGCCCGATCTAGCAGCCCCGTCGCCTTCGCTCAACGATGATGGGCACCGTGCCCACGCATACGCGATCGTCGATTGTGCACTGCGGAAATGTGGATAGGGATGTCGCGACCCACGCGCCAAGAGGATACCCGATGCTTTACGACATGTACGAGATGCAGCGTTCGATGTTGGCCGGTGCCGGCGCGATGGCGGATCTCGGTGCGTCGATGCTGACCAGTCCCGGTAACCCGTTCGCCCACACCGGCGGCGGATCGGTCATGGCGTCGGCACTGGCGGTATTCGCGCACGCCGCCGCATCGCGCGGCAAGCCCGCGTTCGGTCTCGATTCCACGCTGGTCGATGGCCGGGCGGTCGCCGTGCGCGAGGAGATCGTCGCCCGCCGCGCGTTCGGTCAGCTCAAGCATTTCGTTCGCGACGGTATCGATCATGGGCCAAAGCTGCTGATCGTCGCGCCGATGTCGGGCCACTATGCGACGCTGCTGCGCGGCACGGTGGAACGGATGCTACCGGTCGCGGATGTCTACATCACCGACTGGCGCGACGCGAAAATGGTACCCGTGTCGGACGGTCGTTTCGATCTGGACGATTATATCGATTACCTCGTGGAATTTCTGTCCGTGATCGGTGAGGCCGGCGACGGGGAGCGCGCACATATGCTGGCGGTGTGTCAGCCGTCGGTGCCATGCTACGCCGCCGCCGCGCTGATGAGTGCGGATGCGCACCCCTGGCGGCCGAAGACGCTGACGATGATGGGTGGTCCGGTCGACACGCGTCAGGCACCGACCGCGGTCAACACGCTCGCGACGAAACGTCCTTTCGCCTGGTTCGAACAGAATGTCATCGCGACGGTCCCTGCCAACTATCCGGGCGCGGGGCGGCGGGTCTATCCGGGGTTCCTGCAACTGGCCGGATTCCTGTCGATGAACCTGGGCAATCACATGAACAGCCATTGGGACATGTTCAAGCATCTGGTCGCCGGCGATGGCGAAAGCGCGGATGCCACCAAGGCATTCTATGACGAATACCGCTCGGTCTGCGACATGACCGCGGAATTCTATCTCCAGACGATCGATCTGGTATTCCAGACGCATGCGCTGCCGAACGGGACGATGACCCATCGCGGTCGACCGGTCGATCCGGGGGCGATCGTCGATATCGGTCTACTCGCGATCGAGGGCGAGCGCGACGATATTTCGGGGATCGGCCAGACCAGGGCCGCGCTGTCGCTCGCGACCAACCTTCCGGACGTGAAAAAACGGTATCTAATGGCGCAAGGTGCGGGCCATTACGGGATATTCAACGGCACGCGGTGGCGCGATACGATCGCGCCGGTCGTGGAGGACTGGATGGCGGCGAACGGCTAACCCGTCCGCCGCCATCCGGTCGATCAGGCCACGGTGTCCACGACCGCGTGGCTGCTATTCTCCTGGGGCTTGATCGTACCGCCGAACAGCATCTTCAGCCGTCCCGACAGTGCGATGTCGGTTTCCCACAATTCCGCGCTGTCGATGTCGAAGCGTAGCAGCGTCAGGTCGGGATCGGCCTTTCCGCCCGGGAAATAGGCCTCGGCCGCCTTGTTCCAGAGCTTGTCGATCTCGGCCCGGTCGTCATCGCGCGATACGACGCCGTCGAGACACGCAAAGAAGTCATGCCCCTTGCTGACGAACTGCGCCATCGCACGGCCACCGTCGGCGATGCGATTGCCGCGCCCGGCGAAGAAGAACAACGTATTTGGCTGATCGTCGTCGATCTGGGCGGTCATCGGCTCGCGATGCTGGTCGCTGCCGTCCAGCCCGATCATGACGAACGGGCTCGCCTTCAACTTGTCGATGAACTTGTCTGCGACTTCCTGCGGGGTGTGTTCGGCCATATCGTCCTCCTGATGGGTTGGTGGGAGAACGGGTGGGGGCGGCGTTGGTTGCGAAGCGTTGCCCTGTACGTTTGGGCAGTGCCCGAATGTGCAGGTTGCGTGATTACTTCCCGGTCATCATGATCCGGCGCGGTGGCAATGACGCTGCCAACACATGGAGGAAACACCTATGACGGTGACCGACTTGTGCCTGATCCTGGGCGTTCTCATCGGTTTTGCGACGTTGGTCGTCAAGATCGTGGAGGTACGTAACAAGTAGGGCATACGGGCGGGGCTCGCGCTGACACGCGGGTCCCAAACGATTTGAGCCCCGGCCGCTGACACGACCGGGGCTCGCACAAGAAGGCGCCTATGACGTCGCCGGTCTGCGTTATATCCCTTTCAGGGATGTTTTCAACCTCACAGCACCTCGAACAACCCCGCCGCGCCCATGCCGCCGCCGATGCACATCGTGACGACGACATGCTTCGCGCCGCGACGCTTGCCTTCGATCAGCGCATGGCCGGTCATGCGCGCGCCCGACATGCCGTAAGGGTGGCCGATCGAAATCGCGCCGCCATTGACGTTCAGCAACTCGTCCGGGATGCCGAGTTTGTCGCGGCAATACAGCACCTGCACAGCGAACGCCTCGTTCAGTTCCCACAGGCCGATATCGTCCATCTTCAGCCCGAACCGCTCGAGCAGCTTGGGGATCGCGAAGACCGGGCCGATGCCCATCTCGTCGGGTTCGGTGCCCGCCACCGCCATGCCCACATAGCGGCCAAGCGGCGTCAGCCCCTTCGCCGCGGCGACCTTCTCCTCCATCAGCACGCTGGCGGATGCGCCGTCCGAAAGCTGCGACGCGTTGCCCGCCGTGATCGTGCCCTCGGGCAGCACGGCCTTCAGGCTCTGCAAGCCGTCAAGCGTTGTGTCGGCGCGATTGCCCTCGTCCTTGGACAGGGTCACGTCCTTGTGGCTGACCTCCTTCGTTTCCTTGTTGACGATCGCCATCGTCGCGCTGACGGCGACGATCTCGTCGTCGAACTTGCCCGCGGCCTGTGCGGCGGCGGTGCGCTGCTGCGACTGAAGCGCATATTCGTCCATCGCATCGCGGCCGATGCCGTAGCGGCTGGCGACGACCTCCGCGGTCTGCAGCATCGGCATGTAGATCGCCTTGTGCATCGCGATCAGCTCGGGGTCGGGCGCGACGTTCATCTTGGGCGTCTGGACCAGGCTGATGCTGTCGACGCCGCCGCCGATGGCGACGTCCATATTGTCGACGACGATCTCCTTCGCCGCGGTCGCGATCGCCATCAGGCCCGAGGCGCACTGACGATCGAGGGACATGCCCGACACGCTGGCCGGCAGCCCGGCGCGGAGCAGCGACGTGCGCGCGATGTTGCCCGCCTGTACGCCCTGCTGGAGCGCGGCACCGAACACCACGTCCTGCACTTCGGCACCGTCGATCCCGGCGCGTTCGACCGCCGCCTTGATCGCGTGGCCGGCGAGCGTCGGCGAGGGCAGGTTGTTGAACGCGCCGCGGTAAGCGCGGCCGATCGGGGTACGGGCGGTGGAGACGATGACGGCGGAACGCATGAGCTTATTGCTCCCTGGCTTGCGGAAGTGGAGGAAGGGGAGGGATCAAACGAAAATCTGGCTGATCCATTCCGCGATCATCGCGGGCTTGGACTGGCCTTCGATCTCGACGGTGAATTCGTTGGTCTGTTGATATTGACCGGGACGCTTTTCGTCGAATTCCAGCAGCTTGAAGCGGCCGCGGACCTTTGAACCAGAGCGCACCGGGGTCAGGAAGCGAACCTTGTTGCCGCCGTAATTGACGCCCATCTTCACGCCCTCCAGCTTCGGCGCGTCCGCAACCTTGGACGACAATAGAGGCATCAGCGCCAGCGTCAGGAAGCCGTGCGCGATCGTGCCGCCGAACGGCGTCATCGCCGCCATCGCGGGATCGACATGGATGAACTGGTGGTCGCCGGTCGCATCCGCGAATTTGTCGATCATGGTCTGCGTCACCTCGACCCATTCGGATATGGTTTCGCTGCCGATCCGGCCCTTCATCTCCTCCACGGTGATCGTCGTCACGGCATTCCCCTCGGCGGCGAAATATGGCTTAGCGCGGGCATTCTCTAGGCGCGGGCCGACCGGTTCTGCAAGCCTCAGCTGACCGAAGGTTCGATCATGTCCTACGCCGCAACGTCAGACGCCCGCAAATCCATGGCAAAATTGCACCGCGCCGCCGAACCCGATGTTCTAAAACCGCTATTGGCGCGGGCCGCGCTAACGCCCGATTCGCGCGATCGGGTCATCGGCCATGCGTCGGGGCTGCTCGCCGACCTGCGCGCGGCGCAGTCGCGGGGGTGGGTGAACCAGTTCCTGCAGGAATACCGGCTGAATTCGTCGGAGGGCGTCGCGCTGCTGTCGCTGGCGGAGGCGTTCCTGCGCGTGCCCGATCCGGAAACCGCGGACCTGCTGATCGCCGACAAGCTGGGCGATGCGAACTGGCGTGCGCATACGGGCGAGTCGTCGTCGAAGCTGGTCAATGTCGCGACCTGGGGGCTGGTCGTCGGGCGCGCGCTGGTGGGGGAGGGTGAGCAGGGACCGCTACGCCGTCTGATCGGCCGTGCGGGCGAACCGTTCGTCCGGCAGGCGGTGGGTGCCGCCATGAAGATGATGGGCGAGATTTTCGTCATGGGCCGTACCATCGACGAGGCGATGCGGCGGATGGCGCGCCCGGAGAACCAGGGCTTCACCGCCAGTTTCGACATGCTCGGCGAGGCGGCGCGGACCTTCGTCGACGCGGACCGCTACTTCCAATCCTATGTCGGCGCGATCGATGCGGTGGGCAGCGATCCGGCGGCAGGGCATTCGGTATCGGTGAAGCTGTCCGCGCTCCACCCGCGCTACGAGGTCGCGCGGTGGAGCGAATGCGTCCCCGCGCTGACCGACATGCTGGTCGCGCTGGCCGAACAGGCCGCGGCGAAGGGGATTGCGCTGACCGTCGACGCCGAGGAGTCCGAGCGGCTTGAGATGAGCCTGGACATCATCGGCTCGGTCGCCGCGTTGCCCGGCCTCAAGGGCTGGGACGGGTTCGGCATGGCGGTGCAGGCCTATGGCAAGCGTGCGCGGCCGGTGATCGCCTGGGCGAACGGGCTGGGCCGGCTGATGAACGTGCGCTTGGTGAAGGGGGCCTATTGGGACAGCGAGATCAAGCGGACTCAGGTCGAGGGGCTGGCGGACTATCCGCTGTTTACGCGCAAGGCGGCGACCGACGTGTCCTATCTCGCGGTCGCGCGCGACATGCTGGACGCGGAGCATATTCGGCCGGCCTTCGCCAGCCACAACGCGCTGACCGTCGCGACGATCATCGAATGGGCGGGCAACAGCCGCGACTTCGAGTTCCAGCGGCTGCACGGGATGGGCGACGGCCTGTACGAGCGGCTGGTGCGCGAGAACGGCTATCATTGCCGGGTCTATGCGCCGGTCGGCGGGCACCGCGACCTGCTGGCCTATCTCGTCCGGCGGTTGCTGGAGAACGGCGCGAATTCCAGCTTCGTGCACCAGCTGGCGGATGCGCGATTGAGCGAGGCGGACATTCTGGCGGATCCGGTGGCGAAGGTCGCCGCGGTGGGCGGGGCGCGGCATCCGTCTATTCCGCGACCGGTCGACTTGTTCGGGGCAGGGGGGCATCGGAATTCGAGCGGGTTGGACTTGAGCGATGGGGAGACGTTGGCGGCGGCGGTGGAAGCGGTGAATGCTCCCCTCCCGCTCTCGCCGTTCTCCCGCCTTCGCGGGGGAAGGGCAGAAGCCAGCGCCGCCATCACCCGCGCGCACGCCGCCTTCCCCGCCTGGTCCGCCACGCCCGTCGAAACCCGCGCCGCATGTCTCGACCGTCTCGCCGACCTGCTGGAGTCGAACCGCGACGAGCTGATGGCGATCTGCGTGCAGGAGGCGTTCAAGACCATCCCCGACGCGATCGGCGAAGTCCGCGAAGCCGCCGACTTCTGCCGCTACTATGCGAAGGAGGCGCGCGCCAACCTGCATCCGGTCGAACTCCCCGGGCCGACCGGCGAACGCAACACGCTGCATCTCGAAGGGCGCGGCGTTTGGGCGACGATTTCGCCCTGGAACTTTCCGCTCGCGATCTTTCTGGGTCAAACCGTCGCCGCGCTCGTCGCCGGCAATACCGTCGTCGCAAAGCCGGCACCGCAGACCCCGGCGATCGCCGCCCGGGCGGTGGCACTGGCGCACGACGCGGGTGTGCCCAAGGATGCGCTGATCCTGGTCCCCGGCGGTCCCGACGTCGGCGCAGCACTGACCGGCGATCCGCGGATCATGGGTGTGGCCTTCACCGGATCGACCGCGACCGCGCGCAGGATCGCCCGATCGCTGCTGGAAGACGATGATCGCCCGATCGTCCCGCTGATCGCGGAGACGGGGGGCATCAACGCGATGATCGTCGATTCGACCGCATTGCCCGAACAAGTCGTGGCGGATGTCGTCGCATCGTCCTTCCGTTCGGCGGGGCAGCGGTGTTCCGCGCTTCGTCTGTTGCTGGTGCAGGAGGATGTCGCAGACACCGTCATCGAGATGCTGTCGGGTGCGATCGATACGCTGACGATCGGTGCGCCGGGTGATCCGGCCACCGATGTCGGCCCGGTGATCGACCAGCCTGCGTACGACCGGCTGATGACGTACCGGGCGAGCGTGCAAGCGCAGTGGGTCAAGACGCTCGACGCGCCGGCGGACGGGCTGTTCGTCCCGCCGACGCTGATCCGCTTGAACGCGATCGAGGATCTTCGTCAGGAATGGTTCGGGCCGCTGCTGCATGTCGCGACGTGGAACGCGGGGACGCTGTCCGAGACGATCGCGCGCGTCAACGCGAAGGGCTACGGGCTGACGATGGGCCTCCACAGCCGTATCGCGCGCGCCGCCGAAGTGGCGGAGAGCAAGGCGGCGGTCGGTAATCTGTACGTCAACCGGTCGATGATCGGCGCGGTGGTGGGGTCGCAGCCTTTCGGCGGCGAGGGGCTTTCGGGGACCGGGCCGAAGGCGGGCGGGCCGCATTACCTGTACCGCTTCGTGACCGAGCGGGCGGTGTCGGTCGATACGACGTCGGCGGGTGGGAATGCGACGCTGCTTTCGCTGGACGAGGGTGGGATTTAGCCGATCGAAACCCGGCATTGACGTTCGACCGCTCCACAAATCGTCATCCCGGGCTTGTCCCGGGATCCAGGGTTACAAGCGCCGCGCTCCGCGGCTCTGGATTCCGGGACAAGCCCGGGATGACGGCGACTTGCGCCCGATGCGAATTTGCGCATGCCGAACCGCCGCCTATTCAAGATTGCTCGTCCCTTCGCCCGCATCCTGGTCGACCGCCGACCGGTCGGTCGATACCGGCAGCGGCGTGCCGCGTCGCGGGGCTTTGGCGACCGCTTCGCTCAGCGTCTCCAGCGAGGCGTAGGGCATGATGAGGCCACCGTCCGGGCGCGCGGTAAAGCCGGTCTGGGTCGGATAGGCGAGTTCGATCCCCTCTTCGTTCAATCGCCGCACCAGCGCCACGCCGACCTCATGACGCAGGTCGTAATATTGCTGATACGCCGCGCTCGACGAATCGAACTCGACGCCGAAATCATAGCTCGATTCGCCGAACGCCGCGAAACCGGCACGGACGAACTTGCCCCCGGTCGCCTCGACGACCTCCTTCACCAATGCGGGTAGCCCTTCCATGACGTCGACGGGGGTCCATTGGACGAGCCCCAGCGTGAAGGTTATCCGACGATAATCGCGCCGCGTGTTGTTCAGGATTTCCTTGTCGAGCAGATGCTTGTTCGAGATGATCCGTTCCTCGCCCGTCGGCGCGCGGATCCGGGTGGACTTGATCCCGATCGCCTCGACCGTGCCCGACGACTTGTCGTAGGTGATGGCGTCTCCCCGCCCGAATGGCCGGTCGAAGATGATGGCGATCGCCGCGAACAGGTCGGCGAATATGCCCTGCGCGGCGAGGCCGATCGCGATGCCGCCGACCCCAAGACCGGCGACGAGGCCAGTGACGTTGACGCCAAGATTGTCGAGCACGACGATCAGCGCGATCGCGAACAGCACGAACGTGACGAGGATTCGGATCAGCCCCAACGCGTTCAGCAGCGCCTCGCCCGAATAATGTTCGGAGCTCGTGCGATGCTCGATCGCGCCCAGGATGATCTCGCGCGCCCAGATCGCCGCCTGGAAGACCGATGCGATGGTCCACAGGAAATTGATCGTATGCGCTATTTCCGTCGGTGCGTCCGCATAGCCGGAGACGAGCTTCGCCGCGATCATGACGATGAAGAAATTGTTGGTCCGCATCAGCGCGCGGCCGAACACCGTGCCCCATCCGGCAAGCCGCTGGTCGTGCCGACACAGCCGCTCGCCCAGCCCCCTCAGCGCGCCAAGCGCGAAGACGATGACGGTGCCGACCGCGACCGCGATCAGGATTTGCAGCCAATGCACCTGAAACCACTCGACCGCCGAGGTGACGAGGTCTTCCGCCTGCGCTCGCAGATCGGCGGCGCTCAAATGGTGACCGGTAGCAGCTGCTTTCGCAGGGGCGGTGTTTGGCATGGACGTCTCTGGATCAGGCGGCCGATTCGAGCGCGGGCCGGCCGCGTTCGAGAAAGGCGATGAGGCCGCGTTCGGTACGGCTCAGGTACCGCGCGGCGCGCGGCAGGCGAAGCGCCTTGCGAAAGGCGGTCTGCCCCTCTTTCACGAGGTCGATGAGCGTGGGATGAACATAGGATTTGCGCGCGATCGCCGCGGTGTTCCCCAGCTTGAGCGTGACGGGTTCGAGCAACGTCTTGAGGCTGAGGTCGCGTTCGGACGAAGCCAGCGCCTCGAACGCGGTGACGCTGGCGGCCCAGGTGCGGAAATGCTTGGCGGTGAACGCCTCGCCCGTCGCTTCGCGGATATACGCGTTCACGTCGGACGAGGTGACGGGGTGCGCTTCGCCCGCATCGTCGAGCCAGCCGAACAAATGCTGTTCGGGCAAGTCCTGGCATTTTCGCGCGAACCGCACGAGCGCCTTGTCGGTCATCTTCAGCGTGCACAATTTGCCCGATTTGGCTTTGAACTGCAGCGTCAGCGCCTTGCCCTTCAATGCGGCATGACGCTTGCGAAGCGTCGTTGCGCCGAAGCTCTCGTTGGCCTGCGCATAGGCTTCGTTGCCGACGCGGATATGACCTTCGTCGAGCAGCCTGATGACGCCCGCCACGGCGCGTTCCCGCGTCAGGCCGCGCTTGGCCAGGTCAAGTTCGACGCGCTTTCGCAGACGGGGCAGCGCATGCCCGAACTCGACGCATCGTTCGTATTTCGATGCCTCCTGCGCGGCGCGGAAATCGGCATGATACCGGTATTGCTTGCGGCCCTTCTCGTCCCAGCCGATCGCCTGGATATGTCCGTTCGCGTTCGCGCAGAACCAGGCATTGCGGTAAGCAGGCGGCAAGCCGATGGCGTTCAGCCGGTCGATCTCTTCGCGATCGGTGATCCGTTCGCCCGTCGGGGACCAATAGCTCCAGCCGTTTCGAACCTTCTTCCGGGTGATCCCGGGTTGCTGGTCGTCCGCGTAGACGATGCGCGCCATCGATGCTCCTTCGTAACGACTGGGGAAATGCGCGCGTCGTCGCTTCGTTCCGGAACGGCGACGGCGGCGGGGGGTTCGTAGCGGGCAATCAAGGAGTGCACCGCATGCCCGACCTTTCCAAAGCCCGCATCCTCATGCTCGCGACCGACGGGTTCGAGAATGACGAATTGTTCAAGCCGCGCCAGGCGCTGATCGACGCCGGCGCGACCGTAACCCTCGCGTCGCCTAAAACCGATCCGATCCAGGGCGAAAAAGCGGGTGAGAAGGCCGACACGATCACGCCCGACATGACGCTGGATGAGGTCGATACCGACGATTACGACGCGATCGTCCTGCCGGGCGGCGTCGGCAATCCGGACAAGCTGCGCATGGAGGAACGCGCGATCGAGATCATCCAGGATTTCGCCGAGGACGAGAAGATCATTGCCGCGATCTGCCATGCGCCGTGGCTGCTGATCGAGGCCGATGTCGTCGATGGTCGGCGGATGACCAGCTGGCCGTCGATCCGCACCGACCTGGAAAATGCCGGTGCCGATGTCGTCGACGAAGCGGTCGTGGTCGACGCCAATTTCATCACCAGCCGCAAGCCCGACGATATCCCCGCATTCAACGACGCGATCATCTTGGCGCTGGTGGAAGAACTGGCGGACGCATAATGCCGTGCGCGCCCTTCCGGCCGATGGTCAGGGCAGGGCGCGTGCCTGTTTCATCGATGGACCGAAACCGTCGATGAACCGCTGCGCCGGCCGTTCGACCCGAACGTGGAGGATCGTCGAGCATAGCAGGACGATACCGATATAGACGGCGATCAGGGCCGGCGGGACGTCATCGACCCGGCGGACGAAGACCAGCTTGAAGACGATCCACAGCGGATAGTGACATAGATAGGTGGCGTAGCTGACCTCGCCGAGGAAATGCATCCCGCGGCCCCCGGGCGCACTGGCCACGACCGCGTGAGCGAGCAGGAAGATCAACAGCGCGAACAGCGCGGGCGCGGCGAGCGTTTCGGGTACGCCGATCGCCCACGAGGCCGCGACGCCGACCGCCGTCACGCCCGCTACGCGCACGCCATCGCTGCGCTGCCAAAGCGCACAGACGATGGTTCCGGTGAGGAACTCGCACAGGCAGCGGACGAGGCCGAACCGCGGGATGTCGAAACTGAGCAGCGGCGACGGCTGGATGACGACGCACAATCCGATCGTCAGAATGCCTGCCAGCGCCAGCAATGCGGTGGTCGACAGTCGTCGCCAGTCGAAGATGATCGCGACCACCGGAAAGACGAGATAGGCACCCAGCTCCGCGCTGATCGACCAGGACGGGATGTTCCATGCCAGCCGGTCTAGGAAACCCCAGTTCTGCAGCAGCAGAACGTGCAGCGGCAGATCGGCGAACGGAAAGGAAACGGGGTCCGCCCGGCCGGTCGCGACGAAGACCAGCGCCAGCGCGACCATCGCCGAGAGCATTACGGCATGCAGCGGCCAGACGCGCGCGATCCGTTTGCGCAGGAACGGCACGAACGCATGCCACCGCTCCCGGTGCAGCCGCTCGCCCCAGCTGAGCCACATCACGAAACCCGAAAGCAGGAAGAAGAAATCGACCGCCAGATACCCCTTGGACAACAGCAATGCGATTGCCGGCGGGAGCCCTGCGATCGACTGGCGGATGTGGAACAGGACGACGAACCATGCCGCGATCCCGCGCGCGCCGGTCAGCGCGCGCAGTTCGCCGACGGGTCGAGTCACGCCGGCACCGGTGTCACGCGCGAGCGCCGGATCGGCCGGGCGCTCGCCTGGCCGCTCTTGCGCGCCAGATAGGTGTCGAGCCCGATCTGCGCGCCGATCAGCATGTAGACAAACGGCTGGAACGCGATCGCGATGAACGCCGCGCCGAGCAGATAGACGAGATGCGCGGTCTGCAATGCCCCCGCCAGCCCGCCTGCCCAGGCGAGATCGCCTGCGCGGTAGCGACGGCGCAGGATTTCCATGCGGATCAGTCCGGTGATGCTGATGATCAGCCAGAGCCCGAGTCCCGGATAGCCTTGTTCGCCGAGCATCTCGAAATAGGCGCTGTGATAGGCGCGCGCCTTGTCGACTTCGACGGTGTTCTGCGCCGATTTCGATGCCGGGCCGCCGTCGCTCTTCACCAGGTCATAGCGGATATGGTTGCCGCGATACGCCTCGAACCCGCCGCCGAACGGATGCGTCTTCGCATAATCCCATGTCCAGCCCCAGACCGCGATCCGGGTGGAGGCGGATTCGTCCGCCTGATAGGATTTGATCGTGTCCATCCGCTGCGTGAACTGCGACGGCAGGAAGGGGACGGCGACGACACCGAGCAATGCGAGCACGGCGACGTAACGCGCCCTTTTCTGCACCGCGCGGATCTGCAGCACCGCCAACAGCAGGATGCAGAGCAGCCCCGTCCGCGTGGAGGTGCCGACCGGGATCAGCAGGCAAGCGAAGACCAGCGCGAGACAGAATGTCTTCGATCGCCAGTCGGGCGGAAAAACGGTGCCGTAGCGCATGAACCAGACGATCACGGGAATGATCGCGATCGCGACGGCGGAGATCGTGCTGCCCTCGTACAGACCGCTATTGTTGTCGACCATCAGGTTCAGCTGCCCATAGCCGCCACCGCCGCTCGCCAGCGTCTTTGCGCCACCCACGATGATGATCGACGCCGCCGACAGGATCATGAACAGCAGCAGCGATTCGATCCGTAGCCTGGTCCGCAGCGTCAGCGGCAGGAACGCCGCGAAGAACAACGCCTTCCAGACCCAGTCCCACGTATCGATCGCGTCCGCGGGGAAATCCGCGCCGAGCGTCGTCAGCCCGCAATAGGCCATCAGGATCAGGATGATCCCCTGACGCGGCGCGACCCGAACATCGGCCTTGTCGTCCGCGATGGCCCAGGCCCCGACCGCCAGCGCGACCGCGATCAACGAGATGGGCACCGTGTTCAGCAGGAAATAGGTCAGCCGCTGCGGCGAGACGATGTCGATATAGACATAGGCAAGCACGAACAGGAACGGCCGACGAAACCCCATCCCGAACAGTGCGACGAGGAACGCTACGAAGGCGAGATCACGCAACCGGCGGCTCCCCGTCTGCGGTACGCTTGCGCGGCGCGCGTTTCGCTTCGACCGGGCCCTCCCTGTCCAGATCGGGACGCTTGAGCAGCAGGAACGCGGCGAGCAGCATCAGCCCGTGCGTCAGGCCGAGCGCCAGATTGTCGATCATCGCCGTGCCTTTCGCCCGCACCTCGAATGTGCCGGTCCTGCCTAACGCGGCCCGGTTGACGGCGCGTTAAGCGCTTTGCGGGCAATAGGATGGGATGCGGATTCTCCACGTCCTCGATCACGGTTTGCCGTTGCAGAGCGGCTACACGTTTCGTACCCGCGCGATCCTGAAGGCGCAGGAGGCGATGGGCTGGCAGGTCGCCGCCGTCACCGGGCCGCGACAAGGGCAATGTGCCGCGGCGATGGAACGTCACGACGGCCTTGTCTTCCACCGGACGGCCACGCGCGGGTTGAACAACGCTTTTGACGAGATGGCCGGGATCGCCGCCTTCGCCAGGCGGATCGCGCAAGCGGTCGACTCGTTCACGCCGGACCTCATCCACGCGCATTCGCCGGTACTGGATGCGATCGCCGCGCTGATCGTCGCCCGCCGCCGCGCCCTGCCGCTCGTCTACGAAATCCGCGCCTTCTGGGAAGATGCCGCGGTCGGCAACGGCACCGGCACGCAAGGGTCGCTGCGCTACCGCGCGACTCGCCTGCTGGAAAGCTGGGCGGTGCGGCGTGCGGATGCGGTCGCGGTGATCTGCGAAGGCTTGCGCGGCGATCTGGTCGCGCGCGGGATCGACCCGGGCAAGATCCTGGTATCGCCGAACGGCGTCGATCTGGGATTGTTCGGCGATCCGCCGCCGCGCGACGATGCGCTGGCGGCATCGCTCGGCCTGGACGGGGCCGACGTCGTCGGGTTCATCGGCAGCTTCTACGATTACGAGGGGCTGGACGACCTGATCGCGGCGATGCCGGCGCTGGTCGCGCGGCGGCCCGCCGCGAAGCTGCTGCTGGTCGGCGGTGGGCCGATGGAGGGGGCGTTGCGTGCGCAGGCGGCGACATCGCCGGTCGCCGGCGCGATCCGCTTCGTCGGTCGCGTACCGCACGACGCGGTCGAACGCTATTACGCGCTCGTCGACATCCTCGCCTATCCGCGCAAACGGATGCGGCTGACCGATCTCGTCACGCCGCTGAAACCGCTGGAGGCGATGGCGCAGGGGCGGCTGGTCGCGGCGTCCGATGTCGGCGGTCACCGCGAGCTGATCCGCGACGGCGATACCGGTACGCTGTTCGCGCCGGACGATCCGCGCGCGATCGCCGATGCGCTGGCCGGTATGTTCGCGGACCGCGGCGGTTGGGACGCGCGACGCGAGCGTGCCCGTCTGTTCGTGGCGAAGGACCGTAACTGGTCGTCAAATATTTCGCGTTATACCCCTGTTTACCAACGGCTCGTGGCGGCCGCGCAGATGGATAGATCATGGTCCCGATTCCCCGCCTTCAAAGCGTGAACCCGCGGATCGCCGCGATCGGCGGCGGCGCTTGTGCGTCGATCGTCATCGCCGCGATCGTGTTGATGCCGTCCCACATGCTGGAAACCCTGGTCTGGACCAGCGGCGTCGCCGCGCTCGTGCCGACCGCGCAACCGCCGTTGGGAATCACGGCCCGTGCGGTCCTTGCGATCGCCGCAGGCGGGCTGACGGGCGCGGTCGCGTGGTCGGTTCTCTATCTGTCGTTCGGGCCCGGCGGTTTTCTCGTGGATACGAAGCGCGGCGAGCGTGCCGTCGACGCGCCCCCCCTCGTGCGTCGCGCGGATGCGCATCCCGACGCACCGCCGCGCCGTCCGATCTGCGCCGCCGATCTCGGCCAGCCGATGATGGATGCGCCCCGCGTCGAACGATCGCTGCCGACCAACCTCGAACAGCCGCTGGCCGCGTTCGATCCTGCCGCGATCCCCGCGGCGCCGCTCGCGCCCGTGCGGCCGGTCGCGCCATTGCCCCGCCCGCAGCCCGACGCCCGGATCGAGACGTTCGAACTGCCTCCCGTTCCGCCGGTCCGTATCGCCGCCGTCCAGCCTCGGCCGTTCGCGCCGGTACACGCTCGTTCCGAACCGGCCACGGCACCTTCGATCGAGGCGTTGCTGCGTCGGCTGGAAACGGGCGCGCGGGCGCGGGAACTGGCGCGGTAGACCGACGAGCCGCTCACCCGTCAAATCTCTTCGCGACCGCGCTTTCCTCTGATAACCGGCAAAAACGGTTGGAGGGAGCGGATATGGACGGGATCGCCGATACGGGCGTGCAGCGCGCGCCGCGTTATGCGTGGTACGTTCTCGCCATCTTGGTCCTGGTCTATGTCCTGAACTTCGTCGACCGGCAGATCATCGCGATCCTGGCGAAGGACATCAAACGCGATCTGGGCGTGGACGATCAATTCATCGGTTTCCTGTTCGGCACCGCGTTCGGCGTGTTCTACGCGGTTTTCGGTATCCCGCTCGGTCGCCTCGCGGATAGTTGGCGGCGGACATGGCTGATGACGCTGGGTCTCGCGGTCTGGTCGGGGATGACCACGCTGTCCGGGTTCGCACGGAGCGGCACGACCCTGGCCATCGCGCGCGTGGGGGTCGGTATCGGCGAGGCGACCGCGAGCCCCGCCGCCTATTCGCTCATCTCCGACTGGTTTCCGAAACGGCTGCGCGCGACCGCGCTCGCGCTCTATTCGTCGGGAATCTACATCGGCGGCGGGGCGTCGCTGTTCATCGGTGGATTGATCGTCAAGCGCTGGGACCTTGCGTATCCCGTCCACGCGCCGCTCGGTCTGCGCGGCTGGCAGGCGGCGTTCATGGCGGTCGGTATTCCGGGTCTGATCGTCGCGCTATGGATTGCGACCTTGCGCGAACCCCGGCGCGGGCAGTCGGAGGGGCTGGCGACCCCACCGCCGCACCCACGCCCCTTCGCCGCGTTCCTGGAAGAACTGGCCGCGACGATTCCGCCATTCACGCTGATCGGCGCGGCGCGGCGGGGCGGCAGGGCATTCCGGACCAACGTCCTGGTCGCGGTGCTGGTCGCATTGGCGGCGTTCGCGGCGATCAGGATCGACGGTAGCAAATCGGTCGCGCAATGGGGTGCGGTCGGCATCGGCGTGTACGCGGTCTTTTCCTGGAGCGCGGCGCTTCGCGAGCGCGATCCGGCGACCTTTGCGCTGACGCTCGGCACACCGGCGTTCGTCGGCATAGTGATCGCCTATGGGCTGAATGCGCTGGTGGCGTATGCGGTCGCCGCATTCGGCGCGACCTATGTCCGCGATACCTTCGCGGTGTCCGCCGAGCAGGCCGGGCTGTGGATCGGCGCGCCCGCCGCGCTGTCGGGCTTTCTGGGGATCACGATCGGCGGGCGTGCGGCGGACTGGCTGCGCCAGCGTCATGCGTCGGGCCGGATCATGGTCGTATTGTTCGGCGGGATGACGCCGCTCGTCCCGGTCCTGCTGGCCTTTCGCGCGAGCAGCGCGACCATGTTCTTCGCGATGCTGCCGATCGCGCAATTGCTCGCCAGCAGTGCGCTCGGTGCGTCCGCGGCGGCGACGCAGGATCTGGTGCTGCCCCGGATGCGCGGCACGGCGACCGCGGTGTTCTTCATCGGCACGACGCTGATCGGCCTCTCGTTCGGACCCTATATGGCCGGTCGTATCTCGGTCGCGACGGGCAGCCTGGCGACCGGCGTGTTGTCGCTGCTGATGACGATGCCGGTCGCACTGGTCGCCGGCATCGTCGCCTATCGCCTGGTCCCGGCCGCCGAGGCGACGCGGGTCGCGCGCGCCCGGGCGTCGGGGGAGCCGGCGTAGATCAGCCCGCGGTAAACACGCCGCACGCGATCCGGCCGCCGCTGTTGCCCGACGGATCGGTCATCAGGTCGTCGGGGCCGGCATGGACCACGATCGATGCGCCGTCCGTGTCCATCAGGGTGGCGACCGTCGCGCCCGGGACGACCAGCGCGACGGTGCCGCGGCCGTCGTTGCCGACGATCAGATTGGGCAGATCGCCCTCGTGCGGCCCTTGCGGGTTCATGCTGCCGTGCTTCGCGCCGGTCGGGTTCCAATGCCCGCCCGCGGTCGTGAAGCCGGGCGCATCGCATAGCCCGACCGTATGGACATGAATGCCGTGCGTCCCCGCGGGCAGGCCGTGGAGTTCGGCGGTGAAGCGCACGCCGCCGGCAACCGTCGTCGCCGTCGCATGGCCGATCTCCGCGCCTGTCGCATCGTGGAGGACGGCATGCGCGCCGGGCCCGTCCGCCATCGGCGCACCCATCCGCATCGACGGGCGGTCGCATCCCGCCAGTCCGGCCACGACCACCGCCAGCATCGCCGTTCGTCCGTAAAGCATATCGTTTCTCCCTTGCTTACTGCGAACCGTCCGGCGTTTCACCGGTTCCCAGCGGCCAGCGCATGACGGGCTCATAGGTCGCGCCATCGCGTCCCAAACGACTTTCGTACAGGATCAGATGCGACGGGACGAACGGCGCGCTGGACAGTGCGGCATGCCGGACGAGCCACGCGCCGACCTGTGCTTCGTCATGGCCTGCACGGGGTAACCGCGCGAGCGTGACGTGCGGGCGATAGGCGCGTCCCTCGGGCGAAAGGCCGACGGCGACACAGGCACGATCGACCTTGCGATGCATCGCGGCCAGCGTTTCCGCGGGTGCGACCGCCGCCCATAATGCATCGGTCCGACCCCGCTTCTCGAAGCGCCCGACGCCGGCGATCGACAGGACAGGCGCGACGGCAAAGATACGGGACAATGCGATCGTCAGGTCGTCGGCGACGGTGGCCGTCACCTCGCCGATAAACCGTAGCGTCAGGTGTAGTTGTTCGTCGTCCTGCCACCGCGCGCCATCGATCCCGCTCATGCCCCCGACATCGTCACGCGGACGGCGGGCGGCGGGCGGAGAGCGACGAACAAACGGTGCATACGCGATCATCGCGCGCAGCGGCGTCAGCGCAACCGGTTTCGCTTGAAAAGAGTCGCGCCGACGCCGATATCCGGACGATCCGGCCATGGCGGTCGGCAAAGGAGTTGTTTTCGACATGGCCAATTGGTCTGACCCCCGGCCGAACGCGGCGCCGTTCGGCACCACCGCGAGCGCGACGCGCTCGACCGCGTACGACGCCGGGCTTCGCGCCTATATGCTGTCGGTCTATAATTACATGGGTTCCGGCGTGCTGCTGACGGGCATCGTCGCCATGCTCTTCGCCTGGGGCGGCGCGACGTCGCCGGCCGCACAGGTCTTCATCGGCGGCGGCGCGCTGAAATATGTCATCATGTTCGCGCCGCTCGGGTTCGTGTTCGCGATGAGCGCGGGGCAGGCCCGGATGCAGACCTCGACGCTGAAGCTCCTGTTCTGGGGCTTCGCGGTCGTCATGGGCCTGTCGCTCTCGACGATCTTCCTCGTCTATAGCCCGATGGCGATCGCACAGGCGTTCTTTGCGACCGCCGCCGGGTTCGGCGCGCTGAGCCTTTATGGCTATACGACGAAGAAGGACCTGTCGGCGTTCGGCACGTTCCTGATCGTCGGTGTGGTCGGTCTGCTCGTTGCCAGCATCATCAACATGTTCGTGCATTCGGGTCCGCTGGGCCTGCTGATCAGCCTCGTCGGCGTGTTGCTGTTTGCCGGGTTGACCGCATATGATACGCAGCGGACCAAGAGCATGTACCGTTACGTCGCGGGAACCGGTCAGGAAGACCGGGTGGTCATCATGGCCGCGCTGTCGCTGTATCTCGACTTCATCAATATGTTCCTGTTCATCCTCCGGCTGTTCGGCGGCAATCGCAGCTGATTTCCACGGCATATCGATTCCATCACGGGCCCGGCGGTATCGTCCGCCGGGCCTTTCGTTTGACCGGACCCAATGCGCCTGCACATCGACGTCCACCTGGATTACGCGTTGCCGGCCCCGGCCGATATATTGCTGCAGGTCGAGGCGGCGATGATGCCCGACCAGACGGTTATCGACGACAGGCTGACGATCTGGTCCGACACCCCGATCCGTTCGGTCGAAGGATATGACGGGGTCGGTCGTCGGTGTTGGGCGCACGGGGTCGGTCGACTGACTGTCCATTACCGCGCGACGGTGGACGTGGCCCGTCCTCCCGTGATGCTGGCGGACTATCCGTCGACCACGCCGCGGATGGTACCCGGTGCGGTCACCGCGTATCTGATGCCGAGCCGGTATTGCCAGTCGGATCGGCTGGAGGGCTTCGTCCGGCGGCGTTTCGCCGGATTGCAGGGCGGCGCATTGGCCGAGGCACTGGTCGCCTGGATCGCACGATCGATCGATTACCGAAGCAATTCCAGCACCGGCGATACGACCGCGCTCGACACCTTCGCCGCGCGGTCGGGGGTCTGCCGGGACTATGCGCATCTGCTCGTCGCGTTGGCACGGGCGGGCGACATCCCGGCGCGGTGCGTTTCGGCCTATGCGCCCGGCGTCGATCCGCCCGATTTTCACGCCGTCGCCGAATTGTGGCTGGATGGCGACTGGCGGCTGGTCGACCCCACGGGCATGGCGCATTGCCAGGACCTGGTCCGCGTCTGCGTCGGCCGCGATGCCACCGATATCGCGTTCATGACGATCTTCGGTGCCGCTACGTTGCTCGATCAGCGCGTGGCCGTAAAGTCGGACAGGAACGCGGATGCGCCTGCGTCGTTGTAGGGAAGCAATCAAGGAGTGTCCGTGATGACCGATATCGATGACCGCGCGCTCGACAGCCTGTCGGTCGCACCCGCAGACGACGATACGGTCGGCAGCGGACATGATTCGCGGCAGGGTGCCGGCCAGGACAAGTCGATCGCCGAACGGCTCGAACGAAATCCCGCGAGCGTGGACGCCAAGCTGGACAACGGATTGGACGAGTCGATGGACGCCAGCGATCCGCCTTCCGTAACGCAGCCATCGGGCACCACCGACGCGCCGCCATCGTCGGGTTACGACCAGGAAGCGGAAAAGGCGCTCCGCGACCAGGGCTGAGGGTTCGTCGTCGCCCGATTGTTGCGCGTAAAGCGCATGTCATCGTTAATTCCGCCATTCCGGCTCGGTTCGTCGCAACGGATGTTGCGGCGCACAAGCTTTCATGGTCGCTAGTCGCTGTCATTGGTCGATTTCGTTCAGGTGTCCGTTAACCATCTTGGCGTATCGTCCCAGGACTGAACGAAACGGGCGGGGTAGGGCGATGGGTTCGAGAATGAAGCCGGCCGAAGGCGCAATGACGTTGGCCGAGATGAAGGAATTCGCGGGCTTTCCCGCAGCTACCCAGCGGTACATCCGCCGGTCGCTGGATATCGGGCTCGACCGTGAGGACGCACTGGCGCGTTGGTCGCGCGATGTGGTGGAGGCCGCGAGCATCCGGGCGCAGGCTCGGATGTACCGCAGCCTGCCCGATATCCGGGAGATTGTTCCGGACGACAGCGGGCTCGATGCGATCGAACCTTTCCTCGCACCGTTGGTGACCGTGGTGGCGTTCGATCTGGGGCAGGGGCGGCTGACCAGCTTCTCCGCGTTCCGTTTCCTCTACGAACGGCTGATCGGCGCATCGGTGCGGCCTTGGCTGCCGGCCGCGTTCTGCGCCGCCGCAGCGTTGCCGCACCTGCATCCGGAATTGCGGCGCAAATTGCTGCAATCGATCAGCGAAGCCGCGGCGACCGCGTCGGGCTGGTCGAACCGTCAGCCGGCCTTCTTTCCCTATTGGGTGGAAAAGGTCGACAGCGCCGCACCACTCGCAACCTGAGGCTCATCCGCGGGTCGCGCTGGACAATGGTTCGGACGTAACGGGATAGCCGAGACCCTGGGGTATGCACAGGCGATCGCCATCGGGGCGTCGTTCGATAAACGGCGTGATGGCCTGGATCGGGTGGGCCGCGGCATCCACGACCGCCGCCGCGAAATGCCGATGCTGCGCAAGCCGTTCGAGATTGCGCCGAGTGGGGTAGATGAGGATCGCCCGACCCGCATCGGCTGAGGCCAGCACCGCCGCCGCGCTCGACCAGAACAACCGCGCCGTCTCCCCCTCGTCGGCGGTGGGTTCGGGCGATCCATCGGGCAGCGCCGCGAGGTAGAAGCGCGTATCGAAGATACGCGCGTGCCGGTGCGCCGGTCGCCACCGCGCAAAGGGAACGAGTACGCCGGGGTCGAGCGCGATGCCCGCCGCCGCCAGCACATCCGCGAAGGGCTCGCCCGCGTGCAGCGCGGCGCGGATCGAGGCCAGCGAGGCGGCAGACGGCGTCGGCGACAATCCGATCGCGAGCCCCGCCTCCTCGATCGTCTCGCGAATCGCGGCAACGCGCGCCGCGAGGTCGTCGCCGTCCCCGATCGTCGCCGCCAGCACATCGTCGCCGGGATCGATCCGGCCGCCGGGAAAGACGAGCGCACCCGCGGCGAAACGCATCGCCTTCGCCCGCTCCACCATCAGCAGATCGGCGGGCCCGTCGACCCGGTCGCGCATGACGATAAGGGTCGCGGCGGGAATGGCGTCGGGAAGGTCGGTCATCACCGTCGCCAATGGACGGTCAGTTACAAGCGCGCAATCGCGCGCGGGATCGACGGATAGGGGCGGGTGGTGGAGCCGAAGGGAATCGAACCCTTGACCTCTGCAGTGCGATTGCAGCGCTCTCCCATCTGAGCTACGGCCCCGCGCCCCTACCGGTGCAACCGGGATCGCTGCCATTAACGAGGGACATCGGGGGATGCAACAGGTGCGGCGCGCGAGGTCGCACCCGTTCCGGACGCTTCATCCAGATGTTCCACCGGACCGCCGTCTTGCGGGTGCGCTCACCGGAACAATCCCGCATCTTCAACGCTTTTTCCTCGATACCGGCGGGCTGGCCCACCGGCATAGTGTGAGCGAGCAGGAGAAGACCATGTCGACCATCCGCTACCCGGGTACCACCAACGAACCGAACCCCGACTTTTACGGACGGGACAACCCCGCCGATTACGGGCCGGATCGTTCTCCCGCCGGCAATCCGTCCAGCGCGCGCGAATATGCTGCGGCTGGAGAATATGGTGCCGATCGCGGCGATCGAACGCAAGACCGGAATCGCGGCCCCAATAAGGAGCGCGGCAATTATCAGCAGCAGCGTGGCGGTACCGATCGGCAGAGCGAGCCTTATCGCGGCAGCTACGCGCATGACGGACATCGCTTCGAAGACGTGGGTCGCTACCGCGAATATGAAGACGACGACCGCCGCGGCGGTCGTCAGCCGCAACGGGGCGGTGCCGGTCGTCAACCGCAAGGCTCCGATTATGACGAGCGCAATTTCCTGGCGCGTGCGGGCGACGAGGTGCGATCCTGGTTCGGCGACGACGAGGCGGAACGGCGTCGTAGCCGGGATGCCCGCCACGAAGGCGGCGGCAATGACGACCGCCACCATGAAGAGTATCACCAGTGGCGCACCGGCCAGATCGCCGATTTCGACCGCGACTTCGCCGAATATCGTAAGGAGAACCAGGCCAAGTTCCATACCGAGTTCACCGCGTGGCGCGGCGAGCGCCAATCCCAGCGCCTGTCCCTGACCAAGGTCGAGGAGCACATGGAAATCCTCGGGTCGGACGGCGAGCATGTCGGCACGGTCGACAAGGTCCGCGGCGATCATATCCTGCTGACCAGGACCGACAAGGATGCGGGTGGCCACCACCACATGATCCCGTCGCGGTGGATCCAGACCGTCGACGAGAAGGTGACGCTGCGAAAGACTGCGGCGGAGGCGAAGCAGGAATGGCGCGACGTGGAACGAAGCGAGGACGAAAACCGGTTCGGCGATCGCGGCGGGGTTCAGGACGGTCCGCGCGACGGACAGGGCCGCAAGCTCGATCGGAATGTTCCGCGGACCTATTGATCACGAATCTGCCTGATCGAAGGCGGATCGACGGGCGCGGCATCGCAAGGTGCCGCGCCCTTTTTTTTGCCCGGTCAGATCGCGCCCGAAAACGTGTCGCACTTCGCGGGATCGCCGCTGTCCAGACCGACCTGCAGCCAATGCTGTCGCTCGGCCGAGGTGCCGTGGGTAAAGCTGTCGGGCACGACGCGACCCTCGCTTTGCTGCTGCAACGTATCGTCGCCGATCGCATGTGCGGCCGTCATACCCTCCTGCACGTCGCCGGGGTCAAGCCGGTCCTTGTTCCTGTTGGCCCAGACGCCGGCATAGCAATCCGCCTGAAGTTCCAGACGCACCGATGGCCCGTTCGCACCGCCGGGTCCGCCCGATTGCTCGGCCTGCGCGACCTGGCTGGAGACGCCGAGCAGGTTCTGGATATGGTGTCCGAATTCATGCGCGATCACATAATCCTGCGCGAAGTCGCCGCCCGCGTGGAAGCGGGTCTGCAATTCCTCGAAGAAGCTGGTGTCGAGATAGATTTTGCTGTCGGTCGGGCAGTAGAACGGTCCCATCGCGCTCTGCGCCGCGCCGCAGCCCGATTGGCCGCTGCCGCGGTAGAAGACGAGACCGGGCGCGGTGAACGATTTGCCTTCGTCACCGAAGACCGAAGCCCAGGTCTTGTCCGCGGAACTGAAGGCATCGCAGGCGGATTTGCGGTCGGCATCGGCACGGCAGATCGCGCCGACCGAGGCACCCTTGGTCGACGGACCCACCTGACCGGCCGGTGCGATCGGCTGGCCACCGCCGCCCACAAGCGAGCCGAGGTTGCCGATTCCGCCGAACACCGCGAACAGGATCAGCACGACGACGATACCGCCACAGCCGAATCGACTGCCGATCAGCGGCAACAGCCCGAACAACAACCCGCCGCCGCCGCCCAGGCCGCCGCCGCCGCCACCGCCGGAGCCTTCGTCTTCGACGTTGATATTGGGATCGAAATCGTCGAGCCGCATGGTGCCTTTACCCCGTGATGGCAGTGCCGTGTCCATGCGCCGGGACAGGCGTGCGACGCAAGCACGGTTGATCGCCGCCGCGGTTCGTCCCATGAACGCGCCGATGGCGGATATCGAACCCACCCGCGCACGCAAGCGTGCCTTGCCGTTGCCCGCGCAGGTCGCGCTCGTGCTGCAGGGCGGCGGCGCGCTGGGCAGTTTTCAGGCCGGCGTGATCGAGGCGCTGGCGAATGCCGCGATTCGGATCGACTGGGTCGCAGGTATCTCGATCGGCGCGGTCAACGCCGCGATCGTCGCGGGCAACCCGCCCGAGCGCCGGGTCGAACGGTTGCGCGCGTTCTGGGAACAAATGACGGTGGCGTTGCCCAGCTTTCCGATCTTTCCCGACGACCGCGTGCGCGAATTCGTCCACGAATGGTCGGCGGGTTTCGTCGCGATGGCGGGGGTGCCGGGGTTCTTCGGCCCGCGGTTCGTGCCGCCGTTCCTGGCGGTGCCGGGATCGCTCGACGCGACCAGCTTCTACGATTCGCAACCGCTCGCCGATACGCTGAACCGACTGATCGACTGGGATCTGCTGAACGACGGGCCGATCCGGCTGTCGGTCGGCGCGGTCGATGTCGAAAGCGGCAATTTCCATTACTTCGACACCGCGGACGAGCGGCTGGACGCGCGCCACATCATGGCTTCGGGTGCGCTGCCGCCGGGCTTGCCGCCGATCGAGATCGGCGGGCGCTGGTGGTGGGATGGCGGGCTCGTCTCGAACACCCCGCTGACGCATGTCCTCGATCATCAGCAGGGTGAAACGCTGGTGTTTCAGGTCGATCTGTTCGCCGCAGCCGCGGAGCGCCCGCGGACGATCATGGATGTGTTGGCGCGCGAAAAGGAAATCCGTTTCTCCAGCCGGACGCGGCAGGTGACCGACCAATTGCTGCGGCTGCGCAAGGAGCGCGAGCTGACGCGGCGCGTGCTCGCCAAACTGCCCGACGCATTGGCGAACGACCGCGACGTGAAGGCGCTGGCGGCGCTGGCCGCGGAGAAGCCGGTCAGTCTCGTCCATATCATCTACCGTGCCAATGCCTGGGAGGGCGGGTCGCGCGATTACGAATTCTCGGCACGGACGATGCTGGAACATTGGTCGGCGGGGCAGACGGCGGTCGATCGGACGATGGAGAACGCCGAACTGGTCGCGGAGAATCTGCTGACCGGCCGCACCGCCGCGTTCGATCTGGGGCGATAGGAGAAACGCATGTTCCTGAAGGGTAGGACCGCGATCGTGACCGGATCGACGTCGGGCATCGGCCTTGCCTATGCCAAGGCGTTGGCTGCGGAAGGGGCCGCGGTCGTCATCAACGGTTTCGGCGATGCCGCCGCGATCGAACGCGATCGCGGCGCGTTATCCGCGACGAGCGGTGCGGTCGCACTTTACGACCCCGCCGACATGACGAAGCCGCACGAGATCGCGGCGATGGTCGCGCGGGCGGTCGTGGCCACGGGCAGCGTCGATATCGTCGTCAACAATGCGGGCATCCAGCATGTCGCGCCGATCGAGGATTTCCCGGTCGATCGGTTCGATGCGATCATCGCGATCAACCTGTCGTCCGCCTGGCATGTCATGCGCGCCGCGGTGCCGCACATGCGCGCCCGCAAATGGGGGCGGATCATCTCCACCGGGTCGGCACATTCCAAGGTCGCGAGCCCGAACAAGTCGGCCTATGTCATGGCCAAGCACGGCATCGACGGCCTGACCAAGACGATCGCGCTGGAAACCGCGACCGACGGGATCACGGTCAACTGCATTTCCCCCGGCTATGTCTGGACGCCGCTGGTGGAAAACCAGATCCCCGACACGATGAAGGCGCGGGGGCTGACGCGCGACCAGGTGATGAGCGACGTGCTGCTGGCGGCGCAGCCGACGAAGCAGTTCGTCACCCCGGAACAGGTTGCGGCGTTCGCGCTGTTCCTGTGCCGCGACGAGGCGGCGTCGATCACCGGCGCGAACCTGTCGATCGATGGCGGCTGGACGGCGGCATGACCGTGCGGACGGCAGCAACGCTGGCGTTGATGGCTGTCGTCGCGTCGCAGCCGGTCGGTGCCGCGCGCGACCTGCCGCGCGACTGGCGACGCGTGGCGACGCTGCCCGATCGCGACCGGCTGCGGCGGCTGCGGATGGCGTGGACCGATGGTGTCCGCCTCGCCTATGCGAACGGGCTGGGCGGGTCGGTACGATCGCAGGGCGTGCTGCTCGACCCCGATGTCGCGCTGGCCGACCCTTTGCCGCCGCCGGGCAGATATCGATGTCGGGTCGTCAAGCTGGGCGGCCCGCAAGGGTTTTCGGTCAGGGCGGCGGTGCCGTGCGAGATCGCTGCTACCGGGCCGGTGCTCGGGTTTTCGATGCTGGGTGCGGCTCAACGCACCACGGGCACGCTGTTCGCGGATACCGACGTGCGCGGCGTGTTCCTGGGGTCGCTGGCGATGGCGGACGAGGGCCATGTGCTGGCCTATGGCCGCGACGTGAATCGCAATATGGCGGGTGTGGTGGAACGCGTCGGGCCTTCGCGTTGGCGGATCGGCTTCCCTTATCCGCGCTTCGAAGCCACGCTCGATGTGATCGAACTGGTTCCTAGTTCGTAGCGGCAGTTTTATCGGGCACCGGTACGGTCGGCGTCGCGGCGGTCGGCGTAGCGACGATCGGCGGCAATGCCGCAAGATATTCCTTTCCGTGCTGATCGACCACGATGAGCTGCGACGCGTTCGCCTGTGCGACCGCTTGCAGATACGATCGCGGCTTTTTCATCAGGCCGGGGAAATCCACCTTCGTAAGCCCGACGAGCCGCGCCGCTTCCTCCACGAAATGGACGCAATTATGCGTCTGGAGATTGTAGGTGCTGTCGGGACCCTTGTCGTCCCATGCGGTGGCGAGCGCGACGACGGCGGCATATTGCTGGTCGGTGAGTACGACCGAGAATTGCGCCGTGCTGCCATCGATATAGCCCGGCTTCGCGATATCGAGCCGACCGGGAACGGGACCGAACAGCAAAGCCGGAGTCACCGCCTTCGCCGTAAACCCGAAGTTGCGATCGACCGGCGGGCCACCCGCATCCGGAATCCCGCGCAGGGTAACGAATGCATGGGGAAAACTGTTGCCAAGCTCGTGGCTCCAGAACGTGATCGTCACCGCAGCCTGGGCGGGAAGCGCCGCAAACAACGACAACAGGATCGGGGCGAGCAGGCGGAGCAAGGCTTTCATAGATGAGGAAATACCGCGAAGTTTCGCTGGAATGCAACCCGGATCGGCGGGACCAGATATCGGTTCGGCGCATCACGATCCGTCGCGGCCCGGTGCCGTAGCCACCGCATCCTCGCGCCGTTCCGGCCGGATATAGATCGATGCGAGCATCGGTTCCGCGTTCTTCAGCGCGGTCTCGATCGTCTCGATCAGGCGCTCGCCGTCGCCCATCGTCATCGAATCGACGAAATCCGCGCTGATCGCGACGAAGATGCTGGTCGGTGCGGTGTGGATCGTCCGGACATGGTTCACCGCGGTGATGCCGGGATACCCGTCGACGATCG
Source organism: Sphingomonas bacterium (assembly GCF_903642285.1). Classification (GTDB taxonomy): domain Bacteria; phylum Pseudomonadota; class Alphaproteobacteria; order Sphingomonadales; family Sphingomonadaceae; genus Sphingomonas. Next base: position 58,497 of record NZ_CAHJWJ010000013.1, read on the forward strand.
CGCGGACCCGGGCAATGACCGCCGGATCGGCTCGCTCGCCGATCAGCAGTCCCTTGGCTTCGCGCGCCAGCAGCATCGCGACGAGCGCCAGCACGGTCCCGATCACGATCGACGCGATGCCGTCGATCCGCGGATCGGCGAAATAGTGGCTGGCCCAGACACCGACCGCGGCGACCGCGAGACCGAACAACGCAGCCGAATCCTCGAACAGCACGATGAAGCCAGCCGGGTCCTTCGATCGCCGGACCGCCTGCCACCAGCCGAAGTCGCCCTTGCCCGTCGCGAACTCGCGCACCGCGACGATCCAGGATCCGCCCTCCAGCACCGCGGCGATGCCGAGCACCGCATAATCGACGACCGGATCGGACAGCGCCGCCGGGGCCCGGATATGGCGATACCCCTCGTAGATCGACACGCCCGCGCCGATCGCGAAGATCAGGATCGCGACTACGAACGCCCAGAAATACAGCTCTCGGCCATAGCCGAAAGGGTGAGCATCGTCCGCGGGTTGTGCCGCACGCCTTTGCCCGTACAGCAGCAGGACTTGGTTTCCGCTGTCGACGAAGGAATGGACCCCTTCGGTCAGCATCGACGACGACCCGGTGATGCCGGCGGCAACGAATTTCGCGATACCGATGCCAAGATTGGCGGCTAATGCGGCGTAGAGGACGAGGTTGGCGCGGGTGTGCAAGTGCGCCTAAACCCCCGCGGCGGTCAGCCGGTCGAGCTGATCCTTCGTCAAATCCAGCGTCAGCGCGCCCATCGACTCCTCGAGCTGCTTCACGCTGGTCGCGCTGGCGATCGGCGCGGCGATGCCGGGTTGCGCGATCAGCCACGCGAGTGCGATCTGCGCCAGTGTCGCGCCGGTCTCTTCCGCCACCGCGTCCATCGCCGCAAGGACGGCTGGGCCATTCGCGTCGAGCATCGCGCTCATCCGGCTGCCGCGGACGCTCTGCCCGAAATCCTTCTCGCTGCGGTATTTGCCCGTCAGGAACCCCGAGGCGAGGCCGTAATAGGGCAGCACGCCGATATTTTCGGTGACGCAATAATCCTGCAACTCACCCTCGAACTTGCCGCGGCTGACCAGATTATATTCGGGCTGCAACACGTGATAGCGCGGCAGGCCGGCCCGCTCCGCCACTTCGATCGCCGATTTCAGGCGGCCGGCATGGAAATTGGACGCGCCGATCACGCGGACCTTGCCTGCGTCGATCAGCTTGCCGAACGCTGCGACGACATCCTCCTGCGGCACCGCGTCGTCGTCCTGGTGCGCGTAGTAGAGATCGATCCGGTCGGTGCCGAGCCGCTGCAACGAGGCTTCGCAGGCCGCGGCGATCCGGGCCGGGGCCAGCTTCGCACCGCCCTCGCCCGGCAGCATGCCGACCTTCGTCGCGATCAGCACGTCGTCGCGTCGGCCGCTCGTCTTCAGCCATTCGCCGATCATCGTTTCGGACTCGCCGCCCTGATGGCCCGGCACCCATGCCGAATAGACGTCCGCGGTATCGATCATCGTCCCGCCGCCGGCAACGAACGCGTCGAGGACGGCGAAGCTCGCGTCGCGGTCCGCGGTCCAGCCGAAGACGTTGCCGCCGAGCACGAGGGGGGCGATCTTCAGGTCGGTCGAGCCGAGCCGCCGCAAATTGGTCATCGGGTATCGCTTTCATTGTCGTCGGGGGCGACGGCGTTCGCGTCCATGCTGTTCGAGTCCAGCATCGCCGCGGCATCGTTGAGTTGGCGCGCCTCGTCGGCGGTCACCGCGTCCGGCTGATCGCCGTGTGACGAGCATGCTGCGAGCATCGCGACGGCGGCGACCAGGATCGGCAGGCGGATCATTTCTTCAGCGCGTCGCCGGCCTTGACCAGCGCATTCCCGGTCGCGTCGGCCGCACGGTCCGCGGCGTTGCCGATCGCGTCGCCGGCCTTGCGCGCGCGGGGCGAAAGATCGGTGCCCATATTGTCCATCGACGATTGCGCGGCACCGAGCGCGCGGTCGCTGGCGGCGTCGACATCGCTGATCGCGTTGCGCGTCGTCGCGTTCGCATCGGCGGCGATGCTGTCCGCGGCCTCCGCCGTGTCGTTCTGCGCCTTCGGGCTGCAGGCGGCGATGCCGATCAAGGCGGCGGCGGTGGCGAGCGAAAGGGCGAGGCGCTGCATATTGGTCTCCGCAAAAAGTGATCAACGTTATACACAGCGGGTCGGGTCCGCCAAAGTCGCGGACGAGCGCGTTGACCTCATATAAAGAATTCTTTATATGTCAGGCCGTGACGATCGCACTCGACATCTTCCGGGCTCTTGCCGACGCGACGCGGTTACGCATGCTGGCGCTGTTGCGGTCGATGGAATTGTCGGTCGGCGAACTGGCGCAGGTGCTTGGGCAGAGCCAGCCGCGCGTGTCGCGCCACGTCAAGATCCTGTGCGACGCGGGTCTCGCCGAACGGCGCAAGGAGGGCAGCTGGGTGTTCGTGGCGCTTGGCCGGCCGCAGGCGGTCGCCCCCGTCGCCGCGGCGCTGGACGAATGGTCGAAGGCGGAGCCCGATCACTGGGCGGTCGCGGATGCGGCGCGGCTGGCGGCGGTGCGCGCGGACCGGGCGGCGTCGGCGGCGCAGTGGTTCGAGGCGCATGCCGGCGAATGGGATGCGATCCGGTCGCTGCATGTCGCGGATAGCGAGGTCGAGACGGCGATGGCGTCGGTGCTCGGTGACGCGCCGGTCGGATCGCTGATCGATATCGGTACCGGCACCGGGCGGATGCTGGAACTGTTCGGCGCACAAGCCGATGCCGCGCTCGGGATCGATCGATCGTCCGAGATGCTGCGGCTGGCGCGCGCCAAGCTGGCGGGCGCGGCGAACACCGAATTGCGGCAGGCCGACCTGTACGCGCTGCCGATGACGGACGGTGCGGCCGATGTCGCGATCCTGCACCATGTCCTGCACTTCGCGCAGCAGCCCGGCGCGGCGATCGTCGAGGCCGGTCGTGTCCTGGCGGCGGGCGGACGGCTGCTGATCGCCGACTTCGCGCCCCACGATCGCGAGGAACTGCGGATCAGCGACGCGCATACCCGTTTGGGTTTTGCGGACGACCAGATCGTGGGCTGGTTCGATGCGGCCGGGCTACAGATGGCGCGGATGGAAACGCTCGTCGGCGGCGAGCTGACGGTAAAATTGTGGCTCGGGCGGAAAATCGGCTCGGGCAACGGCGCGAGCCTGAAAGAGGTGAAAGCGGCATGACGACGATATCGGTTCCGCAACTGGAGGAGGCACGCCGCGCGCTGGAGGCACCGCTCTACGCCGATCTGGCGGGCGACATGGCGGTCAGCTTCGAATTCTTCCCGCCCAAGACGGAGAAGATGGAGGAGCAGCTCTGGGGCGCGGTGCGCACGCTGGAGCCGCTCGGGCCGCGCTTCGTGTCGGTCACCTACGGCGCGGGCGGATCGACCCGCGAGCGCACCCATGCGACGGTCGCGCGGATCCAGCGCGAGACGTCGCTGGCGGCGGCGGCACACCTGACCTGTGTCGAGGCGACGCGCGGCGAGATCGACGAGATCGCGCAGGAATATTGGGCGGCGGGCGTGCGGCACATCGTGGCGCTGCGCGGCGATATGCCGACTACGGGCGCGGCGTTCGCGCCGCATGTCGGCGGGTACGAGAATGCGGCGGCGTTGGTCGCGGGGCTGAAGAGGCTGCATCCGTTCGAGATATCGGTCGCGGCCTATCCCGAATGCCATCCCGATTCCTCCGATGCGGCGGCGGACCTCGATAACCTCAAGCGCAAGTTCGACAACGGCGCGACGCGCGCGATCACCCAGTTCTTCTTCTCGCCCGAGGCGTATTTCCGGTTCCGCGACCAAGTGGCGGCGGCGGGGATCGATGCGGAGATCGTGCCCGGGATCATGCCGGTGACGAACTTCGCCAGCGTGAAGCGGATGGCGGCGATGTGCGGCACCGACGTACCGGCGTGGCTGGCGCGGCTGTTCGACGGGCTGGAGGATCATCCCGACGCGCGTCAGCTGATCGCGGCGACGATCGCGGCGGAGTTGTGCCGGCGGCTCTATGCCGGCGGGGTGCGCGGGTTCCACTTCTACACGCTCAACCGGGCGGAACTGGCGTTCGCGATCTGCCATTTGCTGGGGGTTCGCGCGAAGGTCGCCCAGCAGGTGGCGGCGGCGTAACGAAATCCTCCCCGGGCCGGGGCGGGAGTGATGGGTTGGATCGCCCCCGGCAATCCAAGATCGTGCCGGGGGCACGATCGACCCATCACTCGGCCGAAGGCTGGTGGAGGGGGCTCTCCACCAGCGAACCGTTTGCGGAGAGCCCCCTCCACCGGCTGCGCCGGTCCCCCTCCCCGCGAGCGGGGAGGATTTGGAAAAGACCATGACGATCCGCCAAACATTCCTCGCCGAAGCCGCCAAGCGAATCCTCATCACCGACGGCGCGTTCGGCACGGAAATCCAGAACTGGAAGCTGTCCGAAGCCGACTATGCCGGCGATCTGGGCCTGTCCCACGACCAGAAGGGCAACAACGACATCCTCGCGCTGACCAAGCCCGAGGTGCCGGAATCGATCCACCGCGCCTATTTCGCAGCCGGCGCGGATATCGCGGAGACCAACACCTTCTCCGCCAACATCATCAGCCAGGCGGATTATGGTGCGGAGCATCTGGTCCGCGCGATCAACGTCGAATCCGCCAAGATGGCGCGGCGGGTGGCGGACGAGTTCCAGGCGAAGGATGGCCGACCCCGGTTCGTCGCCGGCGCGATCGGGCCGACGAACAAGACGCTGTCGCTGTCGCCCGACGTCAACGATCCCGGCTACCGCGAGATCGACTTCGACTATCTGAAGGGCGTCTATCGCGAACAGATCGATGCGCTGGTCGAGGGGGGGGTGGATTTCATCCTGATCGAGACGGTGTTCGACACGCTGAACGCGAAGGCGGGGATCATGGCCGCGATCGACGCCGCGGACGATCTGGGACGCGATCTGCCGATCATGCTGTCGATGACGCTGACCGACCTGTCCGGGCGCAACCTGTCGGGGCATACGGTCGAGGCGTTCTGGCATGCGGTGCGCCATGCGAAACCGCTGACGGTCGGGCTCAATTGTTCCTTCGGGGCCGAGCAGTTGCGGCCACATGTGAAGACGCTGAGCGAGATCTGCGATACGCTCATCATGGTCTATCCGAACGCGGGGTTGCCCAACGAACTTGGCGCGTATGACGAGGAACCGGCGACGACCGCGGGGCTGGTCGGCGAGTGGGCGCGGGCGGGGCAGGTCAACGTGCTGGGGGGCTGCTGCGGGTCGACGCCCGCGCACATCGCGGCGATCGCCCAGGGTGTTGCGGGGGTTGCGCCGCGCGCGATCCCGGTGCCGGCGGTAAGGACAAGGTTGGCGGGACTGGAGCCGTTCTTCATGGCGGCGTAAAAATCCTTCCCGGCACGGGGAGGGGGACCGCGCAGCGGTGGAGGGGGCTCTCCACCGGCGATACCGATTGCGGAGAGCCCCCTCCACCCCTCGGCAAGTGCCGAGCGGTCCCCCTCCCCGTGCCGGGGAGGATTGAGAAGAAACAATGACCTCGACATCCTCCTCCACCCATTTCGTGAACATCGGCGAACGCACCAACGTCACCGGCTCCGCCGCGTTCAAGAAGCTCGTCATGGCGGGTGACTACGCGCGAGCCGTCGAGGTCGCGCGCAACCAGGTGGAGAACGGTGCGCAGGTCGTCGACATCAACATGGACGAAGGGCTGCTCGACGCCGAATACGCCATGACGACCTTCCTGAAGCTGATCGCCGCCGAACCCGATATCGCGCGCGTGCCCTTCATGATCGATAGCTCGAAATGGTCGGTGATCGAGGCGGGGCTGAAATGCGTCAGCGGCAAGCCGATCGTGAATTCGATCAGCATGAAGGAGGGCGAGGCGCAGTTCCTCGCCCAGGCGCGCAAGTGCATGGCGTACGGTGCGGCCGCCGTCGTGATGGCGTTCGACGAGGTCGGACAGGCGGATACCGAGGCGCGCAAGGTCGAGATCTGCGCGCGCGCCTACGACCTGCTGACCGGCATCGGCTTTCCGCCGGAGGACATCATCTTCGATCCCAACATCTTCGCGGTCGCGACGGGGATCGAGGAGCATAACAACTACGCGGTCGACTTCATCCAGGCGTGCAGGGCGATCAAGGCGCGCTGCCCGCATTGCCACATCTCGGGCGGGCTATCGAACCTGTCGTTCAGCTTCCGCGGCAACGAGCCGGTGCGCCGCGCGATGCATTCGGTGTTCCTGTTCCACGCGATCCCCGCCGGGCTCGACATGGCGATCGTCAATGCCGGGCAGTTGGACGTGTACGACACGATCGACCCCGAACTGCGCACCGCGTGCGAGGATGTCGTCCTCAACCGCGATCCGGAAGCCGGCGACCGCCTCGTCGCGCTCGCCGAACGCTATCGCGGCACCGATGCGGTGGCGGAGAAGCAGGCGGCGGAATGGCGCAGCCTCGCGGTCGGCAAGCGGCTGGAATACGCGCTGGTCAAGGGCATCGACGCGCATGTCGTCGAGGATACCGAGGAATGCCGCCAAGGCTTCGCGCGGCCGATCGAGGTGATCGAGGGGCCGCTGATGGACGGGATGAACGTCGTCGGCGATCTCTTCGGATCGGGTAAGATGTTTCTCCCGCAAGTCGTCAAAAGCGCACGGGTGATGAAGAAGGCGGTGGCGCACCTGCTGCCCTTCATCGAGGCGTCGAAGGAGCCCGGCGCGCGCGGCAAGGGCAAGATCATCATGGCGACCGTGAAGGGCGACGTGCACGATATCGGCAAGAACATCGTCGGCGTCGTGCTCCAGTGCAACGGCTTCGACGTGGTCGACCTGGGGGTGATGGTGCCGTGGTCGAAGATCATCGCGGCGGCGAACGAGAACGACGCGGACATGATCGGGCTGTCGGGGCTCATCACGCCCTCGCTCGACGAGATGGTGACGGTCGGCGAGGAGATGCAGCGTGCGGGGATGACGATGCCGCTGCTGATCGGCGGGGCGACGACGTCGAAGGTGCATACCGCGCTGCGCATCGCACCCGCGTACAAGGGCCCCGTGGTGCATGTCCTCGACGCCAGCCGCGCGGTCGGGGTCGCGACGACGTTGGTCAGCACGACGGGGCGCGACGATTATGTCGCGGGCGTCGCCGCGGATTACGAGGCGGTGCGCGTGGCGCGCGAGGGCAAGGGGCAGAATGCGCTGCTGCCGCTCGCCGAGGCGCGGGCGCGGGGCTTTCCGGCGGACATGATGCTGAAGGCGCCCGCGCCGTTCGCGCCTGGGCGGCATGTGTTCGACGACTGGCCGCTGGAGGATTTGCGCGAATATATCGACTGGACGCCGTTCTTCCGCGCGTGGGAGCTGGCGGGGAATTTCCCGGCGATCCTGGACGATGCGGTCGTCGGGGAGAGCGCGCGGGGCTTGTACGCGGACGCGCAGGCGATGCTCGATACGATCGTTGCGGAGAAGTGGCTGACCGCGCGCGGCGTGGCGGCGTTGTGGCCGTGTCGCAGGGAGGGGGACGACGTCGTCCTTTATTCCTCCCCGCTCGCGGGGAGGGGGACCAGCGAAGCTGGTGGAGGGGGGGCTGCGTCGAGCGGTTCGCTCGCGGGGAGCCCCCTCCACCACGCCTCCGGCGCGGTCCCCCTCCCCACGAGTGGGGAGGAATTTAAGTTGCCCTTCCTCCGCCAGCAGATCGCCAAGCGCGAAGGCCGCGCCAACATGTGCCTTGCCGATTTCATCGATCCCGCGGGCGACTGGATCGGCGGGTTCGCGGTCGGGATCCACGGCATCGACCCGCATATCGCGCGGTTCAAGGCGGGGCACGACGATTATAACGACATCCTGCTGAAGGCGCTCGCCGACCGCCTGGCGGAGGCGTTCGCCGAGGCGCTGCATGGCCATGTCCGCCGCGAACTCTGGGGCTATGCGCCCGACGAGCAGCTGACCAACGAGGCGATGATCCGCGAGCAATATCGCGGCATCCGCCCCGCGCCCGGCTATCCGGCGTGCCCCGAGCACAGCCTGAAGCGCACGCTGTTCGACCTGTTGCAGGCGGAGGATGCGGTCGGGCTGACGCTGACCGAAAGCTTCGCGATGCTGCCGACCGCGGCGGTCTCGGGCTTCTATTTCGGCCATGCGCAGGCGGAATATTTCGGCGTCGCGCGGATCGGGCAGGACCAGGTCGAAGAATATGCCGTGCGGCGCGGGGTCGATCTGGCGCAGGCGACGCGGTGGCTCAGGCCGAACCTCGACTGACGTCTTCCGCACCGTTCCGGGACGGTCTGCCCTTGCGGAAAGGTTGGGAGCAGCGGACGGCCGGCGTTAACCCCGAATACGACTGGCATGGGCAGGCGGTTGCGTACAGGCCGGTGCGGAAAGGATTTCCCATGAAACGATCGTTCCTGGCGCTCGCGCTCCTGACCGCCGCCCCCGCCGCCGCGCAGACGACCGCGCCCTTCACGATCGGCGGGCAGGGGTTCGCGACGTTGCAGGCGGCGGTGGACTCGGTTCGGCTCGGTACCGCGACGATCCTGATCGCGCCCGGCACCTATCGCGACTGCGCGATCCAGCAGGGCGGGCGGATCACCTTCCGCGCCACGACGCCGGGCACCGCGATCTTCCAGGGCGGTGCGTGCGAAGGCAAGGCGACGCTGGTGCTGCGGGGCAGCGCATCGGTGGTGGACGGGCTGGTGTTCCGCGACGTGCATGTCGGCGACGGCAACGGCGCTGGCGTGCGAACGGAACTTGGGGATCTGACCGTCGTCAACTCGATGTTCCTCGACAGTCAGGAAGGGATATTGGGTGGCCAGCCCACCGGCCAGCGGATCACGATCGACCGGTCGACCTTTTCCGGGCTCGGCCAGTGCGACCAGACGCCCGATTGCGCGCATGCGATCTATCTGGCCAACAAGGGCCATGTCACGATCACCAATTCACGGTTCGAGCGCGGTCGCGGCGGGCATTATGTGAAGCTGCGCGTGCCGAACGTCGTCATCACCGACAACAGCTTCGACGATACCGGCGGTCGCAAGACGAACTACATGATCGACCTGCCCGACGGCGCGACCGGGCTGATCGCGCGCAATGTCTTCGTGCAGGGCAGCCACAAGGAAAATCATTCCGGGCTGATCGTCGTCGCCGCGGAGGCACGGACCTATCCCTCGACCGGCTTACGCGTCGAGGACAACGACGCGCGGCTGTCGCCGGGGGATACGACCAGCCCGGCGTTCGTGGCGGATCTGAGCCATGACCGGCTGGCGGTCGGGACGAACCGGCTGGGGCCGGGGCTGCGGGGGTTCGAGACGCGGTAGACCGCATCGCGCTGATCCGATCGGTGCGTATGTCGATCTAGCCCCCACCCCGGCGGAGGCCGGGGCCCAGTTGCAAGACGATAATGGCGACGCGATGCCCTTCATCACGCAAACCGTAGCAACTGGGCCCCGGCCTTCGCCGGGGTGGGGTTAAAGGCTATCCGCCGCAATTCTTCGCCGCGCCGCCGCCCAGTTCCAGACATACCCCGTCCACCACCGGCGTCGGGACCTTCGCGACGCCCGCCAGCGTCGGCGCGATGTCGACCGTTTCGATCGGTGCGGTGCGCGTGTCCTTCGCCGCTCCCGGCCACCAGAACAGGATCGGGACCTGCCGGTCGTAATCCCAGGGGCTGCCATGCCCCGCGACCACGTCGCCCGGTCCGCGCGGCATGCCGAAGCTGGTGCGCGGGGCATAGGCGACCGCGATGTCGCCCGATCGCGTCGGATCATAGCTTTCGTGGAAGCGCTGATCCATCGACAGCTTGTCCGGCGGGGTGTGCGGCGGCACGACTGCGGCCTCGACCTCGGCGCGGGTGAAGATGTCGCGGACCTCGGGCTGTTTCTTCAGCCAGGCGATCGCTGCGGCCTGCACCTTGGCATGCAGGTCCGCGTCGGGGCCGACATTGACGTACAATTGCTGCGGATCGTCGCCGACGATGGGTTCGTAGGACAGGTTCAGCGTTCCCTCGACCGCCTTGTTCAGTCGCCCGACGAACGCGGCGCTGTCGAGGCGGCTCGCATCGGCGTCATGGCGATGTTCGCGCTCCGCCGCGTCGGTGCCGCCATGGTCCGCGGTCATCACGACGACGAAGGGTATGTTCTGGCTGCCGAGGAAGGTCAGGAACTTGCCCAATGTCGCGTCGAGCGCCGCCTGCTGCACGCACATCTCCGGACCGCCATTGCCGTAGCGATGGCCGACATAGTCGTTTGCCGAGAAACTGACCGCCAGCACGTCCGTCGCCGGGCCGTGGCCGAGATGATGCGCCGTCACGACATTCTCCGCAAACGCCTCGAGCGCCTGGTCGAATAGCGGCGAAGCGCGCAGATTGTCCTGGAAATCGGTGGTTTCCAGAAACGCCGGATTTTCCTCGACATGCGCGGCGAGATCGGGCGGGATGGCACCGGACAGCGTGATCTTGCCGAACGTCTCCGGCTTTTCCAGCGCGGCGCAGGTCGGGGACGCGGCGGGCCAGATGACGGGCGGCGCAGCCTTCCAGCGCGCGAACAGCGCGGTGTCGTAGCGCTTGAGCGCGGTCGTCACCGCAGGGCCTGCAGGCCCGGCGAAGGTCGAGGTCGTGAACCCGACCCCGTCGACCCACCAATAGGCACCGTCGGGATGCTGCCCGCCCATCGTGATTGCGGCGCGGTCCTTGCCCGACAGCGCATAGCTGCGCGCGCCGGGTTCGGCGGCCTTCACCCAATCGCCCAGCGTCGTGACGTGCAGGTTCTGCGGCCCGCGCGCGTTCGGATCGGACGATCCCGGCGTCGCGACGCAGTAGATCGCGGAGCCGGTCTTCAGGTCGAACCAGCTGTTCGCGATGATGCCGGTGGCGGCGGGATGACGGCCGGACAGGATCGTCGAATGCCCCGGACAGGTCTCGGTCGCGGCATGGCTTTGATAGCCGACCGGGTAGGCGACGCCGTCGCTCAGCGTGCGCAAGCCGCCGGTGTAGCCGGCGAGATAGCGGCGATAGAGTTCGGACGAGAATTGATCGACCGAGATGGCGACGATGAGTTTGGGTTTCTCCGGCGCGGGTGTGCCGGCGCTCTGCGCCAGCGCCGGGGCGGAGAAGAGGAGTGCCGAGGCGGCTGTGGCGATAAAATTGGTGGCACGCATCGCGTCCATTCTCCGATCGTGTAGATGATGTTTTACCCTGCTACGGTGTCGCAGGCGGTCGGCGCAATTGGAACGATGAACTGATGACGAAACTCGGTTGCCGATTGATGACACTGCTTGCGCTGCTGCTGGCCTGGACGACCGTCGTCCGGGCCGACACCTTCGGCGCGCCGAGCCGGCATCTGCCGATGACGTTGGTCGCGGAAAGCGTCGTGCCCCGCGCCGGCGGCACCGTGACGATCGCGATCGATACGCAGCCCGAGGCGGGGTGGCACGGCTATTGGCTGAACCCCGGCGATGCGGGCTTTCCCGCCAGGCTGGACTGGACGTTGCCCGCGGGCGCGAAGGTCGATGGCCTGCGCTATCCGGTGCCGACGACGATGCTCGTCGCTGGGCTGATGAACTATGTCTACAAGGCACCCTATGCGCCGCTGGTGACGCTGAGCGTCCCCGCCGGGCTCCCGATGGGTGCGAAACTGCCGGTCCGGCTGAAGGCGGATTATCTGGTCTGCACCGACAGTATCTGCGTGCCCGAGGCGCAGACGCTGGCGATGGACCTGACCGTCGGCGACGGCACGATCGCCCCGGCAACTCGTGCCGGCTTCGACGCCTGGCGCAGGGCGATCCCCAGGCCGCTCGGCAGCGCGGCGGCGTATCGGGTGAAGGACGCGAGCCTGCGGATCGCGGTCCCCTATCCGGCCGGCGCGGTGGCGGCCGACGCGTATTTCTTTCCGACCACGACCGGCGCAGTGGATTATGCCGCGCCGCAGACGGTGACGCGCGACGGCGACATGCTGACGATCGCGACCAAGATCGCGGCGGGTTCGAAGCCGGCGGGGCCGATCGAGGGCGTGCTGCGGATCGGAGCGGCGCAGGGGCTGATGCTGTCCGCGGCACCGGGCGGATTGCCGGGGTCGACGGAGACGAACGGGCGCGGGGTGCCGGCGACGACGCTGATCGCATTCCTCGGCGCGGTGCTGGGAGGGCTGATCCTCAACATCATGCCCTGTGTGTTCCCGATCCTGAGCCTGAAGGCGCTTAGCCTGGCGAAGGGCAATACCGACGCCCGGACCGCGCGGCACGATGCGTTGGCGTACACAGCGGGGGTGATCCTGGTGCTGCTGGCGCTTGGCGGCGCGATCCTGGCGCTGCGGGCCGGTGGTAGTGCGGTCGGGTGGGCGTTCCAGTTGCAGGATCCGCGCGCGATCGTCGTGCTGCTGTTGCTGTCCGTCACCATCGCGCTCAACCTGGCCGGACTATTCGAGGTGCCGATGCCGCGCTTCGCAGGGGCGAGCGGGGTCAGCGGTTCGTTCGCGACGGGTGCGCTCGCCGCGTTCGTTGCGACGCCGTGCACGGGGCCGTTCATGGGTGCGGCGCTGGGCGCGGCGCTCGTGTTGCCGTGGTTCGCGGCGCTCGCGATCTTCGGTGGTCTGGGACTGGGGCTCGCGCTGCCGTTCCTGGCGATCGGGTTCGTGCCGGCGCTGCGGCGGCGGCTGCCGAGGCCCGGCCTGTGGATGGAGACGTTCCGGCACATCCTGTCGGTGCCGATGTGGCTGACTGCCATCGCGCTCGCCTGGGTGCTCGGGCGGCAGGCCGGTGTGGATGCGCAGAGTTTCGCGCTTGTCATGGCGCTGGTGCTTGGCATCGTCTTCTGGATCGCCGGCACGCGGCAACGGCGCGGCGCGGCGGCGGGGCTCGTGATGGGTCTTGGTATCGTCGCGATCATGACGGTGGGTGTCCTGGCGTTGCCGAAGGCCGTCCACGGTGCACCGGCGAGCGCAGCGGGCGCGGAGCCGTTCACCGAAACCAGGCTCGCTTCGCTGCGCGCGGCGAAGCGTCCCGTCTTCGCCTATTTCACCGCAGACTGGTGCCTGATATGCAAGGTCAACGAGAAGACCGCGATCGAGGCCGCCGCCACCCGCGCGGCGTTCGCGAAGCACAACGTCGCGGTACTGGTCGGCGACTGGACCGACGGCGACCCCGCGCTCGGTCGCTTCATCCAGGCACATAACCGGGCGGGCGTGCCGCTGTACCTCTATTACCCGCCCGGTGCCGCGGAACCGCAAGTGCTGGCGCAGGTGCTGACGACCGGGATGCTGGAGGCATTGCGATGAAAGCGATGGCGACCGCGCTCATCGCGGTGACGGGCGAAGAGCGTCCCCGACCCCGTCGCCTGGGCGGCGTGACGATGACCGCGCTCAAGACGGTCGGGCATACGCCGGGTTGCACGAGCTGGGCGCTGCCGGTGCGCGACGATGTGCGGATATTGCATGTTCTGTTCGCCTGCAGCCTGACCGTCGGTGGCCATCGGCTTATCGGCAATGCGGGCTATCCAGACATCGTCGAGGTTTCGCAAATGGCGAAGCGCCGGGCCCGGGCCGGCGATCGGAATGCCTGGGTCGATCCGGCGCAGCTCGGCCGGCCCGTCGCTGTAGAGAAGACCGCGGTCGAGAAGGCGCTGGCGCTGAGCTTCGCGAAATGCCCTGTCCCCCTTGTGCGGTGCAGCGAAGCCGGGCAGCATGGAACCGACGCGACCATGGGGATTTTATCGTAACGATGGGGCAACGACCGGCGTTCGACGAGATCATGGGGCATGGCGACGCGACCACCCCGCGCCCCGACCTTGCCGCGCTCGGTCGCTGGCTCGAAACCACGCCCGAAGCCGAACTTCGCCGGCGTCAACAGGCGGCTGAGACGACGTTCCGCCAATTGGGCATCACCTTCGCGGTCTATGGCGACAACGATGCCGGCGAGCGGATCATCCCGTTCGACATCGTGCCGCGCGTGTTCCTGCACGACGAATGGGCGCGGCTGTCCGAAGGGCTGGTGCAGCGGGTCGATGCGATCAACGCGTTCCTCGACGATATCTACGGCGCGCGGCGCATCCTGGCGGAGGGCGTTCTGCCCGCCGACCTGATCTTCGGCAATCCGCAGTTCCGGCCCGAAATCGCCGGCATCCGCCCGCCGCACGGCATCTGGGCGCATATCTGCGGGATCGATCTGGTACGCACCGGTCCCGACGATTTCTTCGTATTGGAGGACAATGCGCGGACGCCGTCGGGGGTCAGCTATATGCTCGAAAATCGCGAGGCGATGCTGCGGCTGTGCCCCGAACTGTTCCGCGAATTCCGCGTCGCTGCGGTCGACAGCTATCCCGACCGGCTGCTGGAGACGATGCAGTCGGTCGCGCCGCATGGGGCGGGGCAGAGCCCGGTCTGCGTCGTCCTGACGCCGGGGCATTATAACTCGGCCTATTACGAACACAGCTTCCTCGCCGATACGATGGGCGTCGAACTGGTCGAGGCGGCGGATCTGGTCGTCGACGACGATATCGTCTGGATGCGGACGATCGCCGGGCGGGTGAAGGTGGACGTGATCTACCGCCGGATCGACGACGATTATCTCGATCCGCTCGTCTTCCGCCCCGACAGTACGCTCGGCGTGCCGGGACTGATCGCGGCGTATGCGGCGGGCAACGTGGCGATCATGAACGCGCCGGGCAACGGCATCGCGGACGACAAGGCGATCTACAGCTACATGCCCGAGATCGTGAAATTCTATTCCGGCGGCGCGCCCAAGCTGCCCAATGTCGAGACCTGGCGCTGCCGCGAGCCGCAGGCTTTGCAATATGTCCTCGATCATCTGGACGAGGTGGTCGTGAAGCTGGTCGACGGATCGGGCGGCTATGGCATGCTCGTCGGCCCGACCGCGTCGCGACAGGAGATCGAGGATTTCCGGGCGGCGCTGATCGCCGAGCCGCATCGCTACATCGCGCAGCCGACGCTGGCGCTGTCCACCGTTCCGACGCTGGTGGATAGCGGCCTCAGCCCGCGTCACGTCGATTTCCGGCCGTTCGTCCTGTCGGGATCGAAGGGGGTGCAGGTCGTACCCGGGGGGCTGACCCGCGTCGCGTTGAAGGAGGGGTCGCTGGTCGTCAATTCCAGTCAGGGGGGCGGGACCAAGGACAGTTTCGTGCTGATGGCGGATCAGGCGCAGTCGATGGGCGCGGGCACGATGACGCAGACGATGGGCGGGATGACGCAGACGCTCGGGCGGATGGCGTGATGCTTTCGCGTACCGCGTCGTCGCTCTACTGGCTCGGCCGTTACTTCGAGCGGGCGGATTTCATCGCGCGGCTGGTGGAGGCGACGGTTCGGCTCGACGTGCTGTCGTCGCGGCCGGCGGGCGAGGCGGCATGGGCATCGGCGCTGGCCGTGCTGGATACCGAGGACGCGTTCGAGGCGGGCGGCGGTTCGTTGACCCAGGGAAGCGTGGCGCGGTTCCTGACGATCGACGCGTCGCACCCCGGCTCGATCGTCCGCTGCCTCGACAGGGCGCGCAACAACGCCAGGGCGGTGCGAACCGCGCTGACCCGCGAAGCCTGGACCGCGATCAACCGTGCCTGGCTGACGTTCGAGCATCGTGCCAGCACCGGCGGGACCGCCGCGACGCTGAACCTGGTGGAGACGGTGAAGACGGAAACGCGCGGTTTCGAAGGTGCCGTCCACCGCATGCTGCGAAACCAGACCACCTGGTTCATCCGCCTGGGGCAGACCGTGGAGCGGGCGGACAACACCGCGCGGCTGCTCGACGTGAAATACCATATCCTGTTGCCCGAAGGCGAAAAGGTCGGCGGTGTCGTCGACCGCGATCAATGGACCACGATCCTTCAGACCGTATCGGCGGTCACCGCCTATCGCTGGCTCTACAGCGAGGGGTTGAAACCGGGCAACGTCATCGACCTGCTGATCGCGCGGCCCGAATTGCCGCGCAGCATCGCCGCATCGGTGGAGGAGGCGGTCGATATCCTGGGTCTGCTCGCCAAGCGGACGGGGCATCACGGCGAAGCGGACCGGATGGCGCGGATGCGATCGACCCGGCTTGGCAAGACGCGGTCCAATGAGGTGATCGTGTCCGGGCTGCACCAGTATCTGCAGGCCTTCATCACCGAAAACGATCTGCTTCACGCGGCGATCGGGCGGCAGTTCAAGTTCCACTAGACCGGTAATTGGGGGACGCATGCGGCTGTCGATCGACCACCGGACGATGTACCGGTTCAGCGCGCCGCAGGAGCGGCTGGTCCAGATGCTGCGGCTGACCCCGGAGAACACGCACGATCAGACGATCGCGTCCTGGCGGATCGACGTCGATTGCGACGCACGGTTGCGTGACGGGCGCGACGGCTTCGGGAACGCGATCACCATGCTGTACGTCGAAGGACCGATCGACGGCCTGGCGATCACCGTGCACGGCGCGGTGCTGACCAGCCATTCGAGCGGCGTGGTGCAGGGCACGAACGAGCCGCTGCCGCCGGCCCTGTTCCTGCGCGAAACCGCCGCGACGCCGCGCGATGCCAGCATCGCCGAATTCGCGCGGGATGTCGACGCGGAGAATAGCGTGCTCGGCCGGCTGCATTCGATCAACCGGGTGCTGAACGACCGGTTCGTACTGGACATCGGCCGCGGCGAGCCGATGCTCGATGCGGCGACCGCGTTCGGCCGCGACAGCGCGACCGCGCGCGACCTCGCACAGATCTTCGCGGTGGCCGCGCGGTCGCTGGATATCCCTGCGCGCTATGTTTCCGGGTATCGGCTGGCGGAGGGGGAGCATCAACCGACCCCGCACGGCTGGGCCGAGGCGCATGTCGACGGGCTCGGCTGGATCGGGTTCGATCCGAGCACCGGCCAATGCCCGGAAGAAGACCATGTCCGTGTCGCGATCGCGCTGGATGCGGCGGGGGCGGCACCCGTCGCGGGATCCCGCCTCGGCGTCGGGGCGGAAATCCTGGACGTGGATGTCGTCGTTTCGCTGGACGTCTAAGCCAGTTCGTCCTGCAACGCCGCCTGGACGGCCGGCGATACCGGTCGGGCATCTTCCGGCATCAATCGCCAGCCGCGGGGGCCAAGCATCTCGATCGGGCGGAAGCGCGTCTTGTAGGCCATGCGCGCCGAGCCCTTCACCCAATAGCCGAGATACACATAGGGCAGGCCAGCGTCGCGGGCGCGCAGGATGTGGTCCATGATGATGAAATTGCCGAGCCCCGGCCGGTCGGCGTCGTCTGCTGCGAAGAAACTGTAGATCATCGAAAGGCCGTCGGCCTGCCGGTCGGTCAGGCACGCCCCGACCAGCCGGCCACGCGCGCCGCCGACCGACGGCTCGCGATATTCCACGATCAGCGAGTTGACGGGCGAATGCTCGATCATGTCGGCATAATCGTCCTCGTCCATTCCGGCCATGCCGCCGCCCGGGTGGCGCGCGGTCAGATAGCGGCGAAGCAGCTGGAATTGCTCGTCCGTCGCCCAGGCACGGCAGGTGCCGATCTCCAGGTCCTGGTGGCGCTTCAGCAGGCGGCGCTGCGTTCCGGTGGGTATGAATTCATGCGTCACGACCCGCACCGACACGCAGGCCGAACACCCCGCGCAGCTCGGACGGTAGGCCACCCCCTGGCTGCGGCGAAAACCGATCCGGCCCAGCGCATCGTTCAGTTCGCCGGCATGCGGCCCCGTCAGCTCGGTGAAGACCTTGCGTTCCTGCCGACCGGGGAGATACGGGCATGGCGACGGGCTGGTCACGAAGAAACGTGGGAAGCGGAATGGCGCGGTCAACGGCAGGTCCTGTCAGCGCGTGATCGTCATCGACCCCGTCGCACCCCGTATTAACCGGCCTGAGCGTCCTGAAAAGCGGCTTTACCACGATTATGGGTTAACGAAGCCACACTGAAGCGCAATTCGGCCGAATGAAGCTTTAAACCCATGACTTAGCGAAAGGGTTGGGCTATTATTATGTTGCATTGCGGAACGATCGCGGTGCATTGGCGTTGGCGATGATTGGTTGGTTTAGAGGGAGAAATGGTATGACGTTGAAGAAAGTGATCGGCAGCTTGGCCGCGATGGCGCTCGGTGTGACATCGATCGCGTCCTCGGCGTATGCCGCCCCCGTCGCCAACCCGGCGGCTTCGCTGTCGCTGGGCGATGCGGCACGCGTCGGTACGGTTTCGCGTCACAAGAGCAAGATCGCCGGTATCGGTCCGCTCTATGCCCTGTTGATCGTCGCCGGCGTGGTTGCGATCGGTGTTGTGGCTGCAACCCAGGATAAGTCGTCGAGCAACTGATCCGACGCGATCTTTGATTGCAGGATTTTGAAGGGCCCGGTCGAAAGACCGGGCCCTTTTCATGTCGGCCGCCTGTTTGCCGGCCAGCCTTTCCGCCGGTTCAATCCTGCTCGACGATGCTCGTATCGTAACCGCCGACGCGTAACGCCGCAACCAAGCGGTCGAGATGCGCCCGGTCGCGCGTTTCGCATTCGATGTCGGTCACCAGGCCCTTTGCGGGCAGCGACGTGAAGATCCGCTGATGATAGACTTCAATGATGTTCACGCGCTGCTGATCGAAGATGCGGGCCACGTTGAACAGCGCACCCGGCTGGTCCTTCAAGCGTATGCGCAGCCGAGCGAGCCGCCCCGATCGCGCCAGATCGCGTAACAGCACGTTGGCAAGCAGCCGCGTATCGATATTCCCGCCGCACAATACGATCCCGACGATCTTTCCGCGGAATTTATCGGGATAGGCCAGCAATGCCGCGAGTCCTGCCGAACCCGCCCCCTCGACCACGGTCTTCTCGATCTGCAGCAACAGGCTGACGGCCTCTTCCAGCGCGCGTTCGCTGACCAGCAGGATGTCGTCGACCAGTTCGGCGACCATATGCGACGTGATCGCGCCTGGTTCCTTGACCGCGATTCCTTCCGCCAGCGTATCGCCCGCGCACGGCATGTCGGTGCCGTTGATCCGGTTGTACATCGACGGGAACAGCTCCGCCTCGACGCCGTAGATCATGATCGGATGATCGGCCTCGCGCGCGACCGTCGCCATGCCGGAGATCAAGCCGCCGCCGCCGATCGGGACGATCAACGTATCGATCGCGGGCACGTCCGCCAGCATTTCGACCGCGACGGTGCCTTGGCCAGCGATGATCCGCGGATCGTCGAACGGATGGACGAAGGCGAGCCCGCGCTCCGCCTCCATCAGCCGCGCATGCGCATAGGCGGCGTCGAACGTCTCGCCTTCCAGGATGACGGTCGCCTTGTGGCCTTCGGTCTGCATGACCTTCACGGTCGGCGTATTGGTGGGCATCACGATCGTCGCCGGGATGCCGAGCCGATCGGCATGATAGGCCAACCCTTGCGCGTGGTTGCCCGCGGACGCCGCGATCACGCCCTTGGCGCGGGCTTCGTCGGACAATTGCAACAGCGTATTGAGCGCGCCGCGTTCCTTGTAGGCGGCGGTGAACTGCAGGTTTTCGAACTTCAGATACACCGTCGCACCCGTCATACCGGACAGCGTCTTGCTGATCAGTGTCGGCGTCCGGACGATCTGGTCCGCGATGCGCGCATGCGCGGTGTGGACATCCGCCAGCGAGACGGGGAGCTTGATGGGCGAAGCGGATGCGAGACTAGCCATGATCTGCGGCTAGACCATCTGGCGCAGCGGGGGAACACGGCTTAGACGCGAACACCATGGCTACACGCATTTCCGACCGATTTGGACCGACCGTTCGCACATTCGCATTGCTGCTGGCGATCGCGCCGATGCCGGCCTTCGCCGATGCGCTGATCGACAATGTCGATGGCATCACGCTCGACAAGGACGGACGGGTCGTTCGCTTCACCGGGCTGCTGATGACGCTCGACGGGCATGTCACGCGGTTGCTGGCTGCAAAGGAGAAGCGCCCGGACAAGCTCGACTGGCGCGCCGATATGAAGGGGCGGGTGATGCTGCCGGGGTTCGTCGATGCGCATGGCCATGTCATGGAGCTTGGGTTCCGCGCCCTCGAACTCGATATTTCGGACACGAAATCGCTGGCCGAGGCGCAGGCGAAGATCGCCGCGTATGTGGCGGCGAACCCCGAACGCAAATGGATCCTCGGCGGCGGCTGGAACCAGGAGCGCTGGGGGCTGGGCCGTTTTCCGACGGCGGCGGAACTGGATGCGGCGGTCGGCGACCGGCCGGTCTGGCTGTCGCGGGCGGACGGCCATGCCGGCTGGGGCAACACCGCCGCGCTGAAGGCGGCGGGCGTGACCGCGAAGAGCGTCGCGCCGGCGGGCGGGCGAATCGAGAAGGCGGGCGGCGTACCGTCGGGCGTCTTCGTCGACGCGGCGCAGGCGCTGGTCGGCAAGGTCGTGCCGCCGCCGCTCGCCAAGGACCGCGACGCGGCGCTGCTGAAGGCGCAGGCCATGCTGCTGGCGTTCGGCATCACCGCGACCTGCGACATGGCGATGAGTCTCGACGACTGGATGACCTATCGTCGGATGGGCGACGTCGGCGCGCTGCGGGTGCGGATCGTCACCTATGGTCTGGGCGTCGAGACGGCGGTGCAGATCGGCGGGACGGGCCCGACACCGTGGCTGTACAACGACCGGTTGCGGATGGTGGGCGTCAAGCTGTTCGCCGACGGCGCGCTCGGTTCGCGCGGCGCATGGTTGAAGGCGCCGTACAGCGATGCACCGGGGCAGGCGGGCGCGGGCTTCATGACCGACGACGTGATCCGCAACCGGATGAGCCGCGCGGCGATGGACGGGTACCAGGTCGCTGTCCACGCGATCGGCGACAAGGCCAACGCGCAGGTCGTGGGCGCGATCGAGGACATGGCGCAGACCTACAAGGGCGACCGGCGCTGGCGGGTCGAACATGCGCAGGTCGTCGACATCGTCGACCTGCCGCGGTTCGGGAAGAACGGCATCGTCGCATCGATGCAGCCGACTCATGCGACCAGCGACCGCGCGATGGCAGAGGCGCGGCTCGGCCCGGCGCGGCTTGCGGGGGCCTATGCATGGAACACCATGCTTCGGAACGGCGCGGTGCTGGCGTTCGGATCGGACTATCCGGTCGAAAGCCCCGACCCCTTTGCCGGCTGGGCCGCGGCCTTCACCAGGCAGGACGCGAATGGCGAGCCGTTCGGCGGCTGGCGACCCGAAGAGCGCGTGACGCGCGAACAGGCCTGGAAGGCGTTCACGATCGATGCCGCCTATGCCGGGTTCGCCGAGGACAAATATGGCCGCCTCGCCCCCGGCCAGCGCGCCGATTTCATCATCGTCGACCGCGATCCGACACTCGCCAGCCCGACCGACCTGCGCCAGACCAGGGTCGAGGAGACGTGGGTCGGCGGAGAGAAGGTGTACGCGCGGCGCTAGGGCGATCGGCTGGATGCCGGACCCATTTGCGAGACCTGATGGTTGGACCAAGACAGATCAGGAGAACAGTCGTGAAAAAGTCCATCCTCGCCGCCACGCTTATGGCGATCGTCGCAACCCCAATGGCGCTGCCCAGCGTCGCGGTGGCTCAGAACCGGGACTATGGACAGAACCGGGACTATGGCTGGCATGGCGACGAGAATCGCGCCGACTGGAATCCGCGCGACAACTATCAGCAGCGTGGTCGCGATGATCGCGCGCTCGGGCGCGACGACCGGGTCTATCGCGGCCGTGACGGCCGTGCCTATTGCAGGCGCAACGATGGCACCACTGGGCTGGTCGTCGGCGCGATCGGCGGCGGTGTGCTGGGCAATGTCCTCGGCGGCGGTACGCTCGGCACGCTGCTTGGGGCCGGCGGCGGCGCATTGCTTGGTCGGTCGGTCGACCGCGGCAAGGTGCGTTGCCGCTGAACGGGCGGCGTCGCGCCGGATCGAAAAAGGCCGCGGCACCCCCCGGTACCGCGGCGTTTCCTGTCTCGAGGACAGGATCGTTCAGGCGACCTGCGCCACCTCGTCGGGTTCGCGCAGCACATAGCCGCGGCCCCAGACCGTCTCGATATAATTCTCGCCGTCGCACGCCAGGCTCAGCTTCTTGCGCAGCTTGCAGATGAAGACGTCGATGATCTTCAGTTCCGGCTCGTCCATCCCGCCATAGAGATGATTGAGGAACATCTCCTTGGTCAGCGTCGTGCCCTTGCGGAGCGAGAGCAGCTCCAGCATCGCATATTCCTTGCCGGTCAGATGCACCCGGGCACTGTCGACCTCGACCGTCTTAGCGTCCAGGTTGACCGCCAGCTTGCCGGTGCGGATGACGCTTTGCGAATGGCCCTTGGAGCGACGGACGACCGCATGGATGCGCGCGACCAGTTCCTCGCGGTGGAACGGCTTGGTGACGTAATCGTCCGCGCCGAAGCCGAAGGAGCGGACCTTGCTGTCCATCTCGTTCACACCCGACAGGATGAGTACCGGCGTGGAGACCCGCGCGACGCGCAGTTTCTTCAGCACGTCGTAGCCGTGCATGTCGGGCAGGTTCAGATCGAGCAGGATGATGTCGTAGTCATACAGCTTGCCGAGGTCCAAACCCTCTTCGCCCAGGTCCGTCGTGTAGACGTTGAACCCTTCGGTCGTCAGCATTAGTTCGATCGCCTTGGCGGTCGTCGGTTCGTCCTCGATCAGCAGTACGCGCATGGCATTCCCCCGTTCTTGAGGACGCGCCAACCCTAGGCTGCGTCGCTCCGGCAAGATTCATTAACCAAAGAACGTCTGAAGGCAAAAGGTTAATTTCAGTTTAATCCAGCGATTCCGGCGAGTCGCGGACGGGCTCCGGGCGTGCGATCAGCAGATCATGGTCCGCCCGGGGTATATCCTCGCCCAGCACCTCGCGCAGATACAGGCTGCGCACGAGCGTGAAGATGACGACGAGCAGCGCCATCGAGAAGAACAGCCCGAACAATCCGAACACCGTGCCGATGCCGATGATCGCGAACACGGTGACCGCGGGCGGGATCGAGACGACCCGGCTGGTGACGAACGGGGTCACGAAATTCGTCTGTACCACGCGCACGACGGCATAGGTGACGAGCGTCCCGATGACCGGCCCGCTGCCGTTGGTCGCCGCCAGCCCAAGCGCCGGCAGCATCGCCGCGGTCGGCCCGATATAGGGGATGAATTCCGACAGCCCGGCCAGAAGCCCGAGCGCCGCCGCTGACGGAACGTCCGCGATCCACAGGCCGACACCGACGAACAGCCCCATCGTCGTCATCTGGATAACCTCGGCGCGCAGCCAGAGCCGCAGCGTCGAGCCGAGATCGAACAGCGCATCCTCGAACGCCGCGCGCTTGCCGGGGGGCACCAGCATCAGGAAGCCGCGTTCGTATTTCCTGGGCTCGACCGCGAAGAACAGGCTGCCGAACAGCAACAATACGAAATTGACGAGCAACTCGCCGCCACCCTGGACGAGCCCGCCGACGTCCTGCGCCGCCTTGCTGCCCGCGTACGCCGCCTGGACCGCGGCGACGATCTTGGCGCCGACCGGCGATTGCGACGCCCACGCCGCGAGTTGTTTCAACAGATCGGGCAGGCGGACGATCAACAGATTGACCTGCGCGCGGAACTGCACGCCGAACAGCCAGCCGAGAAAGCCTATCGCCGCCAGCACGGTCAGCATCGCCAACCCGAGCGCGACCTTTTCGGGCAGGCGCAGCCGTTCCCGGTACGTCCGCGCGATCGCGTGGATCAGGATCGCCCCCAGTGTCGACCCGAACGCCAGGATCAGCAGATCGCCCGCGCGGTACAGCGCGGCGGTGACCGCAGCGATCACGATCAGGATGATGACACGCCGGATGAAGCGGGCGTCCTCGGCGTCGGGGGCAAGCCGGTTCATCGCAGTCGCTCCGTCAGGAAGGTCATCAGCGCCTCGACGCGCGCGGGGCGCAGCGGGCTTGGCGGAGTCAGCAGATGGAGGCCGATCTCGGCGGGCCGCCAGTCCGGCAGGATCTCGACGACCGCGCCCGAGGCCAGATGCTCGCCAAGGATGAAATCGGGCAGCCGCGCGATGCCGAGGCCCGACAGCAGCGCGGGCAGGAGCGCCTCGCCGCTATTGGCGCTGAGCGGGCCACTGGCCTTCACGAACACCTCCGCCCCGCCGGGCCCCGCGAACCGCCACGGCCCGGTCATGTTGGTATAACCGAGCAGCCGGTGCGTCGACAGGTCGGTCGGATGCTTCGGGACGCCGTACCGTTCGAGATAGGCGGGCGCGGCGACGAGATGTGCACCGATCCCGCACAGCCGCCGTGCCCGCAACGAGCTGTCGGGCAATGTCGCGATCCGGAGCGCCACGTCGAACCCTTCCGCCACGATATCGACGCGCGCGTCGGATAGGTGCAGTTCGATCTCGATCGCCGGATGGTCCGCG
The DNA here is from genome assembly GCF_903642285.1 of Sphingomonas bacterium. GTDB lineage: Bacteria > Pseudomonadota > Alphaproteobacteria > Sphingomonadales > Sphingomonadaceae > Sphingomonas. The sequence continues at coordinate 82,824 of NZ_CAHJWJ010000013.1, forward strand.
AGGAATTCGGCGAGCAGCGGCGCGACATTGACGACCCCGAAGCTCATCGGCGCGGCGACGCGGATCCGCCCGGCTGGCAGGCGTGCACCGTCCTGCGCGCTTTCCTCCGCCGCACGCGCCTCCGCCAGGATGCGCGCCGCCTGTTCGGCCAGCGGCCGGCCGGCCTCGGTCAGCGCGAGCCGGCGCGAGGTGCGGTGGAACAGCGACGTGCCGAGATGCCCCTCCAGCCGCGACACCGCTTTCGACACGGTGGCCTTGGACAGGCCGAGCGTATCCGCGGCGGCGCTGAACGAATGATGTTCCACGACGGTCGCGAAGATCGCCCAGGCCTCGAAATCGGGTAATCGCATCGTCCTGTTCCCCCGATTCCAGCAGTTCATGTTAATTGGAGAAACCATCGGTTTCCAGCGTTTCCGTTTACGCGCGGCGCACGCACCTTATCTTGTCCCCAACCAAGGAGGCTCCCATGCTCGCCACCCAGACCCGTCGCGACACGACCACGATCGACCGTCGTCCCTTCGCCAGCCTCGGCCGTGCCGATCACGGCTGGCTCGACGCGCGGCATCATTTCTCGTTTGCCGGCTATCATGACCCCGATCGGATGGGGTGGGGGTCGATCCGTGTCTGGAACGACGACCGGATCGCCGCGAACACCGGCTTCCCGCCGCATCCGCATTCGGACATGGAGATCATCACCTATGTCCGTTCGGGCGCGATCACGCATCAGGATTCGATGGGCAATCGCGGCCGCACGGGGGCCGGGGACGTCCAGGTGATGAGCGCAGGCTCGGGTGTCCGGCACGCCGAATACAATCTGGAAGCCGAACCGACGACGCTGTTCCAGATCTGGATCGAACCCGCCGTCCGCGGCGGTACGCCGAGCTGGGGCGCGAAGCCGTTTCCCAAGGGCGACCGGTCGGGCCGGTTCGTCGTGCTGGCCAGCGGTTTCGCCGACGATGCCGACGCGCTTCGTATCCGTGCGGAGGCGCGCGTCATGGGCGCGACGCTGAAGCCGGGCGAGCGCATCGAACATAGCGTCGGTGTGGGACGACACGCCTATCTCGTTCCCGCCACCGGCGCGATCACGATCGACGGCGAACGAATCGACACCCGCGACGGCGTCGCCCTTTCCGGCGGCCGGACGTTCCGTATCGCCGCGATCGACGAGGCCGAACTGGTCCTCGTCGATGCCGAATAGATCCGCGCCACTCCACCGAAAGGTAGTCCCATGACCAAGGTCCTCGTCCTCTATTATTCCTCCTACGGCCATATCGAACAGATGGCCGACGCCGTCGCCGAAGGCGCACGTTCGGCCGGTGCCGAAGTCGACATCCGCCGCGTCGCGGAAACCGCGCCGCCCGCCGTCGTCGAGGCGGCACATTTCAAGACCGACAGCAAGCATCCCGTCATCGAAAGCCCCGACATACTCGCCGAGTACGATGCGATCGTCGTCGGCGCGCCGACGCGTTTCGGCCGGATGCCCAGCCAGATGGCGGCGTTCTGGGACACGACGGGCGGCTTGTGGTTCAAGGGCGCGCTGATCGGCAAGGTCGGCGGCGCGTTCACCTCCACCGGCAGCCAGCATGGCGGGCAGGAGACGACCCTGTTCTCGATCATCACCAACCTGCTCCATCAGGGCCTGACGATCGTCGGACTCGATTACGGTTTCCAGGCGCAGATGGGGGTCGAAGAGGTGAAGGGCGGATCGCCCTACGGCGCGACGACGATTTCGGACGGCGACGGCAGCCGCCAGCCGCAACCGGAGGAACTCGACGCCGCGCGCTATCAGGGCAAACGGATCGCCGAGACCGCGGCGAAGCTGGCGTAGGGCCATCCAGAAACGCTCCTCCTCCTCCCGGGGGACGGCTAGAATTGATCGTCATCCCGGGCTCGTCCCGGGATCCAGAGCAAAGCAGCGCATCGCTTGCGGCCCTGGATCCCGGCACGAGGCCGGGATGACGAGAGGTGAACCGCCAGCACCATCCTCCCTCTTTACCCGGCGAACGCCGGGGTCCAGGGTTACAGGCGGTTCGCTCGTGATCCTGGGCCCCGGCTTTCACCGGGGAACTAGCGGCGTTTCTCCGCCGCTGGCGTGGCCGCCGGGGCAGGGCTCACCACCGGCACCGGCGGCTGCGCCGTCACCCGCACCATCAGCGGCCCGACCGCCGGGTTCGCGGGGAATCGCACCCGCGCGCAGGCAAACACCCGGCGCGCCGTCGCCGCATCCGGCAGATCGGCATTGCGGCCGACCCAGCGCCAATGCCACGGCTCCCACTTCACCTGCTGCTTGTTGCCGCCGGGGAACGATTGCTCGAACCCGAACCGCGGCGCGTTCGCCAGCAGCCACCGCGCCTGGGGCGACGCGGCCATGCAGGCATCGACGTCGGGGCACCCGTTCGCCGGCCGCACCGCGAAGTCGAGCGCATAGCCGGTGGCATGTTCGCTATAGCCGGGCGGCGCGACCGAGATCGCGCGATCGGCCGCCCCGCCCTCCGGCCGCTCGCGCCCGAAAATCGCGATCTGCCGTTCGACCGATCGGAAACAGGACAAGGCCAGCAATCGGCCACCGGCGCGCGGATCGGTCCTCGCCGCTGCCAGCAATGCCGCGAGATCGGGCAGCACGGCGTTTCGCAACCGGCAATCGCGCCGGACGGTTTCCTCGGATGGAACCGATGCCAATGTCTCTTCGGGCGCGTTGTCGTAGCGGAAATGCCCGAGCAGCCGGAAATCGGGGCAGCTTTGCGCCCCCAGAGGCGTGGCGGTCAGGGCAAGGATCGCGACCGCGAGCGGGATCGTGCTGCGGCGCGTCATCCGACCGGCTCTGGCATGCACACCCGCATGGTGGCAAGGGCGGCGGCATGCTCGTCAACCACGTCCTGTTCCTCGATGGCGAAGCGCTCGTCATCGACAAGCCCGCCGGGCTCCCCGTCGATCGTCCGCGCGACGGATCGCTCAGCCTGGAGAACCAGCTCGACAGCCTGAAGTTCGGCTTCAAGCGCTGGCCGCAGGCGGTCCACCGGCTCGACCGCGACACCAGCGGCTGCCTGCTGCTGTCGCGCAACCCCAAGGCGCATGCGCGGCTGCAACAGGCGTTCGAGCAGGGGCTGGTCGGCAAGCGCTATCTCGCGGTGCTGGACGGCGTGCCGGTGGGCGAGGGCGGCACGATCGACCTTGCGCTTGGCAAGACCAGCACGCGCGAGGATGGCTGGCAGATCGTCCCCGACAAGGCCGGCAAGGCGGCGCGCACCGACTGGCGGCTGCTGACGGTCTTCGAGGGCCGCGCATTGGTGGAGTTCATCCCCGCGACCGGGCGCACGCACCAGATCCGCGTGCATGCGGCATCGGGGCTGGGCGTGCCGGTGGTCGGCGATCCGGTCTATGGCCATGCCGATATCGGGGGGATGCTGCTCCACGCCGCCGAACTGACCGTGCCGCGAGAGGGCAAGGAGACGATCGCGGCGAAGGCGCCGTTGCCGGACCGGTTCGGCTCGTTCCGGGAGGGTTGAGTTGCATGGGGCGGCGATCGTGGTGGCTGATTTTATTGGTGAACCGACATATTCCTAGCCCTCTCCCGCTTTCGCGGGAGAGGGTTGGGTGAGGGTCTTCCTTCTTTACGCCTAATGCCGCTAACCTTACTCCGATGTACCCAGTGCACCGCCAGATCAGCCGTCATGCCGGTCGCCTGAGACGCGAGCGGACCGACGTGGAACAGATCATCTGGCTCGCCGTCCGCAATCGTCGCCTCGGCGGCTTCAAATTTCGCGAGCAACATACGATCGGCAGCCGGTACGTCGCCGATTTCGTCTGCATCGCGGCCCGGCTGATCGTCGAATTGGACGGGAGCCAACACACCGCCGATGCCGATGCGGCGCGCACCGCTTTCCTAGAAGGACAGGGTTATCGGGTCATCCGGTTCTGGAACAGCGAGGTGATCGAGAATCGCGATGGGGTGTTGGAGACTATCCTCGCCATACTCGTAGAACAAACCAAGCGGTAAAAGAAGACCCTCACCCAACCCTCTCCCGCGAAAGCGGGAGAGGGCTAAGAAAGAAGGTTTGCAAGCGGGCGCTTCCTCCCCGACGTTTTATCGTCCCATAGCTTGGGTCTCGTTATGGGTAGGCCTATAGCATAGTCCGCCAACGAACGGCGACAAGTGGTGGAGGCTGTGTGAGAACAGCCTTTAGCGCTGTCGGCAGTCACGCGCAGCGCGTTGGATGTTACGCCTGCATCG
>NZ_CAHJWJ010000014.1 GCF_903642285.1 Sphingomonas bacterium
TGAAACGACCCATCCGACGCCTCCCGCTAACACCTCACAGCATAGCATATTACGTCGTTTTCACACAGCCTCGGTGGATTACGGCCCGGCCGCTTTCGAGCGCAAAGATCGCGTAAGCAGACGCTTGTTCATGAAGGTGGCATTAGACAGCTAAACGCGGCATTCGGCCATTTGTACCGTCAGCGAGTCCGAGCAACGGGGAGCCGGATCCCTAACCATCTCGTAATTGAGGACCTAGTCCGACAGGACGTTACGCGACTTGTGGCGGCTCTGCGCGCGCATTCTAAAGTACTTCGTCCCGCAACTAGCCACGTCCAATACGGCGCTTAGCGACTATAAGCCAGGTCGGCGGCTTCCTCAGATATCACATCTAGCTTGAAGGTGGACGCAAACAGAGTTTTCTCACGCGTATAGAAGAACGTCGGCAGTGGTGTTCCAGCGTCGATCAGTCCGATTACAGGCTGCGCGACCGCTCGCGCCAGCGTTCGCCATGCCTTCTTGTCCATCCCAGACGGGTCGCCTGAGCCATAAGGATGGGTGTGCCAATCGCCAAGAACGGTAATTAGGGCCTTGCTCCGACGCCATTCCGACTCGATGGCGCGGGCGTGAGCCGGATCGCGGCGCTCGAAGGTGTAGGCGGTGGCGACGTCCTGCGCCTGTTGCTCCGTGGCGCCGGTGATTTCCAGATGATGCCCGCGTCTCATGCCCAAAAGGAAGCCGCCCGTCTCGGCTGGCAGACGTCGCAGCCGCTGCGCGCGGATGCGGTCTACAACCGCCCGCGGTATCACCACCGTCGGCCTCAAGCTGGTGTGCACGCCGGACAATTGGCCGCCATGCCCGGACTGCTCGGATCGCGGCGCACCGATCGCTCCCAATCCAAGCGCACGGTCCGAAGCAGATGATGTGGGTGACCCCGCGCCCAATCCACCGCGTGCTGAACAGCGAGCGCGGCGGCCGCCGTCGGCGCCGCCGGGCCATAGGGCGTCATGAGCTGCTCGCCGCACGTTGCGACCGGCTCGCTCGGCGGCTCGCGTAGCGGATCGAATCGCGGGCGAGTCCCCTGATCAGGCTGGAGACATCGGTAACAGGCATAGCCCGGCTCGGTCGAAATGAAGCTCTGAACGGCGATCCCTGCACCGGAAATCCAGCAATGGAGTAGGGTCGGCTTCAGCGCCTCACGGCCAGCGCGCCCGAGATGCCAGGCGTTGAGCCAGTCACTCACCGCCTGTTCGCCGGTCGCGTCGATCAAGAGATCTGACGCTTCGAGGATCATCCGCTGGGATTGTGCAGGGGCCGGTCGGGAGACGACGTTTAGACCAGGGAAGTCGCGCAGCGTCGCTTCCGCTACCGCCTCGGCCTTGAAGCGCCCGATGGCAGACGCGCCGAGCGCATGACGACGGATATTGAACACGTCGAGGATGTCGCCATCGATGAGCGTCAACCGTCCTCGACCGAGCCCCGCGCCTATTTGCGCCAGCATACGGGCAAGATAGCCCCCGATCGCGCCGCAGCCCACCAGCGTCACCGCCTGATCGGCCAGAGGCGCTTCGTTCGCGCCGAGCACGCTCGCTAGGTCGGCACGGCGGCCATTTAGGCGCGTAATCCAGGTGGCGCGCGCCGCCCCCGTCTTCACCCAGCGTGACCAGGCACTCGGGCGTTCGAGCGAGCGCACGAAGGCCGCGCCGCTACGCGACACCATCAAACGCGCTATCGCGATCCCGTTGGGGGCTTCGATCGCCACCGCCGGGTCCGATGCATCCTGGGTCGCGAATGCGTCGGTGATGGCCGCAGGCAGCGCGCGATCCCAGTGCGCCGACCAATCTAGCAACCCGCCCAGCGTCGCCGGCTTGTCCTGGTGCGCCTCGAAGGAGAGACGCGCAGCCGTTTTCACCAAAGCGAGCTTCGGCTTTACCGCGGCCGACGTGCTCTTCCTAATGACCTTCGCTTCTCGGCATAGGTCCGCAAGCGAGTCGATATCGTAGCGGGATGCGCCCCAATAGGACGGGAACTCGCGCGCGATCTCCGCGGTCGCAGCCGAGGACAGGCCAGCGGTCAATAGTTCGGCTGCGCGCGCAATGATCCCTCGGGTCTGAGCAGGGGCACTATAGCGGTCGAACACGTGAAAGGCGCGGTTGATCACGCATAGCTCGCCCGCGTCGTCGAGGTGCGGCACCACCTTGCGCAAGAGCGCCGCAGGCTGCTCGACATACACTCGGGGCGGCTCGATAAACTCCAGGTCGTCGAACACCAACCGCAGGGCTATGGGTGTTTGTTTGACACGGACCTCGCCCGTCAAGGTCAGGCCACGAGCGGTAAGGTGTGCGGTGAAGCCGTCAGTGGCGACCGCGTCGATGACCGCTTGCGCGATCACCGCGCTCACCCCGATTGCGTCCGCGGCACCGTGGGCTTCGGCTGGACCTGCGCCGGGGTACTCCGCACCGCCGCGACGGCGCCGCCCATGGCGATCAAATCCTCGTTCGCGGGCACGCGGTCGCCAAAGACCGCTGTCGCGTGACTGAGAGCAAGTCCCTTGTGGAAGGTGCCGTCAATCGCCGCATCCATGCGGTCGGCTACGCTTAGAAAAATGCCGCGAACCCGCTGTCGGTAGTCGGGCGTCCAATCCTTACAAAGCAGCTTGTCGGTGTCGCCGGGAAATGCCGGGTTGCCGACTGGCTGCTCCACCTGCCGGGCGATCGCGCGCGCCGTCCTCACCAGCGCGATATCGAGCCGGGTCGGATCAAGATCCTTCATCGTCTCCATCGCGCTCACGACAAGCGCCATGATGCAGATCGACGACAGCCCTCCGTCGAAACGTGCGTCGCGCATGCCCTTGAAGCAGCGCGACAACTCCCGAACGATCGACCCGTGCAATTTCACGGCGTTCTCGAACCAGCCCTCAAGCTTGCGCGGGTCGGACTCGATCCAGCCGTCGTCCCGATGCGCGAGCATGATCTCCGCTTCGGCCAGGGTGCGATAGATGCGCTCGTCGAGATCGACGGAGTCACGCATTTGAAGCGATTTGGTGAGACTGTCCGCCGCCGTGAACTCTACGAGCTGCTCAAACGCACTGTCCTTGATGGCGTATAGGGGCAAGTCGATGTGGAGCCGCTCGCTGATCTCCACGCGGACGCACGACCCCTTACGCACGGGGTTCAAGGTCCAGCCCTCGCGCCGGCACAAGGGCGCCAGCGCCTTCTCCACCAGCTTGAAATAGGCCGCCGACGCGATCGTGGGGCGAACGCGGTTTCCGACTAGCACGAAGGACTGGGGGAGAAACACGCCATCGTCCTGGTCGATCTGCTGCCCCGGTGGGTTCTGGCAGTCATTCACTGTGTGGTAGGCGAAGCTACCCTGGATGCGGAACTTCGGCCGAGGCACCTGCGGGTCGAATGTCGTCGCGGCGAGTTCCCTGCCTAGCAGCTCCTCACGCAGAAGGTACTGGTTCCAGTTCCGAAAGGCGCCCCGAAGGGTGTCCCGGATCATCTCGCGCGCCGTAGCCAGCTCCCGCCGATCGAGCGTCTCGACCGCAATCTCGTCGAGATAGCCTTGGCCGACAGCCATCAACTTGTGCAGATTCAGCTTCGTTGCCATGCCGTCCCCACCTTTATGCTCAGTATGGGGCTGCTTCGGCTTGTGAACAAGAGGCGAACGGAACTCAGGGCGTAGCGGATCTTGGCGTGGGCACCAGGGGTAGAGCAAGTACCGCCGGGATTGCGCTTTGCAGCGAGACGCTTCACGTCGTCCTTATGAGCCAAACCGACCTTGGATTGACCGATGCTCTGCTCGGGCTCCTCGTTGAGGTCGACGCGCGTGCCGACGCCGACTTTTCAGGTACCGGTGTGATTGTCAGCGCGTCACCAAATGAACTGCCGATCCTTGCTCTGCGCTTGATCAGCGATCCGGGCGAGGTCGCGGATGTCGCAGGTATGCTCGCGACCATTTCCAATCCAGCGCACGAGCATCACGACGGGTTTCACGTGCTGAGCCCGAAGCTTCGTATCCTTCGCCTTGGGCAATACTTCTCGCCCCCGATCATCCACAACGCGCCCGTCGACCGCACTAGGCGTTTCGGCGGACGCTATCTCGCCGCGCTGTTCGGCTCGGCTGTTCCAGGAGTCGTCGCAACCGGCGTCGCGAGCTGCGAATTCGGCATCGCTGTCTTCCGTGAGGGCAAGGAGATCGCATATCGGTGCGGCCGTTCTCCGGCCGCCGTGACGGCTCAGGGAAATGCGTCGTGATCCTGGCGCTAAACCGGTCCATCATGCTGACAATCCTAGTCGCGTTGGTGCTCGCGCCGGTGGCGATCCTCGTCGGCTTCGACGTGGTGCGGACGCCCGCCGACATCCTCAAGTGGTCGAGTCGGATAGTTTCTTTCCTGACCTGCCTCAGCCTGCTTCTCAGCTGGACACCGGCCTTGCGCTTCGTCCACTGGATCACGCTGGGGCGCCTCTGGTGGTATCCCTGGATCGGAGGGGAGTGGCGGGCCGAGATCCGGTCCAACTGGCCGAAGATTGAGCGCCTCTACGAGGCCGCCAAGGGCAACGGGCGACGCTTCGATGCGCTGACCGAGCCGATCACCGAGGCCGACGCGAAGATCACGGGCGCCAATGTCACGATCAAAGTCGGCCTCTTCGAGATCGAGATCGAGATCGTGCCCGACGGTACGGAGAGGTGCAGCACCACCGATTACGTGCGGCCGAGCTGGGCCAAGCCCGAGAGGCCGAAGCTCAGCTACGTTTACACCCAGGTCGACCCGCTGCCGGTGGCCCCGACCGACACCCGGATGCATTCGGGGGCTGGGATCGTTCAGGTCATGTCGAACGGCGAGCTTCGCGGCGAGTACTGGACCAATCGCAAGGGCGAGAACGGCCTCAACACGTCCGGAACAATCATCATCCGCCGCGTCTCAGAGGAGGCGGTTTAACCCGTCACGTTGAGCGCGCGTAGCAGCAGCTCACTGAGGTTTGCTTTCGCCGGCAGCGCAAGAATGCTCTAAAACGGCGCCGTGGACTTCATCAACCTCAACCGCCGGTTCCGCTTGATCGACGCAGAGAAGCCGTTCGAGCTCACCGACTGGGAAGCCTTCGGAATTGATCGGGGCTTGGACTGGCCTGCCTTGTTAAAACGGCCGCGGGTGATCGTCCTCGCTGAAGCGTCGGCCGGCAAGACTGCCGAGTTCAAGGGCCAGCGCGATCTGCTCCGCGACGACGGCGAAGCGGCCTTCTATCTGACCGTCGAGACGCTCGCCAGCTCGGGCCTCGACCGCTCGCTGTCGCGCGACGACGCGCTGCTGTTCGCCGAATGGCGACGCTCGGCGGCGACCGGCTGGTTCTTTCTTGATTCTGTCGACGAAGCGAGGATCAACAAGAAGGATATCGAGACAGCGCTGAACGTCTTCGCCCGTGATCTTGGGCTTGCTTATGACCGGGCGCGCGTTCTGATTTCGTGCCGTGGCAGCGTCTGGACGGGCGAGGAGGATCTCGCGCTGGTCCACCGAACCCTGCGGCCGGAAACGCCTCGGCAGCCAAGGGCACCGGTCGATCGCAATGCCGCGCTCTTTGCCTCGTCCCGCACCGCCACGACCGAGACGAAGGTCGAGGACGGGCCGCGAGGGACGCTGCCCGACATTACCGTCGTCGGCCTAACCAAGCTCACCGCCGCCCAACGGCTGAGCTATCTCACCGCCGCCGGGATAGAGGATCCCGAAAGCTTCGAAGCGGCGCTCGTCGCGCACAACCTCGTTCAGTTCGCCGAACGGCCCGGCGACCTCAGCACGCTGGTGCGGTATTGGGCGAAAGCGCGCCGCTTCGACGGGCTGGTGCAGATGACCGAGCTCGGCATCACCGAGCGACTTACCGAACTGAGCAAGACGCGCCGCGAGCCTCGGCCTTGCCGCCACCATTGACCATGCGCAAACCAGTTACCGCGCACCGGTTGTCATAAGCGTCGAGCACGTGGCCGCGGAAGGCGGCGCTACGCACCTTGCGGTTGACCAGAAGCTGCGCGACACGCCGCTCGTCGGGCGGTGATGCCAGCAATGCGGCAGTGGGAGCATCGATGTTCCGTGGATCGAGCTCGAGCCGGATCGCGTGTTCGGGGGACAGCGTGTCGATAAGACCGCGGTTCACAATGGCGGCGAAATCAGCATCGTCGATGGGGCGAACCGATCGGCCGCGCAGCGCCCGACCGGCGATGGCCGGATTGTCCAACTCGCGCAGCATACGCTCGAGGAAGCGGCCGTCCGGATCACGGTACGGCACCGGGCGATCGAACTCGATGAAGTCGCTGATACGGGCATAAAAGAGCGTGCGGTCGGCGTGATCTGGGTCGATGCTGTGCACCCGATCGGCTGCCACATAGGCCTTTCGGCCACCAGCCGAGCCGGTCTCCCGGTAGACGATCCAGTCGCCGACGCATGCCTCAGCTGCGCGCAGGTAGACGCGCGGGAAGTGGTAGCGTTCGGCGATCAGGTCGTCGTAGCGCGATGCACCGCTGATCTCGAACACACCCTTCATGCCAGGATCGTGACGCGGTTCTCGGGCTGGAGCAACCTTGCTGACGATCTCCAACGGTCAGCATTCTTGAAGCAGGTTGTTGCTGAACGAACGGTCGCTTTCGAGGAGTGCAGATGCCGCCTCGAACGTCCGGGTCTAGGTCATCCTACTCCCATCCGGAGTTCTCCCTTCAGGCTTAAGGAGTTGGTCTTGGACGCGACCCCTGACCGAGGCAGCGCCGTGCTACTACAGCCGGATTGTTTGGAGGCGCAGAAACGAACTCCATCTCGAACTGCTGATCAGCGTTTGGCCCCAAGCAAGCATTGCCTGTTGCGAAATCAACCGTCACGCTAGCTATGGGCGAGGGCTAGGGGATTATGCGATGTCGGTAACAGCAGGACGGCTTCTGCGACAAGCGGGCGCTATTGCGATGTTCCTTCTCCCCGCACATGGAACGGCGCAGCTGAAAAAATCGCCAACCGGCCACGACCATGGCACCTTCGTGCTTCATAAATTCGCCCGAGCGATCGGAAAGGAAACCTGGCAGATCAAGCCGGATGCCAAGGGCAACACCGTACTTACCTCTGATTTTCTTTTTACCGATCGTGGCGGCAAGGTGCCGCTGAAGACGACATACGTCGCTTCCGCGGCGCACGAGCCGGTCTCGCTGAAGGTTGCAGGCAAATCCTCGCGGCTTTCCGAATTGAACGACGAGTTCCGGCTCGACGGCAAGCGGATCTCGTTGCTCCGCAGCGGCACGACGACGACCTACCTGACCAAAGGACCCGCTTTCTTGATCGACGGCTACTCGCCGGTCGCGATGCAAGGCGAACTCATGCGCTGGTGGCTGGCGCACAACAAGCCGGCGCTGATTGAGACGCCACCTGGCGGTTCCATCCATATTCAGCCCGCCGGAGACTTGATGGCCGGCGGCACGACGCTGCATGGCTACGTCGTCAACGGACTCATTTGGGGCGGGGAAACCCTCTGGCTGGACGACGACCGACAGCTGGCAGCGCTTGTCTCGACCGATGCCGAGTTCGACCATTTCGAAGCCATCCGCGAGGATCTCGAGCCGTCGCTCGGCACGTTCATCCAGGCGGCGGCCAAGAATAGTTTGGCGGCGCTCGCTCAACTAGCCTCAAGTGCCCAAGAGCCCCCAGCCAAGCGGCTCGCGATCGTCGGAGTGACGCTCATTGACGGCACGGGGGCGGCCGCCGCGCCCAACAGCACCGTCGTGATCGAGGATGGCCGCATCAGTAGCGTTTATCGCGGCGCGATGCCCAAGCTGAAAGACGTGACCGTCCTCGATGGGCATGGCAAATACCTCATCCCCGGTCTCTGGGACATGCACGCCCATTACGAGCAGGTCGAGTGGGGTCCGATCTATCTTGCTGCGGGCGTGACGACCGCACGAGACTGCGGCAACGAGTTCGACTTCATCACGACGGTCCGCGATACGCTCGCGTCAGGAAACAGCATCGGCCCGCGCTTGCTCATCGCAGGCATCGTCGATGGCACCGGCCCGCGTACGCTCGGCGCGATCACCGCAGACACGCCCGATGAAGCAGTGGCGGTCGTCCGAAGATATAAGGCTGCGGGCGCGCTTCAGATCAAGATCTACAGCAGTATGAAACCGGCATTGGTCCCGGTCATCACACGCGAGGCCCACCGCCTCAGCATGACCGTCACCGGCCACGTGCCCGATGGGATGACGACGGTGCAAGCCGTCGAAGCCGGGATGGATCAGATCAACCACATCAATTACCCGTATGCCGACTTCTTGCCCAAGGACCTCGTGCGGTCGGCGCCGGTGACCGATCTCGATTTTCAGACCCCTGCGGTCCAGCACGCGCTGGCTGTCTTCAGGCAGCACGCCACGGTATTTGATCCCACCATGACGGTGTTCGAAATGCAGTTGCACATGTCGACCATGCCCATCGCCTCCGTCGAACCCGGTATGGCGCATCTGCCCCCCCAATTGGCAGCGGCGCTGGACACGCCTGGCATTCCGCTATCGGAGGCCACCCACCTGGCGAAACTGTACTCAACGCTCACGGCAACGCTGCGGACGTTGCACGAGAACGGCAATCCGATCGTCGCCGGCACCGACCAGAGCGTTCCGGGCTACAGCCTCCACCGGGAGCTCGAAATCTATGTCGAGCAGGCGGGCTTTACGCCGATGCAAGCGCTGCAGTCAGCAACCATCGTGCCGGCCCGTGTAATGGGCCTCGACAAACAATTGGGTACCATCGAACCGGGCAAGCAGGCGGACATGGTCTTGCTCAATGCCGATCCGTTGGCGGATATTCATAATACCCGCCGCATCGCGAAGACGATCAGCGCAGGCGCGGTCTACGATCCCGCACCGCTTTGGACGGTGGTAGGCTTCAAGCCCTAATTGGAATACCTCGCGAGATCGCGGGCATCCGTGGCATCAAACACAGGCATGGCATGGATCTCGTTGGAAGGCGCAACAAACGGCGGCTCAGCGTCAAACTCTGTGAACGGCCGTCCGCTTTGGGAGCGCAGCGCAGCCGGGTGAAGGTCTGAAATTGGGTCTTTTCTGCCTGCAAGCGGCTGGCGGGCAAGTGGCACGAACAGACCTTCGACCGTTCGGCGCCGAGGCTGAAGACCATCGTAAAACTGACGGAAGTCCCAGTGCTACTTTTACGATGCTAGCCCCTGACGTTGCGCAGTGCTAGTTTTTATATACGCTCACCAAGTTCGTGCCGGGGGGTAACAATGATGCGTCGCAAGATCCTAGCAGCTTTCCTCAGCTCGGTTGCATCCGGCGTATCAGCACAGTCCGGCCTTCCGAGTGCACCGCCCAAAGCCGTGCCGCATCCGGTCACCGAAGCATACTTTGGCATGCAAGTCACCGACCGCTACCGATCCATGGAGAGTAAGGACGCCGAAACAATTATTTGGATGAAAGCACAGGATGCCTGGTCGCGATCTGTCCTTGATAGGATCACACCGCGAGAAGCATTTCTCGCGAAGATGACCACTTTCTCCGCCGCTTTTGGCAAGGTCGGCGGTATATGGGCGGCAGGCGGCAAGCTGTTCTACTTCGATCGTGCGCCGGGCAAGGATGTCTTTAGCCTCGGCGTTTTCGAGAACGGTCACAAACGAATATTGCTCGATATGGCAGCGTTCATGGCGGCCCACGGCGGTACGCCTTATGCAATTGACTGGCTGCAATCGTCGCATGACGGGGCAAAAATCGCCGTGGGTATTTCGGCCGGAGGGTCCGAAGATTCATCAATAACCGTTTTTGACGTTGCCACAGGGAGGGCTATCGCCGGCCCGATCGATCGGGCGGCGGATGACGGGGTTGATTGGAGCGAGGATGGATCGAGCCTCTTTTTCATTCGATCACAACCTTTTGGTCCCGCATCGAAGCCCACCGACAAATACCGCAACGAAGCTACCGATTATTGGGATCTTAAAAGCGAGCCGCGCGCGGTCCTAGGAGCTGCGTTACCTGGCGGTCCGATTACCGATCCGGATGAGGAAGGCTTCCTCAGGCACGTGCCGCACCGAAGCGAGCTGCTGCTTATGGGGGTTACAGGGGTCAAACCGGAGAGACGACTATGGTGGGGTAAGCCCGCAGATCCGCGGGCCCAACGTGTCACGTGGACGCCGATCGCCGCGTACGAAGACGGAATTACCAATGTCGAAATGAACAGGACAACGCTGTTCTTGATGACCCACAAGGATGCGCCTCGGTTTAAGATTTTAGCGCTGCCGATAGGCGGCACACTTGCCCAGGCGAAGACAATCATTCCCCCAAGCGACAGCCAACTCGTCGAAGGCGAAGTGGTAGCCGCAGACGGGCTCTACATCAGCGTACGAAGGGGGATCTATAGCCAGCTCTTACGCTTCAGCAACGATGGGAAGGTAAGCGAGATCGCTTTGCCGGTACATGGATCGATTGAAAATCTGGCGGCCGACGTGGACGAGCCTGGTGCAGTAGTTATGCTCGATGGTTCGAAAACACCTGTTGCGCACTATCGCTATGATCCGGCGCGCAAGGCGTTTGATGTGCTGCCACTCGACATCCATCCAGCGTTCGAACCTGACCGCTATGCCGTGTCCGATCTGGAGGCTATCGCAAGGGACGGAAGCAAGATTCCCCTCACGGTCGTCGGGCCGGCCGGGGCAATCCAGCCACGCGCGATGATCCTCACCGCCTATGGCGCCTATGGCAGATCGGACTTCCCTTACTTCGATTTCAATATGCCGACTTTCGTCGACGCGGGAATCAGCATGGCCAAATGCACTGTTCGGGGCGGTGGTGAACTTGGTGAAGCCTGGCGGCTGGCCGGTAAGGGCAAGGACAAGCCGAACACGTGGCGCGACGCTATTGCTTGCGCGGAAACGCTGATCGCAAAGGGGTATACGACCCCCGCCTTGCTTACCATAGAAGGTACATCAGCTGGTGGGATAATGGTCGGCCGTGCCGCGACCGAGCGGCCCGACCTGTTTGCCGCTGCGATCGACAGGGTCGGCGATGTGAACATGCTGCGCGCCGAGACAATGCCAGCGGGTCCAGCGAATATACCGGAGTTTGGTACGGTCACCGATCCGCAGGGTTTCAAGGACCTCTACGAGATGGACGTGATCCAGCACGTCAAGCTAGGCGTGCAGTATCCCGCGTTTTTGATCACGGCTGGCCTGAACGACGCTCGTGTTGAACCCTGGACCGGTGCGAAGCTCGCTGCGATGCTCGAAGAGAACCCTGCTCACCGCCCCGTGCTGTACCGCCTGGAGCAGCAGGATGGGCACGGATTAGGTAGTGCCAAATCTACCCGTGAGGCTGAACAAGCCGATATCGCAGCCTTTGTACTTTGGCAGACCGGCGCCCCTGCGTGGCAACCGCGTTGACCAAGGCCAGGATGAATAAGCGGCTGCTATCGGGGAACCGCTGAGCGTTGCTGGATGACCGAGAATGGGTCGAAGCAGCCAGCCCCATCATCCCTCGCAATGTTGGATTTTCCGTGCGACGCCCTCGGACATGCCAGCCGCTCGAACCCCGACATACGCGATTGCTGAAAGTGCAATCGCTCGCGCGGGGGCGATTCCCATCGCAACGTGGCCTCCACTTCGTCCACTTCCGATTGCATTTCCTGCAATCGTCGGCTGCGAATCACCCCCGGGCCCGCGCCTGCGGATAGGTCCCCAGCAGCCGTACCCATTTCGAATGGAACGCCAGTTCCTCGATCGCGCGGTCGAACCCCGCGTCGCCGGGCTTCCCGTCCACGTCCGCGTAGAATTCGGTCGCCGCGAAGGTGCCGCCGCGCTGGTAGCTTTCGAGCTTCGTCATGTTGACGCCGTTGGTCGCGAAGCCGCCCATCGCCTTGTACAGCGCGGCGGGGATGTTCTTCACCTCGAAGATCAGGCTGGTCATCCACGGCCCCGCGCCGGTCGCGGGCTTGCCGCCGCGCGCCAGCGTCACGAAGCGGGTCATGTTGTGGTCCGCGTCCGCGATATCGGTTGCCAGCAGCGTAAGGCCATAGGTGGCGGCGGCGGCGGGCGGCGCCAGCGCGGCGACGTGCGGGTCGCCGATCTCCGCGACCATCGCCGCGGCGCCTGCGGTGTCGGGATAGGCGACGGGCGCGATGCCGTGCGCCTTCAGCCAGTGGCGGCATTGGCCCAGCGCCTGCGGATGGCTCATCGCCTCGCGCACCTGGTCGCGCGTGCCGGTGCCCATCAGCGCGTGGCGGATCGGCAGGAAATGCTCGCCGGTGATGACCAGCCCCGATTCCGGCAGCAGGAAATGCATGTCCGCGACGCGGCCGTGGAGCGAATTCTCGATCGGGATGATCGCGCAGTCCGCGCGCCCGTCCTTCACCGCGTCGATCGCGTTGGCGAAGTCGAAGCATGGAAGCGGCAGTCCGTCGGGGAACGCCTGCACCGCGGCGACATGGCTGTTCGCGCCGGGCGCGCCCTGGAACGCGACGGTGCGTTCCGGTTCGGCGGCGGCGGCGGCGGTCATCGCGGCGACGATGGGGCGGGCGGGGGCGGCGAAATTCTCCACGGGGGCGAAGCGTTACGCGCTTGGCGACGCGATGAGCAAGCGCGCTTGCGGAGGCTTCGTGGCTTTTCTATGGGAATGAGGACGTATGACCGGGGCAGGCTGAGATAATGGACAATCGGACCAACACGATCGCGGGCTGGGTGCTGGCCGGTTGCGGGATCGCGCTCGGGCTGACGATCGTCGGGACCAAGATCTACGACACCGGCCGTCCCGAGAAGATGGGCTATGCAATCGAGGGAGTCGAGGATGCGGGCGGCGGCGGGGAGGCTGCGGCCATCCCCGTGGCGTCGCTGCTGCCGACCGCGGACGCTGTCAAGGGCGGCGAGGTGTTCAAGAAATGCGCCGCCTGCCACACGATCAACCAGGGCGGGGCGAACGGCATCGGCCCGAACCTGTACGGCACGCTCGGCGAAGCGATCGGCCAGGGCAAGGCGGGCTTCGCCTTCTCCGATGCGCTGAAGGGCGTCGGCGGCAATTGGGATTTCGAGAAGATGAACGCGTGGCTGACGAGCCCGCGCAAGTTCGCGGCGGGTACGAAGATGACATTCGCCGGCCTGTCGAGCCCGCAGGACCGGGCCAACGTGCTCCTCTATATCAACCAGCAGGGATCGAACCTGCCGCTCCCCGCCGCGCCGGCAGCCGGGGCAAAGCCCGATGCCAAGGTTGGTGGTGCCGCACCAACCGGTGCCACCGCAGCGCCCGGGGCGAAGAGCGCGGTGGACGCGGTCGCGACCGATCGCCGCAGCGCGACCGGCGACATCGCCAACACGGGCACCCCGGCATCTGGCGCGCCGTCGATCGATCCCGAAGCGGCCCGGCGCGGGGCGAAGGTGGGGAAGTAAATCCGGGCTTGCTGTCCTCACCGGAAGGGTGAGGGCAGGACGGACGGTGGTCTACGCTTCCCCCGCATCCTTCGCCACCGCCCGGTCCTGATAGAAGCGCTGCACGGCAGCCCAAGCCTCTTCTGCGGTCTCGACGAAGGTGAAGATCCCCAGGTCGCGTTCGCTGACCACGCCCTCCTCGACCAGCGCCTCGAAGTTCACCACCCGCTTCCAGAAGGCCCGTCCGAACAGCAGCACCGGGATCGGTTCGATCTTGCCGGTCTGGATCAGCGTCAGGAGCTCGAACAATTCGTCGAAGGTGCCGAACCCGCCCGGGAACGCCGCCAGAGCGCGGGCATGGAGCAGGAAATGCATCTTGCGCAGCGCGAAATAGTGGAACTGCATCGACAGCGCGGGGGTGACATAGGGGTTGGGGGCCTGTTCGTGCGGCAGGACGATGTTCAGCCCGATCGACTCCGCGCCGACATCCGCCGCGCCGCGGTTCGCCGCCTCCATGATCGACGGACCACCACCCGAGCATACGACGAACTGCCGATTGCCGTCCGCGTCGCGCGGCAGTACGCTGACGATCCGGGCGAGTTCGCGAGCGACCTCGTAATAGTGCGACTTCTCGACCAGGCGCTCGGCGATCCTGCGCGCCTCGTCGTCGGTCGCCAGCGCCAGCAGCGCCTCGGCCTTGGCGGGTTCGGGGATCCGCGCCGAGCCGTAGAACACGAAGGTCGACGCGATCTTCGCCTCGTCGAGCAGCAATTGCGTCTTCAGCAGCTCCAGTTGGAAGCGGACCGGCCGGAGATCCTCGCGTAGCAGGAAATCCATATCCTGGAACGCCAGGCGATAGGCCGGGTTCTCGGTCTGCGGCGTGCTGATCCCACGCTTGGCGGAGGCGGCGTCCTCTCCGGCGGGGGCGAAGACGCGAGTGGGTATGTGGGTGTCGGTCATCCGGGGCCGGTAGAGCATCGGTGCGCGGTACGCCAGCGACGGAAATCGGTGCGATCGTGCGGGTCGGCTGCAGGCCGGCATAACCCGCTTGCTACGATGCCCGGGCGTCCCTAGGGCCGTCGACGGGCCACGCTGTCCCAACGCAGCGCGCGCTCTCTGTGAGGAGAGAGACATTGACGGATATACTGACCGCTCCGGATACGGGTGCGCCGAATGCTGATGGTGCGAAGCCTGCGACGAAGCCGGCACGCCCCTATTTCTCCAGCGGCCCCTGCGCCAAGCCTCCGGGCTGGGACGCTGCGAAACTCGCCACCGCCTCGCTCGGGCGCTCGCACCGGTCCAAGATCGGCAAGCAGCGCCTGCAATATGCCATCGACCTGATGCGCGACGTGCTGAAGCTTCCCGATACGCACCGCATCGGCATCGTCCCCGGCTCCGACACCGGCGCGTTCGAAATGGCGATGTGGACGATGCTCGGGCAGCGCGGCGTGACGACGCTGGCCTGGGAAAGTTTCGGCGAAGGCTGGGTGACCGATGCGGTCAAGCAGTTGAAGATCGATCCGATCGTCATTCGCGCCGACTATGGGCGATTGCCCGATCTCGCGCAGGTCGACTGGTCGACCGATGTGCTGTTCACCTGGAACGGCACCACCAGCGGCGTGCGCGTGCCGGATGCCGAATGGATCCCGGACGACCGTGAAGGGCTGAGCTTCGCCGACGCGACGTCGGGCGTGTTCGCCTATGACGTCGACTGGGCGAAGATCGATGTGGCGACCTTCAGCTGGCAGAAGGTGCTGGGCGGGGAGGGCGCGCACGGCGTCCTGATCCTGGGCCCGCGCGCGGTGGAACGGCTGGAAAGTTACACGCCCGCCTGGCCGCTACCCAAGGTCTTCCGGCTCGTGTCCAAAGGCAAGCTGACGGAGGGCGTATTCAAGGGCGAGACGATCAACACGCCGTCTATGCTGGCGGTCGAGGATGCGATCTTCGCGCTGGAATGGGCGAAGGGGCTGGGCGGAGGCGGGCTGATCGCACGGTCGGATGCAAATGCCGCGGCACTCGATGCGATCGTCGCGGCGCGGGATTGGCTGGGGCATCTGGCCGCGGACCCGGCGAGCCGTTCGAAGACCAGCGTGTGCCTGACCGTCAAAGGCGCGGACGAGGCGTTCATCAAGGCGATGGCGTCGGCGCTGGAGAAGGAAGCCGCGGCCTACGATATCGCCGGCTACCGCGACGCGCCGCCGGGGCTTCGCATCTGGTGCGGCGCGACCGTGGACACTGCGGACATCGTCGCGCTCGGGCCGTGGCTCGACTGGGCCTATGCGGTGGCGAAAGCTTCTTAACCCTTTCCCTCTTTCATCGTCACCCCGGCCTCGAGCCGGGGTCCCGCTTCTTCGGCCCGCTGCGAATAGCGGGACCCCGGGTCAAGCCCGGGGTGACGGCTAGACTCTAGGATGAACCAAAATGCTCAAAGTCCTCATCTCCGATAAAATGGACCCTCGCGCCGCACAGATCTTCCGCGAACGCGGGGTCGAGGTCGATGAGATCACCGGCAAGACGCCCGAAGAGGTGATCGCGATCATCGGCGACTATGACGGTCTTGCGATCCGCTCCTCGACCAAGGTGACCAAGGCGATCCTTGATGCCGCGACGAAGCTGAAAGTGGTCGGCCGCGCCGGGATCGGGGTCGACAATGTCGATATACCCGCCGCGTCGGCGAAGGGCGTCGTCGTCATGAACACGCCGTTCGGGAACAGCATCACCACCGCCGAACACGCGATCGCGCTGATGTTCGCGCTCGCCCGCCAATTGCCCGAGGCGGATACCAGCACGCAGGCGGGCAAGTGGGAGAAGAACCGCTTCATGGGCGTCGAGCTGACGTCGAAGACGCTGGGCCTGATCGGCGCGGGCAATATCGGGTCGATCGTCGCGGACCGGGCGCGCGGGCTGAAGATGAAGGTCGTCGCGTTCGATCCCTTCCTGACGCCCGAACGTGCGATCGAGATCGGGGTGGAGAAAGTGACGCTCGACGACCTGCTCGCACGTGCCGATTTCATCACGCTGCATACGCCGCTGACCGACCAGACGCGCAACATCCTGTCGGCAGAGAATCTGGCGAAGACGAAGAAGGGTGTGCGGATCGTGAACTGCGCGCGCGGCGGTCTGATCGACGAGGTGGCGCTGAAGGCGGGCCTCGACAGCGGCCATATCGGCGGTGCCGCGCTCGACGTGTTCGTCAGCGAACCCGCCAAGGACTCGCCGCTTTTCGGGACGCCCAATTTCGTTTCTACCCCGCATCTCGGCGCTTCGACGACCGAGGCGCAGGTCAACGTCGCTATCCAGGTCGCCGAGCAGATGGCCGATTTCCTGGTCTCCGGCGGCGTCACCAATGCGCTCAACATGCCGAGCCTGTCGGCGGAGGAAGCGCCCAAGCTGAAGCCGTACATGGTGCTCGCCGAAAAGCTCGGCTCGCTCGTCGGCCAGCTGGCGCGTGGGGCGATCGACCGTATCTCGGTGCATAGCGAGGGCGCGGCCGCCGAGCTGAACGCCAAGCCGATCACGAGCGCGGTCCTTGCCGGCTTCCTGCGCACCCAGACCGCGACGGTCAACATGGTCAACGCGCCGCTGTTGGCACGCGACCGCGGGCTCGAGGTACGCGAAGTGCGTACCGAGCGCGAAGGTGATTACCACACGCTGCTACGAGTCGCGGTACGGACCGAAGACGGCGAGCGCTCGGTCGCAGGAACCCTGTTCGGCGATCAGGCACCGCGGCTGGTCGAGCTGTTCGGGATCAAGGTCGAGGCCGATCTGGCGGGACCGATGCTGTATGTGGTCAACGTCGATGCGCCGGGGTTCATCGGCCGGCTCGGTACGACGCTCGGCGAGGCGGGGGTCAATATCGGGACCTTCCATCTCGGACGGCGTTCGGCGGGGGGCGAGGCGGTGCTGCTTTTGTCGGTGGATGAGGCGGTGACGGGGGAACTGCTGACGAAGGTCCGCGCATTGCCGGGGGTGAAGACCGCGACCGGTCTGGTGTTTTGAACCTAATTCCTCCCCGTAAACGGGGAGGAATTTGCGTTGTGCTCCTACCACGCTATCAACCTCCGGGCATGACCGCGCTGCTTCCTCAGGGTTTCCACGACCGCCTGCCGCCCTTTGCCGACGCCGCCGCGGGGGTCGAGGCGCGAGTGTTGGAGGCGGCGCGGCTCTATGGTTATGAGCGCGTCGATCCGCCGCTGGCCGAATTCGCGGAGGGGCTCGGCGCGCGGCTGAAGGCGGGGGGGCTCGCGGATGCGGTTCGATTCGTCGATCCGGTCAGCCAGGCGACCCTTGCGATCCGCCCCGACCTGACCGCGCAAGTCGCGCGGATCGCCAGCGCGCGGCTGGGACATCATCCGCGGCCGGTGCGGCTGTCCTATGCGGGTACGGTGCTCAAATTGCGTGCGAGCGAATTATCGCCGGCGCGCGAAACGCGGCAGATCGGGGCGGAGTTGATCGGGCTCGACTCGGTCGCGGCCGCGCAGGAGGTCGTCGGCGTCGCGGTCGATGCGCTGGTCGCCGCCGGGGCGAAGGGCCTGTCGATCGACTTCACGCTGCCCGACCTGGTGGACACGCTTGCCGCCGGGCCGCTGCCGGTCGACCCGGCGTGGATCGGTCCTTTGCGCGAACGCCTCGATGCGAAGGATGCGGGCGGCGTCGCTGGCATCGCGTCCCCCTATCTGCCGCTGATTGAGGCGGCAGGACCGTTCGATCCCGCGATCGATCGGTTGCGGCGGTTCGATACCGGCGGCGTGCTGCGTAGTCGGCTCGACGCTCTGGTCGCGATCGCGACCCGGATCGGCGACCGCGTGACGCTGACGCTCGACCCGACCGAGCGGCACGGCTTCGAATACCAGACCTGGCTGGGCTTTTCGTTGTTCGCGGAGGGCGCGTCGCGTGAGGTCGGGCGTGGGGGCACCTATACGATCGTCCATGCGGATGGCAGCGAGGAACCCGCGACCGGGTTCTCGCTATTCGCCGATCTGTTGACCGGCGGCGCGCAGTCGGTCGAGCGACGGCGGCTATTCGTGCCGTTCGGCACCGCGCCGCAGGATAGCGCGGCCATGCGCCGCACCGGCTGGGTAACCGTCGCCGCGCTTGAGCCGAACGACACGCCTGGGGCGCAATTGTGCACGCATGTGCTGACGGATGGGATGCCCCGGCCGCTCGGCGATTGACACTTGCGGGGCGCACCCGCTAGCGCGCCCTCGCATCACTGAACCATCCGCGCGTCGAGCCCTGTCGAAGGGCGCGCGGGTCCGTCCGGCAGGCGGAGAATCATATCATGGCGAACGTAGCGGTCATCGGCGCGCAATGGGGCGACGAGGGCAAGGGCAAGATCGTCGACTGGCTTGCGAGCCGCGCCGACATGGTCGTCCGCTTCCAGGGCGGCCACAATGCGGGCCATACGCTGGTCGTCGGCGACAAGACGTACAAGCTGTCGCTGCTGCCATCGGGGCTGGTGCGTGGGACGCCGTCGGTGATCGGCAACGGCGTCGTGCTCGATCCGTGGGCGCTGCGCGACGAGATAGCGCGGTTGGGCGAGCAGGGGGTGGTCGCGACACCCGACGTGCTGCGCATCGCCGACAATTGCGCGCTGATCCTGCCGTTCCACCGGGATCTTGATGGCTTGCGCGAGGATGCGAGCGGGGCGGGGAAGATCGGCACGACGCGGCGCGGGATCGGGCCCGCCTATGAGGACAAGGTCGGCCGCCGCGCGGTCCGGGTGTGCGATCTGGCGCATCTGGACGATCTCGGCGCGCAGCTCGACCGCCTGACCGCGCATCACGACGCGCTGCGTGCCGGGTTCGGCCAGCCGCCGATCGATCGCCACCGTTTGATCGCCGATCTGCACGAGATTGCGGGTTTCGTCTTGCCCTTCGCCAAGCCGGTCTGGCGCGATCTCAATGAGGCGCGGTCGGCGGGTAAGCGTATCCTGTTCGAGGGCGCGCAGGGGGTGCTCCTCGACAACGACCACGGAACCTATCCGTTCGTCACCTCGTCGAATACCGTGGCCGGGGCCGCGGCTGCGGGATCGGGGATCGGCCCATCCGGCGTCGGCTTCGTGCTCGGGATTGCGAAGGCGTATACCACGCGCGTCGGCTCCGGGCCGTTTCCGACCGAACTGGATGACGAGACCGGCGAACGGCTGGGGCAGCGCGGGCATGAATTCGGTACGGTCACAGGGCGCAAGCGGCGGTGTGGCTGGTTCGATGCGGTGCTGGTCCGGCAATCGGCGGCGGTCGGCGGCGTCACGGGAATTGCGCTTACGAAGATCGACGTGCTCGACGGGATGGAACGGATCGCGATCTGCATCGGCTATCGGCTCGGCGACCGGACGCTCGACTATTTTCCCGCACACGCCGCGGACCAGGCGGCGGTCGTGCCGATTTACGAGACGATGGACGGCTGGCAGGGATCGACGGCCGGCGCACGAAGCTGGGCCGATCTGCCTGCACAGGCGATCAAGTATATCCGCCGCGTCGAGGAATTGATCCGCTGCCCGGTATCGCTCGTGTCGACGAGCCCGGAACGCGAGGATACCATCCTCGTCCGCGATCCCTTCGCCGACTGACGCAAACATGAAACCGGGCGACCTTGCGGCCGCCCGGTTTTCTGCGGCATCAAGCCGGTCGGCGATCAGCGCTGCGGCGGGGTCGTGGTGGTGCCGGTGCTGGTGCCGCCGCCCATCGTACCCGTGGTCGAGCCACCCATGGTCGACCCGGTCGTTCCGGACGACGAACCGGTACCCATCGATCCGCCGGTGCTGCTGCCCGTCGACATCGAACCGTCGGTGCTGGTGCCCGGCATCGCGGTCGACATCGACCCGTCGGTGCTCGTGCCCATCGTCGAGGACGTCGAACTGGTGCCCGACTTGCCGCGGGTCGACTTGCCGCGCGTCGTCTTCGTACCGGTCGTGGCCTGGCCATCGGTGCCCGACGACATCGTCGACCCGGCGGTCGATCCCGAGCCGGTCGAACCCATCGACCCGCCCGCGCTCGAACCGGTGCCGCCCGTCGTCTGGGCAGCAGCCAATGTCGGCAGCATCATCGCGGCGGCGGCGATCGTGATTGCAATACGCATCTTTTCTCTCCTGTATGTAGCAGGGGATGAACGATCGTTTAGCAAGTCCGTTCCGTGATTTGGCCGATCTGACCGCGATGGAGCAAGGACTGGTCGGCCAGAACGAGCGCCATCATCGCTTCCACGACCGGAACGCCGCGAATACCGACGCACGGATCGTGGCGACCTTTGGTGGCGATTTCCGTCGCTTCTCCGCCCCGCGTGATCGTGGCGACCGGCGTCAGGATCGAACTGGTCGGCTTGAACGCGACGCGCAGCCGGATCGGCTGACCGGTCGCGATTCCGCCGGCGATCCCGCCGGCATGATTGGACAGGAATGCGGGGCCGTCGGCACCGGGGCGCATCGCGTCCGCGTTGGTTTCGCCCGACAAGGCGGCGGCGGCGAACCCGTCGCCGATCTCGACGCCCTTGACGGCGTTGATCGACATGCAGGCGGCGGCGAGTTCGGCGTCGAGCTTGGCGTAGAGCGGTGCCCCCCAGCCGGCGGGCACCCCGGTCGCTTCGCACGCGACGACCGCCCCCAGCGACGACCCCGCCTTGCGCGCGGTATCGACCAGCGCCTCCCAGCGTCCCGCGGCGCCGACATCGGGACAGAAGAACGGGTTCGCATCGATCTGCGAATCGTCGAAATTCGCCGGATCGACCGCATCGCCGCCGATCGCCTCGACCCAGGCGCGGATCCGGACCTGGGGCACGACCAGCCGCGCCACCGCACCCGCGGCGACCCGGCTTGCGGTTTCGCGCGCGGATGACCGCCCGCCACCGCGCGGATCGCGCAGACCGTATTTCGCGTCATACGCGTAATCGGCATGGCCCGGGCGGTAGGCGCGCGCGACGTCGCCATAGTCCTTCGATCGCTGATCGACATTCTCGATCATCAGGCTGATCGGCGTGCCCGTCGTGCGGCCTTCGAACACGCCCGACAGGATGCGCACCAGATCGGGCTCGCGCCGCTGCGTCGTGAAGCGCGAAGTGCCCGGGCGGCGCTTGTCGAGCCAGGGCTGGATGTCGGCTTCGCCGAGTGCGAGGCCGGGCGGGCACCCGTCGACGACCGCGCCGATCGCGGGGCCGTGCGATTCGCCCCAGGTGGTGAAGCGGAACAGGCGACCGAAGCTGTTGACGCTCATGCGGAGGGGCCGCGCCTGAGGTTACAAAGTTTACGACAATGCGCGAGATTCACGCCCCCCGCTGCCGAAAGCGAACGAGGACAGGGCGTGAGGCGGCGGCGATCCATGTCACGGCCATGCCACAGCGCGTCCGTGTAGGACAGGCGCGACCGCGCCGTCGCGGCGGGACCGCGAGCGCGGTCGGACCGTCGGCGAAGCCTTGTGCCGCCGACCGGATCGCTCGCGGAAGTGGAGGAAGTGGAGGTGTGCCATTCGCCTTTCCACTTTGCGTAAAAACAACGGTTACGGCAAGGGGCGTCCGAACGGGCGACAGGTGATCAACGTAGCATCGCATCGTGCGAGCATGGCATATCGATTGGTTTGTAGGACAGAGGCGTATGTCCGGTTTCGACCCAAGTCGGATGCTCATGAGCGCAATCCGACCACCGAAAGCCGCCGTTCGTTCAACACCGCCTTTCCCGGTTCTCCGTCTCAGAGCAGCAATTTCAGGAAGCAATTGGGAACGGATTTCGAGAAAGCGGCACCTGCTGACATCCTCCGGCGAGACGGGCGGCATCGCTTTCCCGCTGTGGGCTCGTTTGTAGGACCGATGAACATCGTTATGAGGGCGGAACAACAACTCTCCTAAACGAGACGCAGGATGCAGAGTGCCCTTGATGTTGGTGATCAGGCCCGTGCCGAACTTGCAGACTTAATAGATCGGCAAATGAGACCCTTGGGGGAAGCGGTCCTGAACAAGCTGCCCCTTGCAGAAGGGCAAACGATCATGGACGTTGGTTGCGGGGCCGGAGAGGCAACTATGCAGCTAGCTGATCGGGTTGGCCCTTCTGGGCGTGTGATCGGTGTCGATATAGCTCCGCGTGTCCTGGCGCTTGCTAGCCGCAGGGCAGAGGGCGCACCTCAAGTGACGTTTGTGCAGGAGGACGCTGGCAGCATGTCGCTTCCCGATCGGACGCTAGACCTAGTCTATTCGCGCTTCGGAATAATGTTCTTTGCCGAACCTGTAGCCGCCTTCCGCAATTTGCATCGGATGCTGAAGCCCGGCGGTCAAATAGGCTTTGTCTGTTGGCGGTCGGTAGAAGAGAATGAGTTGGACTCTTTCTGCATCGAGGCCGCTGGTTTGCCGATCACGATCGATACATCGCCTTACAGCTTGGAAAAATCTGCCGCTATTCAGCAGGTGCTTGTCGCAGCAGGTTTTAGAAACATCACGATAGAGGCGCATGATGCGCCTATCGCCGCTGGCGATACTGCTACGACATTGAAAGTGGTGACGCGGGTCGGTGCTTTAGGGAAAGCGCTACGAGAAAATCCTGATCTTTTGCCCGAAGCGGAACCGGTAGTACGTTCCGCCCTTGCAGCGCGTGAGCGCGACGGCATGGTTCATCTGGGGTCGGCAACGTGGATCGTCACGGCCAGCGCGTAGAATAAGCCCGCGCCGGTAGGCGCTTGTCCATCGCTTCGCTTTGCCGATATTCGATCGTTGATCGGGAAAGGGCCCTGCCGGGTCAGGCGTGCTGGATCGAAGGGCGTCTTTACCGATCAGCGTTGTGGTCATCGAGCGTTCTGCGGCGCTTCGGGCGAGCCGAGTACCTTCACCCGCTCCTTGGTTAGCGCGTAGAGGCACTGCTGATACTCGAAGCCCTCCAGCGGAGCGCCAATCGCGACGGCGCTGCGATAGCTGCACTCCGCCGTGCGATAGCCGAGCCAGGCACGCTCGGACAGCACGAGACGCCGGATCACGGCCGGGTCGGATGGCGCGTGGGTGGAGCCGGGATGGCGCAGCGAGGCCATCACGTCGCGATAGACCGTGTTGAGAATGCTATCCGCAGCAACGAACGCGCCCTGCTCGCAGGACGCGCTGCCCGGAATGTCCGGATGCGCGGCGCTGCATTGCCTTAGCCGCGCCTCGATTGCGGGGAAGTTGCCGGTCGATTGCGCGGATGCCGGCGCAGACGCGATCAGGGTCAACGCCGCCGCTTCCAAAAGCCTCATCTCAAGTTCTCCGCCAAGCCGCATCGCTTTCCTGCGCCTTGCGGCTTGTATGTTCGGTGAACCGGGGCAGCGTTTCTCTTTTCACCATCGATTCCGAGAACGTCCGCGCCGTCTCGCTCGCCGTTCCTTTGCGGGAAGGCCGCTTTACCGGTGAGCCATAGCGAGCACGATGAGCGTCGCGGCCGTTGCGGCATGCAGGATCGTATGAAGAGCGTTCGGCACCATCCCGTTGCGTTCGGGAAGGAACGTCGCTGTGCCACCGAACATCACCCTGTAGCGTGCGGCTCTTACGGGGTCGGGTCGGACTAGGTAGGGCCACCACCAGGCGCGAAGTTCGCCGG
This sequence comes from Sphingomonas bacterium, assembly GCF_903642285.1. Classification (GTDB taxonomy): domain Bacteria; phylum Pseudomonadota; class Alphaproteobacteria; order Sphingomonadales; family Sphingomonadaceae; genus Sphingomonas. The sequence continues at coordinate 23,902 of NZ_CAHJWJ010000014.1, forward strand.
CGAATAAGATGGCGTAGCTGATCCACAGCCAACTCCAGACCCATGATGGATGTCCGGTTCGTGCGAAGACGATGCTGGCAACCAGACCAACCGTGAAGGGCAGGCTCTGGATGACCGTAACTCGGATCAGCCGACCTCGGCTGTCTTGGGCCTGAGCCTCTACCACGTCGTTTAAGGGCCTCAGCGGGAGCCAATCGTGCAACCACAGGATCGCAACCTGTAAGGCTTGTAGGGCGATCAGCACCGAAAGCATCAGGCGGCTCCAAGACTTTTCCCCAGCAAGCTTGTCGCTGCGCTCGATCGTAGTCAAGATCCGCCGATCTCCTGGAACTCGATCCTCTTTGGGCAAGCCGGCGGCGCTCGACTACGTCAGTTATTCGCATCCGCTGGCCAGAGAGCGAACGGAGGGCTCACCACCATAACCGGGCCTAAATCCGCCCGCTATCACACCAAAGCGATATCCGGTGCGTCCTCCGCCTTCATCCCAATCACGTTGTAGCCCGCATCGACATGGTGGATCTCGCCCGTCACGCCGCTCGCGAGGTCGGACAGCAGGTACAATCCCGCGCCGCCGACATCGTCGATCGTCACGTTGCGCTTCAACGGGCTGTTCAGCTCGTTCCATTTCATGATGTAGTTGAAATCGCCGATCCCGCGCGCCGCGAGCGTCTGGATCGGCCCGGCGGAGACCGCGTTGACCCGGATGCCGTCGCGCCCGAGATCGACCGCGAGATATTTGACGCTCGTCTCCAGCGCGGACTTGGCCAGGCCCATGACGTTGTAATGCGGAATGACCTTTTCGGCGCCGTAATAGGTGAGCGTCAGCACGCTGCCGCCCGCCGGCATCATCTTCGCGGCGCGCTGCGCGACCGCGACGAAGCTGTAGACGGAGATGTTCATCGTCATCAGGAAATTGTCGAGCGTCGTGTCCATGAACCGGCCGCGCAGCTGGGTCTTGTCGGAGAAACCGATCGCATGGACGACGAAATCGATCGTCTCCCATTCCTTCGCCAGCGCGGCGAACGTCCGGTCGAGCGCGTCCATGTCCGCGACGTCGCAATCGAACAGGCGCGCGACGCCCAGTTGTTCGGCGAGGGGGCGGACACGCTTCTCCATCGCGGCACCCTGGTAGCTGAAGGCCAGTTCCGCACCCGCTTCGCTGAGCTTGCGCGCGATACCCCATGCGAGCGACTTGTCGTTGGCGAGCCCCATGATCAGCCCGCGCTTGCCCGCCATCAGTCCATTCACGCGCCGCTCCCCGCCGTTTCTGCCTGGCCCTCCTGTAGCGCCACCTCGGGTGGTTCTGCCAGCGCCGCGTTCAGATGCGCCCCGAAAACCAGCCCCAGCCCGACGAGGTAGAAGAACAGCAGCGCGACGATCACGCCCGCCAGGCTGCCATAGGTCATGTCGTAGCCGCCGAGCTGTGCCAGCACGATCGGCAGGAGCGCGGTGATCGACACCCACCAGACCGTCGTGAACAGCGCGCCGGGCCATTTGCGGCTGCCGGTGTAGCGGTATTTGGACGGCGTCACCGAATAGAACAGCGCGTACAACGCGAAGAACATGATGACCCCCGGGATCGCACGCGACACGCCGATCCAGGTCACGGCATCCGCGGCGAAGGGCAGCAGGCGGTAGATGAACTGCTCGACCGCGGTCAGGACGCCCTGCGCCAGGAACGACAGCATCGCGATCACGACCGAGGCGACGATCGCCAATGTCGATCCCAGCCGCGCCCGCCAGAACGGCGATGTGGACGTGACCCCGTAGGCGCGGCGGAAGATGTCGCGGATCGTCTCGACGAAACCGCCCACCGTCCAAAGCCCGACCAGCCCGCCCAGCCACAGCAGCGAGCCCGTCCGCGCGGCGAGGACGGTGGCGATCGGCGCGCGCAGGATCTCCGCGACCTTGTCGGGCACGACGTGGAGAAAGCTCTCGACCGCACGGTGCGTATCGTAGCTTTGCCCCAGCAGCGACAGGATCGCGGCGGCGACGATGAAGAACGGGAACAACGTCATGATCGCGAGATAGGCGAGGTTCCCGGCATGGATGAACCCGTCTCTGAAGACGCCGAAGATGGTGCGTTTCGCAATTTCGAAGGCGTAGGAGCCGGGCCGGACCTTCGCCAGCTGCCGGTCGAACCGCGCGCGCGCGGTGCCCCCATGACGGCCGCGATCTTCCGGGGTCAAAGTGATCGCATCGGTCATTACGATGTCAGACGCCCATCGCCGCCCGCGGGTTCCCGGCCTGTTCGACCGCCCAATGCTCGACGAACGCGGTCAGCGCCGCGTCGTCGGCCGGCACGTTCACCATCAGCGTGATCAACTGATCGCCGCGCCCGCCGCCCTTCTTGTGGAAACCCTTGCCCTTCAGCCGCAACGTCCTGCCCGAACTCGTGCCCCTGGGGACCGTCAGCATCACCGGTTTCTCGACCGTCGGTGCCTTGACCGAAGCGCCCAGCACCGCCTCGCCGAGCGTGATCGGCAGGTCGACCCGGACGTCGTCGCCATCGCGTACGAAGAAACGGTGCGGCAGGACCTCGATCGTGACGATCGCGTCGCCCGCGCCGCCGGGAGCGGGCTCGCCCTTCCCCGCGAGCTTCATCTGGGTGCCCGTTTCGACGCCGGCGGGGAGTTTCAGATCGATCGTCTTGCCGTCGCCGAGCGTCACGCGCTGCGCGCTCAGCATCGCCGCGTCGACGAACGGCACTTGCAGCGAATAGGCGATATCGGCACCCCTCGGCTGCGGGCGGCGGCCGAAGCCGCTCGCGAACCCGCCGCCGCCGCCGCCGCGCTGCGCACCGCCGAACAGCCCTTCGAAAATGTCGCTCATGTCGGGCTCGCCGCCACCGAACCCCTGGCTGCGAAACCCCGCGCCGCTCGACTGCGGCCGACCGCCGCCGCCCCCGCCATGGCCGAACGGTGCGGCGGGATTGCCGTCGCCGTCGATCTCGCCGCGGTCGAACCGTCCGCGCTTTTCCTTGTCGGTCAGCAGGTCGTACGCGCCGGTAACCGTGCTGAACCGTTCGGATGCTTTCGGATTGTCCTTGTTGCGATCCGGGTGCAGCTCCTTGGCGAGCTTGCGATAGGCCTTCTTGATATCGGCCTCGGACGCGTCGCGCGCCACCCCGAGCGTCTTGTACGGATCGGCCATTCTATCCCCGTTCGCGTGTATTGCCCGCCTATGTGGGGCAGGCGTTCCCCCAAGGCAATCAGGTGGCGTATTCGTCGACCGGCGCGACGTCGACGCTGACTTGCATGTCCTGCGCGCTCGCGCCCAGGACGACGCCGTCGACGGGTGCGATCTCGGCATAATCGCGGCCCACCGCCATCACGACATGATCCTGCGCCATCCAGATGCCGTTGGTCGGGTCGAGCCCTACCCAGCCGCGTGCGGGGCCGCACCACAGCAATACCCAGGCATGCGTCGCGTCCGCACCGACGAGCCGCGGCCGGCCGGGCGGCGGGATGGTGCGGATATAGCCCGAAGCATAGGCGGCGGGCAGGCCGGCGGCGCGAAGCCCGGCGATCATGATCTGCGCGAAGTCCTGGCAGACCCCGCGGCGGTGGGCGAACGCTTCGGCGGGGGTGGTGGTGACGATCGTGGCCGACCCGTCGAAGGTGAAATCGCGCTGGATCCGCCGGGCAAGGGCGATCCCCGCCTCCAGCGCGCCGCGGCCGGGGTCGAGATCGGGCAGGCAATAATCGCGGATCGCGGCGTCGAGCGGGATCAGCGGGGAAGGGTAGAGATACCCCGCGGGCCCTGACGCCGACAGGTCGCGACTGGCGCGCGCGAGGGTCGCGACCTCCGCCAGCGTGGGATCGTCCGCGGCGGGGACGGGGACGAGCCGATCGACGACGACGCGTGCGCGGCTTTCGATCGTCAGCGTGCGGACGGGCGTGTCGATCACCAGCCGCGTGACGTTCGCCACCCCCGCTTCCGCGCGCGCCGGCCGGAGCCGGCCCGCGGGCGCGACGGTCAGCGTATAATGCTCGAGCCGCTGGCCGGGCCAATCGACGGGCTTGAGCCGCAGGTTGCAGCGGGCGAATTCGACCGTGCCGCCATAGTCGAAGCGGGTGAGGTGCCGGATGTCGTAGATCACCTAATTCCGCCCCGCTTGGCAGGGAGGGGGACCGCCGCGCTCTTGCGCGGTGGGGGAGGGGGGGTGCCACGAGCGGACCGCCGATTGCCTGCCCCCTCCACCAGCTTCGCTGGTCCCCCTCCCCGTGCCGGGGAGGAATGAGCATGCCCCGTCATGCCAGCGTCAGCCCGCCGGCGCGCAAGGGTTCGGAGCCTTGCAGGAAATACCGCCGCGCGATCGCGTCGGACAGCGATCCGAGCCGCCGTTCGACATCGCCGAGCAGGTCCGCGTCCAGTGCCGCCGCAGTCGCGGTCGCCAGCACGGCGTCGAGCGCCACGCCTTCGGACTGCTGCGCCTCCGCCATGCCGTCGTCCGCCAACACGGGCAGTTCGCGCAAGCACGCGACGATCCGCTGCGACTGATAGGCAAGCGCGCGCGGGTTTCCCGGATCGAGTGCGACCAGATCGACGACGGGTACGCGCGCGATACCCGTCAGATACCGCTGGCGATAGCTGATCTGGCTGTCCGCCAGGTCGAGCAAGGTCGACAGATCGTCCGCCGACGCGCCGGACATGCCGAACAGCCGGATCGCGCGGGAGATGGTCGCCGCGCGCTCCACCCGGCGGCCGAGATCGTGAAAACGCCATGCCGCCGTCCGGCACATATGTTCCGCCGACAGCCCCGCGATGGCGACGTAGCGGCGCTGGAGCGAACCCGCACGGTCGAGCATCCCGCGGTGGGTAGGGAAGGGTGCTTCGAGCAGCCGGATCATGTCCGCGGACAACCGGTCGCGCGAACCCTCGCCGATGGCGCGGGCATGGCCGTTCATCGACGCGACCGACTGATGCCCCATGTCCTCCATCGCGGTGCGCGCGAAGGCCTGCAGATCGGCGCGACGGAGCGAGGGCGGGTGCGGCGCGGCACCCGCGCCCACGATCAGCCCGACCAGCCGACCGACCGTGTCCGCCGCCATCGCCGCACCACCGTCCACGTCGATCGAATTGCCGAGCAATACGCGGATCGCCGCCAGCAAAGCCTCGCCGCGCTCCAGATACCGGCCCAGCCAGTAGAGATTGTCCGCGACCCGGCTGGGCAGGGTACCCGGATTGCGACGGACTTGCAGCGACGTGCTGGCGGGGAGCAGCGATGTCGGCGCGACCGGATCGCTGCCATGGACGCACACGTCCGCCGACCACAGCCCTTCGCGCATCACCGCCGCGCGCGGGTCCGGATGCTCGCCGATCCGCGCGAAGCCGCCGGGCAGAACGGTCCAGCCGCCATCCGCGCCCCGCGCCGCGAACACGCGCAGCGTAAAGGGCCGCGCGACCAGCGAATCCTCGGCGACGACGGGCATCGTCGACAGGCGCACGATCTCCCGACCGACATAGTCCTGCGGCCGCCGTGCCATGTCGGCGAGCACCGCCGCGCGGGCTTCGCCGGTGATGTCGCTGCCCGGCACCGGCCGGTCGCCGGGCAATCCGAGCGGTGTCGCGCCGAACGCCGGTCCGATCAGCATCGCATCGAACGCCTCGACGATCCGTGCCGCTTCGCCCGGCTGGCCGCCCCACCATGTCGCGATGTTCGGGAGCTGGAGGTCATCGCCCAGCAGATGCTTCGCCAGCATCGGCAGGAACGCGCCGAACGCAGGTACCTCCAGCACGCCCGCCCCCGGTGCGTTCGAGATCACGACATTCCCGGCAGCATAGGCGTCGATCAATCCGGGGACGCCGATATGCGACCGGGTGTCGAACGCCAGCGGATCGAGCATCCGCGGATCGACCCGCCGCCAGATCGCGTCGATCCGCTTCAGCCCGCCGATGGTGCGGACGTACAGCCTGTCCTCCAGCGCGGCCAGATCGTCGCCCTCGACCAGCAACAGCCCGAGATAACGCGCCAGATGCGCCTGTTCGGGATAGGTCTGGTTGTAGCGTCCCGGCGTCAGCAGCCCGATCCTCGGATCGCTGCGCTTGCACAGACCCGCCAGTCCGTCGCGGAACGCCGCGAAGAACGGCGCGTGACGCTGGATGTTCAGCCTGTCCTGCAACCCGCCGAGCGTCCGCGCGAGCGCCAGCCGGTTCTCCAGCGCATAGCCCGCGCCGGCGGGTGCGCGCAGATGATCGGCGAGCACGAACCATTCACCGGTCGGTCCGCGGCCCAGATCCATCGCGACGAATTGCAGATGGCTGCCGCCGGGCGGCTCCAGCCCGACCATCGGCCGAAGGAAATACGGGTTGCCGGCCACCAGCGCCGCCGGGATCAGCCCATGTTCGACGAGCCGCGCGGGGCCGTAGAGATCGGCGAGGATCGTCTCCATCAGTTCGGCGCGCTGCACCACGCCGCGCGCGATCCCCGCCCATTCCCGGGCCTCGATCAGCAGCGGGACGGGGGAAACGGGCCAGGGCCGCTCGTCCGCCTCGCCGATGATGCGGAAACCCGTGCCGATATCGGCGGCATGGCGCTGCACCCGCTCGCGCGCATGACCCAGGTCGTCGGACGCGACCGCGGCCAGTTCCTCGAACATCGCGGTCCAGGCGGGATCGTCGCTTTGCGCCAGCACGTCGCCGGCATGGACGTGCGCGCGGTAGTCCGCGATCAATCGGCGCGCGTGGAGTCCGGCGTCGAACAACGTGGCCGCGTGCGTCGCCATCCTTGCCGCTGTCCCTGTTCCCGTGCCCCGGGTGCAGTTGCACGGGTTTGGCAGTATGGCGCAATGGTTAAATTGGTTCGTTGCCCGGCGACTATCCCCACCCCGGCGAAGGCCGGGGCCCAGTTGGGAAAAGCTTGGCATATCGACGGTCGACCGTCGTCACGCCGTTCATTGCAACTGGGCCCCGGCCTTCGCCGGGGAGGGTAGGGAGGTCGCGCGCCCGCCTCCTACAAATCCGGCAATACCTGATCTGCCACGCCCCAGTCCGCCAGCGCCCGCCCGTTCGCCCGCTCCACCAGCGCCGCGCCGTCGCGCACGTTCCATTTCGCCGCGGTGTCGATATCGCGCAGTTCGGTCCACGACACCGGCACCGCGACCGGCGCGCCGGCCCGCGCGCGCGCCGAATAGGGCATGATCGCGGTCGCACCGCGCTGGTTGCGCAGCCAATCGATGAAGATCCGGCCTTTGCGCTTCGCCTTCGTCATCACCGCGACATAGCGTTCGGGCTCCGCGCCGGCCAAAGCGCGCGCGAACCGGTCGGCGAAGTCCTTGACCGCAGGCCATTCCGCTTGCGGCGTCAGCGGCACGACGACATGAACGCCCTTGCCGCCCGACAGCAGCGGGAAGCTGACCAGGCCCAGTTCGGCCAGCTGTTCCTTCAGATGCTCCGCGGCCTTCTTGGTGTCGCCGAAGTCCAGCCCTTCGTCGGGGTCGAGATCGAACACCATCCGGTCGGGCTGCTCCAGCGCGGCGTTGGTCGATCCCCAGCCGTGGAATTCGATCGTTCCCATCTGGACGCACGCGACCAGCCCGTCGGCATCGTCGACCCACAGATAATCCTCGGTCGATCCGTCCTTCTCGCGGATCGGCACCTGATGGACCGCGCCGCCGAAGCTGCCGGCATCGTGCTTCTGGAAGAAGCACGCCTTGGCGCGACCCTGCGGGCAGCGGACGAGGCTGACCGGTCGCGCGCCGGCCCAGGGAAGCATGATGGGCGCCAACGATGCGTAATAGTCGGCCAGTTCGCCCTTCGTCACGTCGCTGTCGGGAAAGATCATGCGGTCGCGGCTCGAGACCTTGACGGTGACGGTGGACGGTTCGGGCAGCGCGGCCGGCGTCTCGGCAACCACGTCGTCCGCCGCCTTGTCCTCGCGCAGGCCGAGGAAGCTCGAATGGCGCAGCACGCCGTCTGGCGTCGTTTCGGCGAACGCGATCTCGGCGACCATTTCGGGGCGCACCCAGTGTGCGTGGCGGACGGCCGCCCGGGGCGCGTCGACGGTCGGCGTCTTGCGTTCCAGCCTGGCCATTCGCGCGGACAGATCGTCCATCGTCGCCTGATCGAACCCGGTGCCGACCTTGCCGGCATATTTCCAGCCGTCGCCTTCGCGCACCCCCAGCAGCAGCGACTTGAACCCGCGGGTCTTGTCCGACGGCAGCCACCCGACGATCACGAACTCCTGACGAAGCGTGCATTTGGTCTTGAGCCACGCCTTCGTCCGGCCCGCGCGGTAGGGCGCGTCCGCCAGCTTGGAGACGACACCCTCCAGCCCCTCGCGACACATCGCCTCGAACAATTTCTCGCCCGACCCGATGACGTGTTCGGCATATTTCAGGCGGTCGTGATCAGCGGGCAGGATCGCCGCGAGCCGATCCTTGCGCGTGACGTTAGGCAGGCCGGTCAAGTCCTCGCCATCCAGCGACAACAGGTCGAACGCGAAGCACGTCATGTCGCCGGCGCTGGATATCGCGTCCTTCAGCGTGGAGAAATCGGGCTTGCCGTCCTTGAACGCGACGATCTCGCCGTCGATCAGTGCGGACCGGACGGGCAGGGCTGCTGCTGCTTCGGCGATTGCCGCGAACTTGTCGGTCCAGTCGAGGCCGGAACGCGTGAAGACCTTCGCCTTGCCGTTCGCGACCGCGATGCGCGTGCGGTAGCCGTCATATTTCACCTCGTGCAGCCATGCGCTTCCGGTCGGGACGGTGTCGACCAGGGTGCAGAGCTGGGGTTCCCTGAAAGCGGAGGCATCCGACCCTGTTCTCCCGCGAACGCGGGAGCCCAGGGCCGCGGGCGGTGCGCTTGGAACCCTGGGCCCCCGCTTTCGCGGGGGAACAGCAGGCTTCCCCTCCTCGATCTCCATCATCGTCCGCCCGGTCGAGACGCTCGTCAGCCTCTCGTCGACCAGCACGTCGGTGCCACCCGCCGCGGCATCCTCGACCTTCCGCAGCAACCAGTTCTCGCGCTTCTCCTTCGCGCGGGGTTTCAGGCGGATGAGGATCCACTCGCCCTTCATCCGTTCGCCTTCGAGGACGAAGTGCAGATGGCCCTTGTCGATGTCCTTGGCCGACTTGCCCTTGACGGGCGACCACGTGCCGCGATCCCACAGCATGACGGTGCCGCCGCCATATTCGCCCTTGGGGATCGTCCCCTCGAACGTGGCGTAGGACAGGGGATGATCCTCGGTCCGGACCGCGAGCCGTTTTTCGTTCGGGTCGATGCTCGGCCCGCGCGTCACCGCCCAGCTTTTCAGGACGCCATCGACTTCGAGCCGGAAATCCCAGTGCAGCCGGGTGGCATCGTGCTTCTGCACCATGAAGCTGTTGCCATGACCGGGTGCGAGCGTACCGGCGGGTTCGGCGGTTTTCGCGAAGTCGCGCTTGGCGTTGTAGAGCGCGAGGGGGTCGATTTGCGTCGTCATGCCGGGCTCGTCCCGGCATCCAGGGTTGCGGGCGTCACGCTGCTTGGCTCTGGACCCCGGGACGAGCCCGGGGTGACCGGTGCGGCCTCAGGCACGTTTCTTCGCCGCGGGCTTCTTCGCCGGTGCCTTTGCCGCGGGCTTCTTCGCTGCCGGTGCCGCCTTCGCCGGCGCATCGTCCTTCGGTGCCGTCCCCATCGACTTCTTCAGCGCCGCCATCAGGTCGACCACGTTCGATCCACTCCGCTTGCCGTCGTCCTTGTCCTCGATGATCTTGCCGCCGCCCTTCGCCTTGCGCTTGCGCTCGACAAGATCCTTCAGCGCGTCGACATAGCGGTCGTGGAATTCCTGCGGGTGGAACGTGCCGCTGCGCTTGCCGATCAGCGCTTCGGCCAGTTCGAGCAGTTCGTCCGAGGGCTTGTCGTCGGGAATCTCCCGGAAATAGCCTTGCGCCTTGTGCACTTCGTCGGCGTAGCGCAGCGTCTCCAGCACCATGCCGCGCCCGCACGGCTTCAGGCTGACGACATATTCGCGGCCGCGCATCGCCAGCTGGCCCAAGCCCACCTTCTTCGTCCGCCGCAGCGCCTCGCGCAGCACGATGAACGCCTCCTCCGCCAGATCGTCGGCGGGCACCACGAAATAGGGCTTTTCGTAATACAGCACGTCGATCTCGCTCGCGTCGACGAACTGCGTCAACTCCAGCGTCTTCTTCGATTCCAGCTTCACCGCGTCGATCTCGTCCTGGTCGAGCAGGACATATTCGCCCTTCGAAATCTCGTAGCCCTTCATGATCTCGCCCACGTCGACCGGGCCGACCCCGGTGACGACTTTCTCGTAATGGATCGGCTGGCCCGACGGTTCGTGGATCTGCTTGAACGAAATCGCCGCGCCCGATTTGGTGGCGGAATAGATTTCCACCGGGATCGAGACGAGCGCGAGCCTGATCTGTCCCTGCCAATAGGCGCGTGCGGCCATGTCGATCGTTCCCCGTTTCGAAGGCGATTCAATCCTCAGGCGGGGGAGTCGTTCCCAATCCTCCCCGGGACGAGGAGGGGGACCGTCGGGCGAAGCCCGATGGTGGAGGGGGTGGGCCGCAAGTGGTTCGCTCGCGGCCTGCCCCCTCCACCATTTGCTTTCTGCAAATGGTCCCCCTCCCCGTACCGGGGAGGATTGGCTATATGCCCCGGATGACCACCAATCCCTTCGCCCTGTTCGACGAATGGTATGCCGCAGCGAAAGCCGGCGAACCCAATGATCCCAACGCGATGGCGCTGGCCACCGCGGACGCCGACGGTCGCCCGTCGGTGCGCATGGTGCTGTTGAAGGGGCATGGGCCGGACGGGTTCACCTTCTACACCAACCGCGGCAGCGACAAGGCGGCGCAGCTGGCGGCGAACATGCAAGGCGCGCTGCTGTTCCACTGGAAGTCGCTGCGCTGGCAGATCCGCATCGAGGGCGCGGTGGTGCTGGCGACGGACGCGCAATCGGACGCGTATTTCGCGAGCCGCGGCCGCGACTCGCGGCTTGGGGCCTGGGCATCGGACCAGTCGCGGCCGCTGGCGGACCGCGCGACGTTCGAGGCGCGGGTCGAAGAGGCCAGGGTGCGGTTCGAGGGCGGCGATGTGCCGCGGCCGCCGTTCTGGGGCGGCTATACGGTCGTTCCCGATCGGGTGGAATTTTGGCAGGACCGCGCGCATCGTCTACATGAGCGTCGCCTGTTCGTGCGCACCGGCGATGATTGGACGGAAGGGTTGCTGTACCCATGACGCAGGACGAACGCCGCAAGCTGCTGCCCCTCGCCACGCGCGCGGCGCTCGCCAGCGTGGCGATGGCGACGTTCCTGCTGCTGTTGAAGGGTTTCGCCGCATGGCTGACCGGATCGATCGCGATGCTTGGATCGCTTGCCGATACCGGACTCGATCTGCTCGCGAGCCTCGTGACGCTGTACGGCGTCCGGTTGGCGGCGACGCCGGCGGACAGCGACCACCGCTTCGGGCATGGCAAGGCGGAGGCGCTGGCAGCCTTGTTCCAGGTCGCGCTGATCACCGCATCCGCGGTCGGTATCGCCTGGCGCGCGATCCTGTCGTTCGGGAACCAGACCGCGACGACCGACGCGAATTTCGGGATCGGCGTGTCGATCGCGGCGATCGCGGCGACGGGCGTGCTGCTATGGTATCAGCGGCGTGTGATCCGAAGCACGGGATCGGTCGCGATCATGGCGGACAATGTCCATTACCAGTCGGACATGCTGCTCAACGGATCGGTGATCCTGGCACTGGTGCTGGACCAGTATTTCGGGTTCCACGATGCCGATCCGGTGTTCGGCATCATCATCGCGTCGTGGCTCGCCTGGGGCGCGTTCCAGGCATCGTCGAACGCGATCGACCAGCTGATGGACAAGGAATGGCCCGAGGATCTGCGCGCGCGCTTCCTCGATGTCGCGGCGCGGCAGGACGGGCTGAAGGGCATCCATGATTTCCGCACGCGGCGCTCGGGCAGCCACGACTTCGCGCAGTTCCACATGGAGGTCGACCGGCACCTGAGCGTCCACGACGCGCACGAGATCGTCGAGTCGGTCGAATGCAATCTGAAGAAGGCGTTTCCCAAGGTCGAGGTGCTGATCCACCTCGATCCGGAGGGTCATGTCGATACCGACGATCCGCTGGTCGAGGCGGACGTGACACCGCACTGGTTCGCGAAGAGGTTGTGATGCGCATTCCTTTCACGCAGGTCGACGCGTTTGCCGACAAGGCGTTTGCCGGCAATCCCGCGGCGGTGATGCCGCTCGACCAATGGCCGGACGACGCGGTGCTTCAAGCGATCGCCGCGGAAAACAATCTGTCGGAAACGGCGTTCCTCGTGGCGGCCGATGACGACCAGGCGGATTTCGAACTCCGCTGGTTCACACCGGTCGACGAGGTGCGGTTGTGCGGTCATGCGACGCTGGCGAGCGGGCATGTCGTGCTGTCGAACGACGCCGCGCGGGATCGAGTCCGGTTCCGTACCCGCAAGGCAGGCATGCTGGCGGTGGTCCGCGCGGGTGCCGGCTATGAATTGGCGCTGCCCGCCTGGAAGCCCGAGCCATGCCCGCTGCCCGAGATGGTCGCCGCGCTCGGTGTGACCGATGTCGCCGAGACGCTGTGGCGCGATGGCGGATACGGCGTGATCGTCCTCGAAAGCGAAGCGGCCGTGCGCGCGGTGATGCCCGACTTCGCCGCTCTCGCGGCGTGCGGCGATCGTCAGGCGATCGTCACCGCGCCGGGTGCCGAGACGGATGTGGTCAGCCGGATGTTCGCGCCGGGTGCGGGGATCGACGAGGACCCGGTGACGGGTTCGGCGCACGCGGTGGTGGTGCCTTATTGGGCGGAGCGGCTCGGCCGCGACCGCTTCACCGCGTTTCAGGCGAGTGCGCGGGGCGGGCGACTGACCTGCACGCTGGATGGCGAGCGGGTGGTGCTTGGCGGGTCGTGCGTGACGGTGATCGAGGGGACATTCCTGTTGCCTTGAATACTTCCTGGTCATGCGGGCCCGTCCCGGCATCAGAGCCGCGCGCGATAGGTTCTTGGCCCTGGACCCCGGGACAAGCCCGGGGTGACGGTAGCACGGCTACCGCTTCCGACCCTTCGTCATCGGATCGGGCTTCTTCGGTTTCACCCACCCCGGCGGCGGCACCATGCGCTGCTGGCTGGTGCCGAGCCCCATGCTTCCCGGCTGCTGGCGCACCAGCCCCGCCAGATCGTTCGCCGGATCGTCGCCGCCACCACGCAACACGCTGATCCGGTCGCGCAGCCGGCCTGCCTCCTCGAAGTCGAGCGCGGCGGCGGCGGCGTGCATCGCCGCCTGAAGCTCGTCGATCGTCATGCCGCGGCCCGTGCCGCCTCGGTTTCCGCGATCCAGCCGCCGCCCAGCACGCGCTCGCCCGCATACAGCACCGCCGCCTGGCCCGGCGCGACGCCGTATTCGGGCGCGTCGAACACCACGCGGTCGCCGACCAGCCGCGCCGGCACGGGCTTCGCCATCGACCGGACCTTCGCGGTCAGCGGCCCGGCGAAGTCGCCGCCAAGCCAGTTGACGCGCTCGACCCGCGCCGCATCGACCGCCAGCGCGGCGCGCGGGCCGACGACGACGCGGCGGGTGTCGGGTTCGAGCCGCACGACATAGAGCGGCTCCGGCACGCCGCCGATCTCCAGACCGCGACGCTGGCCGACGGTGTAATGGATCAGCCCGCGATGCGCCCCCAGCCGCCGCCCGGCCATGTCGACGATCTCGCCCGTGGTATCCACGCCCGGCCGCAGTTTCGCGACGAGGCCTGCATAATCGCCGTCCGGGACGAAACAGATATCCTGGCTGTCGGGCTTGGCCGCGACGCCGAGCCCCATTTCGGCGGCGATCGCGCGGACCCGGTCCTTGGGCAGACCGCCGAGCGGGAAGCGAAGATAGTCGAGCTGGGCCTGCGTGGTCGCGAACAGGAAATAGCTCTGGTCACGCGCCGGGTCCGCGCCGCGGTGCAGTTCGGCACCGCGCGGTCCCTCGACCCGGCGGACGTAATGACCGGTCGCCAGGCAATCCGCGCCCAGGTCGCGCGCGAGCGTGAGCAGGTCGGTGAATTTCGGGCCCATGTTGCACTGGACGCACGGGATCGGGGTGCGGCCCGCGATGTAATCGTCCGCGAACCGGTCGATCACGTCCGCGCGGAACCGCGTTTCGTGATCGAAGACATAATGCGCGATCCCCAGCCGATCGCAGACCGCACGGGCGTCGCGGATGTCGCGGCCCGCGCAGCACGAGCCGGCGCGCCCGATCGCCTCGCCATGATCGTAGAGCTGCAGCGTGACGCCGATCGTCTCCGCAGCCGTAGCCGCCGCCAGCGCGGCCACGACGGAGCTGTCGACACCGCCCGACATCGCCACGACGATACGCTTGCCCCGCGGGTCCGCCCCGATCTGAAAGTCGGCTTCCATCGCGGACGGGCCATAGCGCAAGCGCCGGCGGCGCGCAAAAGAACCGCGAATTCATACGTGTTCACGAAGCGTTGCGGCGGGCTTTACCCGGTTTTCATTCGCCCCGGCCTAGGGCGTACATCCCCCCGCCGTTCCAGCGAGTATGCTTTTTGGACCTGAGTTTTCCCCCCTTCGTCGGCCCGACCGAACTCACCGTGCTGCCCGCCGATCTGGCCGCGCTGATGACCGGTATCGCCGCGCGCCAGGCCGGCAGCACGACCGCCGCGATCCAGGGCGACCTTTCCTATCGGACGATCGACCCGCGCCTGTTCGCGCCCGTCGACGGCGCGTTCAACGGCCCGATGGCGGCGACGATCATACGTTGGAAAGAGCAATGAAGACCGCGTTTACCGAAGCGTTTCAGGCGATCTTCAAATCCCGCGCCTACACGCAGCATCACTGTTGGAGAGGGGGCCCCCCGCCCCGATCGAGGTTGAGTTTATGATCGAGAACCAGAAGATCCGTCCCGCCAAAGTCATCGGCCCGCTCGGCGAGCAGCTGACGATCGAGAGCTTGCCGCCCCCCTCCACCACGCGCTGGGTGGTACGCCGCAAGGCCGAAGTGGTCGCTGCGGTGAACGGCGGGCTGCTGTCGGTGGACGAGGTCTGCGAACGCTACGGCCTGACGCCCGAGGAATTCGCCGGATGGCAGCGCGCGATCGACCGATCGGGCATGCCGGGCCTGCGTGTGACCCGGATCCAGCACTACAATGCGCTTTACGAGCGTCAGCAGAAATATTGATCGAGGTTATCGGACCGCCTACGGAACAATAATCCCGGCTCGCGAGTCTGTTGGTCATCGCCCGGTAACGGGGACCAATAGAGGGACGCGATCATGGGTATCATCATCTGGCTTATCGTGGGTGGCCTGTGCGGCTGGCTGGCCGGGCTTATCATGCGCGACAATCAGGGCATCTTGCTGAATATCGTCGTCGGGATCGTCGGCTCGGTCATCGCCTCGGCGATCTTCGGTGCCGGGATCAACGAGGTGATCA
Organism: Sphingomonas bacterium; assembly: GCF_903642285.1. GTDB lineage: Bacteria > Pseudomonadota > Alphaproteobacteria > Sphingomonadales > Sphingomonadaceae > Sphingomonas. Next base: position 39,317 of record NZ_CAHJWJ010000014.1, read on the forward strand.
CGGTATCTACGTTCATCTATTCGCTGGTCGGTGCGATCATCCTGCTCGCGATTGTCAACCTCATCCGTCGCGGCCGCGTGCGGTAAGCATCGGCAATCGGAATTCAGGAAAGGCCGTCCGGGCGACCGGGCGGCCTTTTTCATGGCCGCGCTATTCCAGCAGGAATCGCACTGATAGCGTCGCCGTGACGTCCTTCTCGCCCGGCGCGATCGCGGTATCGACCTTTAGCTGGGCACGCGCGTAGACCATCGGCGCGTTGCCGCCGCCCGTATTCTCGCCCGACTCCGAAATCGAAACGATCCGCACGACGTGCAGGCCGGCCGCGCGCGCGTACAGATCGGCGCGGATGCGGGCGCGGCGCACCGCATCGGTACGCGCTTCGTCCAATGCGGCATCGGGATTGTCGAGCGACAGGTCGGGCCCGTCGATCTGGTTCGCCCCTTCCGCCACCAACGCGTCCAGGATCGGACCCGCCCGGGCGATGTCGTGGAACCGGATCGAGACGCTGTCGGTCGCCTGGTAACCCGTCAGCGTCGGCGGCCGATTGTCGGCGTAGCGATATTGCGGGTTCAACCTTACGCTGGCGGTCGCGATGTCGCGGGGTGCGATACCGGCCTTCTTCAACGCGGCCAGCACGCGCTGGATCCGCATCGCATCGTCGGCCAGCGCGGCGGATGCGGTCGCGGCCTGCGCCACCACCCCGGCCCGGATCGTCGCCAGGTCGGGTATGCGGGTCGTGCGCCCTTGCGCGGTGATATCCAGCACGGTGCCCGTCGCCGGGACCATCGGCGGGACCGATTGGGCACGGGCCCGGGCGGTCGCCGCGACCAGCGGCAGGGCGGCGAGGGCGGACATGGCGGTGCGTGACGGACGGAACATCGGGGCCTCCCAGCGAAGTGACGACGGGCATCGTGACACGGAAACGATGAAACCCCCGGTGAACGCAAGGGGTCGGCTTGCGGAAAACGGGCTTTTCGGCCATGTCGCTGCCCACTTGAGGTTGGTGACTTATTCCTATAACACAGTCACTCCGAAGGGTGGGGACGAACATGAATTACGAGTCGCGACAGATCGGCGGCGAAGACCGGGCCGCGTTGCCCGACTATACCGACGCCCGGCCGGGCCGCGGACGTCGCGCGCTCGGCCTCGTCGGCCTCGTGCTGCTCGCGGCCGTGCTGATCTGGGCGTTCTTCCTGCGCGGGCATGCCGCGCCCAATACGCAGCCCGTCGAGCAGGTGCCGAGCGTCAGCGTCGTCGTCCCCGGGCGCAAGACGATCGACCGTCAGCTGAGCGCGAACGGCAGCCTGGCCGCCAAGCGGGAAATGCCGGTCGGCGTGGCCGGCGAAGGCGGGATGGTCCGTCAGGTCCTCGTCGAGCCGGGCCAGTGGGTCCAGGCGGGGCAGGTATTGGCGACCATCGACCGGTCGGTGCAGACGCAGACCGCCGCTTCGCTCGGCGCATCGATCAAGGTCGCGCAGGCCGATGCGACACTGGCGCAATCCGAACTCGACCGCGCGCAGCAGCTGGTGGCGCGCGGGTTCATTTCGCGGTCGGATATCGAAACCAAGACCGCGACCCGCGACGCCGCCGCGGCGCGCGTCAAGGTGGCGCAGGCGCAGCTCGCGCAGCAGCAGGCGACCAATGGCCGGCTCGATATCCGCGCGCCCGCGGCGGGTCTGGTGCTGACCCGTCAGGTCGAACCCGGACAGATCGTCAATTCCGCGTCGGGCATGCTGTTCCGGGTGGCGATGGACGGCCTGCTGGAAATGCGTGCGGCGCTGAGCGAATCCGATCTGGCGACGGTCCATGTCGGCGCGCGCGCGACGGTGACGCCGGTGGGTTCGACCGACAGCTTCCAGGGCGTGGTATGGCAGGTGTCGCCGGTGATCGATCCGACGACGCGCCAGGGCATCGCGCGCGTGCAGCTGACCTACAATCCCTCGCTTCGCCCCGGCGGGTTCGCCGCGGCGACGATCGTCAGCGGTGCCAATGTCGCGCCGCTGCTGCCCGATTCGGTTTTGCAGAGCGACGACAAGGGCAATTTCGTGTATGTCGTCGGACCGGACGACAAGGTCGAACGCCGCAACGTGAAGATCGGGCAGGTCTCCGATTCCGGCGTGACGATCCTCGGCGGGCTGACGGGGACGGAGCGCGTGGTGGTGTCCGCGGGCGGGTTCCTGGCCCCGGGACAGAAGGTGAAGCCGATCGTGCAGAAGGCATCCTGATATGAATTTCCGCAACATCTCCGCCTGGGCGATCCGCAACCCGGTGCCGCCGATCGTGCTGTTCGTCGCGCTGACGCTGGCAGGCATCGTCAGCTTCATGGGGATGAGCGTCAACGATCAGCCGGATATCGATTTTCCCGTCGCGATCGTCGTCATCAGCCAGCCGGGTGCCGCGCCGACCGAGCTTGAGACGCAGGTCACGCAGCGCGTCGAGGCGGCGGTGCGGTCGTTGCAGGGCATCGACGAAATCAGTTCTACCGTGACGGAAGGGCAGTCTCAGACCGTCGTTCAGCTGGCGATCGGCACCCCGATCGACCGCGCGGTCAACGACGTGCGCGACGCGATCTCGCAAATCCGCGGCAACCTGCCGCAGGGCATCCTGGAACCGCAGGTGTTCCGCGCGAACACGACGGGCAACGATCTCGCCAGCTATTCGGCCGTCGCGAGCGACATGACCGTCGAACAGCTGAGCTGGTATATCGACAATACCGTGACCAAGGAATTGCTGTCGATCCCCGGCATGGCCGAGGTGGACCGCAACGGTGGCGTCAGCCGTGAAATCCGGGTGATCCTCGATCCGCTGAAGCTTCAGGCGCAGGGCGTCACCGCCAGTCAGGTCAACACGCAGCTGCGCTCGGTCAATCTGAACGCCGCTGGTGGTCGGGCCGAGATCGCCGGGTCCGAACAGTCGGTCCGCGTGCTCGGCAACGCCCGCAACGCGGTCGATCTCGGTCAGTCGCAGATCAACGTCGGCGGCGGCAGGACGGTGCGCCTGTCCGATCTGGGTCAGGTCCGCGACCTGTTCGCCGAACAGCGCAGCCGCGCGGTGGTGGACGGACGCCAGGTCATCAGCTTCGATTTCCAGCGCGCGAAGGGTGCGTCGGACGTCAGCGTCTACAACGAAGCGGTCAAGAAGCTGACCGCGCTGGAGCAGCGCAACCCGCGCGTGCATTTCGTGCTGCGCCAGAACAGCGTGAAGCGCACGGAAGAGAATTATCACAGCGCGATCGAGGCGATGATCGAAGGCGCGGTGCTCGCGGTCTTCGTCGTGTTCCTGTTCCTGCGCGACGTGCGCGCAACCGCGATTTCCGCGCTGGCCATTCCGCTATCGGCGATCCCGACCTTCTGGTTCATGGACCTGATGGGATTCACGCTGAACCAGATGACGTTGCTCGCGCTGTCGCTCGTCGCCGGTGTGCTGGTGGACGATGCGATCGTCGAGATCGAGAATATCGTTCGCCATATGCGGATGGGCAAATCGGCGTATCAGGCGTCGATCGATGCCGCGGACGAGATCGGGCTGGCGGTGCTGGCGACGACGATGTCGATCGTCGCCGTGTTCCTGCCGGTCGCGCTGATGCCCGGCGTGTCGGGGCAGTTCTTCAAGAATTTCGGCATGACCGTCGTCGCGTCGGTGCTGATGAGCCTGGCGGTCGCGCGTCTCGTCACGCCGATGATCGCGGCCTATTTCCTGAAGGCCGCGGGGCCCGCCAAGCATGGCGAGGGTCGCATGATGGACGGTTACATGGCGACGCTGCGCTGGACGTTGATCCGCGGGCGCGCCGGGGGTCAGGCGGCGGGGGGTTTCGGCCGGCGACTGATGGCGCGTCTGTGGGACCATCGTTTGTGGGTGACGGGGCTCGGCGCGGTCGCGTTCGTCGCGACGATCGCGATGTTCGGCGTGTTGCCGATGACGTTCCAGCCGGCGAGCGATAGCGATACCTCGACCGCGACGATCGACATGGTACCGGGAACGACGCTGGCCCAGACGGACGTGGTCGTGAAGCGAGTGGCCGCGCTGCTCGGCGCGCAGCCGGAAGTCGCATCGGTCTATTCGCGTACCGGCCAAAGCGGCGCGGTGAATTCGGGTCGCGTCACCGCGACGCTGAAGGACAAGCGCACGAAGACCAGCACGCAGTTCGAGCGCGATCTCGCACCGCAACTGGCGAGCATACCGGACGCGCGGATCGCCTTCCGGTCGCAATTCGGGTTCGGGACCAGCTCGCGCGACGTGAACGTGACGCTGGGCGGCGACGATCCCGTGATGCTGCAGCAGACCGCGGACAAGATCGTCGCGCAGATGTCCAAACTGCCGATGATCACCGCACCGCGCGTATCCGGCAATCTGCAACGACCCGAAATCGTGCTGAAGCCGCGGATGGATCTGGCCGCCAATCTCGGCGTGACGACCGATGCGCTGTCGAACGCGATCCGGATCGCGACACTCGGCGATATCGATCAGAACAGCGCGAAATTCTCGCTGTCGGATCGCCAGATCCCGATCCGCGTCGCGCTGGACCAGAATGCGCGGACCAGCCTGTCGACGATCCAGAACCTGCCGGTCGCGACCGCGTCCGGCGGCGCGGTGCCGCTCAGCCTCGTCGCGGATATCGGCCTGGGATCGGGGCCGACCAAGATCGACCGGGTCAATCAACAACGTCAGATCACGCTCGGCGCCGATCTCGCGCCCGGCGTCGTCAGCGGTGTCGCGAACAAGGCGATCCACGATCTGCCCGCGATGAAGGACTTGCCGATCGGCGTCGCCGAACTGACGCTCGGCCAGTCGAAATGGCAGGAGGAGATGGTCACCAATTTCATCATGGCGGTGATCGCGGGCATCTTCCTCGTCTTCGCGGTGCTGGTCCTGCTGTACCGCCGCGCGCTGCCGCCGTTCGTCAACATGGGGTCGCTGATGCTGGCACCGCTCGGCGGCCTGGTGGCGCTGTGGGTGGCGGGGCAGCCGCTGTCGCTCCCCGTCTTCATCGGCATCCTGATGCTGCTCGGCATCGTCGCGAAGAATTCGATCCTGCTGATCGACTTTGCGCTGGAGGAGATGGCGAAGGGGGTGGACGTCGTCACCGCGATCATCGATGCCGGGCACAAGCGCGCGCAGCCCATCGTCATGACCACGGTCGCGATGGTCGCCGGTATGGTGCCGACCGCCTTGTCGCTCGGCGGCGACGGATCGTGGCGTGCGCCGATGGGTATCGTCGTGATCGGCGGGCTGTTGCTGTCGACCGTGCTCACCCTGCTGATCGTGCCGGCGACGTTCAGCCTGGCGGTCGGGATCGAACGCTGGGCGGGCCCGCGGCTCGGACGCCGCCTGCTGACGTATCGCCCGGGCGACGACGGCAGCGAAGTCATCGGCATCGCCGGCCCCCGCGGTCCGGCGCTCGGCCCGATGCCCGGACGGATCGGTTACGACGACGACGGCACGCAGCCGGCGGAATGATCGCTTGAACCATCCCCCCGTTCGGGGATTGTCCGACGCGATGTCGAACCGCGCCATTCGTACGACCGCCGCTGGCGAGCCTGCGCCCGCGGCACTGGTGCGGATGCGGCTGGTGGCGACCGGGCTGCTGGTCGCGATGGCGATCCTGTTCCTCGTCGCCCGTGCGGCGCTGCGGAGCGGGCATCCCGCCGGATGGGGTTTCGTCCTGGCCTTTGCCGAGGCGGCGATGGTCGGCGGTCTGGCGGACTGGTTCGCGGTCACCGCCTTGTTCCGGCACCCGCTCGGCCTGCCGATCCCGCACACCGCGATCGTGCCGCGCAACAAGGACCGGATCGGCGACACGCTCGCGCAATTCCTGCGCGACAATTTCCTGATCCCCGCCGTCATCGCCCGGCGGATGCGGCCGCTCGACGTCGCATCCGCCATCGCGCGCTGGCTGACCGATCCGCCCGAGGGCGCGGGCGGCCGGTTCCGCAAGGGCGCGTCGAAGCTCGTCGCGCAGATGCTGGAAGGACTCGATCCGCAGCGAATGGGCGGGATGGTCAAGGCGGCGATCGCGACCCGGCTGCGCACGACCGGACTCTCGCCCGTGCTCGGCCGGCTGATGAAGGCCGCGATCGCCGAGAACCGCCACGCGCCGTTGCTGGAGGCGGGGGTTCGCTGGGGGGCGAAGGCACTGGCGCAGAACGAACATCTGGTCCGCCGGATGGTGCACGACCGCGCGGGCTCGATCTTGCGCTGGACCGGCCTCGACGAAACCGTCGCCGACAAGCTGATCGCGGGGCTCGACAAGCTGCTGACCGACATGGCGGACGATCCGCAGCATCCGTTGCGGCTGCGGGCGGAGGAGGGGCTCGATCGCCTCGCCTGGGACCTGCAATATGACCGCCGTGTGCGCGCGCGCGTCGAGGCGATGAAGGAGGAACTGCTCGCCAACCCGGCGATGCAGCGCTGGATCGACGGGTTGTGGGAACAGGCGCGCGGCAGCCTGCTGAGGATCGCGCGCGATCCGGAGGCGGCGATGGCGGGCCGGCTCGGCGAGATCCTCCGTCAACTGGGCGAGACGCTGCAGAACGACCGCCGGCTTGCGCGCACGATCAATCGTTTCGTTCGCCGCAGCGTCGTCGGCGTCGCGGCGGATTATGGCGACGGGATCGTCCGACTGGTGTCGGAAACGGTCCGCGGCTGGGACTCCAGGACGATCACGCGGCGCCTGGAAAATGCGGTCGGCCGGGACCTGCAATATATCCGCGTCAACGGTACCATCGTTGGGGGCCTGGTCGGGCTGACGATCCACGCGGTCGATCTGGTGTTGTAGAAGCGCACATAATCATTTCGTTTTCGGACGCCCCGTCGATCAACGTCATCCCGGGCTTGTCCCGGGATCCGGAGCCAAGCAGCGACACGCCCGTAACCCTGGATCCCGGGACAAGCCCGGGATGACGCAAGGGGTACCGACAGCCCTGATCGCCAATCGCGCCAGCGCGCCGTCGCACGCCGCAATCGTCTTGCCGTGCCTGCCGCTTTCCCGCAAAGGTACGGGCGATGAGCGCAACCGCCGACTTCGAACGCACCGACCAGGACGGCGGCACGCTGCGCTTCACCGGCAATCTTTCGCTGTCGCGGATCGGCGATCTGCCCGAACGGCTCGGAAAGCTCGACGGCCCGGTCAGGATGGTCGATCTGAGCGGAATAGAACGGATCGACACCGTCGGCGCGTGGATCGTCCACCGCTTCGCCGCCACGCACGATGCCGCGGTCGAGGGCCTGAACGACAATGACCAGCATCTGATGGATCAGGTGATCCGATCGGATCAGCCGGTCGACATGCGGCCGGGCCATGTCGGTGCGGTCACGCGCCTGGTCGGCGAGGTCGGTACCGCGGCCGTCACCGCGGGCCGCACGATGCTCGGGCTGCTCGGTTTCCTCGGCGCGACGGCGCTGGCCTTCCTCGCGACGATGCGGCACCCCGGCCGCTTCCGGTTCAACGCGGTGGTGCAGCAGTTCGAGGTCGTCGGCGTCTCCGCGCTCGGCATCATCGGCCTGATGAGCTTCCTGATCGGCGTCGTCATCGCACAGCAGGGCGCGGTCCAGTTGCGCCAGTTCGGGGCGGAAGTCTTCACGATCAACCTGGTCGGCCGCCTGACGCTCCGCGAGATGGGCGTCCTGATGACCGCGATCATGGTCGCCGGTCGATCGGGCAGCGCGTTCGCGGCGCAGATCGGCACGATGAAGCTGACCGAGGAGATCGACGCGATGCGAACCATCGGCGTGTCGCCGATGGAGGCGCTGGTGGTCCCGCGCACGCTCGCTGCGATCATCCTGATGCCGCTGCTCGGCTTCTACGCGTCGATGATCGCGTTGATCGGCGGCGGATTGCTGGTGTGGATCACGATCGGCGTGCCACCCGTCACCTATATCCAGCGGATCCGCGAAGTCGTGCCGATCACCGATCTGTACGTCGGCCTGATCAAGGCACCCGTGTTCGGCGCGATCATCGCGATCGCCGGCTGTTTCCAGGGCCTGCTCGTCGAGGCGGACGCCGAACAGGTCGGGCTGCGCACCACCGCGGCGGTGGTGCAGGCGATCTTCCTCGTCATCGTGCTCGACGCCTTCTTCGCGGTGTTCTTCACCTGGCTGGGGTGGAACTGATGCCCGTCGAAACCGCCTGGCCGCGCGGCGACGACATCGTCATATCGGTCAAGGGGCTGAAGAATTGTTTCGGCGACCAGGTCGTTCATGACGGGCTCGATCTCGACGTCAGGCGTGGCGAGATCCTCGGCGTGGTCGGCGGATCGGGCACGGGCAAATCGGTGCTGATGCGCTCGATCATCGGGCTGCAGGTGCCGAATGCCGGCGATGTCACCGTATTCGGTGAGAACGTGTTGCGGCTGAGCGACGCCGATGCGGTCGAACTGCGAAAGCGCTGGGGCGTGTTGTTCCAGGGCGGCGCGCTGTTCTCGACGCTGACCGTCGCCGAGAACGTCCAGGTTCCGCTTCGCGAATTCTACCCCGCGCTCGACCAGGCGCTGCTGGATGAGATCGCGTCGTACAAGGTCGTGATGACGGGCCTGGCGGCGCAGGCCGGTCCGAAATTCCCCGCCGAGCTTTCGGGCGGCATGCGCAAACGCGCCGGGCTGGCGCGCGCGCTGGCGCTCGATCCCGACCTGCTGTTCCTCGACGAACCGACCGCCGGGCTCGACCCGATCGGCGCGTCGGCGTTCGACGATCTGACCAAATCGCTCCAGAAGACGCTCGGGCTGACCGTGTTTCTCATCACCCACGATCTCGACTCGCTCTACGCCATCTGCGACCGGGTGGCGGTCATCGCGGACAAGAAGGTCATCGCGGTCGGGACGATCCCCGAACTCATCGCGCTCGACCATCCGTGGATCGAGGAATATTTCAAGGGCCCCCGCGGCCGCGCGGCGGTCGCCACGCAAGAAGCGCAGGCGGGGATCGCGGCCCACCGGACACCGGTGGACGCCGACCAACCGGCAAGGACGACGCGCTGATGGAAACCCGATCGAACCATGTCCTTGTCGGCACCGTGGTGCTGATCCTGCTCGCGGTCCTCGCGCTGTTCACGGTGTGGATCGCGCGGCTGGGCGGCGCGTCGACCAAGGAATACGACATCTTCTTCAAGACGTCTGTCGACGGCCTCGCCAAGGGGTCGGCGGTCACCTTCTCCGGCGTGCCGTCGGGCCAGGTGAAGGAGATCGCGCTGTGGAAGCCCGATCCCCAGTTCGTCCGCGTGCGAATCACCGTCAACCAGGACACGCCGATCCTGCAGGGCACCACCGCGACGATTTCCGGCGTCGGCTTCACCGGGGTCAGCCAGATTTCGCTCGACGGCGCGCGTAAGGGTGCCGAAGCCATCGGCTGTCCGGACGACAATCCGCAGAGCCAATGCCCCTACGGCGTCCCCGTCATCCCGACCAAGCAGGGCGGGCTGGGCGCGATCCTGAATTCCGCGCCGCAACTGCTGGAGCGGCTGTCGACGCTGACCGAACGGCTTACCGGGCTTCTGACCGACAAGAACCAGGCGTCGATCGCGGGCATTCTGGCCAACACCAACCGCCTGTCCGCGGCGCTCGCGGATCGGGGCCCCGAAATCGCCGCCACGCTGGCGCAGACGCGGGTCGCGATCCAGCAGGCGGGCGATGCGGCGCAGCAGATCGGCGCGCTGGCGCAGACGTCGAACGGCGTGCTGACCAGTGACATAAAACCCGCGATGGCCAATCTGGACCAGGCGATCCTGTCCGCGAAGAAGAGCGCGGACACGCTGAACGGTGCGGTGGAGGATGTGCGGCCCGGGCTCCAGTCCTTCTCGAAACAGACGATCCCCGAGGTCGGGCAGCTTGTCCGCGATCTCAGGGTCATGTCGGCATCGCTATCGTCGGTCGCCGAAAAGGTCGACCAGCAGGGTGCGGGATCGATCCTGGGCCAGCCGAAGCTCCCCGATTACAAGGGCAAGTGACATGAAGACACCGTTCCTCCTCTTCGCCGCGTTGCCGCTCGCGGGTTGCATCAGCTTCGCCGCGAAGCCACCCGCCTCGCTGCTGACGCTCGACACGCAGGCCAGCGTGCCGGTGGGCCAGGCCCAGAATTCCGCGACCGCCAAGGCGATCACGATCCAGGTTCCGGCGGTGCCGCAAAGCCTCGCGACCGCGCGTATCCCGGTGCAGGCGACGCCGACCTCGATCGCCTATGTGAAGAACGCTTTATGGGCCGAACCGCCCGCACGACTGTTCGCGCGGCTGCTGTCCGACACGATGACCGCGCGCACCGGCCGCGTCGTGTTGTCGAGCGCGCAGTCCTCGGTCGACCCGGGGGCACGGCTTTCCGGCGAATTGCGGACCTTCGGGCTCGACGCCGGGCAAAACCAGGCGGTCGTCATATTCGATGCGTCGCTCATCCGGATGAACGCGACGACGGTCGAGAAGCAGCGTTTCGAGGCGCACGTGCCGGTGACGGCGATCGACGGACCTAATGCCGCGACGGGGATCAGCGCCGCCGCCAACCAGGTTGCGCAGCAGGTCGCCGACTGGGTAGGGCGCTAGATTACGTTCAGCGCGCCCGGCGGGTCGCCAGCGGCACGTCGCACACGTCGACGCCGCCCAGCCCGACCGTCGGCGGCTTGGGCGCTACCCGGGCGGCGACCATTGCGGTGAAGCGTGGATTGTCGGCGGCGCGGTATTCGAACCGCGGTCGCGTCGCCGCCGGAATGTCGCTCGCCAGCCGGACCGACACGATCGGCAGCCGTTCCGCCGCGGTCGCATACATCCCCATCGCCGCCCCACTGCGCGGCAAGCCCGACAGATACGCCATCCCCTCGATGACGCGGCCGACGATGGCGTAGTTTCGATCGAGCCGTCGCGCCGACCCGCCGATCGGCGTGAACAATTCCGCGCCGCTGCCCGTATCGGGGCTGGCATCGCGCGCGACGCCGACGGTGCCGTAGCAGTGAGTGAGCCACGCCGCCCCACCGTCGGATGCCGTCGCCCAGCCGTCCGCCGTGATGCCGGACGCGGTGGAATATGCATCCGCGCGCGCCATCGTCTGCGCGACCCTCAGCCCGCCAGGCACGAGATCATATTCCGCCGCGGGCCGCACGGCGACACCGGGCGGCAGCGGCTTCTTCTCGGTCTGGTCGCCCCACTGCGTCACCCAATTGTCCTGCACGCGGTAGACGCTCGTGCCGTCCCACCAATGCGCCAGCGCGAGCGCGCGGACATTGGCGACATGCTCCGGCGCATAGGCCGCGGCGAGCCGGATCACGACCGTCCGATCCCCCGCCAGCGTCATGACGAGGAGCTGGTCGTCGGCGATCGCCACCCAGTCCGCCGCGACCGGATCCCCGGGGGTCGTTGCCGTCGGCGCGGCTGCGGGCGGGGCAGGGGGCGGAGGCGAAGCAGGCGCGGCCTGAAGCGCGGCGGCAAGCGCGAGGAGCGGAGCGATCATCGCGTCAACCTGCCCGACCGCGACGCCCTGCGCAATCGCTTGCGCTAACCACTGCCCCGCTCTACGGCCCGTCCCCTCCAGTGCACAGCGGAGCGGTGGCCGAGTGGTCGAAGGCGCTCGCCTGGAAAGTGAGTATACGCCAAAAGCGTATCGAGGGTTCGAATCCCTCCCGCTCCGCCAAAAGCCATTGTTTATTAAGCATTTTTCTATGCTACTGAACTGGCAACCCGGTCTGCAACCCTGTTTCATACCGGACAGATGCGGTCAAGCGTGGCCTGTAGCGGGTGATCTGAGGCAAATCCGTCATACCCCGCTGCTTAGGATGCAGGTGGGAGTCCGCTACGGCGAAGGTCGCTTGGTGCGACAATACCGGTCGTTTCAGGCGATCCTCGAAGGCCTGCTTCTCAACGCTCTAGTACTGGCCTCCAACGGCTATGCATTTTGCCTGATGCTACGGTCCATGCTCGAACGCTGGCACCTCGCCGGCAGCTTGGATCTAGCCGGGCTTCTGATGATCGGCTTCTTCGCAGCGGCCGCCGCCTATGCCGTGATCGTAGGATTTCGCGGCCTTGCCCGATCGGATGCGGTCGGCTTCTTCGCCGTCATCGTCGCCGGCATCATGCTTGCGGCTTTCGTGCTGGCCCGGCTGCCTGACGGGTTGTCGAGTCTCGCGACGAAGGAAGCGGTCCGTGCTGGGCAACCCGTCTTCGGCGCTTGGCCCAACAAGGACGCCTTCGGCCCGCTGCTCCTGCTTGCGGTCGGCTGGTGGCACTCCGCGCCCGGGCGCGGCATGCTGATACAAAGGGTCGTAGCGTCGCGGGACGAAGCCTCCGCGATGAAGACGGTCGGCGCCTTTGCGGCATTACACTACGTCGTCCGCCCCTGGAGCTGGTACGTCGTCGGTGCGGCGGCGCTGCTCTACCTGCCCGCCGGCGCCAACCCGGAGGGCGCACTTCCTCTGATCGCTGGTCGCCTCCTCCCGCCAGGCTTCTTTGGGATGATTCTCGCGGTCACCACGCTCGCCTTCATGGGCTGCGTCAACAGCCGCCTGAACTTCGGCGCATCCTACATCGTCAACGATGTTGCCGCCCCCCTGCTGCCAAGCGTTGGCCCGGTATGGATGCGGCTGATCGAGATCGCGACCGTGATCGCATTAACGATCTCGGCTGTGTTCCTCGTTCGCGCAGGCATCGTCTCTCAGATACGGGCTCTGTACCAGTTCCTGGCCATGATGCTCGCCGGTACAGGCTTCGTCGCTATCGCAAGGTGGTACTGGTGGCGCACCACCATAGTCTGCGAAATCGCCTCCCTAAACAGCGCGGTCGTGGTGGCGGGCGTCGCCGCTCTCCTCTTTGACATCGCGCGTCCAACTGAGTTCGCCGAGGCGGTCGCGGTCAACTTCCTCGTTGGCGCGGTAACTACCGTTGTGGCGGCGCTCGTCGGCCGGCCGACCGCGTCCGAGGTGGTTCGGCACTTTAATGACAAGGTGTCTCCGGGCGGCCCAGGCTGGCCTCCGCTCGGATCGAGGGAAGCAAATGCGTTCGGTATCCTGGCAACCCGTTGGCTATTGGCGACGGGCGCCCTGTTCGCGATTGTGGCGGCGGGCTCCCGCCTGCTCGCGTTGGCCTACCGAGACGCCGCTATCGCGCTCGCGGCGGCCGGAACATGCCTGCTGATTACCGCCATCTTGCCGGCAAAGCGGCTCGTTTGACGCCCGTCAGGCAGGAGGGCCAACTTGCCGGGCCTGGGAGAAAACCTGCGCGATGGGTAGGGACTGCCCTGTCCGTAGACCCTAAGTATAGAGTTGAGGCCATCGACCTCGCGCCCGATCTGCGCGGCCGCCCCGTCGTCCGGCGCAACTCGGTCAGCCGACGCGACCGGCGCGGCAGAGGCGAGCAACTTTCGCTCGTCGTCGGTCCAGATCGAGGCCGCGATGACGCAGCGGGCATCCTGCCCGCACCGTTCGATCCGGATGCGCCTCGCGTCCAGCATGCGCCGCGCCGCCCCCTCCAGCCGATCACCCCGGATCGACTGGACGAAGGGGAATAGCGCAGCCGCCATCGCGGCGGAATGCACATCCCTTACGGGTAGCGGCCCGGCTTCGGGCCGTGCGGCGACGAGGACTGTCGCCAACGCGAGCGAGGTCATCGCCGTCATAAACCCGTGTTGAAACAATGCTTCGGTCCGCTCAGAACTTGTACCGTAGCTGGACCAGCACCTCCCGGCCGTCGATCGACCGCGCGAGCTGCGGCCCCGGGGCGGGGATCCCGGACCCGAACGAGACCCGCGGATTGATCTCGGTTATCCCGATCTGGTCCGTCAGGTTCGTGCCCGACACCAGCAGGTTCCAGTGGTCGCCGTAGGTAGCCTCAACCCCTGCGCTAAGCGCGTAGTACGGGCGGAGCGCCTGGGCCTGGAGCATGTCGCTATAGCGGTGCCCAACGTAGTCGAGATTGTCGAAAATCCTCGCGGTCCCTCGGCCGAAGTCGGCCTTGTAGGCGGGCGAGATGCGCGTCTGGAAGTCCGGCTGCCGCGCAAGCTTCTTGCCGGTGAAGTTATCCGCCGCGACGCAGTATGTCACCGGAGTGACGCCGCCGGTGTAGTAGATGCATCCGTTAGTCTGCGTATACGTCCCGGTTGCGTAATTGCCCGTCGCGGCTAGGGTGAGGCCCCCAAGCGCGCTACCGCGACCGAACGGGGTCAGAACGAGCGAATACAGCAGTCCCGGCGTGTTCGACCCGTAGACGATCGTGCCAATGCCGGTTGTCGTCGTTCCGGGAACCGGAATGCCAGTGATCTGAACAGGCACGTTGCGGAACGTCCGATAGAAGCCGCTGATGTCCGCATACAGGAAGTCTGTGTTAATCTTGATGCCCGCTGATAATTATGAGCAGTCTGCAGCGGCCCGTAATTATTCACGGGCAGGCCGAGGACGTCCGACATCGACAGGAAATGAACGCCCTTGTTGGCGCGCACGTAGGCGCTGAACCGGTCACTGAAGGTGTAATTGAGGCCAGCGGTCCACGAGAAGCCAAGCTGGTTGAAGTGGTAGCGTGTCGAGCCCGTTCCGGTTAGGTAACGACCCGTTCCCCAAAGATCGGTAGCGTTGCCCGTCAGGTTGGTCGAGGCGGTGTTCTGGAGATACTCGTTGAAGCTCTGGTTTTCGCCGCGCCCACCCAAATCTAGCAGGAAGCCACCGAACTTCCAGCTGTCGCTGATGAAAAGGGCGTTATTGACGCCGCTGCCGCTCGCCGACTGGAGGCCGGTCGCGCCGTTGACGAACCCTTGCGCGTTCGTGAGCTGGTAGTTGGTCGTGCCGTTTGTCAGACTGACCTGGACCGGCGTCGGGTTGTCCTGCGCCTGGAGCAGGATATCGCCGCCCGTGTAGGAGAGCAGGTTGATGTCGTAGATCGAAATCTTATGACCAAACGTGACCGTATTGCCCGGGAAGACGTCAACGCTCAAATGTATCTCGTTCGAGGCGTCGTGAAATGCCTGCCGCAGGTAGCGCGTCTCGGCCTCCAGCACGTTCTGCGCCAGCGGGACGGCCGAGCCGTCCGTGGTAAGCGACGCAGTGATCCCGGTTATACCGGTCAGCTTGAGTTGGGTCTGGCGCAGCGTGACGAAGGACTGCAGGCTCTGCGGATTAATCGGTGAGCTGTAGAGGGCGTTGTTGAAGACGATGCCGCGGGTTACGTTGAAATTGTCGAGGATTTGGACGCCGTCGCCCGCCTTCAGCTGAAGTTCACCGCCAAAGGAGCCGCCGATCGCTCCGCGGCCGTCCGCACCGTTGCTCCTCAGCATGCCGGGGGCGCACCCGGTACCCGTACAGGGCGCGATGGGAAGATCGAGGTACTGGTTCGCCCGGCTGCTGAGCGTGCTCGTCAGGGCGCTGAAACCCGGACACGAGCCCTTTCACTCACCGCTCGCTGCTCCTCGTCGTCAACGAGCGTGGCACGGTGCGGCTGCCGTAGTGCCTGTCGAAAGAGGCCAAGGCGGCACTTGCCACGCTGGACGCGCATGGCGAGCGGACGGCCGTCTGCAGATCCGTGGGAAAGTAGGTTGTTCAAAGCCGCCAGCTTGCTGCTCGATCAAGGAATGGCAGGTTTAAGGGCAGCGCTGAATCAAGCCGAACGAACGTGATGAAGGCGCGAAGCTGCCGCCGACGCGTCGATGAACGAAAGGCGAATATCGAAAAACGCCGTGGTACCGCTGAGCGGCCGACTATGGGTCTTACTGTTTAATACGACGGATTCTCAATTACGTCCGATTACCAGATGTGCACCCGCTGCTCAGGCGCGAGGTAGAGAGTGTCGCCCGGCTTTACGTTGAACGCTCGATACCAAGCATCAACGTTGCGGATGACGCCGTTTACCCGATCGTTGGGTGGTGAGTGCGGATTGCTCGCGAGACTTTGACGCAGCAAATCTTCGCGGAATTTCATTCGCCATGCTTGCGCATACGCGAGGAAGAAGCGTTGATCGCCTGTCACGCCCCCGATCACGGGCGCCTTCCCATGCCGCGCCTGATACCGCTGGAACGCAGCATACGCCGCCTCCACGCCGCCAAGATCTCCGATGTTCTCGCCCAATGTCAGCTTGCCATTGAGCTTGACGCCCGGCACCGGCTCGAACGTACTATATTGTGCAGCTAGCGCTGCAGTTCGGGTCTCGAATGCCTTCTTCGCATCGTCGGTCCACCAGTTTTCGAGCTTGCCCGTAGGGCCGAACTGGCTTCCTTGGTCATCGAAGCCGTGGCCCATTTCGTGGCCGATTACGGCACCGATGGCACCATAATTGACGGCGGCATCGGCATTGGGGTCGAACATCGGCGGTTGTAGGATGCCGGCCGGGAAGGTGATCTGATTGGTCTGCGCGTTGTAGTAAGCATCCGACGTCTGCGGTGTCATTTCCCACAACCCGCGATCCACGGGCTTGGGAAAGCGCGAAAGGTCAAGACGATGCTGGAACTCTTCTGAACGGATGACATTGCCGAGCAGGTCGTCCCGGTCGATGACCAGGCTCGAGTAATCGATGTACTTGACGGGATGGCCGATCCGCGGATCGAACGCCGCGAGTTTGACCAGTGCAGCCTGTCTGGTCTTCGCATCCATCCACGTCGATGCGTCGAACCGCTCCTTGTAAGCGGCCCGTAAGTCTTCGATCAGCTCGCCCATTTTGGCTTCGGAGGTCGGCGGGTAATAACGCTTCACGTAGATCTGGCCGACCGCTTCGCCCATTTGCTTATCGAGCAGTGCTACGCCGCGCTTCCAGCGCTCGCGTTGTGCCTGTGTGCCGGAAAGCGTGTGCGAGTAGAACTGCCAATGAGCCGTGTCGAACGCGCTGGACAGATACGGGGCATTACTGGCGATGAACCGGAACGCCAGATAGTCCTTCCAGGTTTGAAGCGGGGTCGAAGCGAAAATCTTGCCCAGGGCCGTGATGGCGGAATTGGTAGCCATGAGGATTTGTGGAGAGGCATCGAAGCCGCTGGTCTTGAGCATCAGCGCCCAGTCGAACTCGGGCGCCTTGGCCTTCAGGCCGGCAAGCGTCTCTGGATCGTTCATGCGCGGAATGTCCCGCAGTTCCTCGGGCGACCATTGCGCATTGGCCATTGCGGTCTCCAGGGCGAAGATCCCCTCGGCCTTGGCGCTTGCATCCTGGATGCCGGCAAGCGTCAGCATCTGCTGTATTAAGGCGCGGTAGGCGGTTCGGTACGCATCATAGCGCGCGCCGGTCTTGATGAAATAATCGCGTGGCATGCCGAGATCGCTTTGCGATACGGCTGCAACGTAACGTGTCGGATCCGCCAGGTTGGGCGTGTCGTTGACATCCACCGGGGTTGCATAGCCAGGCGTGGCGAATAGCACCTGAAGGTCGGACGTGTTCCTCACGGCCGCTATGCGTTGGAGATACGGTGAGAGGGGTGCCGCACCTTTGCGCTCGAGCGCGGCGGTGTTCATCCAGCTGGCGTAGAACCCGCCGACCTGTTGGCCGACCTGCCCGAACGTTGCCGAATGGGCCGATACGTCGTCCAGGATCGAGCGAACCTGAATGTCGATCCCATCCACTACGTCGATGAACGCGCCAGCCATTGGGCGATCGGCGGGGAAGGGTGTACGCTTGTCCCAGCCGCCATTGGCGAACGACCAGAAGTCATCGCCCGGCTTTATGGCGGGATCCTCAGCAGTCAGGTCAACGCCGAACTTGCCATATTTGGGCGCGGTTGCCTGCTGTGCGATAGCTGGCATCGCGGTCGCGAATGCCAGAGTGCCAAGCCCCAACTTTGACCACGCTCTGATTGTCATCTGCGCGCACCTTTATCTGAGTCGAAGGAACGTAACTGTCGGGGCGAGACTTCGCAATACAGCCCGGGATGGAGTCCGATTCGACGCTGTCATCGCTCTTTTGCGCCCATTCTCGGGCTTCCCGCCCTATTTGCCGTGCGCTCGCGCCTTATGGGGCCGGCATGACCTGGACTACGGCCCTGCGCGCCGTTGCCGACCAGTGGCTCGAACTCGTTCCAGCATGGCGCATGTTCGGACGTCGGGTCGCGGCGCGCCTGCCTAACCATGGCGACTGCGCGCAGCTGTTTGCTAGCATGGACATGATCCTTCCGGGTATCGCGACCGCTGCCGGCAAACCGAGCGCAATACGTTGCCCTTCGAACAGCCAAGTTGAGAATCAGTGCCAATGAACAGATGTTGGAAGTTGGGCATCGCGAAAGGACCGCTGAACGTCTGCTTCTCGGTCTCACAGCGCTACGACATCGGCGATCTCGACTCAGCATCAATAGCTCCCGTTCAACGCGAAGCTCGAGGACTGTCAGGATTTCCGTGTGTGGGCGGGCGGTTTAACATTACGCCGCCATGGCCCTGATCAAGGGCTCGTCGAAGATGACGGCGATGTTGCACTCGGGCGAGGTCAGACCCGATAGATGACCGTCATGGGCCAGCATGTCGTGGGAGCACGGCCAAGAGGAGGACAAACGCATGGCAAATTCGGTGCCGATCGGGATCCAAGTTGAAGAGCTGCGGCCGACCCAGATGACCGTCGGGCTGCGCGAGGTCGAGCAGAAGCGGCGGCACTGGCGCGAGGCGGACGAGAAGGGGCGCTCCCGCCTGCTCCGCCGCCATGTGCTGCCGGCGGTAATCGGTCCCAAGGACCGGACCTACATCGTCGACCATCACCATTTCGCGCGGGCGCTGCTGGAGGAGAAGGCCGGCGGCGTCGCGGTCTACATCCTTGCTGACCTGTCGAGCCTAGCCCGCCGCGAATTTTGGACGTTCCTCGACAACAGCGCCTGGTGTCACGCCTACGACGCCAAGGGACACCGCTGCAAGCTGGAGGCGATCCCCAAGCACCTGTCCGACCTCGCCGACGATCCCTATCGCAGCCTGGTCGGCGATCTCATTCGCGCTGGCGGGGTTGCCAAGAGCGGCAAGCCGTTCGCGGAGTTCCTCTGGGCGGACTTCCTGCGTCACCGTGTCGACCGCGAGCTGGTCGATGACGACCCTGCCAAGGCGCTCGCCACCGCGTTGGCGCTCGCGAAGGGCGACGCGGCCGCGAGCCTGCCGGGCTGGTGCGGGCAGAACCGAGCCGGACTCTAGTCGCGACGACTGGCTTCGCTCCGTCCGGAGCGGATCCGGGCGCGCCGCTGCCGAGGGCCGTTCAGGTTGCGGACTGATTGATTGCGCTAGCCCGGTGAAAGGAGGCTCGTCGTCATGCTACTCGCCCGCTACGCCTTGCCGTTTCTACTGCTCACCTCAGCCGCTGTGCCGCCGCAGCCCGGGACCGCGCTGCCGCTGTGGCACGCCGGCATTGCCGGCGACCTCGCGTTCGAGACGAGCGCGTTCCTGCAGGGCATGGCCTACGCGCATCCCGAGAGGGCGGCGGACCAGCAGGCGCCCGACGGTGCCTACGGCCCGCTCAACCGAGCGTGGGAGGCGGGACGGGGCGACCGTTGGCTGATCGAGGAGCAGCGCTACGCCATCGATGCGGTGATCGCCGGTATCGGCCACCACCGGCAGGACGTGGTCGAGCGCGGCGAGCGGATCTTCGACTGGGGCTTCGCGCAGGAGCGGCCCGACGGCTCGTTCGACTGCCCGGAACGTTTCCACAGCGCGTCCTTCTTCGTGGAGGCGGCCGCGCATGCCGCGCTGCTGCTGCGCGCGTCCGACATGGCGGCCGCGAACGAGGCATGGGTGGAGCGTGTCGCACCCCGGCTGCACCAGGCGGCGCGCTGGATGGTGGCACCCGCCAACGCTGCCCCGGGGCAGGCGCACGATGCGCCCTATACGCATCGCTTCTACCTCGACGCCGACGCGCTCGGCGAGACCGGGCTGCTGACCGGGGACGCGGCGCTGATCGCTGCCTCGCGCGGCTATGTCGAGCGCGGGTTGGCGCGACAGGACCCGAGCGGGTTCAACCCGGAGAAGGGCGGCTCCGACACCAGCTACCACGCGGTCGGCCTGCTGTTCGCGGCCACCTACTACACGCTGGTCGCCGACGCGCCGCTGCGCGCGGCGATGCGGCCGATGGCGGATCGCGGGCTCGCCTGGCTCGCGGCGCGGGTGCGACCGGACGGCACGGTGGACCAGACCGGCAACACCCGCACCGGGTTCGGTCAGGAGCGCGGGCCGCAGGGCAACCTGAAGACGATGAGCTACGGCTCCGCCTACCGCGCGTTCTACTATTGGGGCATGATCGAGCGCGATCCGCGGCTCGCGGCAGAGGCCGCGCTGCTCCACGCTGGCCAGCAGGTGGAAAACGCGCAGCGCAAGGCAGCGGGCGCCTGACCTGCCCGGCGCGATACGGACCCGTCGTGTGCCTCAGATGAACCGGCGTCCGATCCGGGGAGTGCTCAAGCGGGCCTAAGCGTCCGAGTGTGGGTCTTCGCCACCGCGAACGGACCGGCAGGGAGCGATCCCGTTACGATCGTTCACGCAATCAGCCGACTTCGTCAACAGGGGGCGGCGTCGGTCACAAGTGCGTCACGAACCAGCGAGTGGTCGCGTCCATGACCTGCAGGGAACCGGAGCACGTCGGACCAGTGAGAGGTGACCAGCCGTTCGTCCACAACGCCCGCGACCAGCGGCGCGATGTCGGGGCCGGCATCGCGATCATCAACGGGACGATCGCCGCCGCTTTGGGTCTCGGCTTGCAGCAATGGCTGGTCGGGATCGCCATCTGGGCGATTGGTCACAGCATCGCGGTCTTCGCCGCCCGCCGCGATCCGGACTTCATGCCCGTGCTACTGCGCCACCTGCGCCAGAAGGGATATCCGGAAGCTGCGTTTCCTGATGCCGCCTCGTGGCTCGTCGACCAGGAGCGGCGCGCCGGCTTCGAAGCCGAGGGCCAGCATTTCGAGAGCCGCTTCCATGGGACGCTGACCTGGCTGCCGCCCGCCGACAGCAGCGACGCGGCGGGACGCACGCTGGTCGAGCAGCCCGACGACGCGAAGGGCCGGGACTGGCGCGCCAGCCTCGCCGGCTTCGTCGCCGAGACCGACCGCGTGCTCGACCTCCTGTCCGGTTTCATGCCCGAGGTACGGGCCTTAAGCGACGCCGAAACGCTGACCTATCTCCACGATACCATTTCCAGTCGTCGCCACCCGGTCGCCGTGCCGGAGACACCGATCTACCTCGATGCGTTGCTCACCGACACGCCGCTGGTAGGGGGCTGGAGCCGAAGCTCGGCAATCGGCATTTGCGCACGCTGACCGTGCTCGGTTTCCCGAACGTCAGTCGGCCCAGCATCCTCGATGCGCTCAATGACCAGAATTTCGAATATCGCTGGGTCACGCGCTTCAGCGCGCTCGACAAGACCGACGCGACCAAGACGCTGACCAAGCTCCGCCGGCAATGGTTCAACAAGCGCAAGTAGATCACCGCGCTACTGCGCGAGGTGATGTACAACCAGCCGGCCCAGCTTCTCGACAGCGACGCCGACAACAAGGTGGTCGATGCGGATCTTGCGCTTCAGGCGCTCGGCGCCGACATTCTCGCCTTCGGCTACCTGACCACGACGATCACGGTGTCGGACCCCGATCGTACCATGCCGAGGACAAGGTTCGCGCGGTCGAGCGCATCGTCAACGGGCTCGGCTTCACGGCCAAGCGCGAAGGCGTCAACGCGGTCGAGACTTGGCTGTCATCGCTGCCAGGTCAGGCTTACGCGAATGTGCGCCAGCCGCTGGTTCACACGCTCAACCTCGCCCAGAGGAACGCACGCTGACCGGGCTCGCCATGCTGCTCCAATCGAATGCGCTGCGCACCGCGCTCACGGCCTATACGCTCGATGGCCCCTATGGCCGTCTCCTCGACGCGGCCGAACAGCATCTCGTGCTTGGCCGTATCCAGTGCTTCGAGACCGAAGCGCTGATGGGACAGGCCGGCGTCGTCGCGCCCGTTCTGACCTATCTTTTCCACCGTCTCGAGGAGCGTTTCGACGGCCGAACTACTTCGCTGCCGCAGGATACGATGCAGAATGATCAGAAACCGCTCTAGCCCTAATGAACGGACGGGAATATGCCTACGGTTGCCGCGGTGTCGTTCAAGCGTGATCCCGGCCACATGCGTCGCAGGCTGTTCGTAGACCAGCTGCCGATAATAACGTGTAACCGTCTTCTCCGCGACTTTCATTCAATCGATCTGATTGAGATCGATAGTCGAGGGCGTCACACCCGCCTTTTTGAGCTCAAGCTTTTTGACCTTCTCGGTCGCTGTTTTCGGAAGAGCCTTCATGAACTCCACAAAGCGGGGCTGGGCGAAACGCGGCATGTGATCGCGAGCATGCGATCTTATTGAGGCGCTGGTCGCAGGTGATCCCGGATCTGGGATGATTGCCAGCATGATCTCATCTTCGGAGCCAGCCGCTTCTGATGGCACGGCATAAGCCGCAACCTCGACCACACCCGCCAGTTGCGACATGATGTTCTCGATCTCGACGGCCGAAATATTCTCGCCTCGGCGACGGATACAGTCCTTAATGCGGTCGACGAAGGTGAAGTTACCTTCTTTGTCGACCCGCCCAGCGTCACCGGTGTGGAACCAGAGACCACGCCACGCCTCGACCGTCTTTTCCGCCTGATTGTGATAGCCGGCCATGAATGCCTGGCCCACGCGTGGACGAACCACGATTTCACCGATCTCACCGGTAGCGACCGGTAGGCCGGTGCCGGCGTCCTGGATCTCGACCTCGAAATATTTAGACCAGGCCTTTCCACATGTCCCTGGTCTCGGGTCTTTCAAATCGACGAAAAGCGGAATGTTGCATTCCGTCATGCCAAATCCGCTCATCACCTCGCGAATACCAAAGCGATGACGCCACATCCGGTCGTGATCGGGGTGGTTTGGTGCGGTAGAAAGGAGCCGAAGGCGATGATCTCGATCTCCAGGGGTTTCCGGTTGGGCGGCCATGTACGCGTTGATGACGCCGAGCGTATTCGTGACGGTTGCGCCGCTAGTACGGATGTCGTTCAGCCAGGAGGACACTGAGAACCGCTCCGCCAATGTAGCGGTAGCGCCCGCTATAAGGACGGCACCCAACTGTATCATCAACGCATTGACATGAAAGAGCGGAAGGCAGATGTAATAATGATCGTCCGCCGTGATGCCGACATTCTCCACGCTACCAAGACTGAACAGAAAACAGTGGGCGTGCGGCATGAGGACACCCTTGGGAGCGCCGGTCGTTCCCGAGGTATACATGATACCAGCGATGTCCGTCGAGGCGGCGAACGGACCCTCATATCGCGCAGCGCTACGCCAGGCATCAAAGGGCAGACCCACATCCGAGACGCCTTCCCCATCTCCGACGATCAGGATCTGTTCAAATTCCGGCAGGTCTCTTCCAAGTCCCGCAAGGCGTCTAACAAGAGAATGATCGACGATGAGAACGCGCGGTTCGGAGTCACGAAGCGGATGAAGTAGAAACTGACCCATCAGTTCTGGGTTCAGAAATACGCATGTTGCGCCAAGACGCTCTAACCCAGCCCAAGCTCGGATGAAGTCAAGCGAATTCGGGACCAGAATGGCGACGCGGTCCCCCGGTCCAATGCCCATGCTTGCCAACATTCCCGCCACCTGCGCGGCGTTATCGGCCAATTGAGAGTAGGACAGGAATTCGCCGTTCACCATCGACACCGCTCGCGCGTCGCCCTTCGCCTGAGCCTGCTCGGCGATTACCCTTGAAAGCAACCAAGTGCTCGGATTGTCGATGCCGGAGTACATGCGTTGCCTCTTCATGATTAAGACAGGTCAGGTCTGGAGGTGAGGCAGGAGGTTTCACCTGTGCCGAGGGCCTCTCAAGTCGATCCCATATCTCCGCTGCAAACGGTTCGCATCATCCACAGCAGCGTCAGGTATTGATGCCGCCGCCCACGATAAGCACCTGGCCGCTCACGTAATCGCTCTCCGGGATACAGAAGAGATAGATGCTGCCGGCGGCCTCCTCTGGGGTGCCTGCTCGTCCGAGCGGCACCATCGTCTTCAAGGTGTCGAGCATGGCGCTTGGAACACCGGCCTGGATCTTCCGCCCTTCGATCTCGATCTGCGTCGCTGGATCATCGTTCGCCTTGGTCAGGCGCGTTTCGATGAAGCCGAAGGCGACGCAGTTCACACAGACTTTGTAGCGGCCCCACTCTTTGGACAGGGTCTTTGTAACCCCCACCAACCCCGCCTTTGCCGCCGCGTAGTTCACCTGACCCGCGTTGCCGTTGGTACCCGTCATCGACGAAATGTTGACCACCTTGCGGATGACCTCGCGTCCTTCCGCCGCTTCCTGCTTTTGGAGCGTGCGGATCGGCTCGGCCGCGGCTCGCAGGATGCGGAACGGCGCGATCAGATGGACATCAAGCATCGACTGGAATTGCTCATCTGTCTGCTTCTGGATGACCCCATCGCGCGTATAGCCGGCGTTGTTGACGATGATGTCGAGGCCGCCGAACTCGCGCAGAGCGGTCTGTACAAATCGCTCGCCGAAATCCTCCTCGGTGACATTTCCGACACATGAAACCGCGCGGCCACCGGCCGTCTCAATGGCGGTCACAACCTCGGCCGCCGGCGCTTCGTCGAGGTCATTGACGACGACGCTGGCCCCCTCCGAAGCTAGTTTCAGGGCGAGAGCACGCCCGATGCCCCGGCCCGAGCCTGATATAATAGCGGTCTTGCCCAAAAGCTTACCCATGGTTCAGTCCCTTTTTTACGATGGCAGAAGCACGACGGCTTCGCCGTCGAGCGTCTGCAGGTTCTTGTCAGCCCAAGCCCCGATCTTCAGCCGCGCTAGACGGCCTTCCCGCTCGTCGAGGATCTCGACGAGCTCACCTCGGCAATGCACGGTCGCGTGGACCGGGGTGATTGCCGTAAAGCGGACGCTCCAACTCCTGAGACCGTCGCTGGAGACCCACTGGACCAAGGCTTGGGCAAGATATGCCATGCACAGCATGCCATGAGCGAACACGTCGTCCATGCCCGCGGCCTTCGCGAAGTCGCTGTCGATGTGCAGGGGCACGTAGTCGTTCGACGCGCCCGCGAACAGGGCAAGCGTAGCGCGCGTTATCGGTCCCTGAACATAGTCCGGGAAGTGGTCGCCCGGCTGCATGGCCGCAAGCGTTGGTGAGAACTCATCCATTGACGATCACCGTCGTCGCGCTCATCTCGATGCACAGCTCGCCGGCAGCATTCACGGCGCGCGTGTCCTGGACAATGAATTCGAGCGCTCCCCCGCGCTTCTCGTAAATGTCGCTCGTCGCCGTCGTCAGCGTCAGCCTGTCCCCGGCGTAGACCGGCTTGTGATAGACGTATTTCTGTTCGCCGTGGCGGACCCGCGCCATGTCCACGCCAATGCCTCCCTCGCGATCGAACACATTCCCGCGTTTTGCCGGAGCGCTGTTGAAGAGGCAGAAAAGGTAGGTGGGAGGAGCCAGAACGGCTGGGTGACCGGCGGCGCGCGCTGCGTCGTCGTCGGTGTAAAGCGGGTTCGTCTCGTTCGTCGCATGCGCGAAGAACCTCAGAAAGCCACGTTCGACGTCGACGGTGCGTGGTTCGGACACGACGCCGAGATGCTTGGCACGATCGATCGGCATCCGAGATCAGGCCGTTTTGCCGTAGAGCGTCACCACGCACGCGCCGCCCAGGCCGAGATTATGCTGGAGAGCGAAGCGAGCGCCTTCCACCTGACGCTTGTCGGCCGCCCCGCGCAGCTGCTGGGTCAGCTCGTAGCACTGAGCCAGTCCGGTTGCGCCGAGCGGATGCCCCTTCGACAGCAAGCCGCCCGAAGGATTGGTTACGTGCTTGCCGCCATAGGTATTTTGCTCGTCGCGGATGTACCGCTCGGCACCGCCCTCGCCGCAGAGACCTAGCGCCTCATAGGTGATCAGCTCGTTGGCGGTGAAGCAGTCGTGCAACTCGACGACGGGGATGTCGTCCGGCCCGACGCCCGCCGCCTCATATACCTGGCGCGCGGCATCCTTGCTCATGTCATAGCCGATGTTCTTCATCATCGAGCGCTCCTCGAACGCGCTCGGGAAGTCGGTCGTCATCGCCTGCGCGACGATCTCTACCTTGGCATCGAGGTTGTGCTTCGCCGCGAAGGCGGGAGAGACCAGCACGGCAGCGGCAGCGCCACAGGTCGGCGGGCAGGCCTGATAGCGCGTGATTGGGCCATAGAGATGCTTCGACTCCATCACCTCCTCAAGCGTCAGCGGGTTGCGGAACAACGCCAAGGGGTTGTTGGCCGCGTGGCGCCGGGCCTTAACACTTATCAGCCCGAACGTGTCGTCGCTGGCACCGTACTTGGACTGATAATCGACCCCTCCGCCGCCGAATTGCTGAGCAGCCATTGGCGATGTGTCGTCGATTGCTTGCATCTCGGCCTGCTTTGTCAGGTGATAGTCGAGGGTCCGCTTTCGATCGTTGAAAACCATGCCCAACGCGCCCGGCAACATCTGCTCGAAGCCGACGGCCAACGCGCAGTCCACCACTCCCGCTTCGACCATTTGCCGCGCCAAGTACAAGGCGGTCGACCCGGTCGAGCAATTATTGTTGACGTTGACGATCGGGATGCCAGTGACCCCGACGCGATACAAAGCGGATTGGCCTGCAGTTGAGTCTCCATAGACATAGCCGACATACGCCTGCTGGACCTGATCGTACGACACTCCCGCATCGGCGAGTGCCAACCGAACAGCCTTCTCGGCCATGACATCCCAATCTTCGCTCTGACCAGGCTTTGTGAACGGGATCATTCCCACTCCAGCTACTCTAACCTTCACAGTCATGCTTCAATATCCTTCCCTCGCGCCGCGTTTCAGAGAGCGCGCGCGATGATTACCTTCATAATCTCACTTGCTCCGCCGTAAACGCGCGAGACACGGGCATCTGCGAAAAGCTGAGCGATAGGATACTCGCTCATGTAGCCGTATCCGCCGAAGAGCTGCTGGCATGCATCGATGACGCGGCACTGGGTCTCGGTCGTCCAAAGCTTCGCCATGGCCGCCGTAGGCCCATCGAGTTCACCCGCCAGCAGCCGCACCATCATACCATCGACGAAGGTGCGCGCTACAGTCGCTTGTGTCTTGGCGTCGGCAAGTACGAATTGTGTGTTCTGAAAGTCCATTAATGTTTTGCCGAAAATGTTGCGTGTCCGCACATAATCGACGGTCAACTCGACGGCGCGCTCCATGTTGACGGTAGCATCAAGCGAGACCAACATCCTCTCCCACGCCAATTCGTGCATAAGCTGGGAGAATGCTTGACCCGGTAATTCCCCAATAAGGTTCGAACTAGGGGCGAATACGTCGTCGAAGAATAGCTCGGACGTATCCTGCGTGTGCATCCCGAGTTTGTCGAGGTTACGTCCCCGCCTGAAGCCATCCGCCTGATCGGTTTCCACGACAATCAGAGACAGACCTCTTGCGCCTGGTTCGTCCCCGGTTCGCGCGACGACCGTGACCAGGTTAGCGTTCTGGCCATTGCTGATAAACGTCTTTTGCCCATTGATTTGATAGCCGCCGGCGACACGTCTAGCCGTGGTTCGGAGGGCTTTGAGGTCCGAGCCACCCTGCGGCTCGGTCATGGCGATCGCGCCGATCAACTCGCCTTGTGCCATCTTCGGCAGCCAACGCTGCTTCTGGTCCTCCGTGCCGTATGCGAGGATGTAATGCGCGACCACTGCAGAACTGGTGCTGTTGCCTACTCCGAAGCCCGTTCCGTGACCAGCGCGTGTCATTTCTTGATGAATGACAGCCTCGTGCGCATAGCTTCCGCCCCCACCGCCATAGATTTCGGGTATGCTGGCGCACAGGAGCCCCGCCTCTCCTGCCTTTAGCCAGGCCGCGCGATCCATCATTCGATCTTTCCGCCAGCGAGGAACATGCGGCGTAAACTCCGCTTCGATGAAGCGAGCCACGTGCTCCTGAAGCATCGCGAGTTCGTCATCGATCCAAGGCGAGCGGCCAAGAGCCATTGCGTTCGTTACTTTCTCATTGGGATCGGGATCAGCGATTTGGTGCGGTTAATCGGACTTGTGGCCGGGATGTGCAGTTATCGAGCGTCGGCGAATGTGCGCTTTCCGGCTCAGGCAAATACTATTCCAGCCGCGTTGGGCAGGACCAGCGCTCCGAGACTGCTTTCAGCTCGACCATTGCCGTCTATTCGAAGCTGCTCTTTCATCCAGACTCCTATCCCGTTTTTTCCTTCACCGAGGTCTGCGGGTCGCCCCGCCAGCGAGTAGCGAGCTACATTCGTCAGCGCGCGATTCGTCGATCAGCCCCGGTTAGTGCTATTCGGTAGCCTGGTTACCCACCGGTCGCAAGCTGCATTTCGCTACTCGCGTGGCTTGAGGCCCATGGTCAACTGGTTAACGAAAATCTCGCTGAGCGCCGTAGCACTAAGGTCCGACCCTGATTTATACCATCGGGCGATGCCGCTGATTGCGCTCGCCAACATCAAGGCGCTCAGGCGGACGTCACAGGGCGCTATCGAATGGTCCGCCACCCCCTTAGCGAGCAATGTCCTGATTTGCCGGTCAATCGCTCGCTTTCGTCGCACCACCTCCGTGGAGTTCGGCTCACTTAAGTCGGAGTCGTTCAACAGGACGGTCGTTTTCCCGGAGTCCGTCGCCACCCATTCCACCATGCGGCGCAACATTGCCCGCAACTGGTCGAGCCCGGAGGAGTGAATGTCCGCACCAACGTCGCTTAGTATTCGATCGAGCCCACGCGAGGATACCTTCATCATTAGGTCCTCCTTACCAGAGCAGTAATAATAAAGGGTTGGCTTTGTAATGCCGAGCCTATCTGCGATGCTCCCGAGCGACGTACGGTGGTAGCCGTTCTCACTAAAGGCTGCAGCTGCCGCATCCAAAAGCGCCTCGATCTTTTCCTCGCGCTCCGCGTCACGATCCCTCGTACTTGCCCAAGGAGACTGTTTTGAGGCTCTAGTCATCGAATTCCCACAACCTTCTGAAGCGCACAAGGACGGCATGGCCGATGCAGCCCGGTCCGCTGAGACCTAGCCGGGCACTATGTAAACTTGGTGCCGGCCCGCCGCACGATACCGGTTTCGACGCTTATAGCTATCGCCTGGGAACTCAGCATATCGTGAGGGAACCATCGCTCCATAAAGGACGCCGAGGCATGCAAGCTGCCGAGGAGCAGCGGCTGCACTTGGGCGCTGGAGATCCTGAGAGCGCACGCCGCGGCATGCCTAAATTATGTGCCGGTGGATTGATGGCGACAACAACGCCCTTGCATCGAACCAAGAGTAGCGTTATCGACCGCCGGGTAACCTGTGCTGTCAGTGCGGGAAGAACGGCGTTTAACGGCAGCCCATCGAGAAGCTGTCGCAAATCAGCAAGATTGCGAAGGAGGGGACAGTGAAGATAAACCTGAGAACGGCTTTGCTTTGCGGCAATATGGTGATGCTGGTTCCAGCTATGCCGGCTTGGGCGCAGGATCAGAGCACCACCCCAGTGGCGACGCCCCCCACGACCACGAATCAGCCGGAATATGGTCAGGATATCATCGTCACGGCGAGTCGACGCTCGGAGTCAATACGCAACGTGCCGGAACAGATAACGGCGTTAACCGGTGAAGACCTGTCGAAGCGGAACGCCAGATCACTGGACGAATTCGTCGGGTTTGTGCCAGGCCTCAATATTCAATCCGATACTCCCGGCTCGAACCTGATCGTCGTGCGCGGGGTTACGACCGGCTCGCAGCAATCTAACGCGGTGGGTGCGTACCTCGATGACGTCCCGCTGAACAGCTCGAGCGGCTTCGGTCAAGGTCAACGCCAGTTGAGTATCAACGCCTTCGATCTGGACCGGATCGAGGTGCTGAGCGGCCCACAAGGGACGCTATATGGCGCAAGCTCGCTAGGCGGGACGATCCGGTACATCACGGCAAGGCCCCAGTTAGATCGACCTGCGGCACGACTCGAGGGTGAGGTCTCATCGACCGACCACGGCGGCACGAACACCAGCGGCCGCGGCATGATCAACATGCCCCTTGTTCAGGACCGACTCGCCTTCCGGGCGAGCGTCGTCCAGCAATATGACACCGGCTTTGCCGATGATCCCGTTCTGGGACTGAAGAACCAAGGCGACAACCGGGTCATTGCCGCTCGGGCTTCGCTGCTTGCTCAGGTCACACCCGATCTGGATGTCCAAGTCACTGGCCTTACGGAAGACATCGTCAACAAAGGTATTAACTCGGTTGATCGTGACCCGATCACTCACGCCTTGACACCGGGCGAGGGGACCTACCAGCAGAGCTACACCCTTCCGCAACGGAACGATCAGTCGATCAAGCTTGTCTACGGCACCGTGAATCTGGACGTGGGCTTTGCCAAATTGACCTCAATCACATCATACCAACGCGAGCAACTCTCAAGTGCTCTTGATATCAGTACTATTTATTCAGGCCTGTTCGGGACGCTACTTGGATTCGGGCCGCTTGGCGTCAATCCTTACCGCGACAATCTCGAGGTGAACCTGAAGAAGTTTACCCAAGAGGCGAGACTCGTCTCGAATCCAGGTCGGGTGTTTGATTGGGTCGTCGGCGTCTACTACACAGACGAGAGAGCCGGAACGGCGGTGACGGTGCTCAACCAGGGTGATCCGAGGGGTTTGCTCCTCGGTTTCCCAATCTTTACCGGCTCTATTCCCACGACCTACCGTGAGATTGCGGGTTATGCAGACGGCACGTTGCACTTCACACCGCGGCTGGATCTGACCTTAGGCATACGTTACAGCCACAATTCCCAAAGCTTCACCGAAAGTCTGACAGGACTTCTCGGAAACCCGCTAAATCCTAATGCGACCAATACGATCGGCGCCGCTTCGAAAGAGAACACAAAGACGTATCTGATCAACCCTCGCTTCAAGGTCAACGATGACGTTTCGCTATACGTCCGCGTGGCAAACGGCTTCCGCCCCGGTGGACCGAACTACGTCGTGGCCGGAGGCACGCAGGAGCCACGTTACCAACCTGATACGCTTTGGACCTATGAAGTCGGCGCAAAGGCTTCGTTGCTCGATCGCCGGTTGCAGGCAACTTTGGCGCTCTACGATACCGAATGGTCCAAGATTCAAGTCACTGCGGTGGTCTCGGGCGTGGCTCAGCTCACAAACGCTGGCGACGCCCGCATCCGGGGCGGCGAGCTAGCCCTCAGCTATCGTGCCAGTCATGCTCTAAGCCTGAATGGTTCGCTGTCGTACACGGACGCCAAACTGACCACGACAGCGCCGCCGCTCGGCATCACCTATGAAGGCGCGCGCCTGCCGGTTTCTCCCCGTTGGGCGTTCGCGGTAGGTGCTGACTATTCTGTCGATCTCGGCAACGGACACCAAGCCAGATTGAGTGTCAGCGACCGATATCAAGGCCCGCGCTACTCCGGATTTGTCGGCAGCACCGCAGTGCTCCCTTACCGGCTAAACGCCTTCAACCTTGTCGACGCTGACCTGTCCGTGGGTGTCACGACAAACCTGGAGGTCGGCGTGTACGCGAAAAATCTCCTGAACTCGCATGGCGAAATATATGGGGATCGAACCAATGACCTCTATGTCCCGAGCGCGCCGGCGAACGTCTCCCTGACCCGACCCCGCACGATCGGACTCCAGGCCCGTCTGAAGATTTGAAGAGGACCGATCGAGGGGCGATGTTCGATGCTGGATGGTCATAAGGTGCTCTGTGAAGCGGAGACAACGTCTGGTCGAGTGATCGGTCTTGATCATGGATCAGTTCGATCGTTCAAAGGACTCCCGTACGGAGCGCCGACATCCGGCTCGAACCGCTTCATGCCCCCCCGACCGGTCGAGCCGTGGAGCGGTGCCCGGCCGTGCTTCGGTTATGGTGCCGCATCACCGCAGTTACCTGTCGACCCTCTTAATACCTTTGCGAACCTGCTTCAGTTCAATCTGTCTTCCTGCGTCGGGGGAATGAGCGAAGACTGTCTGAATCTGAGCCTCTGGACGCCGAAGCTGCGCGACGGTGCAAAGCGGCCCGTGTTGGTGTCGTTCCATGGCGGCGGATTTGGCGCAGGTACAGGCAGCTTGCCGCTTTACGACGGTGGTCAGCTCGCGGTCCGAGGGGACCTTGTCGTCGTCAGCGTTTCGCATCGGTTGAATGTGCTCGGTTTTTTGGACCTCACCGAGTTCACCGCATCCGAGGACTTCAAGATGTCCGGAGCCGCGGGCCTGCTCGATCTCGTCGCGGCACTGCGATGGGTCCGAGAAAACATCGAAGAGTTCGGTGGTGATCCGTCCAACGTCACGATCATCGGGCAATCCGGTGGTGGATGGAAGGTAAGTTGCTTGTTCGCAATGCCCGCCGCGCAAGGGCTGTTCTCTCGGGCCATCATCCAGAGCGGATCGCTGCTTCGTGTAAAGACCAAGGATGAGGGCGCTGCGGTCGTAACAGCACTCCTGGCTGAGCTGGGGCTCGCCAAGGGGGATGTCGCGACGCTTCAGACGCTTCCATGGACGACCCTCCTTGAGGCGAGCGTAAAATGCGGGCTTCATCTGTTCGACCCCGTACTCGGTGCCGCCCTTCCCCTTCAGCCGGAGGAAGCGATCATGAGCGGACACGCGGCAGACGTACCCGTGATCGTCGGTACCACGCTCGATGACGGAGCATTTCTCTATCCGGATCATACCCTGACATTTGAGGCGATGCGGAACATTGTGGAGCAGCGCTATGGCGGTCACGCTGGCGCACTGCTCGAACTCTATGGGCGCTTCCGTCCGGGTAAATCCCCCTACCTGCTGCTTGGTGAAATCGTTACCGATGCCGGGTTCCGCCGCTACGCGAACCGGCAGGCCGAGCTCCTGGCCGGTGTGGATCGCTCCCCGGTTTACGCCTATCGTTGGGACTGGACGACACCGGGCTTCTCCGGCGTCTTTGGGGCAGCTCACGGCACCGACGTGGCGGCGGCTTTCCAGAACCTTCAGGACCCGCTGCTGGGTGCCGGTCATCCGGAAGGAGTCAAGCTTGCCCGGCTCTTCTCACATGCCCTGATCAATTTCGCAAGGACCGGCGAGCCGGGTAGCGGCGAAGCGGCATGGCCGCCGTTCGATGCATCGCGGCGCGCGACGATGATCTTTGGGCAGGAGAGCGGCGTCGCCGATGATCCGGATGCCGCCCTGCGGACGTTCTGGAACGGTATGCCGATGGCCGCCACGGTATACGGTTGATGCTGATCATCGGTCCCACATGGTTGCCGTTGGCTCGAAGACGGCATTCATCTGTCGGTCGGGACGTCATTGCGACAGCTCGACATACCGAGCCTCACGAATTTCTTTTCAATGGGAGAGCGGCGTGACCGGCGCAGCATTGCAGAGCGGAGCTGGCGACGACGATGACACGCTAACGCTGTTCCGCGACACCGCCACGCGGTTCTTCGAGCGGCACGCGCCGGCTGAAGCGCTTGAGCGCTGGCGCGAGCAAGGCGTTGTCGATCGCGACTTCTGGCGGGGGGCGGGCGCTGCCGGCCTGCTCGCGCCATCGGTGCCGGAGGCATATGGCGGCGTCGGTGCCGACTTCCGCTACGAACTGGCAGTGATCGAGGAAATCGGGCGGCTCGGTCTTGAGGGCTTCGGTGCCCCCGTGCACAGCGCGCTTGCCGCGCCCTACCTCGTCCATTTCGCCACTGAACAGCAGAAGCGCGAATGGCTGCCCAAGGTGGTGTCGGGAGAGCTGGTGCTGGCGCTGGCGATGACGGAACCGGGGGCCGGATCGGACCTGCGCGGCATCCGCACCCGCGCGGTGCGCGACGGCGACGATTACGTCGTCGACGGGCAGAAGACCTTTATCTCCAACGGCCAGACCGCGGACCTGATCCTGCTCGCGTGCAAGACCGAGGGCGATCGGATTTCGATGCTGGTGGTCGAGGCCGCCTCGACGCCCGGTTTCATGCGCGGGCGCAATCTCAACAAGATGGGCCGCGAGGCCCAGGACACGTCCGAGCTGTTCTTCGAGAGCGCGCGGGTGCCGGTCGCCAACCTGCTCGGCCCGGAGGAGGGGCAGGGCTTCGAGCAGATGCGCGACCTGCTCGCCCAGGAGCGGCTGGTCATCGCGGCCATGGCGCAGGCGATGATGGAGCGCGCGCTGTCCCTGACACTGGCCTACACCAAGGAGCGTCATGCCTTCCGCCAGCCGCTGTTCGGGTTCCAGAACACCCAGTTCAAGCTGGCCGACGCCCGCACCCAGATCGCCGCCGGGCGCGCCTTTCTCGACAGCGGCGTCGCCCGGCACCTGAAGGGTGACCTCGATGCGGTTACCGCCGCGATGATCAAGCTTTGGATTACCGAGACGCAATGGAAGGTGATCGACGACTGCCTGCAGCTGTTCGGCGGCTACGGCTACATGGACGAATATCCTATATCGCGCCTGCTCCGCGACGCCCGGATCGACCGCATCCACGGCGGCGCGTCCGAGATCATGCGCACCATCATCGCCCGGTCGTTGTGATCGGGGAAAGGACCAACATGCCCGACGCCTATATCTTCGATGCGGTACGGACGCCGCGCGGCAAGGGCCGCAAGGATGGCGCGCTGCACGGCGTGACCTCGCTCGACCTCGCGACCCAGATGCTGGTCGCGTTGCGCGACCGCAACGCGCTCGACACGGCAGCGGTCGACGACGTCGTGCTCGGCTGCGTCAATCCGCTTGCTAGCCAGGGCGCCGACATCGCCCGTATCGCAGTGCTCAACGCCGATTACGCCGAAACGGTCGCCGGCGTGCAGGTCAACCGCTTCTGCGCCTCGGGACTGGAGGCGTGCAACATCGCCGCCGCCAAGGTGATGTCGGGAGAGGCATCGCTGGCGATCGGCGGCGGCGTCGAGTCGATGTCGCGCGTGCCGATGTTCTCCGATATGGGCGCGTGGTCGGCCGACCCGACGCCCGCTTTCAAGACCTATTTCGCGCCGCAGGGGATCGGCGCCGACCTGATCTGCGCGCTCGACGGTTTCACCCGCGACGATGTCGACGCCTATGCGGTCGAAAGCCAGCGGCGCGCAGCGCGGTCGTGGAAGGAGGGGCGGTTCGATCGTTCGGTGGTGCCGGTCAAGGACATCCTCGGGCTGACCCTGCTCGACCATGACGAGCATATGCGGCCCAACACGACGATGCAGACGCTGGGCGCGCTGAAACCTGCCTTCAAGACGCAGGGCGAGGCGTATTACGACGATGTCGTCCGCCAGCGTTACCCCGAGGCGGGCGACATCCCGCACGTCCATACCGGCGGCAACTCGTCTGGGATCGTCGATGGTGCCGCCGCCGTGCTGATCGGCACCAGGGAGATGGGCGAGGCGATGGGGCTCAGGCCACGCGCGCGGATCAAAGGCATGGCCTCGATCGGGTCCGAGCCGTCGATCATGCTGACCGGGCCGGAGAAGGTCGCCGCCAAGCTGCTGCGCCGGTTGGGCATGACCGCCGACGATATCGACCTGTTCGAGCTGAATGAGGCGTTCGCCTCGGTCGTCCTGCGCACCATGCGCGCGCTCGACGTGCCGCACGAGCGCATGAACGTGAACGGCGGTGCCATCGCGCTCGGCCACCCGCTCGGTGCCACCGGCGCGATGATCCTGGGAACGATGGTCGACGAGCTCGAACGATCCGACAAGGAGACCGCGCTCATCACTTTGTGCGTCGGAGCCGGCATGGGCACCGCGACCGTGATCGAGCGGGTGCAGTGACCATGGCCGACTTCACGATGACGGTCGGGGCGGACGGCGTGGCCGTCATCCTGTTCGACTGCACCACGCGCACGATGAACACGCTCACCGCCGCCGGCTGGGATGCGCTCGCCGCCCTGGTCGAGCAGGTCAAGGCCGATCCCGCGATCCGCGGCGCGGTGATCGCCTCGGGCAAGGACAATGGTTTCTGCGCCGGTGCTGATCTCGGCGAGATGATGGACTATGCCGGCGTCCGCCCCGCGGACGAGACGGCGCAGCGCGCGGTGTTCGACACATTGTTCAAGGCGAACCGCGTCGCGCGCGCGGTCGAGACCTGCGGCAAGCCGGTGGCGGCGGCAATCGGCGGCCTGGCGCTCGGCGGCGGGCTGGAGCTGGCGCTGGCCTGCCACCACCGCGTCGTCGCCGACGATCCGGCGATCCGACTGGGGCTGCCCGAGGCGACGATCGGCCTGCTGCCAGGCGGCGGCGGCACTCAGCGAGTCGGGCGGCTGCTCGGCATCGCGCGCGCCATGCCACTCTTGCAGGAGGGCGCGACGCTGAACCCGGCGCGGGCGCTGGAGCTCGGACTGATCGATGCGATCGTGGCGAAGGGCGAGGAGCTGGACGCGGCCAAGGCCTGGGTCCTCGCCGATGGCGATCCGGTTGCGCCGTGGGACCGTAAGGACTTCGCGCTGCCCGGCGGCGGTCCGTACAGCGAGAGCGGCAACGCCGAGTTCATCGCGGCGGCGGCGGGCGTGGCGAAGTCGGGGCTCGGCAACTATCCCGCCCGGATGAACATTGCACGCGCCGTGTATGAGGGCGTGCAGGTGCCGATGGACGCCGCGATCGTCATCGAGACGCGCTACTTCGTCGCGACCCTGCAGACACCGGCCGCACGTGCAATGATCCGCACCCAGTTCGGTTCGCTGCCAGCGCTGCGGCGCGGCGAGAGCCGGCCCGCCGGGATCGAGCGGGGGCCGCTGCGCAAGGTCGCGGTGCTTGGCGCAGGGATGATGGGTGCGGGAATCGCCCATGTGCTCGCGAAGGCAGGCATCGAAACCGTGTTGATCGACGTCAGCGTCGAGGCCGCCCAGAAGGGCAAGGCCTATTCCACCAAGCTGCTCGACCGCCTCGTCGCCAAGGGCACGACCTCGCGCGAAAGCGCCGGCACGCTGCTGGAGCGCATCCGCCCGAGCGGCGACTATGCCGCCGTTACGGGCAGCGACGCGGTGATCGAGACGGTGTTCGAGGATGTGAGCGTCAAGGCGGAGGCAACCGCGAAGGCGCTGGCTCATCTCGGGCCCGACGCGCTATTCGCGACCAACACCTCGACGCTGCCTATCGGCCGACTCGCGGTGGCGCACCCCGATCCGTCGCGCTTCATCGGGATGCACTTCCACTCGCCGGTGGACCGCATGGAGCTGGTCGAAGTGGTGATCGGTGAGGCCACTGGCCAGGCGGCGATCGCTCAGGCGCTCGATCTCGTACGGCAGATCGGCAAGACCGCGATCCTCGCGCACGATTCGCCGTTCTTCTACACCTCGCGCGTCTTCGACACGTATATTCGCGAGGGCATGGAGATGCTCGCGGACGGCATCGCGCCGCTGATGATCGACCATGTCGGCCGGCTGACCGGAATGCCGCGCGGGCCGCTGGAGCTGACCGACGATGTCGCCATCGATCTCGTCGACCGCATTGCACGCCAGCGCCACCTGTTGCTCGGCGACGCGGCCGACCGGCGTCGCTCGGACGATGTCGTTGACATGCTGATGGCGGCGGGCCGGCTCGGCCGCAAGAACGGGCGCGGCTTCTACGACTACGACGCGAGCGGGTCGAAGCGGGTTTGGAGCGGCCTCGGCGAACGCTGGCCGGTGACGGTCGCAAGCAGCTCGCCCGAGCTGATCGGCGAGATGCGCCGTCGCTTCCTGCATCGCCAGGCGGTGGAGGCGGCGCGCTGCCTTGCCGAGGGCGTCCTCGACGATCCGCGCCACGCCGATGTAGGCGCGATCCTCGGCTGGGGCTTCCCCCGGTGGACCGGCGGACCCGTCTCGTACATCGAGCAGATTGGCATCGGTCGGTTTGTCGAGGAATGTGACGTCCTATCGGCCCTTCTCGGTGAACGTTTTTCTGCCCCGGAGTCGCTACGCAATATGGTTCGGAACCGAACTAGATTTTACACACCAAAC
Source organism: Sphingomonas bacterium (assembly GCF_903642285.1). Classification (GTDB taxonomy): domain Bacteria; phylum Pseudomonadota; class Alphaproteobacteria; order Sphingomonadales; family Sphingomonadaceae; genus Sphingomonas. The sequence goes on from NZ_CAHJWJ010000014.1 coordinate 77,099, forward strand.
TCAGTCTTGCGCCGCGCCTATGGTCGGAACCAAAACCTGGTTAGCTTGGGACACGGTCACTGTGGGACTGATTGAAATGGATGAAGCAATCTCGCCTGGGACCGCGGCCGCACGGGGAATTCACAACGTTATCCGACTTGGACCATTACCGTTGGGACGGAAAGCTGGATACGCGGCGGGCCAGCTGGTCGATCTAGTCGTCAACAGCATGCTGAATGTCTTTGTCCTGTTCTACGTGACGGCAGTATGCGGTTTGCCAGGCGGTCTTGCCGGACTTGCGCTCGGTGCTGGGCTGATAATCGACGCTGTGATGGATCCGCTAATCGGGTCGCTTTCGGACGGCTGGCGCTCGCGCTTCGGCCGCCGAGTGCCGTTTATGCTTATATCGTTGATCCCGCTGATATTGACCTTCAACCTGATGTTTGCTTTGCCATCGACGCTCGGCAATACGGCACTGTTCCTGTGGTTAATGCTGTTATCTGTTTCTCTGCGAATATCACTTTCTGTGTTCACGCTTCCCTATCAGGCGCTTGGCGCGGAGATAAGCGATGATTATGCAGAACGTTCATCCATTGCAGCATGGCGCTGGGGGATAGGGATCTTGGGCACAGTCGCAGTGATCGGGTTAGGCTATGGAGTGTTCTTACGGGGCCCGGGTGGCGTGTCGCACCGTGCAGCATATTTACTACTCACATTTACTCTAAGTGGCCTCTTACTCGTAGGCGCATTGATCGCTACATGGGTCGGACTGGCAACGCGAGAGCGTCAGCACGAGACTATCGTCCCGAAGGAAGCTCTCCACGTCCGTCTGTTCAGCGAAATCACAGAAGTCTTTCGCAATCGCACATTCCGCATCCTCTTTTTTTCTAGTCTGCTGCTCAATATTGCTAGTGGGGTTAGTCAAGCATTAGCCCTTCATGTTGGAACCTTTTTTTGGCAACTTAATTCGGGCCAGTTGCAGGCCGTGTCACTCGCGGTTGTCGTCGGGCTGGTGCTTGGCGCACCACTCGCCGGATCGATTAGCACGCGGATCGAAAAACGCACTATGCTGCTGCTCGGCATGATTGGTGGCGCGATTTGTCAGGCGGTGCCGGTATCCCTTCAGCTACTTGGATGGTTACACCTAGTTGGCGGCGCGCGAACTGGCGTTCTTGTTTTCTTCGCAGTAGGTACAGGTCTCACGTTCGCAATCTCGGCTATAGCATTTCTTTCTATTATTCCTGACGCTGCCGACGAGCACGAGCATTTATTTGGAACAAGACGAGAAGGGCTTTACTTCGCGGGCTGGTCTTTTGCGACCAAGTCAGCCAGCGGCGCCGGAGTGCTGATTGCGGGCGTAGTACTTCAGCTCATCCGTTTTCCACCTCATCTCGCGGAGCAAGGCGCAGCGGCAGCCGCGCTGCCGCCGCAAACCATCATGTGGCTTGGTTTCGTTGGGGGGCCCGGCGCGGCCCTAATTTCCGTCGTGGGCATCGTGGTGGTGTCGCGTTACAATTTAAATAAGTGGGGCCATGCGCGGATTATGAAAGATCTGACGGCGCGTCGTGTGTGGTAAGTCCAATAATCCCCCGGACTGCGTATGGATCGAAAGGTAGATCGTTGCCGGCCTATGACCCAAAGACTAAGTGTAGAACGCGCCCGACCAACGAGCTGTGCGTTCGGCGGTCTGAACTGGCGCAACCTGTTCATCACGAGCCCGCGTGATTCATCCTGCCGCCATCCTGCACAAGATCGCCGTCGGGTTCAGCGTTGAAGTGTTGCCGCCTGAAACCTCCGTTCCCGGAGCGGGCGGCCCGTTTGTGTGCCGAGCGGGCTTTGCTGGGCCACCAGCGGACCCGTTCGCATACTGAAATCCGAACCAGCTTTCCGGGCTGCGCCCCGGGTCAACGCCCCGGTTCACGGTGAGCGCCGTCGATCGCACCGCAGAGTAGAAACGACATGAAGAGCCGAAACCCTATCCACGCCGGAATAAGCGAGGTCTCCGACATGCCATCACCGGTAGCGGGAGCAAGGATTCGATGATCCGGATTAGCAGAGAGGCGCTGCAGTACCTGCCGGCAGCCATCGAAAAGCCGAGCTTTGACACCGGATCACTGGGTCGAGGTATCGTCCACATCGGTCTGGGCGGCTTTCATCGAGCGCACATGGCCCGCTACACGCACGATCTCATGAACGAGGATGCGGCGGCCCTCGCTTGGGGCATCGTAGGCGCCGGACTTCGGCTTTCGGACAAGCCCTTGCTTGAAGCACTGGCGGAACAGGACAACCTCTACAGCCTAACGGAGGTGGAGGGTCGGACGAAGCGTCGAACGACGATCGGTTCTCTGGCGGCCGTGATCGACGCCTCATCCTCGACGGACGAGCTTCTTGCGGCGATAGCGGATCCTCGCACGCGCATCGT